>JANLPU010000047.1:0-231938 GCA_031367425.1 Hyphomicrobium sp.
CCGATCGTCTCCACCGTCACCATCCCGCGCAAAGCCCCCGTGCAACGCGCACCAGTGGGCATCTTCATGTTCACGAGGGTGGGGTCAATTTTGAACGCCGATTCCAACCCTCAGGGGGTCAAAATTGCATGCCGGTTCACATCGCGAAGCGATGCTTCGCATCGACGGACCACCTTCTCCCCAAGGGGAGAAGGGAAAAAGCCCCTCGCCCCATTGTGAGAGGGTGTGCGCCTATTTTAAGCGCCAAGTTGCGGTCACGCGCGCTTCAAGCTGTTGCGACCCACGCTCGATCGGCACGGCTTCGGCCGCCATGGCGCGTTTTGAAAACGACACCGGTTGCGGGCCGCCAAAGGTCACGTCCTCGGCGATCTGCACGATCTCGCCAACATCCGCTCCGCCCGCTGCCGCTAACAACTTCGCGCGCCGCAGAGCATTAGCTATAGCTTCCTTGCGCGCCTCGTCTTTCAGGGTCTCGGCTTTGGAGACATCGAACGACAGCCCGTGCACTTGATTGGCACCGACGCTGACCAGCTGATCGAGCACGCCGCCTAACTTGGCCAAGTCGCGCACCATGACGGCGACTTCATTGTTAACGCGGTAGCCCGTCACTTTTGGAGGCGCGCCGTCTTTGGTATAGACGACGACCGGCTCGACGTTGAATGACGACGTTTGGATATCTTTGGCCTCGACGCCCTTGGCTTTCAATTCGGCGACGACTTTTTTCATCGCCTCGGTATTTTTGTTGAGCGCTTCGATGGCGGTTGCAGCCTCGCTGACCACGCCCGTATTAATGCGCGCCTGATCGGGCTCGGCCGTGACGCTACCCGAAGCCGAAACCGTGATCGTGCGTTCCATCGTTTTCTCCTCAGTGGCTGCGGCAGGTGATAGCGCCAAGAGCCAACTGCCGGCAGCAAAAGCTGCCAATTGGCGTATGTTGAGCGTCATATCCGTTTCTCCTCGATTGAGCGGTTGCCGGCAGGTAACCGACGTTGGAGGAAAAAACACGGCGGATTGGTGTTTGGATGGGAAAAAGAATTCTGTTATGAGGGGCGCCGGCTCTCATGCCGGGTGGGGCCCGTAGCTCAATGGTTAGAGCTGGCGGCTCATAACCGTCTGGTTGGGGGTTCAATTCCCTCCGGGCCCACCAATAAATCATTGAAAAAGCGTCACGCGTTGAGCGAAAATTGCAACTTGGACCGCAACCGGGGCGGATGAGCGGGCTTATTTTTTGTCAGTATTGAAACATCGATTGTAGGTGGAACTCCAATGGACGACCTCAATGAACTGCTGCGCATTGGCCATCTTCGGGATGAGGTTTTCCGCTTGGTCGCTTTGCATAAGCCCGCGGAGAATGCTCAAGCCTTGCGTCAACTCTTCGAAATTTGTGATCAGTTCGCAGCGGCAGTTTCCTCGCCCTCGGCCAGCTTACAAGTAAAGGAACTGCGCAGCTGGGTGCTTATTGCATACGGTATCAATCAACAGGAATTTGCCGATATCAAAGCAACATTCCGACAAGTTGCAAATGGAGTTTTCCAGGCCGCAAGCAGTGGTCGATAACCCGTCGCGACTGCACTCAGTGATGGGGCTGGTCCGCCGAGAGTCGAATGCCAATCGATACGTACGCGACCCCATCGGGGACATCTGCGTAAATCGCAACTTAAGAGAACGCTGTGCAAGTTTGAATTTTATTATGCGCGACTGAAGATTGCGAATCACGCAAGCTGATTATTCCCTGGCGAAGACCTGACGCTGGCACGTTAAATACTTTGATTGCTTGCGCTCGGGATTGCGACGTTGAATGCATTGCGCATCCACGTGTTTTGGTTGGCGACACGCACGTAAGTGCAGGGCAGCCAGGGACGCTTATGGAGGTGCCTATGGCAAATCTCAAGCGCCTGGGTCGCAAGCACGGTCCAATGATTTTGCGCGTACTGCGCTTATTCATTGAGCTGGTCGATCTTGTGATCCAGGTCGTCAACTATGTTACAAAGCCGAAACTACAGTACAAAATTTGAGATCAAACCCGGTAAAATGGTGTACGTGCCGACATCAGCTTGTCGGACGCGTGGACTTGAAATTTGCACGGCTGTATCGTGCCGCTGGAAACCCAATCGAGTCTTTTTTCACCTTCGACGCGCAGGAGGGCATTTGACATGCCTCCGAGTACATTGCGGTAACGCGGAACTCGCGAGCAGAGACCTGAAAGCGTTTTATGGGGCGGTAACACGTACCAAGATCGCGAGGTCTCTCAGACGGATAGGTTTTGGACATCGGCAGGCCTTCGACATGGCCTCGGATTCAGTTGTCGATATTGGCGGCCGCCGCTGTCTTCCCTTCGGGTATGTCCAGTCGACACTTCTCGCCACGCTAGCACTTGAGCACAGTCTACTGGGTCGCTTCCTCGTCAGCGCCGGAAACTATGGGGTTCGCGCTAGTGTATATGTTGACGATATGATCGTCTCCGCACCGAGCACAGAAGCGATAGAAACTTTCATGACGTTATTAGATGACGCGGCCGTCAAGTCAGGGTTTGCGTTCAACCCTTCAAAGTCGGCGAATAGTCATGGCAGCATTCAATCGTTCAATATCTTGCTCACGGGAAACGAACTGCGGATCACCGATGAGCGTATGCAGCTGCTCCGGATTAAGTGCGCATCGGCAAATCCGAATGTGTTCGCCGGGGTAAAAAAGTATGTTAATGCAGTTAATCAAAAGCAGGTTTCGCAGCTTTGAACTAAATCGAACGTCGTCGGCAAGACCAGCGCGTTCAGCTTTCGACTTCGTGAATGGAAATCTGCTCGCCGGGGTGCACGGCCTTGAATTGGCGGACATCGTCGATCGCGTGTGCCCAAACGTTGCACGGGCTCGCCAACCTGATCTCGCTTTTGGTGCGCGACACCGGCGTTGGGCCAAATCCAATCGCGATGGCATCGCCGTCAGGCCAGTAGGCAATCTCCCCAGCCGTGATCACCTCGCGCGCGCCGGGCTCGCGTTGCGACGATATGGGAGCGGGAAAATAAACCTCCGCCCCCCAGGTTTGGGCCGACGCATGAATGGGCAGCGCTGCCCAAATTCGCTCAGCGGTGGGCGTTTCGAGAAGGCGCGCGCGCACGGCGACATGTCCCGCACGGATCAATACCTGACGCATCGTGCTACCTTGAGAACTAGAACGCAGTCGCATCGATCCGCCCCGATGAGCTGGACTGACCGCGAGGATACTCTCTCACCGGCGGCGCCGCGCTTCAAGAGGGTTTCTCGAGGATCTATTCGCCGACCCGTTACAATGAGTTGCAGCCGATAGTCGAGACGGCAGCTAAATTGCTAGCGGCTGAAATGCAACGAAAGCGCGACAGAGCGACCGGCGAGCCGCCGCTTAAACGGCTGGCGGCGAGGTGAATACCAAGACCGCGTTGAGGCCACCGAACGCGAAGCTGTTAGTCATCGTATTCTTGACCTTCATGCTACGGCCAACATTTGGCACGTAGTCGAGATCGCATTCGTCGCCCGGCTCATCCAAGCCAATTGTAGGCGGCGCCCAATTGTCCTGCATCGCCTTGATGCAAGCGATGGCTTCGATTGCCCCGCCAGCGCCGAGCGGGTGGCCCGTCATCGATTTGGTCGAGGAAATCGCCAGTTTATAAGCGTGGCTGCCAAATACGTTTTTGATGGCTTTCGTTTCGTTGATGTCGTTATCGGTCGTCGCCGTGCCGTGAGCGTTGAGATAATCAATGTCTTCGGGGTTGAGACCGGCATCGTCGAGCGCCATCTTCATGGCGACGCTCGGGCCCTCGACGGTCGGCTTGACCATGTCTTGGCTGTCGGACGCCATGCCATAGCCAGACAACTCAGCCAGGATCGTGGCGCCGCGGGCGCGCGCATGGTCGAGGCTTTCCAGAACCAGGATGCCAGCGCCATCGGCCAACACGGTGCCGTTACGCTTTTTGGCGAATGGGAAGCAGCCTTCAGGCGACAGAACGTGGAGGGCCTGCCAAGCTTTCATCGTGCCATAGCTGATGACGCTTTCGGAGGCGCCAGCAATCGCCACATCGACAACGCCGTCGCGGATGTAATCGCGCGCGATGCCGATGGCGTGCGTCGCCGTCGAACATGCCGAACAGGTGGCAAATGTTGGCCCTTTGACGCCGAATTCGATGCCGATATGCGCAGCGGCCGATGATCCGATAATGCGCAACAGCGTCAGCGGATGGGTGGCCCGCTTATTGTGCAGAAAGATATCGCGATAGGCGGTTTCCATCGTCGTCAGACCGCCAGCGCCCGATCCCACGATGCACGCGGCCCGATAGGGCGCTGTGAAGGGGATTTCGAGACCCGCCTGACGCACGGCCTCGTCGGCCGCCACCGCCGCGAACCACGAGTAGCGGTCGGCCAGCGAAATGAGGCGGTCGCGCTTGAAGTGTTTGAGGCGCGCTTTCTGGTCGAAATTTTTGATCTGAGCGGCAATCAGAATTTTCAGGTCTTCGAGGGGAAATCCGCTCAGCTCGGACACCGCGCTACGGCCGTGGCGAATGCTATCCCAAAACTCGTCCACGGTTGTGCCGATCGGCGTTACAACGCCCGTTCCGGTTACCACAACGCGGCGCGCGCCGCCCGCTTTGGTCATACGCTTTACATGTCCTATGAGCTTGGCCGCGGCATTACCCGGTGACAACCGGACCTAGCCGAGGCATGAGAAACAGCCAGCCGTCGAACGTCGGCCAGCTTTTGCCGTTACGCCTTGGCTGCGGATGCGCCTTTGGCAGCCATCAAAGATTTGACGCGGTCGACGACCGATCCGACAGTTTTGAAGTCTTCAACGTCTTCGTTGGCGTTGTAAGGAATTTCAATGCCAAAACTGTCTTCGATGTCAAAAACGATCATTGCAAGATCGAGGGATTCGATCTTCAAATCGGTCAGAGCCGTTTCCCGCGAAATATCATCGCGCGGTTCTTTCATATGCTTCTTGAGGATGTCGATAATCTTAGTAGCTACTTCGTCCATATCAATCTCCTGCCTTCGCAGACGGCCGCGGAAGGCTAGTTTTGCTTGGCCTCTACGTAGTTCAAGACCACGATTTCAACAAGCTCGGCCGTCACATATCCTTAAACGAACCCCAAGTCCAGCTTTGCACCGTCACAGGGCAGATGGCAATCGCACCGCAAGTTTCGGGCCGCCAATGCGCCCGCGAATTGATCGGGTACCGGCTTTATCTCTATCATATTGCGTTGTATTCAATGGTGCTATTGCCACCGGGGAGCGCTTATTCTAGCTCCAAACGTGATCAATTCGACGCACCAGTGCCCGGACTAGATTGCGCGACGTGTTGCGCCTGCATTTTCCATCAAGGAACAATAAAATCATGACAGCCCACCCTGGGCCTAACGGTAGCGAGCAACGCCACCCTTGGAGCGACCATTATCCAGCGAGCGTCGATTGGAATATGGTCATCCCGCCTGAGCCGCTCGGGGTCTTATTGGACAGGGCTGTGCGCGAGTATCCAGCTAACATCGCCACAAAGTTCAAGGGTAGCACCCTCACCTACGAGCAACTTGGCGCCGAAGTCGCGCGCGTCGCCGCCGGGCTCCAAAGCATAGGTGTGGTTAAAGGTACGAAGGTCGGACTGTTCCTGCCCAATACGCCGACTTTCATCGTTTACTACTTCGCCATTCTGCGCGCCGGCGGCACCGTCGTTAACTTCAATCCACTGTACACGCTCGATGAACTGACGTTCCAGATCAAGGACAGCCAAACCGAAATCCTCGTCACGCATGATTTAAAGGCGCTATTCGGCAAGGTCGAGGAGCTGCTGAAGCGTGGCGTGCTTGCCCGCGCCATTGTCCAGCCGTTCGCCACCTTGCTGCCGCTGCCGCTGAGCATCGCGTTCAGGCTGCTGAAACGCGCCGACATCGCCAACGTCGCCGGCTCGACCGTCAAGGACCGGATTATTCCGGCTGGCCAACTCTCGGCCTCCAAGCACAACTTCAAACCCGTCGCCATCGATGCCCTCACGGACGTCGCGGTGCTGCAGTATACGGGCGGCACGACCGGCACGCCTAAGGGCGCGATGCTGACGCACGCCAATCTCCATGCCAACACCATCCAGATCGCGACTTGGGCTTCAGATCTCAAGCAGGGCAAAGAGACGATCCTTGGCATCTTGCCGTTCTTCCATGTGTTTGCCATGACCGTGGTGATGAACGTCGGCATCGCTAAGGCGGCCAAAATCGTCATGTTGCCGCGCTTTGAACTGAACGAAGCGCTCAAGCTCATCGATCGCGAAAAGCCGACCATGATGCCGGCCGTGCCGACGATATTCATGGCCATCATGAATCATCCCAAACTGAAGAATTTCAATGTCTCGTCGCTGCGGTTTTGCATCTCTGGCGGGGCGCCGCTGCCATTAGAAGTGAAACTGAAGTTCGAGCAGTTGACCGGCTGCAGCGTCGTCGAAGGCTATGGTTTGTCGGAAGCCTCGCCAGTGGTGACGTGTAACCCCATCGGTGGCCCTGTGGTGCCAGGCTCGATCGGGCCGCCGTTGCCGCAGACGATCGTCTCGTTGCGCGATATTTCCGATCCAACCAAAGAAGTAGCCCGAGGCGAACGCGGCGAACTTTGCGTCAAAGGTCCGCAAGTGATGAAGGGCTACTGGAATAAACCAGACGAGACCGCCAACCAGTTCGTCGGCGATTTTCTGCGCACTGGGGACGTCGCCGTGATGGATGAACACGGCTTTTTCGCCATCGTCGACCGCATCAAGGACCTGATTATTTGCTCTGGCTACAACGTCTATCCGCGCCGCATCGAAGAAGCGATTTACGAGCTTGCAGCGGTGGAAGAGGTCACCGTTATCGGCATCAAAGACAGCTATCGCGGCGAAGCGCCCAAGGCATTCATCAAATTGAAAGCCGGCATGACCGCCACCAAGGCGGAAATCATGAAACACCTTGAGACGAAAATTTCCAAAATCGAGCTGCCAGCCCAAATCGAATTCCGCGACACCTTGCCGAAAACGATGATCGGCAAACTTTCCAAAAAAGAGCTGGCGGCGGAAGAGGCCAAACGCGCTGACAAAGGATGACGATGCGTCGCAAATCCGGCGACGGTGGCGCGGAAGTTGCGGGCCTAGAGAAAACCCGCGCGACGGCTTTCAGCATTTCTGAACTTGCCAAAGAGTTCTCGATCACTACCCGCACGATCCGTTTCTACGAGAGCCGCGGGCTGATCTCGCCGGAGCGCCTCGGCACCAGCCGACAGTACTCGAAACGCGATCGCGCCCGGCTGATGCTGATTTTGCGCGGTCGCAATCTCGGGTTTACCGTCGAAGATGTCGCGCAATATCTGGCGCTGTACGATGCCGACCCCGGCCAGCTCGCCCAAACGCAAATGCTGCTCGATAAGGTCAACGCGGCAATTGCCGATCTCAAAGCCAAGCACTTGGACACCGAGCGCGCCATCGCCGAGCTTGAAGACATCGCCAAGCGCTGCAACATTCAATTGAAAAGCGGCCGCTAGTCGCGCGGCGCACCTATTTAGCGTTGCGCACTTTCCAAGATCGCGGTGACCCCCATGCCGCCCGCCGTGCAAACGGAAATCAAACCGCGGCCGGGTTTCTGCGACAGCAACTTGGCCAAGTTGGCAACGATGCGCCCGCCGGTGGCGGCAAACGGATGACCGAAGGCGAGCGACGATCCCTTGACATTGAGCTTGGCGCGATCGATCGAGCCCAGCGGCTTATCCTTGCCCAAATGCACCCGGCAATAGTCGGCGTCTTCCCAGGCCTTCAAGGTGCACAACACTTGGGCGGCGAACGCTTCGTGAATTTCGTAGAAATCGAAATCCTGCAGCGTCAGCCCGGCGCGATCCAGCATTTTTGAAACCGCAATCGTCGGCGCCATCAGCAGACCCTCGCCCGCGACGAAGTTATTGGCCGCATGCTGGGCGTAGGTCAGGTAGGCAAGCACCGGCAGGCCGCGCTGCTTGGCCCAATCTTCCGACGCCAGCAGCACCGACGACGCGCCATCGGTCAGAGGTGTCGAGTTGGCAGCTGTCAACGTGCCGCGCGCTGATTTCTCGAACGCGGGCTTCAAAGTTGCGAGCTTCTCCAGCGCAATATCTTCGCGCAGGTTGTTGTCGCGATAGACGCCAGCGCATGGCACGATCAGATCGTCCATGTAGCCAGACGCATAAGCTTCGGCCGCTTTTTTGTGGCTCTCAAATGCGAGCAGATCCTGGTCGGCGCGCGATATTTTCCATTCCTGCGCCATCAGCTCGCAGTGCTGGCCCATCGATAAACCGGTGCGCGGCTCATTCACGGTCGGGGGCTGCGGCATCAATTCGCCCGCCGAAAATCCTTTGAAGCTTTTGAACTTGTCCATCGGCGTCTTTTGCTGGCCGACTTTGACGAGGCGCTGTGAAAACTTTTTCGAAAACACGATGGGCGCGTCCGACGTCGTATCCGACCCCATGGCGATGGCGCTATCGATTTCGCCGACCGCGATTTTGGCGGCCGATCCCATCGCGGCCTGGAGACTGGTACCGCAGGCCTGCATCAGCGTGATGCCGGGCGTCGATGGCGCGAGTTTGGTCGACAGAACCGCCTCGCGCGCCAGGTTGAAATCACGGCTGTGGGTCACGACAGCGCCGCCTACGACTTCATCGACGTGCACGCCCTTCAGGCCGAACTTATCGACGAGGCCGTTCATGGCGGCCGCCATCATGTCCTGGTTGGACAGGTCTGCGTAAAGCGTGTTCGAGCGGCAAAAGGGAATGCGCGTGCCGCCGAGGATTGCGACTTTGCGAAGTGTGTTGGTCATAGGAATTTGCCTTTAGTTATTGTGTCGCAAAGCCACTTATTCGGCCGCCGCACGCTGGCCGGTGGACGTCGTGGGGCCGCTCGCTTGAGAAGACTTATAGTGCAAAGGGCCGCCCCGGAACGGCGCAAAGCCGGTGCCGAAGATCATGCCTGCATCGACGAGATCGGCGCTTTCGACAACGCCCTCATCGAGCGACTTTTGTGCTTCGGCGATCATCGGCTCCATGATCTCACGACCGAGTTTGTCGAGGTCGCTCTTGGAATATTGCACGCCCGATTTTACCGGCTTGCCATCTTTCCAGATGTAAAAACCCTCGCCCGTTTTCTTGCCGAGACGGCCAGATTCGACGAGCCGCTGCAGCCTTGATCCATCGCTCGACTGGCCGAGAATTTTGGCGACGTGCGCGCACACGTCTAAGCCGACGTTGTCGGCAAGTTCGATCGGCCCCATCGGCATCCCGAACGCGCGCACGGCTTCATCGATTTTTTCCTTGTCCTCGCCTTGCTCAAGGCGGGCCATGGCCGCAAACATGTAGGGGGTCAGAACTTTGTTTACGAGAAAGCCCGGCACGTCCTTGGTGATCAGAGGGAATTTATCGATTGCGGTGACGAACGAGGCACCCTTCTTGACCTCTTCATCGCGGGTTGCTGCTCCCTTGACGACTTCGACGAGCGGCATCTGGGGCACGGGCGAGAAGAAGTGCAGACCGATGAGACGGCCAGGATCTTTCAATGCCTGCGCAATGTCGGAAAGCTTGAGCGATGACGTGTTCGTTGCCAGAACGGCGCCGGGTTTAATCTTGGATTCGAGATCGGCGAACAGCTTCTGTTTAATGTCGAGCCTTTCAATGATCGCTTCGATGATGACGTCGGCGCGCGCGATGCCTTTGCCTTCCGGATCGGCAATCAGCCGTGTCTTGGCGGCATTCTTCAAAGGCTTGGTCTTGAACTTTTTAGAAAACAAGCGGCTCTGCCCCGCGATGCCTTTTTCCAATTGCTCTGGCGAAATATCCTGCAGCGTCACTTCCATGCCCGCCGCAACGCATACGCCGGCGATATCGGCGCCCATAGTGCCCGCGCCAATGACGTGGACACGGGTTGGCCGCCACTTGAGGCCCTTGGGGGCTTGCGCCTTCAGAAGTTCCGTCAGCCGGAATACGCGGCGTAAATTGCGCGACGTATCAGACACCATCAACGGCGCAAAAGCTTTCGTTTCCGCCGCTTTCATGGCGTCGAGATTGCCGCCATGCTCTTCGAATAAGTCGATCAGACGGAAGGGCGCTGGATAATGATCCGGCCGCGCCTTCTTTGACGCTTCATCGCGCATTTTTTTAGCCAGCAACCCTCGCACCGGCCATTTCGTCAGCAACGCTTTGGTGACGCCGGCGGGCACCGATTTGCGATTTTGCAGCACCGCCTTGCGCGCCGCCCAGCGCAATTCGCCCGGACTGTTGACGAGCTGATCGAAGAAACCGAGCCCCTTGGCGGCGCTCGCGCGGATCATGCCGCCGGTCAGCATGTTCTGCATGGCAGCGACCGGGCCGACTTGCCGGATCGAACGCGCGGTGCCGTTGAAGCCTGGAAAAATTCCGAGCTTAACCTCGGGGAAACCGACGCGGGTTGCGTCGTCGCGCGTGGCGATGCGGTAGTGGCAGGCCAGGATGAGCTCTAAGCCGCCGCCGACGCACACGCCGTGGATTGCCGCGACGACGGGAATTGGCAGCCGCTCGATGCGGTCGAGCATTGCGTTCACCGGTGCCAAGCTTTCGATAACGTTGGCTTCGCTGGTGAAGTTTTCAAACTCGCGGATGTCAGCCCCAACGATATACGTTTTCTCCTTGCCTGACATGAGAACAAGGCCCTTGACGGTACCCGCTCGCGCATCCGTCTCGACCTTGGCGACGATCGCGGCCAACTCTTCGATCGGCCGCTTGCCGAGCGCATTGGCGCTCTCGCCCTCGCGATCGAAAATGGCCCAGGCGATGCCCTCGCCATCGATTGAAAATTTCCAGTCTTTGAGCGCCGTCATCATGTCAGCCATGGCTTGCCTCACGTGCTTTAGGGTCTACTCGGCGGCGAGCGTATCGCGCCCGCGGGTGTTGTGTCCGAGCTCAACGTAATGTGGTTTGAGTTCTGCTGGATCGAAGTGGTCCACCGCGATGACGCGGGCGACCAACTCTTCTACTTCTTTCAGTTGTGCGGCTTCAGCCTCGGTCAGGACGCTTTTGGCGACGGCGTCGGCGAACCAGTCGACACCGTGATAGCGGCGCACGACGCCATCGCGGATAGCTTTCTCGAGCTTCTTTTCGACGGGTTCGGCCGCGATAACTTTTTCTAATGTGACTTCCAACAGCCCGGTCGGATCGTTGACGTTCTTGGATATAAAGATATCCCGCGTCAGCCGGTCGCGCGCTTGGCCTGGTTCCAGCACGTGGCGGGCAACGGCACGGCCGAGTAGATCGGGTGCGGGTTTGAGACGCCGACCCAGCGGGAAAACCACTAGGCGCATCAGCGGCCGGGCGGCCGTGACAGGGAAATTGTCGATGACCCCGGCTATTGCCTCTTGGAAGCGGTGCAGGCCATTGCGCGCGGCAAGTTCGACGATGGCATGATCGCCGTCGGGGCGGCCGTCGTCGTTGTAACGCTTCAACACTGCCGACAGCATGTAGAGTTCAGACAGAGCGTCCGCCATGCGGCCGGTAATTTTCTGTTTCGTCTTCAGCCCACCGCCGAGCATCGCGACGGTAAGGTCGGCGAGGAAGGCGAACGAACGGCTGGCGCGCGCCAGCTGCCGGTACCAGATCGACATCGCTTGCGCGTCATCAGGCGCCGACGCCAAATGACCACCGGTCAAGTTGTGGAAGAAAGCGCCCGTCGCGTTCGACAGCGAGTACGCGATGTGGCCGCCGAATGCGCGCTCGAACGCGTCAAGCCCGCGCGCCTTGTCGATATCGCTGGCGGCCTGCACTTCTTTGTAAAGATAGGGATGCGAACGCAACGCCCCTTGCGCAAATGTAATCAGCGTTCGCGTGAGAATATTAGCGCCTTCAACCGTAATGCCGACCGGCACCATCTGATATGCCGATTGCAGATAGTTGGATGGCCCGTCGCAAATCGCGCGGCCGCCGTGGATATCCATGGCATCGTTGACCGAGCGGCGCATTTTTTCGGTCGTCTGGTATTTCATCAGGGCCGAAATGACGGACGGTCTTTCGCCGCGCGAAACCATCGCTGCTGTCATGCCGCGCGCCGCTTCGTTGACGTAAGCCGTCTCGATGATGCGCACGAGCGGCTCTTCGACGCCTTCCATGCGCGACACCGGCAGCCCGAATTGTTTACGGATGCGCGCATAAGCAGACGTCACGCGCAGCATTGTCTTGGCCCCAGCGGTGGCCGACGACGGCAGCGAAATGGCGCGCCCGGCCGACAGGCACTCCATCAACATTCGCCAGCCTTGGCCGACCATCTTTTCGCCACCGATGACCCACTCCATGGGAATGAAAACATCATTGCCCCAGTTGGGGCCGTTGGGAAACGCCGCGCCTGACGGCAAATGCCGACGGCCGATATTCACGCCGGGATGAGTGGCGGGAATAAGCCCTAACGTTATGCCTATGTCCTCGCCCTTGCCGAGCAAGTTTTGCGGATCGAACAATCGGAACGCGAGGCCCACAAGGGTCGCGTTCGGTCCAAGCGTGATGTAGCGCTTGTCCCACGACAGCCTGATGCCGAGCGTGTCTTTGCCGTCGTGCGTGCCGCGCGCGACGTAACCGATATCGCGCATCGTAGCCGCGTCAGATCCAGACGTTGGCCCGGTGAGGGAAAAGCACGGCACCTCGTCGCCCTTAGCCAGACGCGGCAAATAATAATGCTTCTGTTGATCGGTGCCGTATTTTTCGATCAGCTCGCCTGGCCCCAGAGAGTTTGGCACCATCACAATCGTCACAACGTCTGGCGAGCGCGACGCGATTTTGCCCAAGATCAGCGATTGCGCTTGCGCTGAAAAGCCAAGCCCGCCGTGATCCTTGGAGATCAACATGCCAAGGAAGCCGTTCTTCTTGACGAAGTCCCAGATGTTGTGCGGAATTTCGCGGTTGGTATGGCGCACTTGCCAATCGTTGATCATGCGGCACAGTTCGTCCGTCGGGCCATCTAGAAAGGCGCGCTCTTCAACCGACAATTGAATGGGCGGGATCGCGCTCAGCTTATTCCAATCGGGCGTGCCCGAGAACAGTTCAGCGTCAAAGCCGACCGTGCCCGCTTCCAATGCTTGCGCCTCGGTGTCTGAAACTTTCGGCAAGATGCTTTGCACTTTGGCGTAGACCGGCTTGACGATCGTGGCGCGCCGGATGGCTGGAATGGAGAGCAGCGCTAGGACCAGGAAGGGTAGCCACGCCACAATGCTCGACAGCCAGCCAGGATGAGATCCCGGTCCCGCGTGCACCAGCCCAGAGCGCCACACAAGCGTAAACAGTCCGACCGCCACGGCCCACAACCACATCGGCGATCGGCGCATGCTAAGCGCCATGAAACCCGCGATGAGGAGAAGCCAGAATAGCAAAGTGGTCATGGGCCGTGCCTCCCGTTTGGGTCGGTCGATTGCATGCGAAGGGTCTCCCCGGCTAAGACGCCCCGGGCTAGGTCGGAGATAAGCATCGTTGACGTATAGGTCAACCAGACAAAAACGGTTCAGCCAACAACAATCGACCCATCGCGTTCCGCCACCGTCGCGGACTAACGCTTAAGGCGACCATTTAATCATGATTTGATAGCACGCGGAGCCTGAAATACGCGAGCTGCACCCCCAGCTTGGCAGATCTCTAAGGCGCCTCTTTTTCGGCGGAAGGCGCAGCGCCCACGGCCTTGCCAAACAGGTCAGCGGTGAACGCGTCATACCACGCGGCACTTTCCAGGTACGTCTCGCGCCGCAGCTCCGAGCTCTCCTCAGGCTTTGACACAAAACTGCCCGACGCCTCCAAGAACCCTTTGCCGTCCTTCTTGCCAGCTTTGTAGTCAGCCCCGATCTTAGCGCTGTTGTCGGGCGCGATCATCGACCAGCAGGTGTTGCGGTAAATACCGGGCTTGCGGTCTTGACCGGCAAGGTCGGCAAGAATGTCGGCCGCGACGACACCGGCTTGGCTGCCCGCTGCGAATGCAGACTTGGGCATGTCGGCTGAAATCGCGGCGTCGCCGAGCACATAAACGTCCCTGGCTTTGAGCGAGGTGAAGTTGTCCGGGTTGACCGGGCACCAATCGCCCTCCGTCAGCCCGGCCTTGGCCGCGATCGCGCCGGCGCGCTGCGCTGGAATGATATTGGCCAGCGCGGCTTTTTCCGTGCGGCCAGATTTGGTCCCCACCTCGCCTGTGGCCGCATTGACCTTGGTCACGAGATAATCATCGATCTCGTTGGTGAGATTGAATTCGACAACGTCTTTGTACAAATCGCGGAATGCTGCTTCGAATACGGCCTGTTTCGAGATGGTTTTCTTGGCATCGAAGATGATAAGTTTCGACTTAGGCTTACGTGTCTTGAGGAAGTGCGCGATCATGCACGCGCGCTCGTAAGGCCCAGGCGGGCAGCGGTAAGGATTGGGTGGCGCGGCCATGACGACGACGCCGCCGTCGGTCAGCGCCAGCAGCTTTTCCTTCAGCAGCCAAGTCTGCTGTCCCCCGATCCAGGCGTGCGGCATCGTCTCGGCGGCGGCTTCGGAATACCCCTCGATCGTCTCGTATTTAATGTCGATGCCCGGCGCGACGACGAGGCGGTCGTAAGGGATACTCGTGGCAGCCTTAGTCAAGGTCACGGCCTTGGTCGTCGTATCGATCGCCGAAGCGCTATCGGTGACGACCTTGATGCCGCGCTTCTTCACGCCGTCATAGGAATGGGTGATCGACTGGAACGATCTAAACCCGCCGATGAACAGGTTGGAATAAAAGCAGGTGGTGTACGTTTCTTTCGGTTCGATCAGCGTGATGTCGAGCGCGGGGTTCGCCGCAATCAGCCGGTTGGCGACACTGGCGCCTCCCGGGCCGCCGCCGATGATTACGATTTTCGCAGAGGCTGCCCCCCACGCTGGCCGGTAAAGGCCTGCTGCTGCAGTGGCCAGAGCGGCGGTTGCCGCGGTCTTATTGAACGTCCGGCGCGTGATCAAAACCATATTCCACCGTTGCTTTGCAGAACCGCCGCGTCATTGCGTGCCCCCGGTTCCAGGGTAAAAGAGACATGACGGACGCTATTTTGTCAGGAAATGAATCCTTTGTAACTAGAAGTCTGGCAAAACCATATCGTATAACTTGTATCAACCGGCAGCACGTTCAAAGCACGCCTCCGGCATGTGTCCAGAGCACGCCTTCGAATAATGGATCTACTGTTCGCATGCGCGAAACGATCAACATTTCTGTATTGAACAGACGGGCTTTTCTGCTCTCGGCCGGAGCTGCGACCCTCGTTGTCTGGTCGACTTGGGGCCTGGGCGACGCTCTCTCGGCAGAAGACATGGCCAGCACGCAGCTGGAGCGCACCCGGCAATTCGAAGATACTTATAAAGCACTTGTCGCTGGCGCCAAACCGGTCGAAGGCAAGATTGTCGTCGACCTGCCAGAGATTGCCGAGAACGGCAACTTCGTTCCTCTCACGATTTCTGTCGACAGCCCGATGACGCAAGACGATCACGTCCAAGCTATACATGTGCTCTCGACGGCCAACCCAATGGCCAAGATCGCGACGTTCCATTTGTCGCCGGTCAACGGTCTAGCTAAAATCCAGAGCCGCATCCGGCTGGCCAAAACACAAGACGTCGTCGTTTTGGCCCAGATGTCAACGGGCGCTCTGGCGATCGCGACCCAGACCGTTAAAGTTACCATCGGCGGATGTTCGAATTAGCGAGGGCCGCGCATGTCGACAAAGCCACGCATCAAAGTGCCCGAAAGTGTCAAAACCGGCGATGTGATCGAGATCAAAACTCTGATCACGCACGTCATGGAAACCGGCAACCGCAAAGACAAAGACGGCAACCCCATCCCGCGCAACATCATCAATACGTTCGTTGCTAAATACGCTGACAAAGAAGTGTTTCGCTGCGATCTGGGGCCTGGAATTTCGGCCAATCCGTTCATCTCGTTTCAGTTCAAGGTGCCGGGACCCGGCGCGTTCGAATTTTCCTGGACCGACGACGATGGCGTCGTGACGACCGAGAGCCAGACACTCAGCGTCAGTTAAGGGCGCGGGAACGCCCTCTATTTATTGATCGTTGCAGCACCGGCTGTGCAAACGGCTTCGTCTTGCGACCCCGCTCCCCCGGAACATCCGATACCGCCGATCAGCTTGCCGTCTTCAATGAGCGGAATACCCCCGCGCGACGCCAAGATGCTGTCAAACGTCAACAGATAGTTGAAGCCTTTTTTCTGGATCGCGTCTTCGAACACTTTTGTCGGCCGACGGAAGCGCACCGCAGTGTCGGCTTTCTGTTGGGCGATTTTCACCGACATGAGCTGCCCGCCATCCATGCGCGCGAACGAGACGAGGTTGCCGCCGCTATCCAACACCGCGACCGACATCTGCCAATTGCGTTTTTTGGCTTCATCCATGGCGGCCTGAACGGCAGCTTGCGCGCGCGCAAGCGTGATCGGCGCGCCGTAGGGTGTGTTGAACGGCATCGCCTCTGGAATATCATCGAGCGGATTGGCGGCGGCGGTCGGCGACGCAGCTGGTGCCACAGCTGGTGCTGATGCAGGCGCTGGAGTTGGCTCTGCCGCCAACACCGCGCAAGCCGATGTCAAACTCACCGCCGCAGTCGCTAAGATGCTTGCCGAAACTTTCATGACCCACTCCAATCAATGCGCGCACAAATCTTGCCCGTCCGGCGCGACCCTATCACCCGACGTTGGCGCCGTCTTTCAGCAGCTTGTAGTTGATCGAATCCAACAGCGCTTCAAAGCTCGCGTCGATGATGTTGGGCGACACACCGACCGTCGTCCAGCGTTTGCCAGTTTGCGTATCATGGCTTTCGACGAGAACGCGGGTGACGGCTTGCGTGCCGCCCTCGCCCGCTTGCGTCAAAATCCGTACCTTGTAGTCGACAAGCTCGACGTTCTCGATGTGCTTTTGATAACGGCCAAGATCGCGACGCAATGCGGTGTCGAGCGCGTTGACGGGACCATTGCCTTCGCCCACCGACCATAGCGGTTCGCTCTCGCCCGCGATTGAGACTTTAACGGTCGCTTCCGAAACCGTCACAAGCTTGCCGACAGCGTTGCGGCGGCGCTCGACCATGACGCGGAAACTGTCGACGGAGAAATAACGTGGCACGCTTTCTAATGTGCGGCGCGCCAGCAGTTCGAACGATGCGTCCGCTGCCTCGTAGGAATAACCGGCATCCTCGCGGGCGCGCACTTCATCGAGCAGGATCGCAACGCGCGGATCGTCGCGTTCGGGGCGAAATCCCAAACGCTCCAGCGACGCCATGATCGATGAGCGGCCGCCTTGCTTTGAAACCAAGATGCGGCGTTCGTTGCCGACGCTCTCGGGCTGCACATGCTCGTATGTCTCGGGCTCTTTCAACAGGGCCGAGGCGTGAATGCCGGCCTTGGTCGCAAATGCACTCTCGCCGACGTAGGGCGCGTGACGGTCTGGCGCTTCGTTCAAAATCTCATCAAGCACACGCGAGGCATGGGTCAGCGAGCGCAAGCGGTCCGGCGTCACGCCGGTTTCGAACCTATTGGCGAATTCGCTTTTGAGCAGCAGCGTCGGAATGATCGACGTCATGTTGGCGTTGCCACAGCGCTCGCCCAAACCGTTGAGGGTGCCCTGGATCTGGCGGCATCCGGCGCGCACCGCCATCAACGTGTTGGCGACAGCATTCTCGGTGTCGTTGTGGGTGTGAATGCCCAGGTTGGCGCCCGGCACGTGCTTGGCCACGTCTGCGACGATGTCGGCCACTTCGTGCGGTAGCGTGCCCCCGTTGGTGTCGCACAACACAACCCAGCGCGCGCCAGCATCGAAGGCGGACTTGGCCACCGCCAACGCATAGTCGCGGTTGCCTTTATAGCCATCGAAAAAATGTTCGCAGTCGATCATCGCTTCGCGCTGCGTATCGCGGATGGCTTTGACGGACTGCTGCACGCTCTCGATGTTTTCCTCGTTGGAAATTCCAAGCGCCACGCGGACATGATAGTCCCAAGCTTTGGCGACGAGACAGATGCTGTCGGCGGACGATTGCAAAATGGCTTGCAGGCCGGGATCGTTGGACACTGATCGGCCAGACCGCTTGGCCATGCCAAATGCGGTAAAGCGCGCACTCTTCAGCGGTGGTCGAGTGGCAAAAAGCTCGGTGTCGGTTGCGTAGGCGCCGGGATATCCGCCCTCGATATAATCGATACCGAGATCGTCGAGCACCGCCATCATGCGCCGCTTGTCGGCGAGCGAAAAATCAACGCCCGTCGTCTGCGCCCCATCGCGCAACGTCGTGTCAAACAGATAGAGGCGCTCTTTATTTATGGGGGTCATCAAGGGTCTCGGAACTAAACTGCAAGACCTCTTATCACGCCACGGGCGGTTGTGGAGCACCAACCGCTGCAGCTTTGAACGGCTTGCGCATGGTCGTGAAGGTCAGCCACTGATCGCTGACGGGAACGGAACTGCGTTGCATCGCCACGTAACCGCGCTTTTCGAAAAACGGCACGGCACTTTCGCTGGCGTCCACGGTGATCGCGTCGGCGCCACGCCCCGCTGCCAACCGCTCGAACGCGTCTGCCAGCGCTGTGCCGACGCCTTCGCCGACGTATTCGGGATGGACATACAGCAGGTCGATGACGCTGTTGCCTTTCATCGTTCCAAACCCTAGGTGCTCGCCGTCGAGCTGTACGACGAGCGTGACACCCGATGTCATCCGTTTGGCGAAGGCATCTTCATCCGCTGCCTGCTCCATCCACGCGAGCCGCTGCTCCTCGTCGTAGTCGTCCCGCGTCAACTCCTCGATGCTCTGCGCAAACAAATCGCGCAGGCGCATCGTGTCCGATGGCATAAACGGCCGGAGCGGGAAATCGTCGTCACTCATGGCACGCAGCGCGGTTGCCTTAGCCGTGATGGTGAGCGTGGGGAACGCCCTTGGCGCAGATCAGGTCGTGCAACTCGCCCGCCTGATACATTTCCTTCATGATATCGCAGCCGCCGACGAATTCGCCTTTAACGTAAAGCTGGGGAATAGTTGGCCACGACGAGAACGCTTTGATGCCTTCGCGCACACCCTGGTCTTCCAGCACGTTGACGTCTTTAAACGGCACGCCGAGCGCCTCGAGGATCTTGATGGCGGTGGCCGAAAACCCGCACTGCGGAAACTGCTTCGTGCCCTTCATGAACAGCACGACATCGTTGTCCGCAATCGTCTTGGCGAGCAACTCTTTGGTCTGGTCTTGGGTCATGGGTAGCAATCCTTTATGAAGGCGAGGCCTGAGAAGCTAAGGCCAAGGGAGCGGAAGTTGGGCGCGCGGCGCACGCCAGTTGCGCAGATCATGTGGTCGAGAGCGACCCTAAAGTCAATCTTTGGGCAAGCTTGTGGTGAGCGCCAGGGCGTGGAGAATATCACCCATTTTGCCACCGAACGCGGCGTAGACCATTTGGTGCTGCTGGACGCGGGATTTGCCGGCAAAGGCTGAGGATACGACATGGGCGGCGTAATGGTCGCCATCGCCTGCCAGGTCCTTAATTTCGATCTGGGCATCAGGCAGTGTGGCCTTGATTGCGCTTTCGATTTCGTGCGCCGACATTGCCATGAAAGTCTCCTATCGGGGGTCGCGGCTGACCCGGCATATAGCGCGCTCGCCTCGAGTTGGGTATGAGTTACTTTGATCCGGCCCGCAAGGGTCGCGGGAACTTGGGCGGAACTCGCCGGAACCTGGAACGCAGGCCCGAGGTCGGCCCTGAATTTGCCCCGGAGGCGGTGTTCCAGATGGGCCCGATAAGGTCATTAGGGACGGCACGCAGACGTGTGGCGGCCGCGGACTTAACTGTGGGTGGCTGATGCGCTTTGGCGGCCGGCGTTTCCTTTTGAGCCTGACCATCCTGCTCGCCAGCGTGTCGCTCGCGCTCGGGATCTCGCTGCCCATTCTCAAATTGACCAAGTTCGGGATCTGGACGACCGAGCATTCCCTGTTGTCGACCGTCACGGTCCTCATCCAAGAAGGCCAGATGTTCCTCGGCCTCATCGTGCTCGTGTTCTCTATTCTGCTGCCGGTCTTAAAACTGCTCTACCTGCTCCTTGTCTCGACCCTGCCGCCAGCCGAAATCGCCCGCCAGAGCCGGCGCTTGCGGGCGCTCGAGTGGCTGGGCAAATGGTCGATGCACGATGTGCTGGTGCTGGCGCTGACGATTTTCTTCGTCAAAAGCCAAGGGGTCTACGATGCAGCGAGCCTCTATGGCGTTTATTTCTTCACCGCCGCCGTCGCGCTCATGATCTTGTCCTACGCCTGGATCAGAACCGACAACATCGCCGCCGCGCACCTGGAACCCGCGCTCGTTGCCCCGGAACCCGACACCGGCGCGATTAAAATTTCGCACTGGCGCAATTTTACGCTGAGCTTTCTGATCATCCTGGCGACCGTGTTCTTCGCGCTTGGCATCATCCTGCCGACCATCCGCTTCACGACGGTCTATGTGTGGACCAACGAACACTCGATCCTGACCATCATTCTCGCCTTGTTCGAGAACAAGGAATTCTTTCTGTGCGGCGTCGTCTTCGCGGTGTCGATCTTCTTTCCGTTCATGAAATTATTCTACCTGCTGACGCTGCTGACGTCGCACGAGATTTCGCCTGAGTTCCGCAAGAAATCGATCGCAACGATGGAATGGCTCGGGCGCTATTCGATGACCGATGTCATGGTGCTGGCGTTGATGATTTTTTACGTCAATTCGTCTGGCTACACCGAGGCCAAGGTGCTGCCTGGCGTCTATTTCTTCGCCGCTTCCGCCTTGATGACCATGCTGGCCTACGGCTGGGCGAACGCCGCTCCCTCCCCGCGCCTCGCCCGCCCCCGCGCCGCTCCCCAGCCCCTGCCGCAAAAAAGCAAAGCGGCGTGAGGCGTCGAAAAAATTCAGCGCTTGCGCGGCGCGGCACACGCCGGATAGTCTGACGGCGTATTTTATATCGCTATGTTGCGGGGGTGGCCGTGGCGGAGCCTGTCGATTTCAAATATCGCGCTTTTCTTTCCTATAGCCACGCCGACACCCAATGGGCGGAGTGACTTCACAAGGCTGTCGAGAGCTTTAAAGTCGACAAGGATTTGGTCGGGCGCGCGACCTCCACGGGCGCGATCCCGAAAAATTTGCGTCCGGTCTTCCGCGACCGCGAGGACTTCACCGCCGGGCACACGCTCAATGCCCAGACACTTGAGGCGCTCGACAGGTCACCCGCGCTGATCGTCATTTGCTCGCCCAAGGCGGCGCTGAGCCATTACGTCAATGAAGAAATCCGGCTGTTCAAATCCCGCCATCCAGAGCGGCCGGTTATTCCCGTGATCGTGGATGGACGGCCTATGTCGCCCTCTCCCCGTCCTGCACGGGGAGAGGGTCCGGCGAATGCCGGGGGTGAGGGGCGGCCGCGTGCGCCGTTGCCTTTAGCCGCCCCTCACCCTTTAGCCGCCCCTCACCCTAGCCCTCTCCCCATCGGAGAAATGGGGAGAGGGGATTGGGACAACTGCTTCCCGCCCGCGCTGATCTTCAAAGTCGGCCCGCAGGGGCAACTGACCAGCGAGCCCGAGCCCCACACTCTCGCAGCCGATGCGCGCGAAGAAGGCGACGGCAAAGCTCTCACGATTGCAAAAGTCGTTGCCCGCCTTGTCGGCCTCTCAACCGACGACATCTTTCGCCGCGCCGAGCGGGAACGGCGCCATCAGCGCCATGTGCGCAATGGGATCGCCGCGGTGTTCGTGCTACTGGCAATCGCGGGCGGATACGCGTTCTGGGAATCGCAGCGCCGGGGTCAAACTATTGTCGTCCAACAAAAGGAGAAGTCGGACGCGCTGGCAATTGCGCAAAAGATGCTCAAACCGAGAGCCGCGAGGAATTCGGGGCAGGAGCAAAGCCTGGTCGCTGCCCTCACCGCCATTCAGAAAAATGCCGAGAAGGGCGACGGCGATTACGTCAAAGCATTCGAACTGTTGAAAGCTGGCAAAAGCGCCGAAGCCGTGCCGCTGTTGCTGGCAGCGGCGGAAGAGAAAAAGCGCCGCGGCGCCAACGCGAACAAGGACGCGGCGAAAGCCTATCGCGAAGCCGCCGCCATCGCCGCTGTTGCAGAACCTGGCAAGGCCCGCGAACTTTACGCCGAGGCCGTGAAACTTGATCCCGGCGACATCGAAGGCATGTATCAAAGCGGTTCGTATCAGCAGCGAGCCGGTCAGCTCGCAGCTGCTGAAGCGGCGTTCAACACTGTTATCACCAATGGCAAAGCGGGCGAGCACGACGATGAGCGTTATTGGGCCCAGTTGGGACTCGGCGACATTCAAGCCGCGCGGGGGGCACTACCGACCGCGCTCGCGATCTACACTGAGGCAGGTGCCATTGCCGAACGCCTCGCCAAGGCCGACACCAACAACGCCGGATGGCAGCGCGATCTCTCGGTGTCGTACCAAAAAATCGGCGACGTGCTGGTGGCCCAAGGCAATCTCACAGACGCCCTGAAATCCTTCCGCGACAGTCTCGCCATTGCCGAACGCCTTGCCAAGGCTGATCCCAACAACGCCGATTGGCAGCGCGATCTTTCCCTCTCGCAGGAAAAGATCGGCGACGTGCTGTTGGACCAAGGTAATCTCCCAGACGCCCTGAAGTCCTACCGCGACAGTCTCGCCATTGCCGAACGCCTCGCTAAGGCCGACCCCAACAACGCCAGATGGCAGCGCGATCTCTCCGTATCGTACGCCAACATCGGCGACGTGCTGGTGGCCCAGCGCAATCTCATAGACGCCCTGAAACTTTTCCGCGACAGTCTCGCCATTGCCGAACGCCTCGCTAAGGCCGACCCCCAACAACGCCGATTGGCAGCGCGATCTCGCTTGGAGCCATGGCCGCATTGCCTACGTGTTTGCTAGCCAGGGCGCGAGCATTGATGCGCTAAAGGCTTTCCGCAACGGTCAGGCGATCATCGCGGTGTTGAGACAACAATCGCCCGACAATGCAGTGTTGCCCAAGGACTTGAGGTGGTTCGACGCCCGGATCACAGAGCTCGACGGCAAGTAACGCATCTTCTCAACGCCGTCATCCCGGCGCCTAAATTGCGCAGCCGCGCATTTAGGAATGCGGCCGGGACCATTCCAGGCCTGCAATTAAAATTCGTCTCGCATCCGTCACGTCTAAGTTTCGAAATTCAACTGATGCTTGCCCGGATCCTCCGCCGCATTCCCGACGCCCCGAGGGCAGCGAGCATCGGCGCGGGGATGACGTTGTTGAGGGAAAGACGTGCAGAGTGCGGCCGCTCCAACCCCATGCCGCAAAAACGCAAAGCGGCGTGAGGCGTCCTTTTGGCCGGTTGGCGTATTGCAGTTCGGCCAGCGTTCTGCGCATCTAGTCGCATCGCCGATGACCAACCTTAAATAACCGCGGAGCTCGCCTGATGATCCCCTGGGAAATGGAAGCGCTTGAGTTGGCCAGCTGCAACTGCGATGTCGGCTGCCCGTGCCAATTCAACGCCTTGCCCACGCACGGCGATTGCACGGCGTTCGTCGGCTTGGAGGTCACCAAAGGCACCTTCGGAGACGTCAAGCTCGACGGCTTGCGCGCTGTCGGCATCATGGCATGGCCCGGCCCTATTCATCTGGGCAAAGGCCAGGCATTCATGATCGTCGATGAACGCGCCGATGAAGCCCAGCGCGGCGCACTGCTCACCATCCTCAGCGGTGCCGAGACGGTCCCGGGCGCCACGATCTTCAACGTTTTCGCCTCGACGCTCGAAAAGGCTTTCGACCCGGTTTTCAAAAAGATCGATTTGCAGATCGACATCGACGGCCGCCGAGGCCGCGTGTTCGTCGATGGTCTGATCGATGCGACCGGCGAGCCGATCCGCAATCCCATCACCGGGGCAGAGCATCGCGCCCGCATCGATATCGTCAACGGCTTTGAATATGAAATCGCCGAAGTGGCGCAAGGCAGCGCCGTCATTGCCGGACCGGTTGCGATGACGTTGAAAGCCAGCCACGCGCATTTCGCCCGCCTGCATCTCAACAATAACGGCATCGTGAAGAAAAAAGCCGCCGCTTGAACGAACGATCAGACAGAGCGCTGCAATCGATCGAAGGGGTCATCGCCCGGCAGCGCGCCATCGTGGCTGGCGCGCTGGCCATCGTGACAGCACTCGCCTGGGCCTACCTCATCGTCGGCGCTGGCACTGGCATGAGCCCGCTGAGCATGACAACATGGCATTTCCCGCCCGTTGAAGCGACCTTGTTTGGACCCGCCGTCTGGGACTGGCGCTATGGCTTGATGATGACCGTGATGTGGTTCGTCATGATGGTCGCGATGATGGTGCCAAGTGCCGCGCCAATGATCATGATGTACACGCGCGTCCATATCCAAGGGCAACGGCAGGGACAGGTGGCGGGTTTGCAAATTCCCACGACCAGCTTCGCCGTCGGCTATCTGACATGCTGGCTTGGGTTCTCGATCGCCGCCACCGTGATGCAATGGTCTTTGGAGCGCGCAGGCTTGATCGATGGCATGTGGATGTGGTCGTTGAATCGCACCTTCACCGCCGCATTGTTGATGGCCGCCGGGCTTTATCAACTATCGCCGTTAAAAAATGTCTGCCTCGCCGCTTGCCGGTCACCGGCCGCATTCCTCGCCGGAAAATTTAAGGCCGACGCAACTGGCGCATTCATGCTGGGGTTGAGACACGGCGCTTATTGCCTGGGCTGCTGCTGGCCGCTGATGCTGTTGCTGTTTGCCGGCGGTGTCATGAACCTCGTTTGGATCGCTGGCCTGACGGCCCTGGTGCTCATCGAAAAACTTATGCCCTTCGGCGCCCGCCTCAGCATGCCCATCGCTGTTGCATTGATCGCCGGCGGGCTCGCTGTTGGACTATCGGGATAGCGAATTTTTTTCTGTGCGATGCTTGCAAAAGCCGTTGTCCGATGGCAACTTTCTCTCATGAACGACCAATTGACCCCAAGGGATCTGCGCCAACTGTCCGTCACAGACCGGTTGCGGCTTATCGAAGATGTTTGGGACTCGCTACGTCAGCATCCCGACACTTTACAGGTGCCCGATTGGCACCGCGTCGAGCTTGACGCGCGTTTGCAAGCCCATGCTGGCGATCCGGTATCCGCGCGCCCTTGGAGCGAAGTTAAAACCGAAATCCTAGATATCGTCCGCAAGAAATGACTTTGCGCATCCGGCCTGAAGCCAGGCTGGAAATACTGCAAGCCGCGCGGTGGTATGAGGAGCGCGAGGCCGGACTGAGTGCGGCATTCATCGCCGAATTAGATGCTGCTTTTATGCGGCTGGAACTCGGCCAAGAGCAGTATCAAGTCCTACATCGCAATTTGCGCCGCGCCCTTACGCGGCGCTTTCCCTACGCCATCTACTTTGCATGCGAGGGGGCCGACATCATCGGCGTTGCGGTTCTGCACCAAAGTCGAGATCGCAAAATTCTAAATGATCGATAGGCGCTAAAAACATTCATAAAAAAAAGGCCGCTCCACGGAACGGCCTTTTCGAAATAGCGGAATTTTTTTTGACGGCTTAGCGCGAATAGAATTCGACTACCAAGTTCGGTTCCATCGTCACCGGGTAGGGCACATCAGAAAGCGCTGGAATGCGCGACAGCGAGGCGGTCATCTTGCTGTGATCGACGCTGAGATAGTCGGGCACATCGCGCTCGGCGCTTTTGATGGCTTCCAAGACGAGCGCCAACTGCTTGCCCTTCTCGCGCACTTCGACGACATCGCCGATACGGATCTGGTAGCTAGGGATCGTGACCCTGCGGCCGTTGACGGTGACGTGGCCGTGGCTGACGAACTGGCGCGCAGCGAATACGGTCGGCACGAACTTGGCGCGATAGACGAGCGCGTCGAGGCGGCGCTCGAGCAAGCCAATCAGGTGCTCAGACGTCGAGCCCTTCATGGACGAGGCTTCGGCATAGAGGCGGCGGAACTGGCGCTCTGAAATCGAGGCGTAATAACCTTTGAGTTTCTGCTTGGCTTTGAGCTGCTGGCCGAAGTCCGACAATTTGCCGGCGCGGCGTTCGCCATGCTGGCCGGGACGGCTCTCGCGGCGGTTGAGCGGGCTTTTCGGCCGACCCCAGATGTTCTCGCCCAAGCGGCGATCGATCTTGTGTTTGGCGCGGATGCGCTTCGTCATAGTCTAGCACTCCATGTGTTGCATGGGCCTTCCAAGGACAACCCTGACAGGCCTCGCGATGGGAGCGCCCCCTCCTTTATCAGCTCTGTCTTGTAAGGGACTGAGATGAGCGACAGGCACGGACCTTCAACAGTCCAGCCACGGGTGCGCAAATGGAACGCGGGCCCAAATGGACCCGCGTTGGTAGAATTGTTAGAGCTATTGCCGACCCGCGTCAACGGGCCATTGGCAATTGTTACTTCTTTGGCGCAGGCGCGGCCGCTGGGGCCGCTGCTGGCTGTTTGGCGGAGGCGGCAGCCGCTGCAGCGGCTGCAGGCGACCCGGCCGGACTTGTCGAGCCGGTCGCGACCGGGGCATCTGTCGCCTCAGTCTTACCGGCAGATACTGCAGCAGCGGCCGCAGCCGTTCCCGAGGTCCGCGGCGCCGGCCCGGATTCAACGTACGCCGTGATCAATTCCTTGACCTTCTTGCGTTGTTCATCCGTGCAGCTCTGGGCCGGGCTCTTGCCCTCTTCAACGACGACTTCCTTGTCGCCCTCTTTTTCGATCAGCTTAATTTTGCCCGTCAGCAGCAGCACCGTCGTCAGGTGCAGCTGGCTGATGTAGACGAGCTGTTGCGGCGTCCACTTTTTCTTGTCTTCTTCGCGCCGCATCAGCGAACGGTGGTTTTGGATTTGATCGTCGCGCAGCTCGCACACCTGTGCGTGCGCCGACAGTCGACCCACCTTGATCACTTCGCGCGCCACATCGATCGGAACGACCACTTCGTCACGCTTTTTCTTGTCGATCAGGATGGTCGTGCCGTCCGGTTTGGAAAATTGCTGAGGGGTAAGACCCCAGGCATATTCCACGAAGGAATTGACGGCTTTTTCGCTCAACTCTTGGGCGTTCGCGCTCGCAAGCGGCACCCCTAGGGCGAACGCTCCAGCGCACGCCAACACAATCCCCGCCCTCGTCTTCATCCGCATCTCCAAATGAGCCTCTTTAAATGGGAGCATAAAACAATATAGGAGCATACAGCTCGACCGCTCAGTCGATTTGCTCCCACGCTGCATGGCGCCAGTATGCCGTTTCAATTGGCATCGCTCAGCCCAAAACTTGGCCAGATCATGGCACCTCATGTTGAGGACTTCTTTCCCGACCCTTTGCCATGTGCAAGCGTGGCAACTATGCCACGAAGAGTTCGCACCTCCTGATCGGTGATATTGGCGCGCGAAAACAGCGTCCTAAGGTTATTGGCAACGGTCGGGCGTTTGTGTTCCGGATTGAAAAACCCGAGCCGTTCCAACTCGGCTTCTAAATGATTGAAAAAGCCAATGAGTTCGGCCTTCGTGGCGGGCCGGTCATCGCCCATGTAGAGGCCTTCGCCGAGGGGCTGTTCGTAGGTCGTGACCCGGCCGAGGCTACGCGCCTTGGCGCCGCGCATCCATTCATAGCCCAACAGCAACACCGCTTGCGCCAAGTTCAGCGACGCAAAACCAGGGTTAACGGGGATCATGATCAGCGCGTCGGCGTTGGCGACTTCGCTGGTCTCCAGGCCATTGCGCTCGCGCCCGAACAATATGCCGCAACGCTCTCCACGGCTTATTCGGATGCGCATCTCAGCGATCGCCTGTTCTGGCGTCATCACCGGCTTGCGCAAGTCGCGTTGGCGCGCTGTCGTGGCGGCGAGCCAATTGAGATCGCCGATGGCTTCCTCGAGTGTCGCGCAGGCGCGCGCATCGTCGATGATGTAGTTCGCGCCCGATGCTGCGATGCGGGCTTTCTCGTTCGGCCAACCGTCGCGCGGACTGACGAGGCGCAATTCGTCGAGGCCGAAGTTGGCGCAAGCGCGCGCCACCATGCCGATGTTGTCGGCGAGCTGCGGTTCCATCAGAATGATCGTTGGCGCTTCGGCGACGCCCGCGAACGCTTCGCCCTGCATGTCGGCGCGCCGGATGCCGTGACGCAATTTGCGAATGACGCGGCGCGCCCAGAACCAATAATTCTCGCCCGACCAGCGTTTCGCCAGCGTTTCAAGGCACGGCGTTTCAACCGTTTCCGCGCCTTGGCCAAGAAGACGCACGCGGCCATCGCCAACGACGATCTCGCGTTTGGACAGAATGTACTGGTCGAGGGTGTCGATGCCTTTGATCTCGCTGCGCCGCTTGCACCCCTCGCAGGTCGCCTGATCGGCGGTACAGCGCAATTCCGCGCAGTACTGCAGGACGCCTTCGATATTGTCGCGGGTCAGCTGCGGCAGGGCGAGAGCGGCCAGCCCCTGATCGATGGTTGCGACATGACAGGCGTGCACGATCGCGCCGATGGAAACTTCCGTGCCCGCCAGGCACGGCTCCAACTGGCCGTTGACGACTTTGGGTTCGATGGTCAGCGTCATAGCGTTCGCGGCATCATGTGGCTCCCAAGCGTGATCCGCTACCTAGCCGCTAACGGGTGTGGGCACAAATGGAACTGCGATAGGGTCGGGGGATCCGACCCTTGACCGCTACACCCAGCCCACCCGCTGGGATTGTTTTAGAATATGCTTCAGGCCGCTTAGCCCTAAATAGCACGGGACTAACTTCTACAAGACTACAAGGCAGTTTCAGTGATTTCACGAAAATGGCGACAACTCAGCAATGCAAGAGATATGTATTGCGAAAGAATGCTGGAGGTCGAACTTGGCAAGCCCATCGCTAGATCATGCTGCTCGGATGTGCATCTATCTCGAACCAGATGAAACAAAGTGCTACGCGAACCGCGAAGCCTTAACTTACTTGGCAGAGCAGTTAAATCGGATCGCTGAGGCAGAGCCTGACAAGTGCTTTGAAGTACACATTAGGTTGGCACTGTCGAGTTTTAACAATTCGACCAGCGGCCCTATCAATCCCAACGTTTGGGTCGTCGACAAAAGGGCGGAAGGTGAAATCGTTGACGGCGAAAATGAAATGCCGAGCGATGCAGTGCTGTTCGGTCATGAAGTCACTTTTATGCATGTCACGGAGGAGGTCTTAGACTCACTGAAATCAGCAGTGTGACATGGACGACTTTCGGCTCGCTTTTGTGGCCGTGGGCAGAAAGAGTCTTCAGGTTGGCCTGTGAGGGATTGTCGAGGACATATCCAATGCCGTCGGAGCCACAAGTTCCAGGCGTCAAAGTAAAATGTGCATCGTGACACGCCGTCCTCGCCTAACTCGAGGGGCCGAAATCGCACCAGCCGGATCATCGCCGGAGCGACGACGGCCTACACCTATCCCGCGAAGTGAGAAAACTTAATGGAAAGAAAAGTTGCTGAGAGACTCGTCGCTGAATACTTAAATTTCGGGGACGTCTTCAATCGGATATCTGAAATTTCTTATCAGATTGCGGACAGCGATTCGCGTCGAAGCATTCGGGGAGCAGCAGCAGAGGCTCAATTCCAAATGTATGAAATAGTGCGAACGGTAGTCAAAGAGTATCCAAACCTCGCGCCACACGAAGACAAGGAAAGCAGCTGACATATTGCATTGGCACTGCCGATTCACGCCGCGCATGGAAAGATGCGCGACGATCGGAGCGCGAGCGCGTCATCACCAACTCCGGAACGGCGAACACGCGCTTGTTGCGGCGCAGTATGGACGTTAAGGTGCCGCCCAATCCTCGCAACGTCGGGCGCACAATCGCCTCGGGCAAAAAGGCCGGTCACACCTCATGAAGAAGATCAAAGTCAAAGGCACGGTCGTCGAGCTCGACGGCGACGAGATGACCCGCATCATCTGGCAGCTCATCAAGACCAAGCTGATCCACCCCTACCTCGACGTGAACCTCGAGTATTACGACTTAGGCATCGAGTATCGCGACAAAACTCGGGACCAGGTCACGATCGATGCCGCCAACGCAATCAAGAAGCACGGCGTCGGCGTCAAGTGCGCGACCATCACGCCGGACGAGGCGCGCGTTGAAGAATTCAAGCTGAAGGAGATGTGGAAGTCTCCCAACGGCACGATCCGCAACATTCTGGGTGGCGTCATTTTCCGCGAACCGATCATCGCGCGCAACGTGCCGCGTTTGGTGCCGGGCTGGACGCAGCCGATCGTGATCGGGCGCCACGCGTTTGGCGATCAATATCGCGCCACCGATTTCAGATTTCCTGGCAAGGGGACTTTGAAAATAACCTTCACCGGCGACGATGGCAAAGTCATCGAGCGGGAAGTTTTCAAGTCGCCCGGCAGCGGCGTCGCGATGGCGATGTATAACCTCGACGACAGCATCCGCGACTTCGCGCGCGCCTCGCTGAACTACGGCCTCAACCGCAACTATCCGGTTTATCTGTCGACCAAGAACACCATTCTCAAAGCCTACGACGGGCGCTTCAAAGACTTGTTCCAGGAAGTCTACGAAGCCGAATTCAAAGCCGAATTCGAAAAGCGCAAGATCAGCTACGAGCATCGCTTGATCGACGACATGGTGGCGTCCGCGATGAAGTGGTCCGGCGGTTACGTGTGGGCGTGCAAAAATTACGACGGCGACGTGCAGTCAGATACGGTCGCGCAAGGGTTCGGATCGCTTGGGCTGATGACCTCCGTTCTGATGACGCCGGATGGTGCCACCGTCGAAGCCGAAGCTGCGCACGGCACCGTCACGCGCCACTACCGCGAGCATCAAAAAGGCAAAGAAACCTCGACCAACGCGATTGCCTCGATTTTCGCTTGGACGCGCGGGCTGTCACATCGCGCCAAGCTCGATAGCGATGCGGCCTTGGCCAAATTCGCGGCGACGCTCGAAAAGGTTTGCGTCGATACCGTCGAGGCGGGCTTCATGACCAAGGATTTGGCACTGCTTGTCGGACCAGACCAAAAGTGGCTTTCGACGACGGGTTTCCTCGACAAGGTCGATGCCAATTTGAAAACGGCGATGGCGGCGCAATAGGCTCCAAAGCTGTGCACTAGAGATGTTTTTGAAACTTATGCCGGCCACGGCGCGTATCTCTGACTTCAACCGCTGGAGGTGCGCGCATGACGGTATCGGCGAAACGCTTGGCTGTCGGCCTTGCCGCCTTGGCGATTTTGAGCCCTGCGGCTTCGGCTGATGAACCTTTGCAATGGCGCGGCTGGGATACGTCGTTGTTTGCATCAAAGCCCGCCGACAAGCGCCTCGTCATCCTCGATTTGGAAGCAGTGTGGTGCCATTGGTGTCACGTTATGGAGGAGACCACGTATCGCGACCCCAAGGTCGTCGCGCTGCTGAAATCCAAATTCACCACCGTGCGCGTCGACCAGGATGCCAACCCTGATCTTTCCAACCGCTACGGCGATTGGGGCTGGCCAGCGACCATCATTTTTGCGGCCAACGGCCAAGAGCTCGTCAAGCGCCGTGGCTATCTGGCGCCAGATGAAATGGCCGAGCTTCTGCAAGCCGTCATTGACGATCCAACGCCCGGGCCGTCAGCGGTGCAGCAAGCCCCGCCCGTTCCCTCGCAGCAGTCGGCTTTGACGGCGCCGCAGCGCACGGAATTGGAAGGGCAACTCTCGGAAAGTTTCGATGCTGACAACGGCGGCTGGGGCGACGTCCACAAATTCATCGATACAGACAGCATGGATTTACTTATGCGGTCTGCCGCCAACGGCAACACCAGCGCTGCACAAAATGCCCGCAAGACTTTTGATGCCGCCCTCAATCTCATCGATCGTGTGTCGGGTGGTATCTACCAATATTCAGACAGCGCGAACTGGAAATCGCCGCACTACGAAAAAATCATGTGGTACCAAGCCCAAGGCCTCAGACAATATTCGCAAGCCTATCTGCTGTGGAAGGATGAGAAATATCTCGCCGCTGCGGCAGACATCTATCGCTATCTCGCGACTAGCTTATCGAACCCGACGGGAAGCTTTTACACCAGCCAAGACGCCGACGTCGACGCCACGCTTACCGGCAAAGTTTTCTACGCGATGAGTTCTCCCGAGCGCGATAAACTTGGCCGCGCGCCGCGCATCGATCAACACGTTTATACCCGCGAGAACGGCTGGGCCATCAGCGGACTGGCGGCCTATAGCGCCGCCAAGGGCGATGCCAAAGCTTTGAAGCTGGCAGAGGACGCCGCGAATTTTATTCTCGGCCATCGCCACCGCGCCGAAGGTGGTTTCGCTCATGGCGATGCTGATCGCGCCGGGCCGTATCTCGGCGACCAAGTCGCTTTCGGGCAAGCCCTGCTCGATCTTTACGCTGCAACCGGCGAGCGCAAGTGGCTCGTGGCGGCACAAGATACTGGCGACTTCATCGCGCAGAATTTCGTCGATAAAAAAGGCGGCTTTCCAGCCAGCGTTTCACCAGAAGCATCCGTCGGCGCGTTCTTGAATTCCGCCAAGGCAATCGATGAACAGGTCGCTGCGACGCGATTTGCCAACGCACTGCACCGCTATTCGGGAGCAGCCAAATTTCGCACCCTCGCCGAACACGGCATGCATTACTTGGCCTCAGCCGATATCGTGGGCAGCGGTCAAGGCGCGCCTGGCATTCTGTTGGCAGGCTTCGAGAGCGCCAACGAACCGGCACATATTACCGTCGTTGGGTCAAAGTCGGCGGCCAGCGCTATCGCTTTGCACGACACCGCGCGCGCCGTGCCAGTTTTCTATAAGCGATTGGATTGGTGGGACCGCGCCGAAGGGCCGCTCGCTAACCCGGATGTGACGTATCCCGAAATTGGCGAGGCGGCAGCGTTCCTATGCACCAACCGCATCTGCTCGCTGCCGGCCTTCACGCCCGATGACCTGAACGCGGCTTTGAAGCGAACACTCAAGGCCAGTGGTGACGACCCGGCAGCTGCGGCAACGCGCTGACTGTCAAATGTCACGAGTTTAGAGTGCGTCCGGCGAGAGCGAATTACTTTTTATCAGCCGCCATGCGCTGATCCGCTTCGACCTGCATCTTGGCCGTCATGACGTTAAAATCGTTCTGCAGATCGGCGCACTTGCCAGCCTCGCCGTCGCAAACAACGACCATTTTCACGGTGACGGCATCGCCTTCCTTGACGATCTGGCGGCAGACGGCAGCGGGATGCGCGGGATGGCCCTTGACGGTGAAGGTATAGACGCGCGTCGGGCTTTTTTCGTCGTCGCTGTAGGCGAGGTACTGATTGCTCTTGTAGATTTCTTTTAAGCCCTTGGCCGTCGCATAGCGCGCGGCGAGTTCATCGGCTTTGCCCGACGGCTCGCCACAAAAGGCTTGCGCCGCCGCGACCGTCGGACCCGCGGGTGCCGTCGGCTTTGCGGCTTCTTCTGCGGCAAACGCCGCAATGGTCGTGACCGAGAGAGCCGAGGCGGCGGCGAGCGAGAAAGCAGCAACCGCTGCGAGAAGAGCTATCTTGTTCGTCATGGGTCTTCAGGCCTTTTGTTATTAGAGTGTGCAAACTTGAGGCGTTGTATAGCGCCGCTGAGAATAGAAAAACCGTGAAATCTTGGAGAGGTTAGGGCGACGCCTACCTTAAAGTTTAGCTTTGGGCCAGCCGCGCCTCGATTGCGCTCAGTGCGTCGCCGGCTTTGGCCCCGTCGGGACCGCCGGCTTGCGCCATATCTGCTCGCCCGCCGCCGCCTTTGCCGCCGAGCGCTTCGGCGCCGATTTTAACCAGATCGACGGCGCTCCAGGTTTTGACCCAGTCGTTAGTTACCGCAACAACCAGGCCTGCTTTTCCATCCGGTGCATTGTTGGCGATAACAACAATACCAGATCCGATCTTAGCTTTGCCGTCGTCGGCCAATGACTTGAGCTCGTTATTCGCGAATCCAGAGGTCGTTTGCAGATAGAGTTTCAAGCCGCCCACAGCCTTGATTTCGATTCCAGCGGCACCTGATCCGCCACCGCCCAAGGCAATTTGGCGTTTGGCGTCAGACAGCTGTTTTTCTAAAACCTTCTTCTCATCGACGAGCGCTTTTAGGCGTTCGATCAGATCTTCAGGCCGCGTGCGCAACACGTTGGCGGCTTCTCGCACGCGGATATCTTGCTCGCCAAGATAAGCGCGTGCGCCCTCCCCAGTCACAGCTTCGATGCGGCGCACGCCAGCGGCGGTCGCGCTCTCGCCCAAAACCTTGATCAACCCGATATCGCCGGTGCGCGCGACATGAGTGCCGCCGCACAATTCCACCGACCAAGCTTTGTTGGCGCCCAATGCTGACTTACCCATCGAGACGACGCGCACTTCATCGCCGTACTTTTCGCCAAACAACGCCATCGCTCCCATGGCGCGCGCATCGTCGAGCGCCATCAACCGGGTCTCGACTTTGCTGTTCTGCAAGAGTTGCGCGTTGGCCATGTCTTCGACGCGTTGGACTTCCTGCAAACTCATCGGCTTGGTGTGGGAGAAATCGAACCGCAGCCGGTCGGGCAACACCAGCGATCCTTTTTGCGCGACGTGGATGCCTAACACCTGGCGCAGCGCTTCGTGCAGTAGATGGGTAGCCGAATGGTTGGCACGGATGGCGCAACGTTTGTCATGATCGACCTCGAGCTCGACCGCATCGCCGACGCTCAAACTGCCACGCTCGAGGTGGCCCCGATGTACAAACAGATCGCCGAGTTTCTTCAGTGTTTCTGAGACGCGAAAAACCGCACCCTTGGGGCCTTTGATGACACCCTTGTCGCCAACTTGGCCGCCGCTCTCACCGTAGAACGGCGTTTGATTGACGATCATTGCGCCCTCGTCGCCAGCTTTAAGCTCGCCGCTCTGGCGGCCATCTTTGACGAGCGCCGTGATGACGCCTTCAGCACTTTGGGTGTCGTAGCCGAGGAACTCGGTTGCTCCGGCTTTATCCTTGATTTCAAACCACACAGTTTCTGTTGCAGCGTCGCCCGATCCCTTCCAGGCGGCTTTGGCTGCTTCTTTTTGTTTCTTCATCGCCGCCGTGAACGCGTCCGTATCGACGTGAATGCCGCGCGGTTTTAAGGCATCCTCGGTCAAGTCGAGCGGGAAACCAAACGTGTCGTAAAGTTTAAACGCGACGTCGCCTGGAAAAATGGCGCCGCGACCGAGCGTGGCTGAACTCTCGCCCAGAAGTTTCAAACCGTTTTCGAGCGTCGTCTTGAAGCGCGCTTCCTCAAGCTTCAAGGTCTCGGCAATCAACGCTTGGCCGCGTTTGAGTTCAGGGAATGCATCCCCCATTTCACGCACCAGCGCTGGCACGAGGCGATACATCAGAGGTTCGCGGCAGCCAAGTTGATGCGCATAACGCATCGCGCGCCGCATGATGCGGCGCAGGACATAGCCGCGCCCCTCGTTGGAGGGCAAAACGCCGTCGGCAATCAAGAAGCTTGTCGCGCGCAAGTGATCGGCAATGATGCGCCGCGCAGCGACGACATCGACAGCGCGGTTGTCTTCGGCAGCGCCGAGCTTGCCGCACTCCTCGCGGATCGCCTCGATCAAGTTAGCGAACAGATCGATCTCGTAATTATTGTGTTTACCCTGCAAAACGGCGGCAATCCGCTCTAGCCCCATGCCGGTATCGATCGAGGGCTTGGGCAGCGCCACCCTGTCGCCGGGGCCGCGCTGTTCGAATTGCATGAACACGAGATTCCAAATCTCGATGAATCGGTCGCCGTCGGCGTCGGCCGATCCGGGCGGGCCGCCTGGGATTTTGTCGCCGTGATCGAAGAAGATTTCAGAACACGGCCCGCACGGACCGGTATCGCCCATCGCCCAGAAATTATCGTTGGTGGCGATGCGGATGATCCGGTCGTCGCTGAAACCGGTCAGCTTCTTCCAAATCTGGAACGCTTTATCGTCGTCGTGATAGACGGTGACGACCAGACGCTTTTTATCGAGGCCGAAATCTTTGGTGATCAAATTCCATGCCAGTTCGATGGCGCGTTCTTTGAAGTAGTCGCCGAACGAAAAATTACCAAGCATCTCGAAAAACGTGTGATGGCGCGCGGTGTAGCCGACGTTGTCGAGATCGTTGTGTTTGCCCCCGGCCCGCACGCATTTTTGCGATGAGGCCGCGCGCGGGATCGCCCTGGTCTCCTGGCCGGTGAAGACGTTTTTAAATTGCACCATGCCAGCGTTGGTGAACATCAGCGTCGGATCGTTGCGCGGCACAAGCGGCGAAGAGGGCACGACTTCGTGGCCGTGGCTGGCAAAATAGTCGAGAAATGCAGTGCGGATTTCGCTGACGCTCGTCATGGGGTTCTTGCTGGTCATGCGGGTAATGGGGCTCTTCGATCAATATGGCTGACGGTCGCGCCCTTGTAGCGGCGGGCAAATGCCCTGTCCACAAAGTGCCTCGGGCGGTTGAGCACACGCGCGGGCGGCACCCTGGTCGCCATAAACTTAGGGCACCGTGCTGGATCGCCCGCCGCCGACGGCCGCTGGCGGCCAGGGCGCTCATAGGCCAGTCAAAACGAGCAAAGGCGGGCCACTGACAGCCCGCCTCAACCCTTCTCACTCGCCTTCTAATTGGCGCCACTGCGGACTGCGCCCGCTGTTGGAGACCTCGTCTCTAAACGTGCAAACCGATCGTTAGCTCAGCGCTTGCCCTTGATCTTTTTGCGCCCGTCGTCTTCGTCAGGCAACACGCCGTCAGCATCGGGTTCCTCACCGTCGTCCTCGCCAACATTGGGGCTGGCCAGCATCTTTTCAACGATAAGACCGGCATTGCTGCGAATGGCGCGCTCGATCTCGGCGGCGATCTTGGGATTTTCCTTTAAGAAAGTTTTGGCATTCTCGCGGCCTTGACCGATGCGCTCGCCGTTATAGGACAACCAAGAGCCAGACTTTTCCACCAGGCCCGCTTTGACACCCAGATCGACCAACTCGCCGACTTTGGAAATACCTTCGCCATACATGATGTCGAATTCGACCTGTTTGAACGGCGGGGCGACTTTGTTTTTCACGACTTTGACGCGCGTCTGATTGCCGACCACTTCCTCGCGGTCTTTGATCTGGCCGATGCGGCGGATATCGAGGCGGACGGAGGCGTAAAACTTCAGCGCATTGCCGCCCGTCGTCGTCTCTGGATTGCCAAACATCACGCCGATCTTCATGCGGATCTGGTTGATGAAGATGACCATACAGCCGGACTTGGAAATCGACCCGGTGAGCTTGCGCAACGCTTGGCTCATCAGGCGAGCCTGCAGACCGGGCAAGCTGTCGCCCATGTCGCCTTCGAGCTCGGCCTTCGGCGTCAAGGCTGCGACGCTGTCAATGATGAGGACATCGACGGCACCGGAACGCACCAGGGTGTCGGCAATTTCGAGCGCTTGTTCGCCGGTGTCTGGCTGTGAAATCAACAGTTCTTCGATTTTGACGCCGAGCTTGCGGGCGTAACCCGGGTCGAGTGCGTGCTCAGCGTCGATGAAGGCGCAAATGCCGCCCTTCTTTTGCGTCTCGGCGGCAACCTGAAGTGCAAGGGTCGTCTTGCCGGACGATTCCGGTCCGTAAATTTCGACCACCCGGCCCTTGGGCAAACCACCGATGCCGAGCGCAATATCAAGCCCAAGCGAGCCCGTAGAAATGCTGTCGATATCCACCTTATCGTTGGCGCCGAGCCGCATAATCGACCCCTTGCCAAAGGTTTTGTCGATTTGCGCGAGAGCCTGCTCGAGCGCTTGCTTCTTGTCCATCTTGCCCCCTTCGAACACTGTCAGTTCTGACCGGTCCATGATTCTCATCTTATCCCTATGGCAAGCGCCGCGTTTGATCAATTTCCCCATCTGTACATGATTTGTTCTAACGCGTCAATCTCTTTTTGTTCTCTTTTGTTCTATATTTAGACTTTGTTGCGTGCTAAGGACAAAAACATCAAATCCCAACAAGTGGGTTGCGGGGTTCGCTAGCAGCAGCGACTTTGCTGTCAGCTCAATTTCACGCCGTTCGAGATAGCGGTGGACAATCAGATAGGGTCCAGTTTCATGACGCCTAAGTGCAGTATTCTTATGTCGTACCGCTTGATGCTCACAGGGGGCACGGTGATGTCATTTATGCTGGCTCATGCCGTCAACGCGCTCGAAGGCAACTTGCCGCCAGCGCTGCAGCAAACGATCGAAGACGTTGCGCGCAAATGGCCGACTGTCGCGCATCTGGGCGCCGACGAGGTCGCGCGCCTGATGGCCGACAAAAACGCCGTTGTCTTTGATGTGAGAAGCCAAGAAGAATATGCGGTCAGTCATTTGGACAGTGCGGTTTGGGTCGATCCATCGATCGGGGCGGCGGCGTTTATGGAGCAGCACGGCGCAGCTGTCAAAGGCAAAACGGCGGTGTTTTATTGCTCGGTTGGCGTCAGATCCTCCAAGCTCGCGGCGCGCGTCGCTGATGGCTTGAAGGTGGCGGGTGCGACAAGTATGGGCGAATTGCGCGGTGGAATTTTCGCCTGGGGCGGAGATGGCCGTCCGCTTGTCGATGCCAAGGGCGCGACCGACAAGGTACACGGCTACGACAGCACGTGGGGCAAGCTCGTCAAAGACCCAGCGACGCTTGAAACCAAACCGCGCTGATGGTGGCTGAATTCACGTCGCCCCGTCCGCATTGAACGTTGGCGGAAAAGGTCGTTAACACAAGTTCGTCTGCCTCAAGCGTGTTGGACCGGCATGGGTGAGCGCATGGCCATTAAATGGCCTTGCAACACATCCCTCTCGCACACACCTCGGCCAACGCACGGGTTTTCACCGCCGGTTAGTTGCGCCGAGGGTTCGGCGGGACGCCGCAGCATCCTCGGTCTGGTCGTCCGCAATTTTGTTGACGCTGGAGCGTCCCGCCCGCCAGTTTTTTGGTCCCTTCGGCAGCGCCTAATTTAAGACTCTGCCACCGTGTGCTCACTGCCCGCAAAATGTGCTTTTGAAACCTCGGACGTTAGAGCGCGGTGTCCCGCGTCCGCATCCGACTGGGGGCCACCCCGCCACGATCCAGACAACTCAAGATCACGCCCTTTTAGAAGCGGTGGGATGGGGAGACATTACGCGCGCTCAGATGCAGCGGGGATAAGATTTAATCTGCGAGGCACGAGCAATCCGGCGCGCGCTCATCGGGACGCTCGCTCTGATGCCTTTGAGCTGCCCCCGTTTTCGTAGACATGCACTTAAGCTAATCGCATCTTGTCCTCGTAGGCAATCGGGCTGACGTAGCCGAGTGTCGAATGCCTGCGGCGGAGATTGTAGAACCGCTCGATATAATCGAACACATCGGCCCGGGCCTGGTCGCGCGTCTGGTAGACTTTTCGAGCCGTCCGCTCGGTCTTGAGCGTCGAGAAAAAGCTTTCCATCGCCGCGTTGTCCCAGACGTTGCCGGAGCGCGATAGGCTGCACACGACACCGTGTTCGATCATCAGGCTCTGGCATTGTTCGCTGGTGTACTGCGTGCCGCGATCGGAGTGATGCAGAAGTTCGCGCGGCCGTCCGCGCCGCCACAGGGCCATCATCAGCGCATCGCTGACCAGATCCGCCGTCATCTCGGCCCGCATCGACCAGCCGTCATGTCGGAGACATGCGTCGCGCACGATCCGGCGCGAGAAAAGGTCAAGCACAACGGCAACGTAAAGCCAGCCTTGCAAGGTCCAGATATCGGTAAAGTCGGCAACCCACCTGCAGTTCGGTGCCGGCGCATGGAACTGCCGGTCGAGAATGTTGTCTGCCAGCTCTGTTGCTGGGCGAACCCCGGTATCGCTTGGCAGCCGTCGCCGTCTTGGCTGTGCTTTCAAGGCATTTGCCTGCATCAGCCGCTCGATTGCATGCAAGCCGCAATCGAGACCGGCAGCCAGAACATCACGCCAGACGCGGCGTGCACCGTAAGTTCTGTCGCTATCGAGAAAGCTTTTGCGAACCTCCGCCGTCAGCACGTCGTCGTGCTTCGATCTCTCACTCAGACCGCGCGTCAGCCAAGTATAAAACCCGCTGCGCGAGACCCCGAGCGCCTCGCAGATCAATCGAACAGGCCATGTCCCCCGGTGCTTCGCAATGAAGGAGAACATCATGTGTGGTCCTTCGCGTCACAGCGGAGCTGTGCTCCGCACAGAAGTAGGCCGTGGCTTTTTTTAGGATGTCGCGCTCGGCTTTGAGCTTCTGGACTTCGCGCCGCAAGCGCTCGTTCTCGGCTTCGACGGGCTTCATCGTGCCGTGGCCCGGGAACGCCTGGCCGGGATCGGCGTCAAACTCCTTCATCCACTTGCGGATGACATTCTCATGTACGCCCAAGTCGCGCGACGCCTGGGCGACAGACACGCCCCGCTCCCGAACCAGCCGCACCGCCTCAACCTTGAACTCTCGCGTATACTGACGCCGAACCATAACGCTCCTCCAGCTTCACAAAACCGCCTTAACCGGGTGTCCGTGAAACCGGCAGCAGCTCACTGCTTGGAACTCATCCCATCTTTGAGTGCAACCGCTGCCATCGCCGCCTCCTCGAATCACCGTGCCTGTGACGATGGAATCACGGCGGCGGCGTCGAGGGAATCGCGCGGCAGCAACAGAGTCAGACTTTTTTCTGATTGGTATAACGTGATCGACGGCGCGATATCTATGAATCCATTCCAGGCGTTGGAAAGCGCATTGCAACCGTGCTCGCGACCGAAATGCCCGAACTCGGTAGCATCGGTCGCCGCGCCGCTGCCGGCCTCGCAGGCCTCGCGCCCCACATTCATCAGAGCGGCATGAACCCCGGACGCGCTCATATCGGCGGCGGCAGGCCGTGCGTGCGCGCAGCGCTCTATATGGCAGCCCTCTCGGCGGTGCGTTCGAACTCAGCTTTTAAGCAGACCTACAAAGACATGCGCGACAAAGCCAAGCCTGCCAAAATCGCTCTCGTTGCTGTCGCCCGCAAAATCATCACCATCGCCAACGCACTTGCTAAGACCGATGAGACGTTCGCAAAAAATCGCGCTCACTCTTGACATCGCAACACAGTCGCCCGGATGCGGTGCGACGCGACTTTAGCGGTGCACCGCAGACACGGGATCTTGAGCGCATCGATAAGTTCGAAAAAAAGATCCCGGATCAGCGCCGCATCATAAAGAATTGCCGCATCGCATCCGGGATGACGGGTGGAAGGAGTGACAGCACCGCCGCCTCAGCCGGCCATCTTGCGTTCGCGCAGGAAGTGGAAGAACTCGACGCCTTCGCGCAGGCGGCGTTTCATCATGTCGGGGCTGCGTACCATCTCGCCGACGATCGAGGCGATCTTGCCGGAGCGGAAATAGAACCGCTTATAAAAATCTTCCACCGAGTGGAAAATTTCGTCGTGCGACAGATGCGGATAATGCAGCGGCGCGACCTGCACGCCATGCGCATCGACGAGCTCGGCGTGATCGGCGTCGAGCCAGCCTTCGCGCACGGCTTGATCGTAGAGGAACGTGCCGGGATAAGGTGCGGCGAGTGAAACCTGAATGGTGTGCGGATTGATCTCGGTCGCGAACTTGATCGTCTCTTCGATCGTCTGTTTGTTCTCGCCCGGCAGCCCCATGATGAAGGTGCCGTGGATGGCGACGCCCAACTCGTGGCAGTCTTTGGTGAACTTCTTTGCGACGTCGACCAGCATACCCTTCTTGATGTTGTGCAAAATCTGCTGATTGCCGCTCTCGTAACCGACGAGCAGCAGGCGCAAACCGTTGTCCTTCAAAACTTTCAAGGTGTCGCGCGGAACGTTGGCCTTGGCGTTGCACGACCAGGTAATGCCGAGCTTGCCCAGTTCCTTGGCGATGGCTTCAGCGCGCGGCAGGTTGTCGGTGAAGGTATCGTCGTCGAAGAAGAATTCCTTGACCTGCGGGAACGCCTTCTGCGCCCACGCCATCTCTTCGATGACATGGCCGACGGAGCGCGTGCGATAGCGATGCCCGCCAACCGTCTGCGGCCACAAGCAGAAGGTGCAGCGCGATTTGCAGCCGCGCCCGGTGTACATCGAGATGTAGGGGTGCTTCAGATAGCCGATGAAATAATCTTCTATTCTCAAGTCGCGCTTATAGATCGGCGTGACGAACGGCAGGCTATCCATATCTTCCAAAACGGCGCGGTCGTCGTTGTGCACAATGACGCCTTGGCTGTTGCGATAGCTCAAGCCCTTGATGCCGGCCCAGGCTTTGCCGTCGGCGACATCTTTGATCGTGAAGTCGAACTCGTTGCGCGCGACGAAATCGACGACCGGCGCGTCCTTCATGCTCTTGTCGGCTTCGACCGCAACCTTGGCACCGATGAAGCCGGCTTTGAGTTGGGGGTTGGCCGCCTTCATCGCTTCGACGCACTTGACGTCCGACGCGAACGACGGCGTCGAGGTGTGCAGCACGACGAGGTCGTAGTCTTTCGCTTGGGCGGTTACGTCGCCGATTTTGATGTTGTGCGGCGGCGCGTCGATCAGCTTGGAATTTTCAACCAGCGCTGCGGGCTGGGCGAGCCACGTTGGAAACCAGAACGATTTGATTTCGCGCCGCGCCTGATAACGCGAACCGGCGCCGCCATCGAAACCGTCAAAGGATGGGGCCTGCAGAAAGAGCGTGCGCATCTAATCCAATTCCTCTAATTCGGCGTCAGCGTCCCATCGGACCCGACGTCATACGTATGACCGCGCCACGTCACCGGCGCTGGCCTGAAGCTTGCCAGAAAAACGGCGAAGCTTAGCAATTCACGAAACGGCAAGAGCCACAACGATGGCTGCGTGTCCGGTTCAATTCTGCGCAGTTGTAGAGGTATAAGGGCGCGGCAGACAAGCGCTGCCAAGACACTGCCCACACCCAGAATTGAAAAACCGCCCAGGGCCACGGCGGCGAGCGCAAACGGCAGCGGGTGCGTAATGACCGATCCGGCATAACCCATCGCATCGACGAGGCGGATGGTGCGCGCCCAGCGCAACTCGTGGGCCCACACTTCGGAAAAACGCGATTCCGGGCAGGAATGGCCGACCAGTATTGGAGGGATCGCGACGCTGAGGCCGAGCGCGCGAACCGCATCGCCGATCAGATAATCATCGGCCAATTGATCCTTGAAGGCTGCAAATCCGCCGATTTGGGCAAGCGTTTCAGCGCGCAAGGCTATGGTCGAGCCAAAGCAGGGTTTGGCGAGGCCAAGGCGCAACCCGACGAGCACGTTGGGGAGAAATCTCTGATCGATGTTCATGGCGGCGAGCCGCGACCACAGCCCGGGTCCGGGCAGCCCGCGGTAGAGGCAGGTGACCGCGCCGACGCCGGGCAATTGCAGCGCCCCAACCACGTAAGATAAGTAGTGGGGGCCGGCCCGCATATCGCTGTCGGAGAGGATCAAGACGGGATGGGCCACGCGCTCCATCATGTTGATGAGGTTTGAGATTTTTCGGTTGCTGCCGTATTGGCGGTCGTTGCTGACAAGTTCGATCGCAACGCTCGGATTGCTGCTGGAAACTTGCGCGACGATCTGCCGGGCCGGGTCGACCGCATTCTGGATGCCGCAGACCATCTGAACCGCGCCGGTATAATCTTGCACACAAAACGAGGATAAGTTGGGGCCAAGATCTGGCTCCGCGCCGTACAGCGGTTTAAGGATCGTGACGGCTGGAAAATCGCTTGTTTTGGCGGCTGGCCGGGACGTCATCCGCGCCGTCAGATAGGCCGCAAAAAGCGCATAAACTGAGCCACATATTGCAATGGCCATGCAAATGAGCCACAGACAGTCGATGAACTTGGCCGTATTGTAGGGCATTGGGACGTATAGACTTTCGAGTCTAGATTGCGTGTCCTCGTGTTACGATGTTCGGCTCACGGTGGGAATGGGGAACGAGTTTAAGCGCCACGTTTAAACTCGAGAAAGTTTGAGGGAAACGGCGTGAAGGCCGCTGGCTATACAGCCCGCCTTTCAGCGTTGACGCTGACCTTGACGCTCGCGGCGTGCGCGGGCGGGGGTCCGACCTTGCCCTCACCTTCTGTTTCTGCGATGTCGACTCCGCAATATCTCGCCGACCGTCCGCTCAGCACCACGGCCAAAGCAAAACCCGCGCCTGATGTTGCCACTGCAGACGCGGCAACGGCGAACTCTGGCGAAGCGTCAGATCCGCTTGAAGCCAGCAACCGCTCGGTGTTCGAAGGCAATCAGGCGATCAACCACGCCATCATCTATCCCGTCGCCAAGGCTTATCAGGATGTCGTGCCAGAGCCGGTGCGCGATAGCATCGATGCCTTCACGACCAATCTTTCCGAACCCCTCGTGTTCGCCAATGACATTCTGCAGCTGCGCTTCAATGCGGCCGGCAAAACATTCACGCGCTTCGCGGTCAATTCGACCGTCGGCCTTGGTGGATTATTCGATGTTGCCGCGACCCAAGGGCTGACCAAGCAATCGGGCGACTTCGGCCAGACGATGTATGTCTGGGGCGTGCGTGATTCGAGCTACGTCGTGCTGCCGATTTTAGGGCCCTCGAACGTGCGCGACTCCATCGGCAACGTCGTGGAACTCGTCGTGCCCTCGCAGGCGGTTGCCTTAGCTGGCCCGCGCTTTGCGACCGCCTTGAACAACATTAGCAACGCCGGCTCGGTCGCCAGCCCGTTCTCGGGCATCAACAAGGTTGCTCAGCTGAAAGAGCTCGAAGACAACTCGCTCGATTTCTACACCATGATGCGCAGCGTCGTGGAACAGAAACGCGAAGCCGAGCTGCAGGATGCCCTGTCGTCGAGCGCGTTCACGACGCCACTCGACAAGTTGCCCGGCGCCGATGTGCAGCCGATCATGACGCTTGGCGCGCCACCGGCCTTCGCCGAGGCTCTCACCGACCGGCCGGTCAAGGCTCGACCGTTCGAGCCCAAGACGGCGGACGCCGCCGCACCAACCGCAACCGCGCAACAGCAAAGCGGCCCCGTCGGCGGCACCAGCCGCGTGATCATCGGCGTGCCAACTGCCGAGTAGGCGGGCGGCGTAAAGCCACGCCTCCCCCTCCGAACCGCCCGTGCCTTACAAAATGAAGTCGGCGGCCCCCACGAACGCTGCGCCCGTGACTTTGAAATAACTAATCACGGGATTTCGGGCTCGACCAACCGTGCCAAATTGAGCAACGATTCCTGCCAGCCGAGATAGCACGTCTCCAGGGGAATGGCCTCGGGTATACCTTCCTGTGTGATGGTCACTTCGGTGCCAACGGCAACCTTTTTCAAGATCACCGTCACCGTCATGACGCCCGGCAAATTGGGATCGTCGAAAACGTCCGTGTAGCGCAGGCGTTCATGCGGCACCAATTCGAGATATTCGCCGCCGAACGCATGAGACTGGCCCGTCGTGAAGTTCGTAAACGACATCTTGAACTTGCCGCCGACCTTTGGGTCTAAATGATGCACTTTGCACGTAAAGCCATTGGGTGGCAGCCAGCGCGCCAGAGCATCGGGCTCCAGGAAAGCGCGATAAACCTTTTCAGGCCTTGTCACCAGGACGCGGTGCAGCCGAACGGTCTTCGCGGTCATAAACCGCGTTCTCCTTTCTCGCGATAAATGCGCTGGCTAAGTGCGATCACGCCATCGAAACATAAGACATCGCCATGATCATGCAGATGATTGCGAACTGTGCCACCACGCGTACGCGCATGAGCCGCTGGCTTTCGTCATCGCTGCGCCCGGAAAGTCGTGTCCATGCCCACAGTAAGAGGCAGGCTCCGATGGCACCAACGAGCACGATTGCCGCGTACGGTGCGACTGCACTCAGCAGCCCGGAGAAGCTTTGCGAGAACAGCGCTTGCAGCTTGGCCTGCAAACGGTCGTAGCCGGCATAGACGGCAATCGCCACGAACGCGGCGATGACGCCGATCATTCCGTATTCAAGAACGTAGAGAACGTTGTGGCCCGTAACGCCACCTCGCACATCGTCTTCGGAAATGACGATGTGATCGTCTTTATCGACATTGGTCGCCATGACTAAGGTTCCTCTTTGTTGGCCCCCCAAGTCAGTCGCACGTCTCAGTCGCACTTCGCCCGTTGTGTGTCTCAGCGAACTCGCTCAGACACATTCCCTCGTCGACAAAATACTACATTTCGGACGTTTAGGATCAAGATTCCAGATCACACTTTTGCGACTATTGCCGTGCCAGGAGGCAATGCTGCAGCGCCACCCGCCCTAACTGGCGCATACAGGAACCGCCTTTGGCTCAGCATGATTTCACTTGCAGCCGCTACCTTAGCTGCCGCTGAGCAGCTTGTCGCCGCGCTGGCGTAGCGATGCGGCCAAGGCATCGGCACCCCCGCTTTTCAGGATCGAGCCGAACTCGGCGCGGCGACTGGCCAGTTCGCTGATCGTCCCGTCGAGATAGACATCGACGACCTTCCAGTCGTTACCCTTGCCGCGCATCAGATAGTTCAACGCCACAGGCTTGCCGTTCGATTGCATAATGATCGTCTTGACGAGCTTATCGCCCGGCGGCTGATCGACCGTTTGCGTAACGTTCAATTGTTCGCCGGAAAAATCGTCAAAGCGACTGGCGTAGGTCGCGATCATCATGCGCCCGAAGGCCTCTTGAATGGCGGCCTGCTGGGCTGGCTGCATCGTATCCCAGGCCGGGCCAACAGCCGACTTCGACATCGCGGCGACGTCGTAGGTCGATTTCAACACCGGAGCCAGTTTGTCAAAGCGGCCCTGGACGCCCAGTTGCTTGGCCTGCTTCATAATATCCAGCAGCGTGACGTAGAGACCGGCGACGCGGGCAGCTGCGGGGTCATTGGCCTGCGCCAAAACAGTATTCAGTCCCGCATTTAAGAGCCCGCACGACACCGTCATGACAACGGTCATGAAAACGGCCACGAAAACGGCCACGAAAACGGACAGTGTTGAACCTAAGCGACGCGTCATCGTTGTCTCACCCCGCAGCATATCTCGTCTCTCCATCTAGTGCTGGCCCAAGTACCAGCCAAGTAAGGCCGCGTCCGGCAGCACACTGCCTTAGCTCACCCGTGCTTATCCACAGTACTCTTTGAATACCTGACCGGGGCAGCATCGTGGCAAAGGCCACAAAACGTTGACAGGCGCGCGTTCCGGTTCTGACACCGCCAGAAATTTGCGGCATATGTGACACACCGGTGAGGGGATTCAACTTAGCTACACCGGATCAATGGCTTGTTTGGTCCCGCAGAGGGGCCATAATGGCTCGCAATTGGGGCTTCAGACGCACGGCCGATAGACTAAAAACGGTCCGGGGCGCGGAGGGCAGACGATCCATGCACGGACAAATTCCTTTACCATCGCAGACACCGCTATTGGACCGGGTCGATACGCCCGACGATGTGCGCAAGCTCGACGAGAAGCAGTTGCGACAGCTCGCCGATGAGTTGCGCATCGAGACCATCGATGCCGTCTCTGTCACGGGCGGACATCTGGGTGCGGGGCTCGGCGTCGTCGAATTGACCGTTGCGCTGCATTGGATCTTCGACACGCCGCGCGACCGCCTGCTGTGGGATGTCAGCCACCAGACCTATCCGCACAAAATCTTGACCGGCCGGCGCGACCGCATTCGCACGCTACGCCAGGGCGGGGGCCTATCGGGTTTCACTAAGCGCACCGAGAGCGAATACGATTGCTTCGGCGCAGCCCACTCTTCGACATCGATCTCGGCTGGCCTTGGCATGGCAGTGGCGCGTGATTTGAAGGGCGAGAAAAACAACGTCGTCTGCGTCATCGGCGATGGCGCGATGAGCGCCGGCATGGCCTACGAAGCCATGAACAACGCCGGCGCGCGCGACGAACGCTTGATCGTTATCTTGAACGACAACGATATGTCGATTGCCCCGCCATCTGGCGCGCTGTCGAATTATCTCGCCCGCACGACATCGAGCGGCACCTACCTCTACTGGCGCGACGTCGCCAAGCAGCTGGCCAAACGCTTGCCCAAAAGTTGGGAGCGGCGCGCGGCGCGCGTTGAGGAATACACCCGCCACCTCTGGCAGGGCGGCATGTGGTTCGAAGAACTCGGCTTTTATTATGTCGGGCCGATTGACGGCCACGACTTGGAGCAGCTGCTGCCCGTTCTGAAAAACGTGCGCGATGCCAAACAGGGCCCGATCCTGGTTCACGTCGTCACCAAAAAAGGCAAGGGCTACGCACCCGCCGAAGCTTCCGCCGATAAATATCACGGCGTCGCCAAGTTCAACGTCGTCACCGGCGCGCAAGTCAAAGCTAAGCCCAGTGCTCCAGGGTACACGCGTGTTTTTGCCGAAAGCTTGATCGAGGAAGCCCGCAAGGACGACAAGATCGTCGCTATTACGGCTGCGATGCCGGACGGCACGGGGCTTGATCTGTTCGGGAAAGAGTTCCCCAAGCGCACTTTCGACGTCGGCATCGCCGAACAGCACGCCGTGACGTTCGCGGCGGGCTTAGCAACCGAAGGCTACAAACCCTTCGCCGCGATCTATTCGACCTTCCTGCAGCGCGGCTACGACCAAGTCGTGCACGACGTCGCCATCCAGAGACTTCCCGTTCGCTTTGCCATCGACCGCGCGGGGCTCGTCGGCGCCGACGGCCCGACGCACGCAGGCTCCTTCGACCTTGCTTATCTCGGCTGCTTGCCGGGCTTCGTCATCATGGCCGCGTCCGACGAGGCCGAACTGAAACACATGGTCGCGACCTCGGTCGCGATCGACGACCGCCCTTCGGCATTCCGCTATCCACGCGGCGAAGGCACTGGCGTTGCGATGCCAGCCGTTGGCATTCCGCTCGAAGTCGGCCGCGGCCGGATCGTGCGCGAGGGCTCGAAGGTTGCCATCCTGTCGCTCGGCACGCGTTTGGGCGAGGCTCTGAAGGCTGCCGATAAGCTCGCGACGTTCGGGCTGTCGACGACCGTGGCGGACGCGCGCTTCATGAAGCCGCTCGACACCCGGATGATTGCCGATCTGGCGCGCAACCACGAGATCTTCGTCACCGTCGAAGAAGGCTCGGTCGGCGGCTTCGGCAGTCACGTTCTGCATTATCTCGCCGAAGCCGGTTTGCTCGACCACGGCCTCAAAGTGCGCTCCATGGTGCTGCCTGACGAGTTCATCGATCATGACAGCCCGAACGCGATGTACGAGCGCGCCGGATTGCAGGCTCCCGGCATCGTCGAGACGGTACTGGCCGCCCTTGGCCGCCACAAGTTGATCCGGGAAGCCGGCGCGCACTGATCGTTGAAGCTGGCCGTTAATCGGGCGCGCGTCGCCGAGGCTTAGAGCACGCTCGTTTATTTCGAGCGCAACCTAGCGTCGGCGATTTTGCGCAGTTGCCGCGCCTGCCAGATCAGGAGCGCGGGGATGCCGGTCAGCAACTCGCGGGCGCGTTTTAGCAGCGATAGCGCGAGCGCCACCTCCGGGCTCAAGCCGAACAAAGCGCCCAACATCACATAGCCGCCCTCTTGCACGCCCGCCGCCCATGGCACCGCGAACGCCATCGTGCGCAGCGCAAAGACGAGGCTCTCGATAATCAACACGGAGCCAAAGGTGAGCGGATGGCCCATGAACCAGAGCGCGGTCCAAGCCTCCGCCGCGCCCGCGATCCAAGCGCCTAAGTGGATTGCAACCGATCCCACAACGCGGGCGGGATCATCGTAGATTTTCTGGATCGCGGTGTGGATGCTTTGGGCCTCGGGCAAAGAGGCCCAGGACTGCGTCATGCCGAGCTTGGTCGGCAAACTTTCCAGCAGGCGCAGGAGGCCCTTGCGCTGCGCGATCATGAAGCCAGCGACCAACACTGTCGCTAGCCCCAAGCCGCCCGACAAGCGCCAGATGTACTCCGTTTGCGGCCGCTGCCAAATGAGCAGCCCGAGCCCGAGCAGCGTGAATAGCAATTGCGACACCATCTCAGCCGTCATGTCGACGATCGTCGACCCGGCAGCGGTGCCCGCCGGTACGCCGCGGAGGCTGAGTTCGCGCGCGGCGAGCACTTCGCCGGCGGCGGGGAAAATCGGCAGAACATTGCCGATGCCGTCGCGCAGCCAGCGTGCCCATAGACAAGACAGCGCTGTGGCGGGCGGCGCATCGATGATGAGCACCCGCCAACCGAGCGCGCACAAAATGAGCGAGACGGCGTGGACGGCGCACATTGCGGCAAGCCCCAGCCAGCCGATGGCGAGGAAGGCTTCGCCGACTTGCGGCAAACCATAATGGGCAACGAGCCAAACGGCGATGACGATGCCGATGACTGCGCTGACCGCCAAACCCGCTTTGACACCAAAATGCTTAACGTGCTCGCTCATCGCGACGGAGCCGTATGCGAACGCACAGCGCTCTGGTCAGCGTTGCCCGGCTGAGGCGCGAGCTCGCCCGCCCGCATCAAGGCACGGAAAGCTTTGATCGTGAACGTCTCGCTACCCCACCGGATCGTGTTGCCGAACAGTCCGCCAGCCCACGCCGCAAAGCACACGCATTCGCGCACCGGCACGAGCCAAACGGACGCGCCGTCAGACATGGCGAAGCGGCGGCGCAGCAGAACATGCAGCGCCATCCGCGCCACGATTTCCGCAGTGATGATGCTCAAACCAATGATCGAGGGTTGCGGCAGCAATAACACCAGCAGCAGCGGCAGGCTCCAGGTCACGACCGACATGAAATGATCGAGCGGGCGGCAGGCGCGCTCTGAGCGTTGCCAGCGGACTTCATGAGCGAACATTTCGCGAAATGTTTTCTCAGCGCAAATCGTGTCGCAGGCATAGGGCGACAGCACGACCTTCCAGCCGCGCCGGTCGACGAGACGCCCCATGGCGAAGTCTTCAGCCAAGCATTGGGACAGATGTTCAAAGCCGCCGATCGCGTCGAGCGCTTCGCGGCGCACCGCACTCATCGCGCCGAACACGAAATCGATGCCGCGCAGGCTGACGTCAACGAGCACCGATGGCACGAACCAATCGTTGATGTAGTGGGCGGCAAAGCGCGCCGGCGCGCCACCCTTGGCCAATCCCTTGTACATCGTGGCGACAGCGCCGACTTTCTGATCGAAAAAAGGGGCCGCCATCGAGGAGAGGCAATTGCGATCGACTTCGACGTCGCTGTCGGAGAGAACAATAATATCGTAGCGCGCGTGTTGATAGATGTTGGCGAGATTGGCCGCTTTGCGATTGGGCCCTGCGAGCCGTTCGTCGATCACGATGCGGAAATCGCGGTCCGGCATTTCGGCTTGCAGGCGTTTGGCGACCGCAATGGCTGGATCATCCGCCGTGTGGGCGCCGAAAATCACTTCGTAGGTTGGCCAGTCTTGATCGCAGAACGAGGCCAAGCTGGCATAAAGATGCGGGTTATCTCCGTGGATTGGCTTCAGCACCGAAATGCCAGGCGCGAATTTCGATGCGCGCTCTGGACGCTCGCGAAAATTCCAAGTCGCGCGCAACGCGAGCAGCAAATACGCCAGTGCCGCCGCGCCGATGATCGCGCCGCTCATCTGCATAACTGAGAACACGAACACGGGCATTAGGCGGCACGCGTCGTTGGGGGCTTGCCAAACGCTCCCCTAAATGACACTGGGGAAACGTTGAGGCTGGCGAGCTTGCTAATCACGGCTGGCGCGATCAGTGCGCGGTACTCCTCGACGCATCTGTAATGAGCCGGCAAGTTGTCGACACCGGCCCAAGTCTTGGTCGCTGGATGGCAGTAGAGTTCGCACACGCCGTCGGGCAGCTGATCGAGAAATTGCAACACGCTCTCCTCGACCATCGCGCCGCTGTCGTTGAGGCCGAAGACGATGTCGTTGACCGGCAACTTGGCCGACCGCATGCGCAGCTTGAGATTTGCAGACTGCGCGCCGAAAAACGCCGCGTTCCAGAGCCGACGTCCGGCGTTCTGCCGCGTTGCCCGATAGGACGGCGCGAACGGCTCGTAGGGAATGCGCACCGGCGGCGAGCCAAAGCGCGGGGCGATGCCAGCGATGAACCGCGCGATCACCGGGTGCATATGAAAATGTTGATGGCCGTTGATATGGTCCATCGGCAATCCGGTTGCAGAGAAACGATCAAACTGCGCTCTGACTTCGGTCTCGGCCTGGCGGCGCAAAGACGGTGAGAAATAGAGCGCCGTGCCCAAGCGGACCGGATCGTTGAAGAAGCGCCCGTCCGACCCTACGAGACCCGGAATTTGTTCAGGCGGCAGCACCGGTCGGCCATCGACCATAGTGATATGGATACCGACGCCGAGCGTGGGCAGACGGCGGGCGCGCTCTACGGCATCGCCCAGCGCAGGCGCGCCGACCATCAAACTCGCCGCCGATAGAATGCCGTGCTTATGCGCGTCTTCGACCGCTTCGTTGACGGGGAGCGAAACGCCAAAATCATCGGCGGTGACAATCAGTGCCTTCAAGCTGCCTGCCCTTTTTTCCCGACTACTTACACCGCCCTGCACCCGTCTTAGTCGAGGCCATGCAGCGCCGCTAGACCTTGCCGCGATCGCGCGTTGCGGCGCTCCAAACCACCGGGCAAAACTGCAACGGCCATACCGCTTTCGCCTTATTGGGGCAACGAAATGCCTTGCGAGCGCGACGCTATCGTCCAAAGTTTGCTCGAATCCTGTTAGTTATAGAAGCTTCCACACACGTTCCAGGCTTGGCGGTTGGGGTTCTTGAACCCACGTCTCAAGCACAAAGGAGATGAGACTCATGGTGGTAAAATCCAATCGTGCGACAGCGCACATCCGCCGGCCAAAGTCATTGGCGGCCGTGGCCGATGGCGCACAAATCCGTGATCGCAAAATCTTGATGGCGTTGTTGGCGAGCCTCGTTGCGGGCTTGGCCATCTTCTGGAGCATGACGCAGGCGCGCGCCGGCGGCACCGTCGATGATCAGATGGCCTGCACGCCAGATGTCTTCAGGCTGTGCTCGTCGGAGATCCCGAGCGAAGATCGGATCGTCGTCTGCTTGAACAAAAAGATTTCGCAGTTGAGCCCGGCTTGCCGCAAAGTCATGGACGGCGACGACCACCCCAAGCGCCACAGCCGCAGGTAACGCGCACGCCACAGTCGCACGCGATCAATGATGATGCGGGCGCAAGCTATTTGGAATGACGCGCGCGCTCAGCCCGCCGCCTGAAATCCACGCCCGTGTGCTGGCAGCCGAGGCCTCGATCAGCTCGGCCGAGCGCGAAAAATCGTAAGGGCTGGCGTTCAACGGGCAAAGCGTCGGCACAATCGCATAATCGATCTCTGGACCGAGCGCTTCGAGCTCAGCCACAAGCTGGCGCGCAATAAGAAGCGTCAGCGCCTGCAAAGCATTCGCAATAGCGCCGCGTGGCGGTTCTGACAGCGCGCACACAAAGCCGGTCGGCAAGACGATGAGACGGCGCGCCCCGCACGCAACGGCGATGCGCACGGGCGTGTTGCTGGTTATGGCCGCATCGACGAGATAACGCCCGTCGCGCTTGACGGGCGGGAATGCTGCCGGAATAGCGCTGCTCGCGAGGATCGCATCGACGGCATTGCCCGACGCCATGATGACGGCGTCTCCCGTCAACAGGTCGGTCGCCACGATATGAATGGGAATGCTCGCGTCTTCGAGTCTCTCATACGCGAGATTGGCTTTGATGATCCGACCTAGGCTCGTCGATGAGACGAGAAAATCGCCGCCAAACGCCAGAGTGGTCATGGTTTTCAAGCCGATTGGGAAAACCTCGCGGCGGTGCAGACCGCGCCACAGCGATTCCAACCGTTTGACGCCGCTGAGCGTCGGGTCGCCCGCAAAATGCGCCGCATTTATCGCGCCGACGCTGGCGCCGACAATCAGATCTGGATTCACATTATTTTCCGCCAGCGCCCGCAGCATACCGACCTGAACGGCGCCGAGGCTGCCGCCGCCGGCGAGTACGAAGGCCGTTTTCACGATCGCTGGGTCAACATCTGCCACAACGAAGCACCTTTGGATCAACGGATTGAGCCGATCTGGCATAAACCAGTACGCCATGAAAGGCGTCATCCGTTACGTGGTGCCACGCCTAGTCATCATTAAAGGGAACAGCAGGGGCACGCCCGAGGGGGCCAGCAAATTCGTGTTTCTAGTCAAATATCAACATTGAAGAGGGTGGCGGACCATTTGGGATAAAACTGAGAACCCGTATGTGATTGTAATATAGATCCTAATTTCATTTGGCATTTCGAAACGATGCTTTGGCACATTCGCGTGTGGCTTACGGGGCGGCAGGTCCCGCGGGCATGATGGCTCTTCGAACCGAGGTTACGAAATGCTCGGCAGCAGCGATGGCTTGGCCCGCGTCGGCGATGGTCACAGCTCCGGCGGGCCCCGTTTCGTAGTCAGCCGCATTCTTGAAATGGTAGGTCGCTGAAAGGGTGGCAGCAAGACCAGGCGAGAACGACGGCTCGGCGGCCGCGAGCCTATGGAACTCCTTGTCAACGCCCTTATGCGTCTTGGCGACCTTGTTTGTGCCCTCGAAAATCAAGGCCTGCGCGGCATAAAACTGCGCATAATAAAACTGCGCATAGTAGGCAAGTCTAGCAGCTTGACGGGGAATGTTGATCGCCAAGATTTGCTTGGCATTCCGAAGGGCCTCTTCAGCGCTGTCGAGGTAAGCGGACGTCTGCGCCTTCACAGGTCGAGCCCGTCCTTGCGGATTTCGTACATCAGGGGTGATGACGGATCGCTCCAACTTCCCGCCGGGAAGGGCATTGCGTGAATGTCGGCATCTGTGAGATTACGCACAGCGAGTTCGATCTCGGTGATACGTCGCACCTCGTTCCAGCGGCTGAACAAGTCTTTTAGAAACACGGCGACGTCGTAGTCGCTGCCCGCGCGCGCGTCACCTCGTGCGCGCGAGCCATAAAGCACAACACGCTCGATGCGGTCACCGTAGACTTCGGCCAGGGCGGCTCGGAAGTTGGTCAGAATAGGATCGATCGAAGCCATGCCGGAAGTCTAGCACATTGATATGAAACTAACAAAAATCTTATGAGCGAGTGCGTTAGTCGCTGGGCACCAGCGTGTTCCGCGCACATTGCGCGAGAACGCGGTGAGTTCAAGCATCGGTCAGGCGTGCGCGATCAAGCCTGCTAACGGCACCGGCACCCAAAGCGCCAGCTATCACGTTAATACAAATTGGCGGAGACGAAGGGATTCGAACCCTTGATACACCTTTCAGCGTATAACGCTTTAGCAAAGCGCCGCCTTCAGCCACTCGGCCACATCTCCATACCGGCGAAGTATCCGTATAGATGCGCGGCTGGCCCAATGCAAGTTCGCCGATTTGGCGCAGGCGCGGCACCGCGCGGGCCATAACTTTGCGCAAAACGCCCCTGTTGTGAGATAAGTCTCTGTAACCAGCGGGCCCGGCCGAAAGACGCGGGCGGAGCTCGGTTGCTCAGCGGTTGCGCCGTGGGAAGGGTTGCGACCTAAAAGATGTGGAGACATGGCGTGGACAGCACCAGGATCGGCTTTGCCGCGGCCGCTTTAGCGCTCAGCGGCCAATCAGCAGTAGCCTTGGACTTCTGCATAACGTGTACCGCACCGGACGCGCACTATCTGTGCCGGATGGATACCCCTTCGGCTAATCCGCGCGATTTGCGATTGCAATTGCTGTGCATCAGCCAGCTTGCCGAAATCGGCAGTCATGCCTCATGCTCGATCGATAACCCGAGACCGCAAACCTGCAACGGCGTGTTGCGGGTTGTCGAAGCGCCGCAAGATATAACGGCACCGCCCGCAGCGGTGGCGCAGCCGGCACCCGCGCCCGCCGAGCCAGCAAAAGCCGCCACTGAAACGGTGATCAAAAAAGAGGTATCGGAGCCCACGACGCCAGCACCTGCATCCAATCCGGCTCCTGCAAAAACCGGCGGCGTGATGGAGCAGACCGGCAGCGCCATATCCCAAGCCGCCAAGAAGACGTGGAAATGCCTGTCGACGCTGTTTGGCGATTGCTGAGCCGCGTGACGGCTCAGCCGAACTTTAAATCAATGCAGCTTCAGCCACTCGCGCGCCATCTTCTGCGCCTTGGCGACATCGATCTTCGACATCTCGCGCGATAGCTCCAAGCGATAGTGCTTGGCTTCATCGTTGCCGCGCATGGCCGCAAGGTTGAACCACTTGTGGGCTTCGACCAAATTGACGACGCCATCGCGGCCCGTACAATAGATCAGCCCAAGTTCGAACAACGCATCGGGCTGACCGCCCTGTGCTGCGTATTCAATTGTATCCCGCGTGGAATAATCCATCCGCGCCATGGTGTCTCTCCGCTAAATATCACGTGTGAAATTCATGAGGGGGACGAAGCCTCCGCTCGCAAATTTCATCGCTCTCCGGATCGCCGGAACGCTCCGCATACGATCTCAGCAGTGCGATTAAAACTCGTAAATTGCCGAATATTTTCATTGGCATGAAAGGGTAAGAATGGTTTAGAGTTAGGCTTGGCGTGTCCAACTCCAACACGTTTTGTCCACAATTGGGCTAGGCTTGAACGAGGTGTTAAAAAATTAGAAACTTATGGCTAACCATAAGACAAGAATGCCGATTTTCGGCTGAGGGATCGGATCCTGCACAAGCCATTCAGGACGGGTTCATGCGGGCGCCTTTAGGGTGCCTCTTAACGGTCGGCTTCAAGGTCTTTTGCCCTCAGGGGCCACTTGCAGCGGACCTTGAACGACCAGCGAAACGACCAGCGCCAAGGTACGTTGAGACGCGCGAGTTTTAAGGCGACGGCAGCTTCCGTCGGGGAAGCTTTAGGGGCAGGGATTATGTTGAGATCTTCGAACGGCGCGGCGAGCAGTAAAATCGGTTTTTTCGCCGCCTTGATTGGATCGATACTGGCATTCGCTGGTTGCGCAAACACCGTTGACAGCACGCCATCTTATTTAGGGTTTGCACCGACCACTGCTGACGCGGCATCGCTTCCCGCAGAGCCTCCAGCCGACGGCGTTCGCCACGTCTCGTCCAACAAAGTTTTGGGAGCGATGGCGTTCCAAAAAGTGACCGGTCGGCCGGTTGATCCGCGCCGCCTCATTCCCGCAAGCAATTGAAAAGTTGGCCCGCCAGCAATTAAAGGTTGGCCCGCCAGCAACTGACGGCTCCGCCTCGGCCTTAAACCTTCGCTTCGGCCTTGGCTGCCTGTTGTGCGCCGACCGCCATGCCGGCCACCACCGCAGGGCGTTTTTCGATCCGCTCCTTCCACGCTTTGAGCTTGGGGAAATCGGCCAAGTTCTGGCCCAGTTCCGACGCTTTCAAGATCCACGGAAAACACGCGATATCGGCAATCGAATATTCGCCGGCCAAAAAGTGGTGGCTGCCGAGTTGCTGCTCCATCACGCCATAAAGCCTGGCCACTTCTCGCGTGTAGCGCTCGATGCCGTAAGGAACCTTCTCGGGCGCGAACTTGCGGAAGTGATAGCACTGGCCAGACATCGGCCCGAGCCCTGAAGAACTCCAGAACAGCCACTGGTCGACATCGGCGCGGCGGCGCTCGTTTGAAGGATAAAGCGTCTCGGACTTGCGGGCGAGATACTGCAAAATCGCGCCGGACTCGAAAATCGCCAGGCGGTTGCCATCGGGCCCGTCGGGATCGACGATGGCCGGCATTTTGTTGTTGGGCGAGATCTTCAAGAAATCAGGATCGAACTGCTCTTGCGCATGGATATTAACGTAGTGCACCCGGTAGGGAACCGCCGCCTCTTCCAGCATAATAGATATTTTCTGGCCGTTGGGCGTTGGCCAGAAATACAGCTCGATTGCGTCTTGCGACATCGGCATTCCTTTACGTGTTAGGGAACTAAAATGATCGACCCAGTCGTTTTGCGCGCCTCGAGATCACGGTGGGCTTGGGCCGCCTCGCTTAAGGGGTACGTGTGATTGACGGCGATTTTGAGCTTTCCGCTTGTCACCATTTGGAAAAGATCGGCAGCATTGGCGACAAGCTCTGAGCGCTCAGCTGTGTAGGCAAAGAGCGAGGGCCTCGTCGCAAACAGCGATCCTTTCAGGACCGTGAGTTCAAACGGTGGCACCGGCCCCGAGGCATTGCCGAACGACACCCAAAGACCTCTGGGTTTCAGACAATCCAGCGATCCTGGAAATGTGTCGCGGCCAACGCCGTCGTACACAACGTCACAGCCGCGGCCGCCGGTGATCTCCTTGACCCGTTCGACGAAATTCTCGAGTTTATAGTCGATGACGTGGGTGCAGCCGTTGGTGCGCGCAAGATCGGCTTTTTCCTTCGACGACACCGTGCCGATGATCGTCGCGCCCAGCGCCTTGGCCCATTGGCAGGCGATGAGCCCAACGCCGCCGGCGGCGGCATGAAACAACATCACCGTGTCGGGGCCAACCTTGAAAATTTCGCGCAGCAAGTAGCGCACAGTCATGCCCTGCAGCATCATTGCGGCGGCCGTTTCATAGCTAATCGCATCGGGTAGTTTGACCATGCGATTAGCGGGCGCCAAACGTTCTTCGCTGTACGCCCCGATAGGATTGGCATAAGCGACGCGATCACCCTCTTTGAGCTCCGTGACGCCCGGGCCGACAGCCACGACATCGCCCGCGCCTTCCATGCCCAACACCGCTGGCAACGACGGCAATTTATAGAGCCCGCTGCGTTGATAGGTATCGATGAAATTGATGCCAGCTGCCCGCTGCCGAAGCCGAACTTCGCCGGGCCCGGGATCACCGACGTCGATGTCTTCGAACTTTAGCTTTTCTGGGCCGCCGTGGTCGTGAATGCGAATTGCGCGTGCCATAAACAGATTTCCTCTTCGTTCTCAGTGGGCTTTTCAGGGTGCTTTGCGAAAATTGTCCGAATCCAGCTACGTAACGCATAAGAGCCTTCCACAGCTCGGTCGCAGGGCTGCCACGACCCCGCCACCGTCGGCTTCTACGGGCTGCAGTCAATGTTCTCAAGAGGCGGCCGATGTTGCTCCATTTGACCATACGAAACGGGTTGGCCGCCGGTTGGTTCGCTTTGATCTCAGGGCTAACGGGGTGCGCTGGCTCAGAACCCACCGTTCATGCCCCCGGCGTCGGTCTATCTTGCGTTGACGATTCGTCTCATTGCATCGGCCAGCGCGAAAAAGCTTTCGATGCCTTGATGTCCGACAAATCTCGTAGCTGGGTGAAACAACCAGCGAGCCCCGAGGCTTATGCTTCTGGCGTCCGGTTGTTTGCGCTTAACAAAAAACGCAAAGATCTGACGTGCGACGAACTCGCGTCCGGTAAACGCGAAGCCGATGCGGGTCCAGCTTCTCTGCGGACCCAAAGCGGTGGCCGTTTGACACCGGCTCAAGTCGCGCGCGGCGTTATGCTGGCTGGCGAGGTCGGGCGCGATTTGGGCAATGAATTCGCCAAGCGGTGTAAAAAGACTTGATGGGCTAAGGGCCATACCCTTTCGGCAAATCCCGGCGCATCATTCTCCAATGCTGGCCGCCGATACCGGCCCGTGACAATGCTCAGCTCCATGAGCTAGATTTTCGAGCGCCCGGGCGTTGTGACTTAACAGAGAGTTCCAAGTGATGTTGCACGACTTCGTCCAAACAATCGTCGCGTTCGTCAGCGCGCACCAGCAATGGGCAGCCCCTGTCGCCTTCGCGGTATCGTTCGCCGAAAGCTTCGCGTTTCTGTCGCTCATTTGGCCAGGCACCGCGATCCTCGTGGGCATCTCGGCGCTGCTGGCGGCGGGCGGGGTCAAGTTCGACGTGCTGGGACCCGCGATGCTGGCAGCCGGTGCTGGCGGCGCACTCGGCTATGCGATCTCCTATTGGCTCGGGCTCTACTACAAGAACGACATTTTGAAAATCTGGCCGTTCACGCGTTACCCAAACATGATCGCGCGCGGCAAAACGTTCTTCGACAAGTGGGGCGTGGTCGGCGTGTTCTTAGGGCACTTCTTTGGCCCCGTACGCGCGGTCATTCCCGTCGTTGCGGGCATGTACGCGATGAAGCAAACGCCGTTTCAAATCGCCAATATCGCCTCGGCGTTTTTGTGGGCGGCGGGCGTCATTGCACCGGGCTATTTCGGCATGCAGTGGTTTATGGGCGGCTGACTTTTTCCCTCTCCCCTTGGGGAGAGGGTTAGGGTGAGGTGGTGGGCTGTTGGACTTGAAACGTCCCCCTCATCCGCCGCTCCGCGGCACCTTCTCCCCGAGTGGAGAAGGAGAAAACAATTACGACCCCCTCACCCGGCGCGGATGAAGGCTCATTGATAAATGCCACCTACAGAGGCCGCGCCGACCTCTCCCCAAGGGGAGAGGCTGTCTGCTCGAAGCGCCACACTTGCGAATTTTGCGTTCATGGCCTAGACGATCACATTGCTTCGCCGCCTGACGTCGGCGGCACTCCATTCATCACTTCTGGTCATCACTTCTGGTCACCGCTTCTGGTCACCGCTTCCGGGAACATCACATGCCCAAGACTTCGCTCAAAAACGTTGCCAAGCAGAAAAAGAAGGCCCGCCGCGTTATTCCGCGCGCCAAGGTGACCCGCATCCAGGGCAACACGGCCGGCGTGCGTAAGCGCCTGAAGAAAATGTCCGGCAAAACCCGCGTCGCCGCCAAAGCCTAACGTCGGCCCTGCAGCCTACATTTCCTCTGCCGAACTTAACCAGCGCGCCAGCACCAACTGGCGCGCCGTCAGTTGTGCCCGGCCGCGCGAACGCTTAAGTCTCAGCGGTGGCTGACACTGACCCAACACGACCGCTTTATCCACCCGACGTGCGCCCCTCGAAGGGCGTGCTGCCGCTGCCGTTGTTTCTGGCGCGCTTCATCCGCAATCCGCTTCGGTCTTTGCCGCGCGCCGTCTACCACGAGCCGATCGTCGTCCACGGCCGCGACCGGCCGCTCGTCGCGTGGGTGACGGCGCCCGATCTCATCGAAACCGTTTTGCTTAAAGACGCCGATAGCTTTGCCAAAACACTGCTCGACAAGCGCGTGCTCAAACCCGTTCTGGGCAACGGCTTGCTGACCTCCGAAGGCGCGTCGTGGCGCTGGCAGCGCAAGCTTGCAAGCCCGCTCTTCAGGCACGCGGAGATTTTGTCGTACGTGCCAGCGATGGTGAGCGCTGCCTCGGAACGCGTCGAGGATTGGCGCCAGCGGGGGCCGCGTTTCACGGCGCACATCGACGAAGACATGACGCAGACGACGTTCAACGTCATCACGCGCACCATTCTGGCGGGCACCGGCCAGGCCGACAGCGACATCATTTTGCGCGCCGGACGGGGCTATCTCGATCATATCACCTGGGAGATCGCCGCCGCCATGCTGCTGCTGCCAGAAGGGATCTGGCACCCGTTCCGGTCACGCATGCGGGCCGCGGCGCGCGATGAACGCGATGCCGTCGGGCGGCTGCTTGCCAGTCGGCGCAATGAAACGGCCCCACGTGATGATCTTCTCGCGCGTATGATCGATGCCCGCGACCCAGAAACGAACGAGCCGATGCCCGACGATCTGCTCATCGACAACCTCGCGACATTCCTGCTGGCGGGACACGAGACAACAGCCAAAGCCCTGACGTGGACGCTCTACCTTATGGCGCGCTCGGCCCAGTGGCAGAACCGCGCGCGCGACGAAATCGAAGCCGTGACGGGCGGCGGCTTAATTCAACCCGAACACATCGGGCGGTTGGAAATCACAACACGCATTTTGAAGGAAGCGATGCGGCTTTATCCGCCAGCACCTGTGCTAACGCGCGTGACGACACAGCCCGTCACACTGGGTGGCCGCGATCTGCCAGAGCGCACTTTGATCGTGATCCCGATCTATGCTGTTCATCGTCATCACACGGTGTGGGAAGATCCCGGCCGCTTCGATCCAGATCGCTTTTTGGCCGACGCGGAAGCGCAACATAAGCGCACGCAATTTATGCCGTTCGGGTTTGGCGGACGCGTGTGCATCGGGCAAGCCTTCGCCATGATCGAAGCGGTGGCCATTCTGGCGACGCTGCTGCAAGGCGCGCGGTTTGCATGGGACGGCAAACATTTGCCAGAGCCGGTGAGCCGCGTGACGCTGCGGCCGCGCGGACGAATGCCCTTGATCGTCTCGCCGATCCAATCGCTCGCCCATCCCGAGCCAATCCAATCCCTAGCAAAAGGTTAAATTGAAAGCTCGACCGTGCGCGCCCACTTCAGCAGCATTGCAAATATTGTCTGATACAGTTTGTCGCATGTTGGGGACTGTGTTGGCTTCTGACCCTATGGGAGGGGTCCATGAAAATGAAATTGCTTTATTCGTTGGCGCTTGTCGTGCCGTTCGGCCTTGTTGCTTTGGGTTGCGCCTACCTGATGCGGTCCGCGTGGTGCCGACATAAATCTTGGGCGGACAGCCTGCTGCCGATCTAACCGCTCTAAGCTATCCCGAGTTTTTGTTTCAGCATATCGTTGACCTGCGCCGGGTTGGCTTTGCCGCCCGACGACTTCATGACCTGGCCGACAAACCAGCCGAGCATCGAGGGCTTGGCTTTAGCTTGTTCGACCTTGTCGGGGTTGGCCGCGATAATGTCGTCGACCGCTTTCTCAATGGCACCGGTGTCGGTGACTTGTTTCATGCCGCGCGACTCGACGATTTCGGCCGGGTCGCCGCCTTGCGTCCATACGATCTCGAACAGATCTTTGGCGAGTTTGCCAGAGATCACCATGTTGGCGATCAAGTCGACGATACCGCCGAGCTGCTTGGCCGAAACGGGCGATTGCGCGACGCCCAAGTCTTGCTTGTTCAAGCGCCCGAACAATTCGTTGATGACCCAATTCGCCGCGATCTTGCCGTCGCGGCCCTTGGCCACCGCTTCGAAATAATCGGCATTTTCGCGCTCGGCGACGAGCACGTTCGCGTCGTAGGCGGAGAGATTATAAGCCTTCATGAAGCGGGCTCGCTTCTCGTCCGGCAGCTCTGGCAGATGCTGCTTCAAGGCATCGACGTAACCTTGGGTGAGTTCGAGCGGCAGCAGATCGGGGTCTGGAAAATAGCGATAATCATGCGCTTCTTCCTTGGAGCGCATCGCGCGCGTCTCGCCCTTAACCGGATCAAACAGCCGCGTTTCCTGCGCGATCGTGCCGCCGTCCTCAATGATCTCGATCTGGCGGCGGGCCTCCACTTCAATCGCCTGGCCGATAAAGCGAATGGAATTGACGTTCTTGATTTCGCAGCGGGTGCCGAGCTTGTCGCCGGGGCGGCGCACCGAGACGTTGACGTCGGCGCGCAGATTGCCCTTTTCCATGTCGCCGTCGCAGGTGCCGAGATAACGTAAGATCGTGCGCAGTTTGGTGACGTAGGCCTGCGCCTGTTTCGATGTTCGCATATCGGGCTTGGAGACGATTTCCATCAGGGCTACGCCCGACCGGTTGAGATCGACGTAGGAATAATCTGGATGCTGGTCGTGCAGAGATTTGCCGGCGTCTTGTTCAAGATGCAGCCGCTCGATGCCAACCCGCATCGTCTCGCCGTCTGCATCGATCTCGACTTCGCCCTCGCCCACTACGGGAAACTTGTATTGCGAGATCTGATAGCCCTGCGGCAAATCCGGATAGAAGTAGTTTTTGCGATCAAAGACGCTGGTGAGATTGATTTGCGCGTGCAGCCCAAGTCCCGTGCGGATCGCCTGCGCGATGCACTCTTCGTTGATCACCGGCAACATTCCCGGCATCGCCGCATCGACCAGAGAAACATGGCTGTTGGGGGGTGCGCCAAAGGCCGTCGATGAGCCTGAAAACAATTTCGACGCTGACGCGACCTGGGCGTGGACCTCAAGACCCACGACCAGTTCCCAGTCTCCCGTTTCGCCACGAATGTAATTATGGGCGGCGGCGTTATCGTGCATGCGAAGCGCTCCTTATCAGAGCGCTTTGGTTACCCCGAAGGGGCCAGCGCCGCAATCCCCGCGAATGATCGCCGAGGCCGCGCGCCGGGCCTGAGGTTCGGCTGAATTCAAAGGATGATAGCGTGGTCGTGCAACAAACTCGTCAGCGTCACGTGGTGGACGCGGTCGAGCTGGACGACGTCGATGAAACCAGCACTTGGTCCGAAGTAGGCCGAGATCACCGTTCCAGCACCCGTGTCCGTGACATGAATATCGGCTCTCGAGTTCAAACCCAAGCCCTGCAAATCGACCTTATCGCCAGCGGCGAAATCCGTCACACGATCAAAGCCCAGCGTGTGGGCGCCATCGAAGACATCGCCGCGCGCCCAATGGAACGTATCTGCCCCCAGGGAAAACTTTCCCTTGAACTGGCCACCCGTCAGAACGTCGCTGCCGACGCCGCCGTAGATTTGATCGTTGCCGTCGTCGCCATGAACCTTGTCGTTGCCCGCGCCGCCGTAAATTCTGTCGTTGCCACCGCCGCCGAAGAAGCCATCGTTGCCATCGGCGCCGTAGAGGCTGTCGACGCCTTGCCCACCGTTGAGGCTGTCGTTGCCGTTCTCGCCGTACAAGCGGTCGTTGCCGTCGTTGCCGAATAAGCGGTCGTTGCCGTCGCGGCCAAACAGATCGTTGGCAGCGGCATTGCCACGTAAGATGTTATTGACCGCATTGCCAAAGGCGTCGCGGTTGGCAACACCCGTCAGCTGCAAAACTTCGACGTTGACCGCGATCGTCAAATTGATCGACGACTGAATGACATCGAAACCTTGGCCGAATTTTTCGACAACCTTGTCCGCCGAACTATCGACGACGAAGATGTCGTTACCGATGCCGCCGGTCAGCGTGTCCGCGCCTGCCCCGCCATCGAGCACGTCGTTGCCGCCATCGCCGGTCAGGATATCGGCGCCCAAGCCACCAAACAACCGGTCGTCGTTGCCACCGCCGAATACCGTGTCGGCACCAGCGCCGCCGTAAAGGACGTCGCGGCCAGCATCGCCAACCAGCACGTCTACCAGCGATCCGCCCGTAATGGTGTCGTTGCCGGCGCCGCCGTAGATCACGTTTTTGAGATTGTCGACGCCAACAATCACATCGTCGCCGGGGCCGCCGTTGATCCGGGGCGCCGTATCGGTCGTCTTGCTGGCTCTGTGCGTCATTACAGACCTGACATCGGTGGCGTCACGAGCATCATGCTCAAAACCGCGCGAATTCAGGGCACAGAATAACGCATCAAAGTTGAGTTAGAATTACTGGGCATTGCACAATTTCGAGGACCGCTCAAAATCGGCGGCCAAATTGTTCCAAAATGAAATAGCCGGTTAGGGTTTGGAAATCGTTCGGCTCCAATAACCGGCGGCTGCGTAAAAAATGCCGACGATCAACGAAATCGTGAACACGCCCGCGATGGCGCGGCTCAAATTGTCGGCACCCGGCACGCCAACGAGCGCTGCCAGGTAAAGCGTCACGGCTGAGGCCATCGCGCCCGCAAAGCCTGCGATGACCAGCTTGACCGGCTGATCGGCTTTGCGGCCCATGACAAACGCCACCGCCATCAAGACCGGGTTCAGCGCGCCAGCCATAGCGACTTGCACAAGGGAGACATCTGGCAGCAGCGGCGGGCTCATATTTTAGCCTCTGGTTTGCTTTGAGCTTTCGGCTCTGATTTGCTCTGCAGTTTTTCTTCCTCGTACTGCACGAACCAGCCGATCATGTTGCGCCATTGCGCGCCGACCATTTCGACCATTTCCGGCGGCAAGCCTTTTTCGGTGGCGCGGCCCTTCACCCGATCGATAACCTGTTGAATGCGCCACGGCACGGTTGCCCCTTCCGGGGTATTTTTTTTGAGCTGCCAAGCGCGATCAACATAGCTGAAGCGCTGCGCGATGAGATCGACCAGCGCGTGATCAATGCGGTCGATTTCGGCGCGCACTTCGTTCATGTCAGCGCAGTCCCACGGGCGTTTCGGATCCATCTCGTGTTTAGCCTTTCATCCACCAGCGTTCGGGCACTGTGAAGCGCCCGGCGGTGTCTTCGATCACCTGCGCGGTGCGCAACAGCGTTTCCTCATCGAACGGTTTACCGATCAGCTGCAGACCGAGCGGCGTGCCCTGGCTCGACAGACCGGCGGGCACCGACATGCCCGGCAACCCGGCCATGTTGACCGTGACCGTGAAGATATCTTCCAGGTACATCGCCAGCGGGTCGCCGGTTTTTTCGCCCGCCGCAAATGCGGGCGACGGCGTCGTCGGCGTCAGCACGACATCGACCTTGTGCCATGCGTCGTCGAAGTCGCGCTTGATCAAGGTGCGCACTTTTTGGGCTTTCAGATAGTAGGCATCGTAGTAGCCAGCCGACAACACGTAGGTGCCGACCAGAATACGTTTGCGCACTTCATGACCAAAGCCTGCGGCGCGCGTGTTCTCGTACGTGTCGATCAGATCTTTGCCGGGTACGCGCAAGCCGTAACGCATGCCGTCGTAACGCGCGAGGTTTGACGAGCACTCGGCGGGGGCCACGATATAATACGCCGGAAGTGCATATTTGGTGTGCGGCAACGAGATGTCGTGGATCGTGGCGCCAGCATCTTTCAGCCAAGCGATGCCGTCGTCCCAGAGCTTTCCGATTTCCGCCGACATGCCCTCGACGCGATATTCTTTCGGCACGCCGACGCGTAGACCCTTTATGCCTCTCTTTAAACCTGCCTCGTAGTCGGGCACGGGCGCATCGACGGAGGTTGAATCCTTCGGATCGTAGCTCGCCATGGCCTTCAGCATAATCGCGGCATCGCGCACGGTTTTGGCAATGGGTCCGGCCTGATCGAGCGATGAGGCAAACGCCACGATGCCCCAGCGCGAGCAGCGGCCATACGTCGGCTTGATGCCGACCGTTCCGGTCAGCGCGGCGGGCTGGCGGATCGAGCCGCCGGTATCGGTCGCGGTCGCGGCAAGGCATAAATCGGCCGACACGGCCGCAGACGATCCACCAGACGAGCCGCCCGGCACGAGTTTGTCCGTCGAGGTTTTGCCGTCGCGGCCCTTGCGCCGCCAAGGCGACACGACGTTGCCGAACGCGCTCGTCTCGTTCGACGAGCCCATGGCGAATTCGTCGTTGTTGAGCTTGCCGAGCATGACCGCGCCAGCATCCCAAAGGTTTTGACCAACGGTTGATTCATAGGGCGGCTTGAAGTCGCCCAAGATTTTCGAGCACGCCGTCGTGCGAATGCCGCGCGTCGCAAACAGATCCTTGTTGCCGAGCGGCAGGCCTTCAAGCGGCCGCGCCTTGCCAGACGCCAGATGCTTGTCGGCCTCTTTGGCTTGCGCGCGTGCGTGCTCAGGCGTTTGCAGAACGAAAGCATTGAGCGCGGGGTTGGCCGCCTCGATGGCTTTGAGAAATGCGTCTGTCAGTTCGAGGGAGGTGAACTTTTTGGCCTTCAGCCCGTCGCGGGCTTCAGCCAGTGTGAGCTTCGTCAGATCCGTCACAGGCTCACTTCCCCTTGTCACTGTCGCAGCGTTGAAAAATCGTCGCGTTGTCCATGATCGTCACCTTGAACGATCCATCGGCAAGCTTCTCGAACGTATCGCTCTCGGCCTCTTCCGTAATGCCTTCGGCGCAATCCATGTTGGCCGACCAAACGCGGCCCTTTTCTTTTTCGGTGAACGAGCGGAATGTGCAGATGCCTTCCCAGGTGAGAAAGCCATCGACCGTCAAAACCTCGGGCACGGTGCCGACGTTCTTGTTGCCGCCGACGGCGATTTTCTCAAGCTTCGCGCAGCCCTCTTTGGTGGCATATGTACCCGGCCCGATAAATGTGCCTTTGACTTCGGCCTGCGCGAGGCGCGTCGAGCAAAGCATGAGGGCGACGGCACAAACGATCTTGATCCACATCTGGGCTATTCCACAACTTTGGGGACGACGAAGAAGTGGTCCTCGCTCAGCGGCGCGTTGACGGTCACGGCATCGGCGATCTCGCCGTCTGAGACTTTGTCGGCGCGTTTCCTGAGTGCGATCGGCACGACGCGCGTCATCGGCTCGACCGCTGAGGTGTCGACCTCGTCGAGTTGCGCCACCCAATCCAGAATGCCCGACAATTCCTTTTCGAGGCTCTTGGCCTCGGCGTCGGTAATTTTGATGCGCGCCAGGCGCGCTATGCGCCGCACCGTCGCTTCGTCAACTTGCATTCTGCTATCCTTAAGAGGAAAAGGTCAGGCGTCGCTCGTCCCGCTCTCTTAGCTTCCCTTGCCGTCAGGACGCAACCGCACAACCGGTGGTTTTGGCAGCGGTTTGGCGTCGCTTGGCCCGCAAAGTCCCGGCCATTAGGATCACAACAGCGGTTGCAAGCGCTCACTTAGCCGGTCCAGGATGACTGGCAACCGGCTGATATCGGCCCGGAAAACAGTTCGAAAGGCCGCAATGGCAATACCTGAGCCTGTCAAGCCGCCGGGCGCGACATTTGAAAATCCGGAAGATTTCGGCGCTTGTCTCAGCAACGGCGCGCGGCTGATCGGCATCGATGCTGGCACCACCACATTCGGCCTCGCGCTCTCGGACGTCACTCGCACCATCGCGACGGGCCTCGAGACGATCGCGCGGCGCAAATTTACGATAGACATCCAGCGCTTGTTCGAACTGGCCGAGACCCACAAAGTCTGCGGATTCGTGCTTGGCTTTCCGCGCAACCTAGACGGCGCAGAGGGGCCACGCGCACAGGCGACACGCGCGCTCGCCCGCAACCTCAACAAGTTGTCCCCGTTGCCTATTTTGCTGTGGGACGAGCGCTTGACGACGGCTCTGGCCGAACGAATGCTGATTGACGCCGATCAGAGCCGCAAGCGCCGCGCCGAGATTATCGACAAGCTGGCGGCAACGCTTATCCTCCAAAGTGCGCTCGACCGGTTGCGGCAATTTCCGGCACCGCGCCTGATTGAAAAGCAAGCTGGCGTGCGCGTGCACCGCAACTGATCTCGCACCCGACCTTAGCCTCATGCCGTGAGGGCTTGACCCGTCGCAACCGCGCCTCATTACTTATCCAGATTAGTGGTAGGTGCCCGTGAGCTGTCGTTTGCTTGATGGCTCGTGTCCGAGGCGCCCGGATTGGTGCGTATGGGTCAGGACGTTAAAACCGTAGAGCGGCGCGCAAACCCGGCCGGACGCCGCGAAACGATACAGTTGCCGGAAGCTTTAGAAACGCTGGCCGGCCGGTTCCCGACATCAGCACGCCGCGAAGTGCGCCGCTTATTGCGCACCTCAGCACGGATGGCGGATCTAGCGCTCGTATTTCCTGGCGCACTTTACGCTCTGGCCGCGCGCCGTGGACCGGCGTCCGCTCGGCTCGGCGCGCTTTCGTTGATCGAGACCGGCGCACAGTTGAAATCCGTAGCGCGCGTCCTTGAGCTGCCGATGTGGCTGCGCCGTCTGCCGCCCGAAGCTTTCCAAGATCTGCCGTCAAAACTGCCAACGAGCGAGAGCTTCGCGCGCCGCGTCGCCACGCGGCTCCCTAAGTCTCCCGACGAGAGCGCGTTCTGGTTGCAGTCGGTTTTATTTGCCCAGCAGGCCTGCGACGAAGACTTCGCTCTTTGGTTGGCTGAGCAGCCTATTTTCACAGACGCTGGCGACGCCGACAAATTGTTGTCGATACTGGCCGCTTACGCTTGGTTCTCGCGCCAGCCGGACACGCGCGGTCATCAGTTGATCGTTGTGCCGTGGCGCTCTGAGATCGCTTTCGACACCGCCCTGTGCGCGGCGAAAAGCTGGTTCAACCGCGTCAGGCTCGTGTTGCAAATGCCGCGCGGCGCGGTCAACGATCCCTGGTTGAAGCCCGATCAAGCGCAGGGGTACACCTTCGAGCCCCTGCTCAATCACGAAGATATCCTGGCTGAAGCGCAAGCGATGCAAAACTGCGCCGACCAATACGCTGAACGCTTGGTGCGCGAAAAATGTCGGCTGTTTTCCGTCAAGCGCAACGGTCAGCGCGTCGCGACATTGGAAGTCGGGCCGCACCAGCGCGAAACCGGCGTTCTGGCCGTCAATCAGCTCAAGGCCCGCCACAACATGGCAGCGCCCGGCGATGTCTGGCAGGCAGCTTATTCGTGGATGTCGGCGCAATCGGGATTGAAGCGCACGCCGCCTTTGGCGCTGGTCGAGCGCGGCTGGGATCAGACGGCGTGGCGCGCACTCATGCAACCCTACCGGCAATCACGCGGCGGCGCAGCGTGGCTCGACGTACAAGCTTCACATCTGATGTTTGCCGGGCTCGACGCCGACTTGTGCGATCTCGCCCGCCGCGGCGGCGTCTCGTCATGGCTTTTTACCTGACGCCTTATGTGGCTCAACCGGGCATCGCACGGGCGATGATGGTGCGGGCGCAATCTGCGTCGATCCCGATACCGTAGGTTTGCCGGCCGCTCAAACTGACGCGCGTCGCGATGAAACTCTCGCAGACCTCTTCAGGCGCATCGCGCTTTAACAGTGCGGCAGCTGCCAGCACCGCCAAGCCATTTGCGATGGCGCGCGCGTTGCGCTCGAGGCCTAACACGTCGCGCATGAGTCCGGATAACCGCGCGTGCGCGCCACCCAAGCGCGCGTCCCCGCCTATCATCGCGCCGATATCGGCCAGCACCAGTTGAGCAGCGTCCGGCGTTCGTTGCAGCACGCGCACGAGGTCGAGCGCCATGACGTTGCCCGAACCCTCCCAAATGGCGTTGACCGGCACCTCGCGATAGATCCGCGCCAGCGTGCCGTCTTCGACATAACCGTTGCCGCCGAGACATTCCATCGCTTCGGCGACGAAGCCCGCAGCCTGCTTGCAAATCCAATATTTGGCGACCGGCGTCATCACGCGGCGCCAGGCCTGTGCAAGCGGATCGTCGCCACCATCGAACGCGCGCGCCAGTCGAAATGACAGCGCGACCGCTCCTTCAACCTCGATCGCCAAATCGGCAAGCACCTGTTGCATCAAGGGTTGATCGGCAAGTTTTTTCTGGAACACCGTGCGGTGCGACGTGTGATGCAGAGCGTGCGCCAATGCCGATCGCATCAGCCCGGCTGAGGAGACGGCGCAATCGAGCCGCGTCTGCGTTACCATTGCTATGATCGTGCGGATGCCATCGCCCTCGTTGCCGATGGCAATCGCCTGCGCCTCATGAAATTCGACTTCGGACGATGCGTTCGAGCGGTTGCCCAACTTTGGCTTCAAGCGTTGCAGGCGGATACCGTTTTGCCCGCCATCGGGTGCCAATCGCGGCAGCAGAAAGCAGGTGAGCCCGCCCGCCGCTTGCGCGAGCACGAGGAACGCGTCAGACATCGGCGCAGACATGAACCACTTGTGCCCGGTGAGTGCGTATGCATTGCCAGCGCCCTCCGCTTTTAAAGGGATCGCCCGTGTTGTATTAGCGCGTACATCGGTGCCGCCCTGCTTTTCCGTCATGCCCATGCCGATGGTCAGCCCGAATTTTTGCGCCAACGGCACATTGCTTTGATCATATTTGGGTTGGGAAATTTTTTGCAGCCACGGCGCGCCCGTTTTAGGCTGCCGTGAAAGAACGCTCAACGCCGCATTGGTCATGGTCATCGGGCAACAATGACCAGCTTCCATTTGAGCGCTTAGATAAAGCAGGGCCGAACGCGTCACCTGTGGCGCTGCCCCGGCGCTCATGTGATGCAACCCCGCGCGCGCACTGATCGCCATGAGGGCGTGATAGGCAGGATGATATTCGACGAGGTCTATGCGATGGCCCTTGGCGTCGTGCGTTTTCAAGATCGGTGGAAATTCGTTGGCAAGCCGAGCGAGGTCGCGGGCCTCTGAACTGCCGGCAATCGCGCCATATGCTTGCAACGCCGCTGCGCTGCCAGCGGCACCTTCACGCTTGACGGCCGCGACCAGAGCCTGGTCGCTGAGGTAAAGATTGACGTCCTCGAAGGCCGGCGACTGGTTGAATACGTCGTGCGTCGAAAAGACTTCAGACATGCCGGGCAACCGATCTTTTGCAAGAGTTATCCGCACCGAACATACATGCTTCGTTGACCTTGTCGGCAGTTTGGCAAGCACTTCCCTTGCCCTCAACTGAGACTCTGCTTATACAAACGCCTTTAATGGCTAAATCATCGACTGCAAAAGAGCTGACGCGTTTTCCGCGCCGCCACTTGTTGACTTGCGAAAGTCTCAGCGTGGCGGAGATCAATTTTCTATTGGATCTCGCCGACAAGGCTGCGGACCGCAATCGCCAAGGCGGTGCCAAGCGCGATATCCTGTCAGGCCGCACCCTCATCAACTTGTTTTTCGAAGCCTCGACGCGCACGCAAGCGTCGTTCGAACTCGCTGGTAAGCGTTTGGGCGCCGACGTCATGAACATGAATGTCGCAACGTCGTCGGTCACCAAGGGCGAGACGCTGATCGATACGGCCGTCACGCTCAACGCCATGCGACCCGACATCATCGTCGTGCGCCATCACGCAGCGGGCGCCGTTGAGTTGCTGTCGCAGAAAGTCGATTGCTCGGTGATTAATGCGGGCGACGGCGCGCACCAGCATCCAACGCAAGCTCTGCTCGACGCGCTGACCATCCGGCGTGCCAAGGGCCGGATCGCGGGCTTGGTCGTCGCCATCTGCGGCGATATTCTGCATTCGCGCGTGGCGCGCTCCAACATCGATCTGCTCAATACGCTTGGCGCGCGCGTACGCATCATCGCGCCATCGACGCTGCTGCCGTCTTCGCCTGAGCGTTTGGGGTGCGAAGTTTTCACCGACATGTGGAAGGGTCTCGAGGGTGCCGACATCGTCATGATGCTGCGCCTGCAGCGCGAGCGCATGGACGCATCCTACGTCCCATCGAGCCGCGAGTTCTTCCACTTCTTCGGGCTCGACAATGAAAAGCTGGCGCGTGCCAAACCCGATGCGCTCGTGATGCATCCAGGCCCGATGAACCGGGGCGTGGAAATCGCTTCAACGGTTGCCGATCATTCGCGCAGCGTCATTCGCGAGCAGGTGGAAATGGGTGTTGCCGTGCGCATGGCCGTGCTCGAAGCATTGTCCGCGCACCTGCCACATGCGGGAGACCACGCATGAGCGCTCCGCCCAAAAATTTCGACAAGCAACCGGCTCGTATGAAGCCCACCGTCTTCATCAACGCCCGCATCATGGACCCAGCGACCAATCGCGACGAGCCCGGCGGGCTTTTGGTCGTCGACGGGATCATCGCGGACCTGGGCGCGCACTTGCGCCGCAACGCGCCCGACGGTGCCGACGTCGTCGACTGTCGCGGCCACATTCTGGCGCCCGGCCTGATCGATGCGCAGGTCTTCACCGGCGAACCGGGCTTTGAACATCGCGAGACTTTGAAAACTGCAAGCCATGCGGCCGCGGCCGGTGGCGTCACCACCATCGTCGTAATGCCCGAGACCAATCCCGTCATCGATCAGGTGGCGCTCGTCGACTTCATTCAGCGCCGCGCCCGCGACAACGCTTTCGTCCACGTCCACACGATGGCGGCGATGACCAAGGGCCTCAAAGGCGAGGAGATGACCGAGATCGGTCTGTTGCAACGCGCCGGCGCCATTGCGTTCTCGAACGGCAAGTCGAGCGTCGGCGATACGCGCGTCATGCGCAACATCTTGAACTATTCGAAAGACTTCGGCGCGCTCGTCGTGCACCACACCGAAGACCCGTATTTGTCGGCAACGGCGGCGATGAACTCTGGCGAAGTCGCCGCACGGCTCGGACTTCCCGGCGCATCAAAGCTCGCTGAAACCATTGTGCTCGAGCGCGACGTGCGTCTCGTTGAAATGACCGGCGGGCGCTATCACGCGGCGACCATCAGCTGCGCTGAAAGCTTGGACGTCGTGCGCTCGGCTAAAGCGCGCAAACTGCCCGTCACCTGCGGCGTGTCGATCAATCATTTGACGTTGAATGAAAACGACATCGGCTCTTACCGCACGTTCTTGAAAGTCCGCCCGCCCTTGCGGCGCGAGGACGATCGCGCGGCGATGGTGCGCGGCATCGCCAGCGGCGACATCGACATCATTGTATCATCTCATGACCCGCAAGATGCCGACACCAAGCGGCGTCCGTTCGCGGAAGCCGCCGACGGCGCGGTGGGGCTTGAGACATTGCTCGCGGCGGCTTTGCGTTTGGTTCATGCGCGCGAAGTGCCGATGCTGACGCTATTAAAAGCGATGACGATCAACCCGGCGCGGCTGTTGGGATTGCATTCCGGCCGTCTCGCCAAGGGCGCGATTGCCGACCTCGTGCTGTTTGATCCGGGCGAGCCGTGGGTGTTGAACAAAGATCTGCTGCGGTCGCGATCTAAAAACTCGCCGTTCGACGAAGCCAAGATGCAGGGCCGCGTTCTGCGCACGGTCGTCGCTGGCGAGACCGTCTATGAATATGCCGGTGTCGAGCGCACGTGAGTTGCGCGTTTACGACAACCTCGGGCGAAGCTCGGCCCGAGCGCCGGCGTTCCCGACGTAGCGCGCGACCGTCTCGGCGAGCACCGGCAAGTCGATCCCATAGTGCGTTGTCATGATGGCGAAGTCTGCACCCATGATGCCCCGCCTCTGCGCGATTGCCACAATCGCCCGGCCGCGCGCTTGCGGCGGCGTGATGTCGAGCATTGCTGCATCGGCAACGGCAATTAACAGCACGGGATTTGAGTGGTATTCAGCCTCTTGAACGGACGTGATTTCGTCCCAAAGCAGCTGCGCGCGCCATAAGCGGTTCGCAATGGTCAAGCCCTCGGGATCGAATTGCAAAAAGCCGCCAGGCCAACGGCCTGTGAGCGCGGCAACCAGCACCGCCGCACCGGCGATAGCGATGACACCGCCGAGGCAGCGGAACAGCAGACTATAGTCGTGGCCGAATACAACGAAGATGACGCCGAGGATCGCCAGCCATGCGCCCGAAAGCTGCATCAGGCCGGTCTTTGGTCGTATCGGCACATGGCCGACGACATCGACTTTCTCGGCTGAAAAATTGCCATAGCGGCGTTTGCGGATGATCGTCGCCGCAGTGACCGCGAGGCATGAGCCAAACAACGCCAGCGTGACGATGCCTTTATCGCGGTCATCCGCCAATAATATCAGCCCCAGCAGCACGAACACAATGTTGATCGCCAGCAACACCCATTCTCGTCGCGTTGGCGGCGGGAACCGCGGTGGGGTCAGGGGATCATCGGACATTGTGGAACCTGCTTAGCACAGTAGAGCAGAACGATGAAGCGTAGGTCGCAGTGAGCGGCGCAGTGTGTGACCGTCGCGCTAAGCGGTGATTTCTGGCTCGTCGACCAGACCCGCGATGTTGTCGACGATCTGCTCTTCGCCGTCCTCCTGGCTGAGCACGAGCCACTCGGCGATGATCGTGTCGCCCTTTTTGAACACGACCCTGAACGGCCAATCCTTGTCGTCGTTGGCAATGACGTCGCCGGTTACAAATGCCATGTCGGAAACCCCCCGTTTATTTTCGCCAACGCTTAGCACGGATTCTCGGCGGTGGCAGGCCGCGGCGCTAGGGTCCTTTACCCGTCATCGCGGACGCGACGCAGCAACCTTCATGATGCGGCGCTGCTCCGGGATCCTCTAGCGGCCGCAAAGATCCCGTGTCTGCTGTGCACCGCTCAAGTCGCGCTGCACCGCGCTCGGGATGACGGGTGGGGTGACCTGCGTACTTTGAGGCGCAGCCTCGATACCGGCCAGACTCGATACCGGCCAGCCTCGTCACCGCCCAGGTGTTTTGGCGGGGCGTGGGGCTTTGCGCATGAAGGCAGGCACGTTCTCGGCAAATCCCAAACGTGCGCCCTGGGTCTGGGGACCTTTCGGCTCGGCATCGCGCGGGCTGGCGTTGCGGCCACCCTCGCGGGGATGCTTGGTCTCGCCATCAGGACGGCACCCCTCGCGCGCTGGTTTGGCCTGTGGCGCTGGACCGTCGGTCCATGCGTCGTGACGCTTGTCGGGTTGCGGGCGCCGATTGCCGCCAGCTGCCGACCTGCGTTCATCTCGGCGGCCGTCGCCGCGGCCATCGGGTTGTGACTTGTCTATTTGGGGGGCCTGATTGGGTTCGCCGTCGGATGGGCGTGGCGCGCGCGGCTGGCGCTCACCGGGCTGGCGGGCCTCTCTGGGCGGACGGGCGTCGCGCTGCGGCCGTGCCTCGCGCTGCGGGCGGGGCTGCGAGCCCTCGCGCGGTGGGGAGTGGGTAGCGCGGGTGCCGTGGGTATCGGCTGGCTGATCGCCCGAACTTGGCGGCGGTTGTGGGGTAATGCGCTGTGCGGCCACAGTAGGGACGTCACCTTGCGCGCTCGTCGCGTGGGCGCTTGTGATGCCCGCGTTCGCGGCCCGGTTTGCGTCCTGGTGTTGAGACGCGGGCATGAAGGGTTGGGGCCCGTCGGCGTCAGCCACATGCGGGGCCCTCGGCTGTCGGTTGGCCGGTTGGCGATCATGAACCGGCCGGTCGCCACGCGGAGCGCCATCGCGCCCGCCAGCCCGGCCTGGCGCTGAACTGCGGCCGCCGCGTTGAGGCGCCAACTTGCCACGGCCACCCCTGCGGCGTTTGCCACCGGAGGCGTAATCTTCTTCTGTGGGGGCCTCGCCAATCCATACGACCGGCTCGCCGAGCATCTTTTCGATATCTTTGAGCGATTTCAAATCTTCGCTGGAGACCAGCGAGGCGGAGTTGCCCTCTTTGCCCGCGCGCCCCGTGCGCCCAATGCGATGGACATAATCGTCAGGGGCCCATGGCAGATCGAAATTGAAGACGTGACTGACGTCTGGAATGTCGAGGCCGCGGGCGGCCACGTCCGATGCGGCCAGCAACATAATCTCGCCGGCGCGGAACTTGTCGAGCGTCGCGGTTCGTGCCGACTGCTCCATGTCGCCGTGCAGAGCGCCGGCATTGAAGCCGTGTTTGGCGAGCGATTTGTGCAGCACCGCCACGTCGCGTTTGCGGTTGCAAAAAATGATCGCATTCTTGACGTTGCCGGTACGGATCAACTCGCGCAGGATTTCGCGCTTAGCGTAATCTTCGCCGTCGGGGCAATATTTAAACCGTTGGGTGATCGTCTTGGCTGTGGTTGCAGGTTTTGCCACTTCGATGCGGACGGGATCGTTGAGAAACTGACTGACGAGCCGGGTGATTTCCGGCGGCATCGTCGCTGAGAAAAACAGCGTCTGGCGGCGCGGCGGCAGCAGCTTGCAGATTTTCTCGATGTCGGGAATGAAGCCCATGTCGAGCATCCGGTCGGCTTCGTCGATGACCAGGATTTCAACGCCCATCAGCATGATGCGTCCGCGCCCAAAATGATCGAGCAGCCGTCCGGGCGTCGCGATGAGAACGTCGACGCCACGGTCAAGCTTCTTGACCTGATCGTCCATCGAGACACCGCCGATCAGCAGTGCCACGTCGAGCTTATGATTGACGCCGTATTTTTCGAAGCTCTGCGCCACCTGGGCTGCGAGCTCGCGCGTCGGCGCCAAGATTAGCGAGCGCGGCATGCGGGCCCGCGCGCGACCTGTTTCAAGCCGCGTGATCATCGGCAGCACAAAGGAGGCGGTCTTGCCCGTACCCGTCTGCGCGATGCCAAGCACATCGCGGCCTGCGACGGCGATCGGAATGGCGGCGGACTGGATAGGCGTTGGGGTCGTGTACCCCGAGGTGGCAATAGCCACTTGAACCTTGGCGCTCAGGCCAAGATCGGCAAACGTCGTCGTATCCAAAAGTAAAAGTCTCCATCTGCACACATCAGCAAGCCCGGCACGAAAGTGCCAGACAGCATAAGACGAGAGCGCAGGGGGAATACCGTGCCGAAAAATTGACTAAGTCGAATGAAGAGGGAAAAATATCGAATAAAATACTCGAATCTTTCCCCTGCGCTCCGGCACGTCAGCGTGCTCGCACAACTTTACGACAGAAGCAAGAGCAACCGTACCGCGATTTCAGCTCGAATAGCTCGCCACACAATGATTGGCCGATGTTTCGGCCAGTAAACAGCAGAAAAGAAGCGGCTAAAAAGCCGCCCCTTCACAAATTGGCGAGGTGCCGTCTGGCGATGACCCGACGACAACTGGCGGCCGGGCATCCGGTTAAAACCGGCACCCTTTTGCCACTGCCTTATTCTGCCGCCTGAACGCTAGCCATGTGTTCGGCGCCAAGCCCCATCCGCAGCGCGACGCCCGCGCCGTACGCCGGATCGCACTTGTGGAAATGCGCGACCTGCCGTTTGACGATTTCGACCGGCACGCCCTGCATCGCGGCGGCGATATTGCTAAACAAACGGTCGCGCTGTTCTGCCGTCATCAGGCGAAACAAATTGCCAGGCTGGGTGTAGTCGTCGTTGCCAATCCGGTGATTGTAGCGATCCGCATCGCCGGAAAGTTTCAGCGGCGGCTCTTTGTATTGTGGCGCCTCAACTGGGCCACCAAAGGAATTGGGCTCGTAATAGACATCCGGGTTGCCAGTGTCGTTCTTGAAGAACCGCATCGCGCCGTCCTTGTGGTAGTGATGGACCGCCACTTTCGGCGCGTTGACTGGCAGCGCCTCGTAGTGCGTACCAAGCCGGTGGCGGTGCGCGTCTGCATACGCAAAGATGCGAGCTTGCAGCATTTTGTCTGGCGAGAACCCGATGCCCGGCACGATGTTGGACGGCGAAAACGCCGCCTGCTCGATCTGTGCGAAATAATTTTCCGCGTTGCGATTGAGCTCCATGACGCCGACTTCGATCAGCGGGAATTCGGCGTGCGGCCAGACTTTGGTGAGATCGAATGGATTGAAAGATGTCTTGTCGGCATCCATTTCCGGCATCACCTGAATGCACATCCGCCACTTGGGGAACGCACCCTTTTCGATGCCGCCGAAAAGCTCTTCCTGATAGGATTCGCGCGAATGCGCCACAACTTGGGCCGCTTCGGCATTGGTGTAATGCTTGTGTCCCTGCATCGTCTTGAAGTGGAATTTGACCCAGAACCGCTCGTCTTTGGCGTTGATCATCGAGAAGGTGTGCGAGCCGAAACCATCCATGTACATCGGTGCGACGGGCAGGCCGCGGTCGGACATGAGAATGGTCACCTGATGCAGGCTTTCAGGCGATAGCGACCAGAAGTCCCACATCGCGGTTGGCGAACGCATGTTGGTTTTCGGATGCCGCTTTTGCGTGCGGATGAAATCGGGAAACTTCATCGGATCGCGGACGAAAAACACCGGCGTGTTGTTGCCGACGAGATCCCAGTTGCCCTGCTCGGTATAAAACTTCAACGCGAAGCCGCGAACGTCGCGCTCGGCGTCGGCTGCACCCTGCTCGCCGGCGACGGTCGAGAAACGCGCGAGCATATCGGTCTTCTTGCCGGTCTTGGAGAACACGGCAGCGCACGTATATTTTGAGATATCTTGCGTGACGGTGAGCGTGCCGAATGCACCCCAACCTTTGGCGTGAACGACGCGCTCGGGGATGCGTTCGCGGTTTTGATGCGCCAGCTTCTCGATCAGCTGATAGTCCTGCAGCAGAACGGGCCCGCGCGCGCCGGCCGTCTCCGAGTTTTGGTTGTCGGCAACCGGAGCGCCGCCCGTCGTCGTCAAAGTTACTTTATCTGTCATGGATATCTCCAATTGATTGCTGCGTCCCACGCGTCGGCGAATGCCGCCCTTTGGCGGTTGGACGTATGGCATCGATGCGCAGAAATTCTGCAAAACCCCGGTCGCGCGAAAGCGTCGCCGCATTTCTCGCGATCGCCACTGTTAGAAGTGGATCGCGCGACTTGTAATGCTTCTTGGGCCCCACTCCAATATAATCGCGTCGCACCGTCGATAATGCAAACTTATCGCGGTTAGAAAAATTCGCTGGAAATCTAATCAGATGCTGCCTTTGGCGCAATCCGTACGTAAGAACGGGTATCATCGGGCCCTCATGTCTCGCCGCCGACACGGCGCCGACCCGCCGATGGCGCTCGCCATGAGTCGGTGGCATAAGAGTGTTATTACTGCGCCTTCAGCGATCTGTAGGCGTCGAATGCTTCGTTGAATAGTTCAGGGAGTTTTGACATGCAATTTGCGGTCGGTCTCAGAGAAAAAGACACCTCCGGTCATGTCGTCGTCGATGCCGAAGACGCCCTGATCGCCGCCTTGAAAGTCAAACAAGACCGGCCCCAGGCGATGATCACCTACGTTCGCCGCCAGAATAAGCGCGGCGACGCGCGGCACCCGCCCAAGGCGATGACGTAAGCCTGTCTTTCTGCCGATATCAAAAAGAGCTGCCTGGCTGCTGCAAGAACGCCAGTTCGTCCCCGGTCGATGTCCGCCCTAAAACTGCGTTGCGATGCGGAAACCGGCTATAGCGCGTAATGATGTCTTGGTGGGCCAGCGCAAAGCGCGTGTATTCGGCATCGCCCAGCCCGCTGATCAGCGAGACGGCGCGCGACTGATCGGCTGCAGTTTCGCTATGCTCGAACGGCAGATAAAGAAATAGCCGCTCGTGCACATCAAGCGCCGCATCGTGACCACGGCCAACGGCGTTGCGGGCCAATTGCAGAGCGTGTGCATCGGTTGCGAACGCGCGCGCCTCTGAGCGGAACAGGTTGCGGGGAAATTGATCCAGCGCGAGGATGGCGGCGAGCGCGCTGCGGGGCTCATCTCGCGCAATCTGGGGCACTTGCGCGGCGAGGCTTTCGTAGTGCGCTAGAAATCTCTCGGTAATCGCGGCGTCAAACGCGTCATCGCGTTTGAACCAACTCTCACGCCCGTGCTCGCGAAACCAGAAATTGAGAATATCCCCAGCCCATCCCACCGGCAGGGATAGTGGCAGGGATAGCGTCATGTCAGGCTTTCGAACCCGCATGGGGGCCGAAGCCTTCGGGCGTCGCCGGTGTCAGCTCGACGCTCTCGCCGCAGCCGCACGCGCTCTTTTGGTTCGGATTGTTGAACACGAACTGCGACGACAGCTTGTCGGTTTTGAAGTCCATCTCGGTGCCCAGGAGATACAGCACAGCCGATGGATCGATGATGACAACCGCGCCGTCGTCTTCGATGACGTCGTCGAATTTGCCGATCTGCTCGGCCCAAGACATGGTGTACTCCATTCCGGCACAGCCGCCCTTCTTGATGCCGATCTTCAAGCCCTTCACGCCGGGCTTGCCTGCCATCAAAGATTTTACGCGCGCCGCAGCCGTATCGGTCAGCGTCATGACTTTTGGCATCGCACGTAGCGTCGGCATGGCGGGGTCACCCTTGTCGTTGGCAGTCTTGATATAGTGCGGGAGAGCTTAATTTTCCAGGTTTGACTTTAGAACATGCCGATGGCGAGCCGCGCTTCGTCGGACATTCTATCTTGAGTCCACGGCGGATCGAAGGTCATCGAGACCTTGGTATGAGCAACGCCCGGCACGGTATTCACCGCATTCTCGACCCAGATCGGCATTTCGCCGGCAACCGGGCAGCCGGGCGCCGTCAATGTCATCTCCACGACGACGTTGCGATCGTCGTCGATATCGACCTTGTAGATCAGCCCGAGCTCGTAGATGTCGGCTGGAATTTCGGGGTCGTAAACTGTTTTCAACGCGGCCACGATGTCAGATGTCAGCCGGTCGATCTCCTCGGGCGGCAGTGCCGAACCCATCGCCATCGCTGGCGGCGTGGCCTGCACGAGATCGGGCGCGGGCTTCGACGCGCCCGGTGCTGGTGGTGCCTTCTCAATCAGGTCGGTCAGCGGTGTGTCATCCATCGGCTTGTCGTCCATTTCTGTGATCCTTTAGACAAACAGATCGTGCGCCTTGACGAGCGCGGCGGTCAGCGCATCGACTTCGGCAAAAGTATTATACATCGCAAATGAGGCGCGGCATGTGGCGGTGACGCCTAAGCGCTCCATCAGCGGCTGGGCACAATGGTGACCCGCGCGCACCGCGATGCCCGAACGATCGATAATGGTGGCCACATCGTGCGGGTGCAGGCCATCGATCGAGAACGAAATGATCGCTCCCTTGCCCGGCGCTTCCCCGTGAATTTTCAGCCACGGCAAAGCGCTCAAACGCTCTTGAGCGTAGCGGCCCAACTGGGCTTCGTGCTCGGCAATGCGCTCGCGCCCGATCTGCATCATGTAGTTGAGAGCGCTGCCAAGGCCGATGGCTTCGACGAACGCTGGCGTGCCCGCCTCGAACTTGTGCGGCAGCTTGTTATAGGTGATGCGGTCGACAGCGACGTGCTCGATCATATCGCCGCCACCTTCGTAAGGGGGAAGGCTGTCGAGGTGCTCTTTCTTACCATACAGCACGCCGATGCCGGTTGGCCCGTAAGTCTTATGGCCGGTGAAAACATAGAAATCGGCGTCGAGATCGCGCACGTCGACCGGCATGTGCACGACAGCCTGGCTGCCATCGACGAGCACGCGAATGCCGCGCTCGTGCGCCATCGCGATCATTTTCTTCACCGGATTGACGGTACCCAGCACATTCGACATGTGCGTGATCGCGACCAACTTGGTCTTCTTAGTGAGCAGCTTTTCGAATTCGTCGAGGATGAGTTCGCCGCGATCGTTGATCGGCGTCCATTTCAAAACCGCTCCACGGCGCTCGCGCAAAAAGTGCCACGGCACAATGTTGGCGTGGTGCTCCATGATGGAGAGCACGATTTCATCGCCATCTTTGATGCCGACGACACCTACACCAGAGGCGACCGCGTTGATCGCGCTCGTCGCATTGCGGGTGAAGATGATTTCGTCTGGGCTGCCGGCGTTGAGGAAGCGGCGAGTGGTTTCGCGCGCGGCCTCGTAGTTCTCGGTCGCAACGTTGGAGAGATGGTGCAGGCCGCGATGCACGTTGGCGTATTCGAAGCGATAGGCATGATCCATCGCCTCCAAGACCGACCGTGGCTTCTGCGCCGACGCGCCATTATCGAGGTAGACGAGCGGGCGGCCGTGCACCTCGCGGTAGAGGATCGGGAAATCGGCGCGGATGTGCTCGACGTCATAAGGCGCGCGCTCAGAATGGGCGGACGCGCCTGCCGTTTTCGTGTCCGCTATCCGCGTTTCGCTGCCCATATCGGATACCTTCCAAATCTCAAGCTGTGCCGGCGCGTAGCCAAACCGTTGCATACGACATCAACGCTTCACGGATACCAGCGTGTTCCACCTTGTCGATCGCTTCGCCGATAAAGGATTCGATCAGCAAGGCACGCGCTTCCTTTTGCGGAATGCCGCGCGACATGCAGTAAAACAGCAAGTCTTCATCGAGTTGCGCCGACGTCGTGCCGTGACCGCAGACGACATCGTCGGCGTAGATTTCGAGTTCCGGCTTGCTGTCGAACTCAGCGTCCGGCGACAGCATCAAGGCCTGCGCCATTTGCTTGCCATCGGTTTTTTGTGCGTCGGGACGGACGGTGATCTTGCCCTGGAACACGCCGCGCGCGTGATCGTCAAGCACGCCCTTGAACAGTTCCCGGCTTTCGCAATGAGGCACCGCGTGATCAACGACGAGCGTCGTATCGATGTGCTCGCCGCCACGCGCCAGATAGGCGCCCGACAGATCAAGCTTGGAATATTCACCCTGGTAGGTAGCAAAGATCTGGTTGCGTGCAAGTCCCTGACCGGCGGTAAACTGGAAGCCGCGGTAGACCGAGTTTGCCCCGAGGCCAACGTTCCAGTTGGCCAGATGTACCGTGCGGCCGTTATCGACGGCTACTTTGATGTGCGTCAGGTTCGCGGCCGGTGCGGTCGTGACTTCGGTTAGCGCGTTGATCTGGCCTTCTAGCGTCGCACCCGGCAATACGATATGTGCTTCAAGGATCGTCGCTTCGCTGCCCTCGCCTGCCGAGATGATGTTACGCACTGCGGTGAAGCGAGCTTCTAGCCCCGCGCGCAAGTGCACAATCAGCAGCGGTTTTTCCGGCTTTGACTTTGCCGCAATGCGCACGACCGCGCCGTCGGTCATATAGGCCGTGTTCAACGCTTGCACGGCATCGTCTGCGGGACCGGACGTGGCGGCGAGGCCAGCGCCGACTTTGTCGGGCGCGGTGCTCAGCGATCCGGCCAGCGGTTTCACTTCGATGCCGACAGCGCCCTCGACGTCGGACAACTCCGGCCGAAAGCGGCCGTTGACGAACGTGATGCGGTGGGCTTCGACGTGCGCCAGCGGTCCGAGTGCGACGATCAAATCGCCGACGGTGACTTTGGCGGCGTCATCGAGCGACAGCGCGAGTGGCTCTTTCAAGCCGGCGCGCAAGTCGGTGTATTTCCATTCCTCGACGCGGCGGTGCGGCAGGCCAGAGCCGTTGAAGCGCGTGATCGCGGCGCGGCGTGCGTCGGCGACCGCCTTGCCGCCGGGAAGCTTCGGGGCTGCCGTTTCGAACGCTTCCGACAGCGCCTGTTCGGTTTTGGTCTTCATTACGGCGACGTTCATTGCGATACCTTTTAGCGGACTGCGCTGCGCTGTTCATTCCCCTATCCCCTCCTTGGCGGAGCCAAGCTGCGCTTGGACGCGAGAGGGTTGGGGTGAGGGGGACGTTTAGTTCCATTAAACCAGTGAGAACGTTCCCCTAATCGGGCCTTCATGCCGAAGGCACGCCTTCAGCATGATGGCCACCTTCTCCCCAGGGGGAGAAGGGAAATCGTTAAGCGGCCTTGCCGGCGTAATCGGCGTAGCCTGATTTTTCCAGTTCGAGCGCCAGCTCCTTGCCGCCGGTCTTTTGAATTTTGCCATCCGACAGCACGTGCACTTTGTCCGGCACGATGTAATTCAGCAGACGCTGATAATGCGTGATGACGAGGAACGCGCGATCCTTCGAGCGCAGCGCGTTGACGCCTTCGGAGACGATACGCAGCGCGTCGATGTCGAGACCACTGTCGGTCTCATCGAGCACGCACATCGTCGGCTCGAGCATGGCCATCTGCAAAATTTCGGCGCGCTTCTTTTCGCCGCCCGAGAACCCGACGTTGACGGGGCGCTTCAACATATCGACGTCGATGTTGAGCTTGGCGCCCTTTTCCTTGACGAGCTTCAGGAATGCCGGCGTCGTCAGTTCGTCCTGCCCGCGCTTCTTACGCAGCGCGTTCGTTGCCGTGCGCAGGAACGTCAGGCCCGCGACGCCTGGAATTTCCATCGGATATTGAAACGCTAAGAACACGCCTTTGGCGGCGCGCTCGTCGGGCTGCATCTCGAGAATGCTTTCGCCGTTCCAGAGAATGTCGCCGTCCGTCACTTCATAGCCGGCGCGGCCTGCGAGCACGTAGGCGAGCGTTGACTTGCCCGAGCCGTTCGGCCCCATGATCGCGTGCACTTCGCCCTTTGGCACTTTGAGCGACAGCCCTTTGAGGATGATTTTGTCCTCGTCGCTAAGCTTCACGTGCAGGTTCTTGATTTCGAGCATTTTGTAACGCCTATCTCACAGTCTGCTTATACACAGTGATATCACCAAGTGTTTGACCTGTTGGTCCGACTCCACATTCGTAGTCACCTCTCTCAATATTAGCGTCGTGATTGGCCGTCGCGACTTTTTGAATTAGCATCCTACAGTTCTCGATAGATCCAACATTCGCGTAGAAAAGCCGCTTCGTAAGATCATTCTTGTTTGGGTAATAATACGCATCAACCTGCTCATCACCGCACCCCGCCACAAGCAAAGTAGACACGATCATTGACAGCCGGTGCTTCCTCAACCGACGCGTCCTTTCAGTGCAATACCGATCAGATTCTCAGCCATGAACTCTCTCATTCCGTCATGGCCGCGGAGGCGGGGATCTGCCCAGGCCAGCGATTGAGCACATGCCGACGCTTGGATGGGTCCCGGCCTGCGCCGGGATGACGGCACTGGGCGGGCGTGATTGGCGGACATGATCACCCCACACTCCCTTCCAAACTAATCCCGATCAGCTTTTGGGTTTCGGCCATGAACTCCATCGGTAGATGCTGCAGCACGTCGCGCACGAATCCGTTGACGACGAGCGCGATGGATTCTTCTTTGGAGAGCCCGCGTTGCTGGCAGTAAAACAGCATGTCGTCTGAGATTTTAGACGTCGTCGCTTCGTGCTCGAAATGCGCCGACGAATTTTTCGCTTCGATGTAAGGCACCGTGTGCGCGCCACACTTGTCGCCGATCAGCAAACTATCGCAGTTGGTGAAGTTGCGGACATTCGTCGCCTTGCGATGCGCCGAGACGAGACCGCGATAGGTGTTCTGCGAATGCCCGGCCGCGATGCCCTTGGAAATGATCCGGCTTGAGGAATTTTTGCCCAGGTGGATCATCTTGGTGCCGCTGTCGACCTGCTGATAGCCGTTCGAAACCGCGATTGAATAGAATTCGCCGCGCGAGTAATCGCCGCGCAGGATGCAGCTTGGGTACTTCCACGTGATCGCCGAACCGGTCTCGACTTGGGTCCAGGAAATCTTCGAATGATGGCCACGGCAATCGCCGCGCTTGGTCACGAAGTTGTAAATGCCGCCCTTGCCGTTCTTGTCGCCGGGATACCAGTTCTGCACGGTCGAATATTTGATCTCGGCTTCGTCCATTGCGATGAGCTCGACGACCGCTGCGTGCAATTGATTCTCGTCGCGCATCGGCGCGGTGCAGCCTTCCAGGTAGGACACGAACGACCCGCGCTCAGCGATGATCAGCGTGCGCTCGAATTGGCCGGTGTTTTTTTCATTGATACGGAAGTACGTCGACAGCTCCATCGGGCAACGCACGCCCTCAGGAATATAGACGAACGAGCCATCCGAGAACACGGCCGCATTCAGCGCCGCATAATAATTGTCGGACTGGGGCACGACCGAGCCCAAGTATTTCTTCACGAGTTCGGGATGCTCGCGCACCGCTTCGGAGAACGAGCAGAAAATGACGCCGACTTTTTTCAGCTCGTCTTTGAAAGTCGTCACCACCGATACGCTGTCGAACACCGCGTCAACCGCGACGCGCGACGACGTCACGCCGGCCAGAATTTCCTGCTCTTTGAGCGGAATGCCGAGCTTCTTGTAAGTTGCCAGCAGCTCAGGATCGACCTCGGCCAAGCTCGAAGGCCCAACCGTCGATTTTGGCGCGGAATAATAATACTGATCCTGAAAATCGATCTTAGGGTAATGAACCTTGGCCCAGTTGGGCTCGGTCATCGTCTTCCAGCGCGCAAACGCTTCCAACCGCCACTCGAGCATCCAAGCCGGCTCGTTCTTTTGAGCCGAGATATAACGCACGGTGGATTCGTCCAATCCCTTGGGCGCTTTGACGCTCTCGATCTTGGTCTCAAAGCCGTACTTGTACTGGTCAACGTCGATGTCTTTGACCTGCGCGATCGTCTCTTTAACTGCGGCCATCTCTCATCCATCTCCTACGTGCGCCATTCGGCGGCATTTATTTCTACTAGGCAGCCCGCGCCGGCTGGCTGACGATTGTTTTCCACGCGGCCAAAAACGCCGCGATATCTGCTTCAGTTGTGTTGGGCCCAAGGCTGACGCGGATCGCGCTGCGGGCGAGTTCGCTATCGAGCCCCATGGCTAATAGAACGTGGCTTTGGCCGACCTTGCCGGACGAACAGGCTGATCCCGCGCTGACCGATACGCCGACCAGATCGAGTTTGATCACGAGGTTCTCAGCGCTTCTGCCGCGTAGCGCCAGCAACGATGTGTTGGCAAGACGAGGCGACCCGGCGCCGATGATACAGACGTCGGGCGATAGCTCAGCGATGGCACGTTCGAGGTTATCGCGCATTGTGGCTACCTTCGCCCAGGTTGCGAGCTCGGCTTTCGCCAACGCGGCAGCGCGGCCGAAGCCCACAATGGCGGCGATATTTTCCGTGCCAGCTCGGCGACGGCGTTCCTGTCCGCCACCGCGAATGAGCGGTTGAATTTCAACGCCATCGCGAATGATCAGCGCGCCGACGCCTTTGGGTCCGCCCATCTTGTGGCCAGAGATCGCCAGCATATCGACGCCGAGGTCGCCGATATCAATCGCGATGCGTCCAGCGGCTTGCACAGCATCGGAATGCACCGTGATGCCATGCTCGTGCGCGAACGCGCTGAGATCGGCAAGCGGCTGGATCACACCCGTTTCATTGTTGGCCAGTTGCAGGCAGACGAGCGCCCGCCCGAAGTTGCCATCTGATTTCAAAACATGTTCGGCGAGCCGTTCAATTGCAACCAAGCCATCCGAGCCGGCCGACAACATGACATGCCGTGAGGCGCCGCTCGCCAGCCGCACAACTGAGCGCGCCTCCGGCGACATAACTGCGCGCGCCTCCGGCGACACAACGGCGCGCGCCTCCGGCGACGACTTGGGCAGCGACGCCCGAATGCTATCGTGCTCAATGCCGCTGGCAAAAACCGTGTTCCAGCCCGCCGAAAGCACCCAAGCGTTGGATTCCGTCGCGCCGCTGGTGAAAACCACTTCGGAAACTTTCGCGCCGACCAGCGCCGCCACCTCTTCGCGTGCGCTCTCGATCAAGCTGCGGGCGCGGCGACCGTCGGCGTGAACGGACGACGAATTGCCAACGCAGTCCATCGCCTCGATCATCGCTAAGCGCACTTCGCGGCGTAACGGTGCGGTGGCGTTGTAATCGAGATATGCGCGCACGGGCTTTGATCCAGTGCTCGCAGCTTCAGGGCGCGATGCCGTGAGCTTGCCCGCAACGACATCTTCAAGTGAGACCGATTGAAAAAATGCTGACGTCGTGTGGCTCAGCGCCGACCAAAGCCCGTGCGTGATGCAGGGCTCAGCCCCGGTACAACCGGCACCTTCACCAGTGCAGCGGGTAAACTTCGTGTCCTCTTCGACGGCCGACATGACGTCGGCGACGGAAATCTGGGCTGCGGGATGGGCGAGGCGATAACCGCCCGAACGTCCGCGCGCGCTGTCGACAAGGCCGGCGCGGCGCAATTGGACGAAGAGCTGTTCGAGATAAGCCAGCGGAAGCTTCTGGCGCTCGGCAATCGCGGAGAGCGCGTGCGCCGCACTGCTATCCTGACAAGCGATGTCCGCCATGGCCATGACGGCGTAGCGTCCTCTGGTATTCAATTCCACGGCAACATCTCCGGACTGGCGCCGCCTCAAGGGACGGCGAAATCCAATACTTGCGTCCGGCACCCCGGACTGTGCTAAGAGACCGGCCCCGGCAGATTAGCGCGCTCATAGAGAGATCGCGCCATTCTTTCGAACCGTTCTAAACTCACGGTCACTATGTAAATCCTGAGCCCCTAAGTCAAGGATTGAGATGACCGCGCACGACGAGTTGAAGAGCGGCTCACCGGAAACCCTTTTGAGATGGCAAAAAGTGCCTATCTGTCGCACGCCCCATGCTTATTTTAGAGAAAGTTCGACATGCCTGAGCTGATTATCAACGGCCCAGCCGGCCGCATCGAGGCCCGCTATCATCACGAAGGGGCGGCAGATAGCCCGATCGCGCTGATCCTGCACCCCCATCCGCAGTTCGGCGGCACGATGAATAACCAGGTTGTGTACTCGCTCTATCATACGTTCGCGGCGCGCGGCTTCTCCGTGCTGCGCTTCAATTTCCGCGGCGTGGGTCGCAGCCAAGGCGTCTGGGACGGTGGCCCGGGCGAACTCGCCGATGCGGCCTCGGCGCTCGATTGGCTTCAGCTCGTCAAGCCTGATGCCCGCACCTGCTGGATCGCCGGGGTATCGTTTGGAACCTGGATCGCGATGCAGCTGTTGATGCGGCGGCCGGAAATCGACGGCTTTATCTGCGTTGCGCCGCCATCGAATTTGTATGACTTTTCGTTCCTGGCGCCCTGCCCGTCGTCCGGCCTGATGGTCAATGGCGACAAGGATCGTGTGGTGCCGACCGCCGCTGTCGCTGAAATGTCGGTCAAGTTGAAGACTCAAAAAGGCATCAAGATCACGCACGAGATTATCCCCGGTGCCAACCATTTCTTCGAAAACAAAATCGACGAACTGGGCAAGTTGATCGGCACTTACGTCGACGAGCGGATGGTCCAGTTCGAAAAAGATCGCGCGCGCGATAAGGAACGCGAACGCGAGCGTGAACGCGAACGGCAGCGCCAGCGCGATATTGAAAAGACCGAAACCCAGAGCGCTCCGGTGGCAGACGCAGGCGGGGGCGACGACGACGAGTGAGATCTGCCCGCCAGACGGCAGGGGCCGACACTGGGACACTGGGACACTGGGCTGCCCCGCGCCGCCTTGTTTCAATTTCATCTCTAATTTTCACAACAGTAATGCGTCAGTCTTCAGGACAAAGACTATCTGTTCCATTAGGGTGATCGCAACGGGCCTGTTGCCCGCTCGACCAAGCGCGAAACGCTTCGGGGTGAATGGGATTTCCCAATGGCTGCGGCTGTTCTAATCTTGGGCCCGCCCGCGATCGCTCTGGCTTTGCTATGCTGGATGACTATTCTACCGCGCGTAGCTGGCCGACGCGGCACTACGAGCGGGGCTGGTAATCACGATCTGCAAATAGCCCTCGAGGCCCACATTCGGGCCGTCGCCAGCCAACCTCACAATATGCAATATCCAGAGGCCCTGGAATTCGCCGCGCGTTATATCGAACAGCAAATCCGAGCGTTCGGGCGAACACCCGCTGTGCAACATTTCGACGTCGATGGCGTGACGGTTCGCAACATCGAAATTGTGTTCGAGCCAGCCAAGCCGACGACCGTAGGCGAAACGATCGTCATCGGCGCGCACTACGATGCCGACGGCAACAGCCCCGGTGCCCATGACAACGGCACCGGGGTCGCTGCACTGCTGGCCATCGGGCGCGCGCTCGCGCTCGATCCACCAACGGCCAGCGCCAAGCGCCTGCGCGTCGTATTTTTCGTCAACGAAGAACAGCCCTACGGCAAAACACCAGACATGGGGTCGTGGCGGCACGCCATGGCACTCAAGGCAGCGGGCGAAAAAGTCGGCGGGATGATCGCGCTCGAAACGCTGGGATTTTTTTCCGACACGCCGGACAGCCAAAGGCTACCTTTTCCATTCAATCTCATTTACCCAAAAGTCGGCTACTTCGTCGCGTTCGTCGGGCTTCCCGGCTCGCGAAAGTTTTTGGCCCGCACCGTTGCGGCGTTTCGAGGCTCAAGCGATTTTCCTTCGACGGGGACGTGCGTTCCAGATTTCATCGAAGGCGCCGACCTGTCCGATCACTGGGCCTATCGGCAGGCGGGCTATGCCGCGATCATGGTGACCGACACCGCGATCTATCGCAATCCATTTTATCATCAGACCTATGATCGGCCAGAGACCGTCAACTATGCAGCACTCGCGGAAATTACGCGCGGCATTGAAGGGTGCGTGCGCGCGTTGATCGCGCAGAAGTAATGTTTCTCAACCCTGTTTCATGCGGTGCCAACCCCAGATCGCGGCAATGCTGCCAAACACGATCGGCGCCCCGCACATGATCGCCAGCATTTTCCAATAGCGGGCAGGATCGCCCGCCAGCGTTACCGTTTGCGTGACCGTATCAGCGCCGGTGCCATAGCTGTAGGCGATTGACCCCGTCGTGATGGCACCGAGCAAAATTGCCCCGCCGAGCAGCGCGAGGCACACGCCGATGAAAACGAGCGCGACCGGCAAGACCAATTTGAAGACGGACATCAAGTGACCTTTGCTGGGACTGATCCGGGGCGGATAGAAGTTCAAGTTGAGAACGGCTGTCGAGGCTTTGCCAGTACACCCCCGGTCAGCGGATGCGCAACGCCCGTGGTATCGGGAAACGAGATCGGCAACCCGCGCAAAGAGCGCACAGCCAGATACGCCCAGGCTTCGGCTTCCAGGCTGTCGCCGTTAAAGCCAACCGCTTCGGCTGGCACGACGGCGTTTTCAACGAGCCCCGCGATTTTTGCCATCAGCGTCTTGTTACGCCGTCCGCCGCCGCAGATGACCCACAGCTGCGGCAGTGCTGGAAACAACGACACAGATCCAGCGATAGAGCGTGCCGTCACTTCGCTCAAAGTTGCCGCGCCGTCTTCAGGCGCTAGTCCATTGACGAGATCGAGATTGAAAGCGTTGCGGTCGAGAGATTTCGGCGCCAAGAGATGAAAATAAGGGTCGGACAGGTATTTGGCGACGACCATATCGTCGGCCCGGCCGCGCGCCGCCAGCGCCCCGCCATCATCGAAGTTCAGACCGGTCTTCAGGCGCACCCAATCATCGATCAAAGCGTTACCCGGGCCGGTGTCGAAGGCAACGAGCCGGTCATCGCGGCCGATCCACGTGACATTGGCGACGCCGCCGATATTGACGATGGCGAGCGGCCGTTGCGGAATTTTAGCAGCCAGCGCGCGGTGGTACACGGGCACGAGGGGCGCGCCCTGGCCGCCAGCTTCGACGTCGGCCGCGCGCAGATCGTAGACGACCGGGCAACGGGTCAGTTCGGCCAGCATCTCGCCGAGCCCGAGTTGTATTGTCAGCATTCCTTCGACCACGAACGGTACAACGCGTGGCGTGTCGAGTACCGCCCTTGGCTCTGTTGTTCCCACGTAACTGTGCGAGACCGACCTATGCAGCACGGTGTGGCCATGAAAGCCGATGACGTCGATAGACTTGCGATCGATCCCCCGCTTGCGCAGGAAATGCGACACAGCTGCGCCGTGAACTTCCGTCAACTCGCGGTCGGCGTGCGGAACGGACCCCGGGCGCTCGTTTCGGCTTTTCATATAGCTGGCGTCGACCACGGCCGCGCGCAGCAGCTGGCGTAACTCTTCGGTATAGGGGAACGTCATGGCCGGGCCGCGCTCGACCCGATCCTCGCCATCGGTCTCGATCAGAGCCACATCGATGCCATCCATCGACGTGCCGCTCATCAGCCCCAGAGCCCGCATCATCTTGCCCATTTGGCCCTTCCCGTGCTTGGGTGCGCCCGCACCTCTTTTCAACACGCAAGATATCCGATGAGCCAATCAAAATCAGAATTTTTGAAGATCATGAGCGAACGCGGGTTTGTTCATCAAATCTCGGATCTCGCCGGTCTCGACAAGCTGGCGCAAGAAGGCCGGCTCGTCGCCTATGTCGGCTATGACTGCACCGCGCCGTCGCTGCACGTTGGCTCGCTGATCTCGATCATGATGCTGACCTGGTTGCAGCAGACCGGCGGCAAGCCGATCGCGCTGATGGGCGGTGGCACAACGCGCGTCGGCGATCCGTCCGGCAAAGACGAAACGCGACAACTGCGAACCGTCGCCGAAATCGACGCCAACAAAGACGGCATGAAACAGGTCTTCGCGCGCTTTTTAAAGTTCGGCAGCGGCCCAACCGACGCGATCATGGTGGACAACGCGGAGTGGCTCGCGCCGCTCAACTACATCGATTTCCTGCGCGACGTTGGCCGACACTTTTCCGTCAACCGCATGTTGACGATGGACTCGGCCAAGATGCGGCTCGAGCGCGAGCAGGAACTCTCGTTCATCGAATTCAACTACATGCTGTTGCAGGCCTACGACTTCGTGGAGCTGGCGCGCCGCACCGGCTGCAACTTGCAGATGGGCGGATCGGACCAGTGGGGCAACATCGTCACCGGCATCGATCTTGGCCGCCGCATGGGCCACAAAGATCAGCTCTATGCGCTCACCTGTCCGCTGCTGACGACAGCGTCGGGCGCCAAGATGGGCAAGACCGCTGCGGGTGCCGTATGGCTCAACGAGGCGCAGCTTTCGGCCTATGATTATTGGCAATACTGGCGCAACAGCGAAGACGCCGACGTCGAGCGGTTCTTAAAGTTGTTCACGATGCTGCCGTTGGGCGAGATCGCCAAGTTGGCGGCATTGCAAGGCGCCGAAATCAACGAGGCCAAGAAGGTTCTGGCAACAGAAGCGACCGCGCTGATCCACGGCCGCGACAAAGCCCAGGCTGCAGCCGAGACCGCCAAAAAAACATTTGAGCACGGCGAGGCGGCCGAGGGCTTGCCGATTTACACAGCCCAAATCGGCGACGGCATTGGCATTTTGAAACTGTTCGTGGATGCGGGACTGGCGACTTCCAACAGCGAAATCCGCAAGGCGATTGCGAATAACGCGATCTCGATCAACGACACCAAGGTGACCGACGCCGCTTATGTGTTGACGGACAAAGATTTGCGCGATGGCCAGGTCAAATTGTCATTCGGCAAGAAGAAGCATGTGCTGCTGAAGCCCGAGTAACGCGGCTGCAAAAGCGCGACTGATCCCCTCTCCCCATTTCTACGCTTTAATGGGGAGAGGGCTAGGGTGAGGGGCAGCCGCTCGTTCCGCGCTTGTTGCCGCCCCTCACCCTGGCCCTCTCCCCGTGAAGGACGGGGCGAGGGGAATAATCTTAGTTGCGGGCGCCAGGCCCTGACGTCGATGACGACCAGCCGTCGACTTTTCCCGGCACTGCCCGCGCGCCCGGCGAGCGCTTTTGCACGGCCTCTCCCGCCGGCGGGCTCGATGCCCGCACCCGCTCCTCGACAGGTTTGGCCGACCCCTTCTCGTCACGCACCTGCACCTTGGGATCGGACGTCGTCATCTGGAATAATTCGCGGAAGATGCCCGGTGCCACGATCGACAGCGGATTGACGATAACTTGCGGCTCAGACATCGCCCCTTGCACGGCAAACGTGATGCCGAAAATTCCCTCGCCATTAGCGCCCGAAATGATTTGGCCGAGTAACGGAATGCCGCCCAGCGCCCCGTTCAAACCTTGCAACGGAATATAGGTGCCGCCGAGATTGACGCGGCGGGTTTTGAAATCCACTTTGCCGCGCACGTTGGCGCCGACGAGCGGACCTTTAAGATAGGAATCTTCCAGAACGAATTGGCCGTAGCCAATCGAGAACGGCGCGCGCAGCCGATCAAACTCAAACACTTCGCGCGTCACGTTTTTCTTACCCGGTCCCTTTGCCTGCTCGGCACTGCTGACGACTTCAGACACGATCGAGTCGCCCAGAACGCGGAAATTCTCGGTCCACAAAATTCCGGTCTTTTCTGCCGGACCTTTGCCGTCGAGGTTGACTTCGAGTTTGAGGTGCCCGCCCTGCAGATTGGGATAAAAACCTGCAAATTTCATCGTTTGTCCGGCGTCGTTTGACTCAGCGATCAAGTGGCGGGGTGCGCCTGGCTTATTGTCGAGACCGACCGTCAGCGGCGCGCCACCATCGAGCGTTCCGCGCACGTCCAGCGCCTGCAACTTCTCGCCGCGCGACGACAGCTTGAGTTTGACGCTGCGCATGGACACATCCGACGATCCGATGACGTTGTCGACGTCGGCTGTCACATCGACGCCAGCCGCCGGCCGCAGCGCTTTGACCTTGCGCTCGCCATTGTCTCCGACCGCTAACAGCGCGCGAAAAAGATCGCGGCCGTCGAAGTTCGTGCCGTGCGCTTTGACCTGCCAGATGTCTTCTGAGCTTCGCGTCCCTTGCAGCTCAAGATGGGAGATGAGATTGAGCGAAAATTGCGGGAAGGAAAATTCGCGCATTTTGGTGTCGGCACCAATGCCGAGCCAGCCTTCGATGGCGATGTCGTCGCCTGAAACTTTGAGGTTCTGCAATTCCATTTTGTGCGTCTTGCCGCTGACGAGATCGGCTTCAACGATCGCCGACCGGCCTTGCGCTTTCTTCCACGCCAACTGTTCGATGACGAGTTCGGCGTTGGTCAGATCTGCTTTCAGCTTGATGACCGGCTCAGGCCGCGCGCCCTTTTGCAGCGAAATTTCGACCGGCACCGCACCGCGCACGAGGTCGTTGATATCGAGGCCGAGTTGGGTGCGGTCGGCGTCGTCGAGGGTTGCGGTGACTTTGAGCGGCGGCTGTTTGTCATTGTCGGCCCCGAAAATGCGCTGCGCGGTGATTTTCGCTGGCACGCCGTTGACCAGCAGATCGCCTTTCGCATCGATGGTCTTATCCGTCGCCTCGACCGCCAAAGTGAAGCCTTGAACGTCGAACTGGCCGCCAATCTTGCCGAACCGGCCGTCGGTAATTTTGGCTTTGCCTTCGAAGTTGATCTCGTCTGGATTGATGTTGGGGCCCAAAGGCATCTTCAATTTGATTTGCGCATCGACCTTGCCCTCGCCGGCCTTTGGTAAGGGCGAAGCGTCTGTTATCGCTTTAATGGGCAGTGTCTCGAGCGCTTCCATAACGAGCCCGAGCGGGGCTGCGACGGAAAACGCAATTTCCCCCTGCGGCCGATCGGGCGAAATGTCGGCGGCAGCAACGCGCAACGCTTTGATCGGGATGCGGCGGTTGCCTGGCAGCACAGCGGCTGCTTCCGGCACGGCAATTTCGAGCGCGTTATTTTCCAACCTGATCAGCGCGCGCGGCGCCGTCACTTGCCCCATCCGGTCATTGGGCACCGCAACCAAATCTGCGAACTCGAATGTTGCCGACAGCCGCTGGCCGGATTCCGATAAGGCTGGCGCCTCGCCGGTCAAGAATTCGCCGCTGGCGAAGGTTACCTTGCCGCCTTTAAAATCCGCAGATGTCACTTTTTCACCGACCATAATGCGGGCGGCTGGTGCCACCGCGCGCGGCCAAAGCGCCTTGAGGGTCGCGAGCGGCATTGGCGATATCGTCAGATCGGCACGCGAACTCTGGCCTGAGGGGCCCGCGCGCGTCATGCCCTTGAGCAGCGCTTCGCCGCCACCGCCTTTGATGCGGAATTCACTGACGTTGACGGTTCCCTGGCGCGGAATGATATCGCCGGCGGCCGTCCACACCTCGAGGGTGACCGGTGCGACTTTGAATTCGTTGGCTTCGATGGTGGCGTTTTTGCCATCGAGGGTGAAGTGCCAGACCGGCGGGCTTTTAGCGGTTGCGATATCGCGCATCGCGCCGCTGAACAAAACGTTGCCACCGCCCCACTTGACCGGACTCGAGCTCAGTTGCCAACGGCGTTCGCGGCCGTCAAACGACAGGCGGAAAAGCCCGGCTGTAACATCGAGTGACGCACTTTTGAGGTCTGGAACTTCGATGCGACCGGGTCCCATTTCAACGGCGATCTCGGCCTGGCCGACATCGCCATCGGCGGTCAGATCGATCGTGGCATCGCCAGCAACCCCCATGTCGAACATGCGCAGCATCGCCAGCGGTGGAGCTGCCGCCGCTAACGTCGAAGGCACCAGATCGCGCACCGTTGTTTTGACGACGAGCTTATCGTCTTGATCGGATTGATCGGTGAGGAACGATACCGACCAGGGCCCGCGTGCCGACGACACGGTGGCACGGCCGGAAACGACGCTGCGGTTGCGGCCGTGATCGAAATCGACGTCGATCGACGGCACCTGCCAGGAACTTTTTTGTCCGGCATATTCAAGCGCGACCGTGGCATTGCGTAACCCGAACTCGGTCAGGTAGGACGTGGCACCCATGCGCTGTCTGGCGCGGCGGGAGGCGTCGCTCAACATGCGCGCCAAGCTGATTTGTTTGACCGGAGTGCCGACTGCAACGTCGGCGTTTTTGATCCCACCCTTGGCCGTACCATTGGCCACGCTATTGGGTGGCGTGGCGGCAGCGCCGGGTGCTTGTCCCGACAGCTTTTGGCCGTCGGCTTTTTCCGGTGCATCGCCGTCGGCTGGCCCGTCCGCTGGCGATTCTGCCGTGGCACTTAAAGCTAGACCGTTCTCGTCGGTGTAAAGCAGCTTGATGACCGGGTCGATCAATTCGATCCGCGCCGGCACGATGCGCCCGCTCCACAATGCGGCGGTCGAAATATTGACGGCGGCTAAGGGCGCAGTCGCGACCGCGTCGCCGTCTTTCTCGAGCACGCTGACATTGCGCAGGCGGAACTCGAGCGCGCCATCGGCACCCAGCCGCAACTCAGCGCCTTTGATTTTGACCGAGTTGTTGAGCAGCTCAGCATTGATGCCGCGCTCCATCGGCGGCACCAGTACGTCAAATGAAATCGGCCCGTGGCGCAATCGCACGTAAAGAACGCCGAGCCCGATCGATACCAGCATGAGTGTGGGAATGATCATATAAAGGGCGATCTTTGCCGCCTTGAAGCAGTGCGCGGCAACGGCGCTGCCCCCTGACGCCACCTCGGATGCGGGTGGGCCTGTAACCGCTTGATCGACGTGTGCTGTTTTACCGGCGGCACCGCCGTTCGCGCCTTTGCCTGGACGCGCCTTGTCTGGACGCACCGTGTCTGGACGCACCGTGTCTGGCCGAGCCGTGTCTGGCCGCGCCGTCACGGGACGCTGGGTCTGCGGTCGCGGTTGGGCGGAACCGGAAACTCCCGTGCTGGGCGTTCCAGTAACGGGTCCTCCAGTGTTTGATCGTGGCCCTGTTGGTCCTGCCGTCAAACTTGTTCCTCACCACCGGCCGGCGTCTGAAAGGGTGCCACGACCCTGGCCGACGAGATGTTCGTTATTGCTGCAATCACAGATACTTCTACCGCTCTTAACGCTTTGGCCAAATTCGATGCGTGTGCGATTGGGCGACCGCGCCAGAGCGCCCGGTCCTGTCGCGATTGCTGCACAACTCCATGGCAGGGATGAATGCGCTTAAGGTCTATTTCGCGCCGCCACAGCGGCAGCGCAAATGACTCTTCGATCAAGCTAAAATGCTCTATCTTCCAAACCCTTCGCACGGACTCATTGGGATGCACGTGCCAGTTTAAAAACGACAAAAGAAAGGCATCGCACATGGCGCAAGACGGCCATCCGGCTCCAGACTTCAAGCTCCCGGACGAAACCGGCAATATGGTTACATTATCGGAGCTTAAAGGCGCGCCGGTGGTGCTGTATTTCTACCCCAAGGACGACACATCGGGATGCACAGCACAGGCGAAAGACTTTTCCTGCCTAGCCGATAGTTTCAAGGCGGTCGGCGCGCATTTGATCGGGGTTTCGCCCGATAGTTCTGCAACCCACGTCAAATTCATAGCCAAACACGACCTCGCCGTCCGCCTCTTGGCAGATGAGGAGAAGACGACGGCCGGCGCCTATGGGGTGTGGGTGGAAAAGTCCATGTACGGCAAAAAATAAATGGGGGTCGAACGATCGACTTTCCTCATTGATAAGGCTGGGCGGATCGCGCAAAGCTGGCGTAAGGTCAAGGTGCCGGGTCACGCCGATGAGGTGTTCGCGGCGGTCAAGCTCCTGAACGGTAGCTAGCTCAGGCGGCAAACCGATAGTGGATCGATTGCCACACTCCTGGCACATGATTGGGGTAGGGCTGCCGAATTCAGGGGATTAGCGGTGGATAGGCGTCTGCTTAGGCAGACCTGATAAAAGTTTGATGATAGGCGAATCAGCAGTGCTCGTCGCGGGCGGGGTGTGGTGCGTGCGGCTAAAGGATGAGTGCGGCTCAATTGCAGCAGTTGTATTCAGAGGGGTGTGAAAGCATGTTGCCGAATTTCCGCAAAAACGAGACGGACGCCAAGATCCAACCGACGTTCGCGGCCAACGATCCGACAAATCCATTTTCCGCGCGTCCGGTCGTGACGGCGGCTCGCTCAGGCGACCGCCCCCAGGTTTCCGTCATCGGGCCGGACTTGACAATTACCGGCAATCTGATCTCGAAGGGCGAAGTCCAGATCGACGGCATCGTCGAAGGCGACATTCACGGCAGTCATGTCATCGTTGGCGAAAGCGCCAGCATCACCGGCGGCATCATCTCTGAAGAAGTCGTCATTCGCGGTCACGTCATGGGCTCCATCCGCAGCAAGCGCGTGATGTTGCAGTCGACGAGCCAAGTCGACGGCGACATCTATCATCAAGCGCTCTCGATCGAGCAAGGCGCGATGTTCGAAGGCAAATCACGCCGTTCGAACGATGATCCGCGCACCATCGTGCTCAAGAACGAGGGCCACTTGCCGCCAGACTTGCCAACGCACTGAAAATTCACCGATCAAAAAATTCAATCCGGCTGCCAGCTTGTTATCTCAAGGCGGCGGCCGGATAAGTTTTTAAAGGCCGTTTCCCGGCACGTCAGCAGTACCACTTGGTGGATGCGGCCTGCGTCTTCGAGTGCGCGGCACATGGCTTCGAGCCGCACATCGTCGGAGTAGACGAGCGGGTCGTCGAGAATGAGCGGCGCTGGCCTGCCGCTTTCGCAAATCAACCGCGCGAACGCCATGCGCACCAGAACCGCCAACTGTTCACGCGTGCCGTCAGAGAGCGACGCAAAATCCTCGCGCGCACCGGCTCGCGTCAAGGCATCGAGCGCAAACGTGCCGCTGAAGGCGACGCCAGCATCTGGAAATACCCGCGCCAAATAGGGCGCGAGGCAGCGCGTCACCGGCTCGAGATATTGCCGGCGCGTACCCACCGATGCCGCGTTGAGAGTGGCCGCCAGCAGCGCCAGCGCTTTCGTTTCCAGTTCCAGCCGGTCGAGGTGTCCCTGCGCTTGGACGAGGTCTCCAGTTACGGCATCGACTTGAGCCGCGCGGCCGTCTTCGTCGATCGCGGATTGTTCGCTTTTCAGCTTTTCGATTTCGAGCGTCAGCGCGCGGCACGTTTGGTCGCGGCGTCTGATGTCTTCGCGCTTGGCTTCGAAAGATTGCGACAGGGCGCGGAAACTCTCGTCGCCGCGAACATTTGCCGCCAACGCCGCACCGCGCTCGGCACTTTGTTTAAGCGTCTCTTGAGCGCTCGCCAGGTGAGCCCCTGCAGAAGACAGGGCGTCGTGCCGGTCAGGCTCGGCCGGAATTGCAGCTTGCAAAGCCCGTAACCGGTTGGCGCGCGCCATCGCGGACGCTTCGGCGCTTGCGATTTTTTTATCCGTCGATGATTTGCCGCGCGCGATCTCCGACCGCTGCCGATCCTTTTCGCCTTGCTTTTGCAGCAGCCCCGTCTGCCGGCTTTGCAAAGCTACTTTCGACAATCCAGGATGCTGCGGTTCGGTGCCAAGGTTTTGCATACGGGCTTGAAGGTCGCTTGCGAGGCTCGCGCATCCCGCTGGCGCCAGTGCCGCCAAGGTCGCGCGCTTAGCATTGAGCTGATATGAGCGGTCGGCGCGCGCTTGGGCCAGCGCGCGGGCGTCTTCGGCGTTGTGCGCGCCGATATCGCCCAACACATCACGCAACGATTGCCGCGCGGCTTCCAAACGGCGCGACGTTGCGAGCAGCCGTTCGCCGTTAGCCGCTGTGACGCGAATATTGGCGATGCCATCGATGGCGATATCGAGATGGCTGGCAACGGGCAACCTTGTGTCGGCGTGAACGGGCGCGCCATCGAGACGGATACGGCCCGCGCCACCGGGCACCAGCACGACATCGACGACCGGCGCCCCGGCCGAAAGCTCAGCGTCTGCAACCGCCATAACATTGATGTGCGCCGTCATCTGGGCGATCCGCTCAGAGGTCGCGGGATCGGCCTCGATCTGAGCGGCGAGCGCTGCGATCTCTATTTCGAGCCGCGCGGCGATGTCATAAGCCGATTGCAGTTGACCGACGCGATCGCGTTCCAGCAGCCACAGCGCGAAACCTTCAGCGCGGCTCAGTTGTTCGGCCGTGTCTGCCAATTCGGCCCCCACATCGGCAATGATTTTTGCGGCCGCTTCATCCTGGGCTTCCAGCTGCGCCAGCTCGCCCGTGAGTTCGGACGTGACATGCTCGCCCGAGGCCGCCTCGCTGCTCAGTTGCGCGAATTCCGCTAACGTTGTGCTGAGAACGCGGTGGCTGGCCAGCGCCGCGTCCACTTCGAGGATGCGCGATCGGTGCTGCTCGCGCGCAACGGCCAGCTCGGCCCTGAGCGTCGCTTCACTGGCGATTTGGATTTCAAGTGTCTGCAGTTCATGATCGGCAGCGGCCCGCCATCCGGGGCGATCGCTGTCTTCGAGCCGGGCGCTGAGGTCTGCAATGCGCCGCAACCTGTCTTCGGCGGCCGTCGCGATCTGGCGCACCTGATCGAGGCGCGTTTGCGTTTCGACGAGCGCGCGCCGCGCCAAATCAAGAGGACCGTTTTTGCGCGCTGCGGTGCGTTCGGGCGTCACAAGGTTTGCAAGGGCGGCCGCCACCTTCTGCGCCACGCGCGCAACGCTTTCGCCACCGGCCACGGCTTCGACCTCTTGCCCCACGGCTTCGATCAAGGCATTGGCCTCGCCGCGCGCTTTGGCCTTGCCGGTCTGTGGATCAAGATCGGGGTCTGGCGCCAACAGCGTGCGTTGCTGGCGGACCCACACGAGCCCTAGGCGTGCCGGGCCTTCACCGTTCAAGCCTGCAAGTTCACCGAGGCGATCTTCGGCATCGCCGCCGCTGGCAATCTGGCGAACGCTGCTCGACACATCGAAGAGTGTCGCGCTCTTGCCCCGTCCGAATTGTTTGGCGATCCGCCACAGACCGCCGTCCGCCTCGAAATCGACTTCGACGCGCGGCTCGCCGCCGCCGTGCGGACGCATCAATTCAAGCGCCGCGCCGGATGTCTTGTACGAGGATAGGAACGCTGCTTCGAGCGCGTGGAAAATCGTCGACTTGCCCATTTCATTTGGGCCGCAGAGCACATTCAAACCATCGCCGAAATCTGCAATTTCGACGGCACCGATAAAGCGGCGGAATGATTTGAGCCGGAGTGCGCGCAATTTCATGGGGCCTCGCGCGCCTCATGCGCAAAGGCGTACAGCCGGATGAGCGCTAAACTTGCAGCGGCGTTGTCGGGATGCGCGGCATCGCGCTGCACGGCTTGCAGCGCGCGCGCGGCTTCAACAAGCGCGCCCTCGCCCCCTAAGCTTGCGAGATCGCTATCTTCCGGCAGGGCGATAAGGTCGCGATCGTCGATCTCGAGATGGCGCACTTTGCCAGACCAGACCTCCCGCCATGCCGCCAAGCTCGCGTGCTCGCTCAGCGATAGACTACCGCTCAAGTTGAACTTCATGAGCAGGCGCTCAGGCGCATGGCCGACCCCGGCGATCGCCGCTTCCAGATTGCGAAAATCAGCCGCGCTGCGAATAACCGCGCTACTTTGGGCCCAACCGAAGGCAGCAGTCTTGACGCTTTCGGTCTGCACGGTGCCATCAGCCTCGATGACGACCGAGAGAACGAAGCCCGGATCGTTGTCGCGAAACCTGTCGGGTTCTGGCGTACCGGAGTACCAAGTTTTGGCATCGATGGCTGTTTGGCCGTGCCAGTCGCCAAGCGCCAGATAGGCCAAGCCAGCTGTGCGCGCCCGATCCTTGGCAATCGTCACGGCCGTATCGCCATCGCTGCCAAAACCCTGAACGGAACCGTGCCCTAAACCTATCCGGACGAGACCGTCGGGCGTTGCAGCGCTGTCCATCCAGAACGTCGGATCGCGGCCTGGATTTTTCGATGTGAGAGGCGCTGGCAGCAGCATGGCGTCACGCTGGAAAACAATCGGCTCAGGCCGCAATATTACCGTGACATTTTCGGGCGCGCCCATGCGGGCAATGCGATCCCAAAGTCCGCCAGGCCGTGCTGGATCATGATTGCCGGGCAGAAGTATCCAGACGACGCTGACTTCGCGCGCCATCCGCTCGAGTGCGCGCCGGATAACAACGGCTTCGAGCAAATCGCCGTCGAACACATCGCCGGCGACCAGCACATGAGAGGCGTTGCGGGCGCGCGCGATCGCCGCAATCACACCGATGCTATCGAGGCGGGCCGCGCTCAGTTCGCCGGCCAAATCAGCGGGCATGCTGCGAAACGGTTTGCCGATGTGCCAATCGGCGGTGTGGATGAAGCGAATGGTCATGTGTGTGAGACCATTCCCGCTCAAGCCCGGCACGGCAAGGCCCAGCCCGCAACGCGCTGTGGATCACTCGCGCGAGGTGGCCCTCACAATGCGCTCAAGCGTTGCGCCAGGAACACGCGCACGGTTGGAGGCTCGCCAGCAACACCGGCCTGATGAAAACCATTTCGTGCATAAAAGCCGACATTGCGCGCGCCTTGGCTGGTCACGACGTGGACGCCTGGGGTGCCTGCCCGGCGCGCGTCTTCGACAAAACGTTGCACCAGCGCGCGACCGATGCCCGAGCCGCGCGCGTCGGCCGCCAAATTGACGTGCAGGTGGGCTGGGAACTTTACCGTCAAATGTTTGAAATCGGCAAAGTAGGCGATGTCGGAAAAACGGGGCTCAAGCGCTGGATCGTCAAGCGCGCCGACGAGATAGCCAGCAACGTCACCGCTTGGCCCTACAGCGACATAAGCAAAATCCGGATCGTGTTCGAGATAGCGGCCGAGCCAGCGTTGGCGGAACTGTGCACGTGCGTTGTCTGACGCGAATGACTTCACGTTGCTCGCGTCAAAGAACACGGCATCGAGGCCGGCCTGTAAAGTTGGCGATGGCGCGAGGTCGAGGTAGCGTTTGATGGCGATTGTTTCTATGCCCGTCATGACCGCGAGCATAGGTGAGGTGCTCAACGTTTGCACGCAACGATAAGGGGCGGACAATTGCCCGCCCCCAAAAAATATCTCGCGATGCGGATATTACCAGCCGCGGCATTCATTGTAACGATGCCACCAATAACGGCTGCCCGAATTGAGCGCGCGACGCTTCAGCCAGTAGCAACCACCGCCACCGGAATCGCCGAATCGCAGAACGATGCCGTTACGATGATAACGATGACCGTAGCCATAATGATGACCGTAACCACCATGATTGCCGCGCCATTGGTTGTGATGGCCGTCACCGCGCCATGCCACTTGCGTCGCCGCGCTGTTGCCGACCGCAACCTGATGCTTAGCGACAGTCATTGCAGACGCTGAACTGGCCGCTCCGCCGACGGCTGCCAAGCCCGCAGCGATTGCCAATGTTGGCCCGAGTATTTTACGCATTTCAAAACTCCTCTCAAGGATGTGCGCGGGGGAGCGCAAGGGTTCAATCTTGAGATGGCTGACGATGCAGCCTCTCGACATCAACAACGCCGAGACCCACCGCTTCCGTCGAACTTTTTCAATTTCGAATGCGAGTTTTTTAAATCGTGAAATCTTTGTGGCGACGAGATGAGTGTTCATTCATCGGCGAGCATCGCAGACGCAAATTTGCGACGGAATGCCGGTGGCAGATCGGCTGGAATTTTCGCCGCTGGCACCGGCACGCGCGCTGGCGCATCGCGCTCGGCTTTCTGTTCGGGCTCGGCTCGTTTGTCGGCCGAGGGATTATTGCCGCCGTACGTTTTGCTGTAGGGCTCGCCGACATCATCGGCCAGTTCGCGCACGCGCAATGTGGGAACGGCTTGAGCGGGGCGGCCTTCGTCCTCGACGACGGCAGACTCGGCTATGCGCGTCGGACTGGCGACCGCGACGTTGTCCGCTGTATAGGGATGGGAGGACGTGGCGCAACCGGCAAGGCCAAAGAGAGCCGCCACGGCAGCAGCACGCGCGCTGACGCGAGCCACGACGGCGCGTTCGACGCCGAAATTCAAACGAAACATTTAACACGCCTTTACAAACGCCAACGGACACAACGAACTGTCCCGGATTGAAACAGGTCGGCGTTAAAAACTCGCTAACGTTTGCTACAAATGTGGATCGTGCGAGGGGGCTTATGCGAAAACTATCGCCCGCTAATTCACCGCCCCCACAAGCCCCGACGCCCTGATGCCATTGAACACCGCTTGCACGGCGATGCTGGCGAGCAGAATTCCAAACACGCGCACCAGCACGCGTTGCGCGGTCAGGCTCAGCATGCGGTTGAGTTCGTGCGCGAGCATCAGCAGCCCGAGCGTCGCCAGCATCACGCACGCCAACGCGGCCGCCACGATCGCCAGACCCAATGGTTCGCCGTGAGCGTTCGCGGCCAGCAAAATGCCGGCACTCATGGCGCCAGGGCCTGCTAACAGCGGCGTCGCCAACGGGAATACCGCGACGTCGTCACGGGTCTGGGCTTCCTCGCCTTCGGAGGGCGAAAGTTTGATGAAGCTGCCAGCGCGCGCGAAGATCATATCGATGGCGATCATGAGCAAGATGATCCCGCCGGCTGTTTGCAACGCCGCAAGCGAGACGCCGAGCTGGTTCAAAATCGGCCCACCAAGCAGCGTGAAAAACCCGAGGATCATCGACGCGATCAGCGTCGCACGCAAAGCTATGTTGCGGCGCGTTGCGCGATCCATCTTCGGCGTGAAGGCCGCAAACAGCACCGCCGCCTCGATCGGCCCTACGGTCGCGAAGAACGTCGTGAAACTTTTGAGTGCCGTCTGGATCATGGTGCGGCGCGGGTCCTGCGGTTGGGGCAAGCTTAGTATAGCGCTCCCCGGCGCTCGGGCGTGCGCTACCACGCACGATTATCAGCACTGCTGTTTAGTTGCTGCTAACAAACTGATTGAAAACAATTTATTCGTGATTTTGGAACGCTGAAGGGGTAATCTGCGTAAACGAGTCACCGTTCAACAACGATGGAGATCTCGCGTGCAGGGCACAATCAACGACCAAGATTTTCGCGCTCAATTGCTCGGGTTCAGTTTGACGACGGCCGAGATTTTGTACCGTCTTCCCGATCATCCCGTGCTGCTTCAGAGCTACGTTTGGCAAGATTACGACTTGGCGCCCAAGTTTCCAAAACTCCAACAATTTCTCGATTTCTGGAGCGCCAAACTTGAGGGAAAACTTTTTAAAGTTACGGTCGCGCACAGCTGCTTGATCCGCCCCGCCGAGCTAAAGCTGGTGGATGCCGAATTCAAGGTTCACTGAAGTGTACGATTACGCACGAATACTCTAACCGTAATGTTCTATAAAGGACTATGCTAACAGGGAACCGTACGCTATCGAACGGTATTATATTTATACTGACTACCCGTTTTTATCGAAGTCTTGACGACAGAAATCGACGATATTTTTTAAGCCTCGGGGTGATCCGATGGTCAGCGAACACGATTCTTCGCCCGGAACTAAGCGCGAAGATCTCAATCGGCGCCTGATCAAAGTTGCGCGCACGATTTTGGAGACCGAAGGCTTGGAGGCCCTGACCCTGCGTGCAGCAGCACGCTCGGCGGGCGTGTCGCATATGGCGCCTTACCGTCATTACGACAGCAAGGATGATTTGCTCGCAGCCGTCGCCGAGGAGGGTTTCAAAAATCTGACGAGCGCGATGGACAATTCTTCCGACGGCGCCGATAAGCCGCAACATCGGTTGCGCGGGCTAGCACGGGCGTATCTCACATTCGCCCTCAGCAACCCCGCGCTATACCGCCTAATGTTCGGTGCCAATTTGCCGAACCGTTCGCGCTTCCCAGGGCTCACAGCAGCGTGTCATGAATGTTGCTCGCGCTGCGTGGCGGTCGTGGCACCTGAAGCAGGGTTGGATGGAAAAAATTTGCCCCTTCCGCGCAAGGCGGTGGCGACCTGGTCCTTCGTTCACGGCCTGGCGAGCCTCGCTATCGATGGGTTAGTTCCGCTGCCTGAAAAAACCGATCCTGCGTTTTTGGAGGAAGTCGATGCGCTTCTGGCCGCCGCCGGCTTGAAGGCTGCCAGCGCCTAGCGGGCACGCTTACAATGTGCAACGCGACCGCCGAGAGCGCGTAAAAGGCGTAAAGCGTTCAGCCCAGTGGCCACCAGACGCCGCCGCTCCACACCCCGATCTCACCAACGCCAGCTTCATCTTTATGGACGGCCAGCTCGACGAGGTCGAAGTAAATGGCGCGGGTGACCAAAGCCTCCAAACGTCCGCGCACAGAGACATAGGGTTTCAACCCGCCGGTTCCAGATTGTGCCGCAAAGCGCAACGGATGCTCTGCATCGACGACCACGACGTCATCGACATTGGTTCGGAATGTCAGGACCTGCTGGGTGCCGACACCCGAAACCGCCAACTCGACGGCTAGGAAATGTGCATCAGCGACTTTGCAATCGACCTTTTCAGCGGGCGTCACGAGATACGTTCGCCCATCTGCGTCTTTGCGCAAAATGCTCGCGAACAATTTCACCATGGCAAGGCGCGCGATCAGGCTGCCCTGATACTCCCAGCTGCCATCGGCCAGGATCGCTAACCCGATGTCGCCGCAATAGGGCGGGTCCCAATTGTCGACCGGGCGGGGGCCAGCGTTATCGCCTGCCGCGCGCAACAAATTCTGTAGGGCTCCGTCGCCAGCAGTACGATCGACCGACTTGCTTTGACTTGGATCGTCCATCATTCTGATTTACCGAAGGAATTGCCTACCCGAGAATGCGAAGCTAACGTAACATTCACTTGACCCTTAAGGATACGGGCGAGATCGTTCGACGTGTGAACACCTTGCGAGGCAGCAGCGCCCTGCTACACAGCTGTATCCCGTTGCATCCCAAAAACCCCGAGGCCGGTATGAGCACCGTTACTGACACCCACGCCGATATCGTGCCACGCTTGGAAGCAGCGGCCGAGCGTGTCCAAAAAGCCCATAAGGCCGCAGCCTCCGTCATCTTTGGCCAGGACAAGGTCATCGAGCGCACGATCATCACAATTCTGTCTGGCGGCCACGCTCTGCTCATCGGTGTTCCGGGCCTCGCCAAGACGCTGCTGGTCGATACGCTGGGCAAAGTTTTGGGACTCGATGCCAAACGCATTCAGTTCACGCCCGACTTGATGCCGTCCGACATTATCGGCTCCGAAGTTCTCGAAGACGAGCCAGGCCGGGCGCGATCGTTCCGGTTCATCAAAGGCCCGATTTTCACGCAGCTGCTGATGGCGGATGAAATCAACCGCGCGTCGCCCAAAACGCAATCGGCGCTGCTGCAGGCGATGCAAGAGCACCACGTCACGGTCGCCGGGCATCGCCACGATACGCCCGCTCCGTTTCATGTTCTGGCGACACAAAACCCACTCGAGCAGGAAGGCACATATCCGTTGCCGGAAGCGCAGCTCGACCGGTTCCTGTTGCAGATCGATGTGGATTACCCAGATCTCGCCGCCGAGCGCCGCATGCTGTACGCGACGACCGGAACCGAAAGCACCAAGTTGGAAGCTGTTCTGTCGGCACCAGAACTCATGAGCATTCAACGTCTGGTGCGCCAAGTGCCGGTATCGGACAAAGTGGTCGAGGCGATTTTGCAACTCGTGCGCTCGGCCCGCCCTGGCACGGGTGTGAATTCCGAAACCGACCGCTTCGTGGCTTGGGGCCCAGGTCCGCGCGCCAGCCAAGCGTTGATGCTGGCCGTGCGCGCCAAAGCTCTGATCGATGGCCGACTTGCACCCTCGGTCGACGACGTTGTGGCGCTGGCTGAACCCATCCTCAAACATCGCATGGCACTGTCGTTTGCAGCGCGCGCAGAGGGACAAGAGCTTTCTCAAATCATCGCACGTCTCGCCGAATCGGTGGGTTAAGCAATGGCGGGCCCGTCTGGACCTTCATATAGCGCCGCGTCCGACGGGCGCAAAGTGCTCGCCCTTGAGCGCGAGGCCGTCAGCTTGGTCGAACGCATGCCAGAACTCTTAATGGAGGCGGACAGGATTGCCTCGACCGTTTCGCACGGCATCCACGGCCGCCGACGCGCGGGTCCGGGCGAGACGTTCTGGCAGTTCAGACAATATCAATCGGGTGAAGGCGCTCATCTCGTCGATTGGCGGCGGTCGGCCGGTTCCGATCAGCTGTTCGTGCGCGAGCGCGAGTGGGAAGCCGCCCACACGCTCTACCTGTGGCCCAATCTATCGTCGTCGATGGCGTTCAAAAGCCACCTCGGCCATGTCACCAAGCAAGAACGCGCGCTGATCTTGACGCTGGCTTCGACGGAACTTCTGGTGCGCGGCGGCGAGCGCGTCGCCTTCCTAGGCCTGACGCAGCCAACGGCCAACAGACGCGCCACGCAGAAGCTCGCCGAGCAGATCGTCAGAGACGGCGACACGATGCTGAAAGACAGCGCTCCGCCCGCCGCCCGTCTTGCGCGCTTTTCTACCGTCATCCTGTTTTCCGATTTTCTCGATCCCGTCGACAAGGTGCGCGAAAGCATCGAGGCACTCGGTGCGGCAGGTGCCAACGGTCATCTCGTACAAATCCTCGATCCCGCCGAAGAGACACTGCCTTACAAAGGCCGGACGGAATTTTTATCGCCAGACGGTTCGCAGCGCTGGATCGCCGATCGGGTCGAAGGCTTGCGCGAACGCTATCAGGACCGGTTCCAGGCCCATCGCATGGCGATCCAAGAGATTGCCCACCGGCTTGGCTGGTCGTTCCTCATCCATCATACAGACCGCCCGGCATCCGAGCCTCTGCTGGCCCTCCTCATGCATCTGGAAGGAAAAGCCGGCAGTTCGCGCTACAAAGGCGGCGCGCAAAGCGCTGAGAGGGCTCTCTAAATGCTATCGGCGCTGGCCTTTTTGAACCCCTGGTTGCTGGCGACGCTCGTCACGCTGCCGGTGATCTATTGGCTTTTGCGCGCCGTGCCGCCGCGTCCAGCGCGGGTCAGTTTTCCGCCAACGCGCATTCTGGTCGGCCTGGAAAACGAAGAGAAAACCGCCGACAAAACGCCGTGGTGGTTGACACTCATTCGCTTGCTGGCCGCGGCCTTCGTCATTTTTGCGCTGGCCGAACCGATCCTCAACCCAAGCAAGGAAGCAGCGCTGAACGGGACAGGGCCGGTTGTTATTCTCGCTGACAACGATTGGGCAGCAGCGGCGCACTGGGCGGAACGTTCGGCGATGATCGAGCGGCTGATTGCGCAGGCTGCAAGCCAGCGCCGCGCCGTCGTCGTGCTTGGCACTGCGGCGACGACCAAAACGCTGACGCCGAAAATCGAAGCTCCCGGCGATGCGCGCGCCACGGCTGCAGCGCTGATCCCTCAGCCGTTTGCACCAAACCGCGCCGAAGCCGTCGCCGCACTCGAGACGGCGCTCACTACGGCTGGCACCACCGCACCAAGTATCGTCTGGCTGCATGACGGCATCGATCACAAACATGATGCGGCCGAAGTCGCGGTCAAACTCACCAAGCTCGCAGGCGACGGCTCGTTGTCAATCGTGGACGAGAGCAAAGGCAACGAAGCTTTAGGGCTCGCGGCCCGTCTTGGCGAAAAGGGCAAGCTTGAAGCCGTTCTGCATCAGGCCGGCGGGGCGGCGCGCGAGGGTCCGGTGCATGCCTTTTCAGCGCGCGGCGAACGTCTCGGCGAAGCAGCGTTCAAATTGAAGTCTGGCGAGAATTCATCCGTTGTCGCTTTCGACCTGCCGCTTGAGCTGCGCAATCAGGTCGCACGCATCGAGATCCCGTCTGAACATTCGGCCGGGGCGGTCAGCTTGATCGATGCTGCTACGCAATGGCATCGCGTCGGATTGATTTCGGGTGAAAGCCGCGAGCAGGCGCAGCCGTTGCTGGCGCCGCTCTACTATATTCAAAAGGCGCTGCTGCCCTACGCAGAAATTGCAATTTCCAAGGAAGCCAATTTCGCGCAAGCGCTCGATACCATCATGAAGCAGAATATTTCCGTGCTCATGCTGGCCGATATCGGGACGCTGACGGGTGAGCCGCAAAAGCGCATCGAAGAGTTTTTGAAGCACGGTGGCGTGCTCGTCCGGTTTGCCGGGCCGCGGCTCGAAAAAGGCGGCGACGAACTCGTGTCCGTGCCATTGCGCTCCGGCGGGCGCTCGCTCGGCGGTGCGCTGTCGTGGTCGACGCCGCAACCGCTCGCCGCGTTCGATGAGCAAAGCCCGTTTGCCGGTCTGACCATTCCACCCGACGTGACGATCAAGCGGCAAGTGTTGGCCGATCCGGCTAAGCTGACGCCGGCAGTTGAAATTTGGGCGCGCCTCAAGGACGGCACGCCTTTAGTCACCGCGACGCGGCGTGGCGAAGGCCGCATCGTCATGTTCCACATCACGGCCAACTCCGATTGGTCGAACCTGCCGATCTCCGGTCTGTTCGTCGAAATGCTGCGCCGGATTTCGACGATGGGCCGGGCGGGTGCTGCGTCGGAAGCAGCGCAAGCGACAGCACAGGCCGTTGGCACAACTGCGACGCCGGGACCTGAAGAAACGAAAGCCACAGACGAACTCGTCGTGCTGCCACCGCTTAAAAACTTGGATGGCTTTGGCGCTCTCAAAGCTCCCCCGCCGACGGCTGAACCGGTCAAGGCTGCAGCACTGGCCGAGTTAGTACCAAGTCTCGATCATCCGCCGGGCTACTATGGCCGCGGTGGCAATCCGCACGCCCTTAACGTGCTGGCGCCCAAGAGCGTGCTGTTGCCAATTCCCTCGATGCCCAACACCGTGCAGCATCTCAATTACGCCAGTGCCGCAAGCCAGCCGATCAAGCCCTGGCTGCTGGCGGCAGCACTCGGTCTGTTGTTCGCCGACATCTTAGCCGTGCTCATCTTACAAGCTGGCAGCTTGCGCGGTCTGGCTTGGCGGCGGCCTGCCGCACAAGCTGCAGGCTTCGCACTCGCGATCGCGCTGTCGCAGCTCTTCTTAGTTGACCCCGTCAGCGCGCAGCAAAAGCCGCCATCGATCAAGCCTCCCGAACGCCCAGCCGCTCAGCTCAATTTGCCGCCCTACGAAGCGCTCGCTTTGCAAGCTACAAACAAAGTGACGTTTGGATACGTGCTCTCCGGCGATCGGGAAACCGACGATACCAGCCGCGTTGGCCTCGGCGGCTTGGGAAAAGTTCTCTCGACACGCACCGCGGTTGAGCCCGGCGAGCCGATCGGGGTCGATATCGTCAAAGACGAAATCGCATTTTTCCCGATCCTCTATTGGCCGGTGCTCGAGAGCGCCGAGGCCCTGCCCGACACCATCATATCCAAGATCGACGCTTACATGAAAGAGGGCGGTCTGATCATCTTCGATACGCGCGATTATGGCCAAGGCGGCGTCAACACCATTCCGCTCGCGGGCAAAGGCGGCAACGCTCTGCAGAGACTGCTTAGCAAGCTCGACGTTCCCCGTCTTGAGCCCGTGCCGGAAGCCCACGTCGTCACCAAATCGTTCTATCTGATGAAATCGTTTCCAGGCCGCTGGGATGGCGGACAGCTTTGGGTCGAAGCCAGCAGCGAGACGGCGGGCGAAGGCCGCAAAGCACGCGTCGCCGACGGCGTGACGTCGATCATGATCACATCGAACGACTTCGCCGCGGCCTGGGCGCTCGATGAGCGCGGCCGACCGCTTTACCCGGTCGTACCGGGGGGCGAAATGCAACGCGAAATGGCGTTCCGCTCGGGTGTCAATATCGTGATGCACGCACTGACGGGCAATTACAAAGCCGATCAGGTCCACGTGCCAGCGCTCCTCGAACGGCTCGGGCAATGAGGAACAACAACGGCGCATGAACTGGTCAATCGATTTCGCTCCGATGCTGCCGGGCCCTTTTCTGTGGGTCCTGATCGCGCTCGCGCTCGCGCTCGTCGGCATGCTGTTCTTGCGCCGGACGCGCGGCGCCATGCTGCGCTTGGCGGCACTGGGCGCACTAATTGCCGCGCTACTCAATCCGACACTGCGCGAGGAAGAACGCGAGAAGCTTTCCAACGTCGCCGTGGTCGTGATCGACCAAAGCACAAGTCAGAAGCTCGCCAAGCGCCCGGACGAAACGACTGCCATCAAAGCCGATATCGAAGCCAAGCTCGCCAAGGTGCCAAACCTGACAGTCAAGTGGGTCGATGCCGGCAAGCCTGGCGAACAAACGGCATCCGGCACTAATCTTTTTACCGATCTTAGCGCGGCCCTGAACGACACGCCGCCAGACCGGATCGCCGGCGTCGTCTTCATCACCGACGGGCAAGTGCACGACGTACCGAAACTCGCCGGCAACCTAGGCTTCGATGCACCCGTCCACACCTTGTTGACGGGGTCGCCCGGAGAATTCGACCGCCGCATCGAGATCATCGAGGCGCCGCGTTACGGCCTCGTGGGACAATCCCGGCCGATCAAATTCGCCGTGCGCGAGAGCGGCAAACCGGGCCAAAGCGGCTCCACGGTCACTTTGAAAGTGCGCCGCGAGGGCAAAGTCGACGAGACGGTCAAGACCGAGATCGGCCGCACCGTCCAAATCGATATGCCGTTCCCGCACTCGGGCACCAACATTCTCGAATTGGAACTCGATACCGCGCCCGGCGAGCTGACACCGGCCAACAATCGGTCGGTCATTGCCGCTGAAGGCGTGCGCGAGAACCTGCGCGTGCTTCTCGTCTCGGGCGAGCCGCACGCTGGCGAGCGCACATGGCGCAACCTGCTCAAATCGGATGCCGCCGTCGATCTCGTGCATTTCACCATTTTGCGGCCGCCCGAGAAACAAGACGGCACGCCGATCAATCAGCTGTCGCTCATTGCCTTTCCGACGCGCGAGCTATTTTCGGAGAAGATCAAGGATTTCGATCTCATCATCTTCGACCGTTATCAGCATCGCGGCATCTTGCAGCTTTTGTACTACGACAACATCGCCCACTACGTGAACAACGGTGGCGCGCTGCTGATCGCGGCCGGCGACGATTACGCCGGCAATTTCTCGATCTATAAAACGCCGCTATCGGCGGCGCTGCCAGCGCCTCCCACGGGACGCGTTTTGGAAATGCCGTTCAAGGCAAAGATTACTGCAGAAGGCCTGAAGCACCCCGTCACGCAAGGGTTGCTCGGCGGCGCTGGCGACGTGCCCACGTGGGGCAAGTGGTTCCGGCAAGCCGAGGTACGCCCAGACCGTGGCCGCATCGTCATGAACGGTGCCGAAGACAAGCCGCTCCTTATTCTGGATCGCAAGGCCAAGGGCCGGGTGGCGCTGCTCACCTCCGATCAGGCCTGGCTGTGGGCGCGCGGCTTTGATGGCGGGGGACCGCACACCGATCTGCTGCGCCGTCTGTCGCATTGGCTGATGAAAGAACCAGAGCTCGAGGAAGAGCGCCTCGTTGCGACCTCGAAGGGTTTGAAGATCACGCTCGAACGCCGCTCGATGGAAGATAAAGTTGGGCCGATCAAGCTATCTGGTCCCGGTGGCGAAGCAGCCGACGTCACGCCAGCGCCCTCGACACCGGGCGTGTGGAGCAGCACCATCGACGTTAAAATTCCGGGCCTCTACAAAGCCGAAACGGCCGGGCCCAATGGACCGATCACGGCTGTGATCAATGCCGGCGTCGAAGATCCGCGCGAGATGAGCGAAGTGACGGCCAGCGAAGACAAGATGAAGCCGATTGCAGATGCGACCGGCGGTGGCGTGTTCTGGACCAAGTCTGCGCCCGACGCGACAATCGACGTGCCGCGCGTTTCGCTGCTGTCCAACGCCAAGGTTTTGGCAGGCTCCGGCTGGATGGGCTTTAAGGATCGCGAGGCTTATCTGACCCGTGGCGTCAAGCTGACGCCTTTGTTCACCGGATTGGCAGCACTTGCGGCGTTATTGTTCTTGATGGCGCTGGCGTGGTGGCGCGAGGGCCGGTGAAAGTTGTCCCGGTGAAACTTGTGACGGCAGAGCGCTGCCCATATAAATTGGTTTCGATGCTGTCGCCTGATTGGCGCCGCCTGATTGTGTTGTCGTGTTGCTGGCCGCTATCGCTGTCGGCTGTGGGAGAAACAGCACGCGCGCAGCCATCCGACCCGGTCGAAAAATGCGAGCAAGACGATAACTCCCCGATGGCCATTCGCGCCTGCTCGGCATTGATCGCCGGCAATCAAATCGATGCAGCGCTGCGAGCCCGCATTTATCTGCGCCGCGCCAATGCGTGGCTGGTTGAAGAAGAGCCCGCCGCCGCCGTCTCGGATTTCAACCGCGCGATCGCCTCTGATGCCAACAACGCCGCAGCGCTGGCCGGCCGCGCCAAAGCCCACAGCATTTTAGGCGAACACGACTTGGCCGCCGCCGACTGGTCGCGCGTCACCGAGATTAAGCCCGCAGACGAGGCAGCCTTTCTTGGCCGGGGTGCTTCAAGGTTAGCGATCGGCCGCACGAGCGAAGCGCTCACCGACTACAGCCGGGCCATCGATCTCAACCCCCGCAACCGCGATGCTTACCTCGGCCGCGCCAGCGTTTACGATGCGCTCAACGATCACGACAAAGCGCTGGCTGAATTTGCCGCCGCACTGAAAGTCGATCCGGCCTACGTGCCAGCGCATCTGGCGCGCGCCCAAGCCGCCGAACGCTGGGGCAAAGTCAAGATGGCGATCGAAAGCTATTCCGACGTTTTGCGCTACAATGGCGTCCACATCACAGCGCGCAACGCGCTGTTCAGGCTAGGCACGAGCTATCCACCATCGCAAGTTCGCGAGCATCCCTAGTGGTCTAATCGACGAGGATCCGCAGTCGAGATGAAAACCATCGGCATAATCGGCACGGACGCACAAAGCTCCGCGGTCGCCCTGAAACTCGCCGCCAGCGGCTGCCGGGTGCTGCATCACATCACGCCACCGGCGGCCGCCCTTTCCCGCGCCGTCAATCTTGAAGCCGTCGCGACACCCTGCGATATCGCGCTGGAATGCAACGTCGTCATTGTGTCGATCGACGATACCCAACGCGTCCGCCACCTGCTGCTCGGCGATGCCGACCGCGCGGGACTTGCCGCCGAACTCTCCCCCGGCGCAATCGTGATCGACATGGGGATGAGGCCGCCGCGCGAAACGCAAGCGCTGCTCGGCATCCTTGGTCTGCGCGGCATCGGTCTGGTCGACGCCGCATGGATCGGCGAGCCAGATCCCTCGCCAAGCAGCAATCTCACCGTGCTCGCTGGTGGGTTCCCGGATGCTTTAGATCGGGCGGTACCCGTGCTTGAACGGCTCGGGTCTGTCGAACGCTGCGGGCCGCTCGGCAGTGCGCAAACGGCCGCCGCCTTGATGGGGTACGCAGAGCTTGCCCATGTGACAGCGCAGGCCGAAGCGCTGGCCATCGCCGATGCCTTGGGCCTATCGCGTGCCTTGCTCAGCCCCGCAGTTGCAGAGGCACCTGAAAGCGCCAAGATAGACCGCCTCAACCGGCGTTCCGATGTTTTGCACGCGATTGCGGCCGAGAGCGATAAGGGCGCGACGATCCTCGCCTTCCAACGGCCTAATGCTCAAAGCAGGCGCTAACGAAAACCGTTGACGAGGCGCTTTGACGGCGCGCGGACGGCCCCCGACTCAAGCTAGCCTGCCGGACAATCGATATTGCTCCGATGAGGCTTGAGATGTCCGCGCTGTTCAGAATTATTTATGCCGCCCACGCCAACGGCACGCACCATAAGCTGGCGCTGGATGCGTTGAACAGCATGGGTCGCGCGGACGCTGAAAATTGGCGGCGCGTGTTCCTCAAGCACATCGAGAAATATCTCGAAGGCTCCAAAGCGCCAGACACCACGTTCAAAGATTTCAAGAACCACGTGTTGCATGTCGGCGATAACTATTGGGGCGGCGCGCCGGAAAAAGTCGAGCAGTGGTACGCCACGACCGTCACCGCTTTGCGCGCAGAACAATGGGCGGACGCGGCTTACGCTGCCGGTGTGCTGTCGCATTATTATACCGATCCGGTGATGCCATTTCATACCGGCCAGACGGCGGCTGAAAATAACGTCCACCGCGCCGTCGAGTGGAGCATCAACCGCTCCTACGATGCGTTGCGCCGATTGGGCGAAGAAAAATTTGCGGGCCTCGACGTTGCCGTGCCCGACGGGCCTGACTGGCTGAAACGCATGAGTCTCAACGGCGCTGAATATTCGCACCGCTACTACGAAACGCTGCTCACGCATTACGATCTGACGCGCGGCGTCGTCGCCCCGCAAGAGGGTCTCGACCCGACAGCGCGCATCGCGGTGGCAGAACTTCTGATCTACGCCGCAGACGGCTTCGGGCGAATTTTGGATCGGGCCGTGGCCGAGGCAGGCGTCTCGGCGCCAGAGGTTGCGCTCACCCTCGATACGGTCATCGCAGCACTCAAAGTTCCACAGAAGTGGCTCGAGAAGCGTCTAACCAACGCTTCCGACGGCAAGCTCGTCGAAGCCATGTACGACGAGCTGAAGGCGACGGGCCGGGTTGAAGTGCATCTGCCCGAAGACGACCGCGCCGTGCGTGATCTGCACGCCGCTGAAATCGCCGCAGGTAAAAATGAGCAGCGTGCGCTTGTTCGCGCCGCCCGCGTATCGTCGAGCGACTTGCCAGAAACGGCCGCCGTGCCCGATGCGCCCCCGGCTCTGACGAATTTTGAAGTGAAACCAATGACGCCCCCGGCCAAGGGCACGTTTGCAAAAAGCGGTTCTGCCGTCCAACCCACGGCGAGCCACGCCCACACGCCGAAAACGGTGAGCGTTGCACCTGCGGCCGCACCGATAACAGCTGCGCAATCGTCGGCAGCCGCGCTGCCGCCGCCAATCGTTGCGCAGCACGCCGCGCCAGAACCGAGCCACGCGGAAGCCCCAGAAACTCCAGACGCGCCACGGATTTATCTGAGCGCATCCGATCCGCTCGAAGCCGCGCCCTCCATCGGCCCGAAAATGGCGCAGCGGTTCGCCAACTTCGGGATCATCACGGTTGCTGATTTTCTCTCCCACGACGCTCGCGACATGGCGCAGCTGTTGGAAAACAAGCACTTCGATCAAATGACTTTGGAAGAATGGCAGGCGCAGGCGCGCCTCGTGATGTCGGTGCCTGGACTGCGCGGCGGGCACGCTCAATTGCTGACCGGTGCTGGCTATCTCGACGTGCACGCGATTGCGTTAGCCGATCCTGTCGCCTTCTCAGCCGACATCCTGAAGTTTGCGACGTCGAGCGATGGCAAACGCATTCTGCGCGACGGTGCGCCGCCCGATATCGAAAAGATCAAAAGCTGGATCGACGCCGCGCGTCTCGCGAAGGCTGCTTGAGTGGCGGGCGTGTCGCCGACGACCGGGAGAACCGCAGAAAAACAGGCCGCGAAGTTCCGCCTTTGACCTTAACTGATATCGCTTGCGCCATTCAGGGCGCATTACTGAAATCGCTTCTATGTCGAACGAAACTGTAGGGAAAAATATTCGATGCGAGAGTTTATTAGCGAAGATGATCTCGACACGTTCGAGGGATATTTAAGGTATCAAGGTAGCGACTTCGCAACCGCCGCCTCAGACGAGCGCGCAAAATGGCTTGAGATATTTGAGAGGTCTAAGGAGAGGAGTGCGGCAACCCCTAGGGTCGGCACGATGACGCTCCGACGCGGCGTTGATCGGTACGCGGTCGCAGTTCGTGACGGCCTTGACCTTTGGTTGGCGTTGTGGGTTCAGAGATCCCAAAAGAAAGAATTCTTCGTTATGATGCCGCGCGGCGATCGCGATTGGGACTGCCATACAAGCTATCATTGCAACGGTAACCTACACCACAAAAGCTACGGTCGTAAGTCGTTCAAGCAGAAGCTACAGCCCTTGGATGGCGTATTCCGGGGCACTGAGGCTCTCGGCGCGTATTCGGGGTTTGGCCCAAAAAGGATCGGGGCGATCTGTGATCCTTCCGCCTTCAAGGGCGTGGTAGAACTTGCGCCTGGTGTATTGGGACCGCGCGATGGCACAGTCGTGATTGATCTCATAGAGCCGGGTTGCGAACCGACATCTTGGCCTTCGGCGCGTATCGTCCGCCACGAAGTCTTCAGTGATTTCTGCCCCTCGGTAGTGATCAGGGTCGGCTCGTGACTTGCTCGCGAGAGGTCGGTAGCGGCACCCCTCGGGTTTTCGTCCGCTTCTGGCCCGTCGCGGCAAATCAAAATCTGCCATCAGCGTGCCGCGCCAGACATCAAAAAAATAAAAGCCAGACTGACAGCGCGCGTCTCGCCAAAGCCGCTTGAATAGAGAAGCGCCCGCTACTCCTTGCACAAGGTCGCTTGGCCGTGGCACTGCCAGCCGATCGCGTCGCCCTTTGCGCACTTATAGGTCCGTCGCCCGAACGTGTAGCCGGGCGTCGCGCCGCTCGCGACCCAGGTCCAATAAATGTTCCAGTCGGTCGCCTGCAGCAACGCCGCATCTACCTGGAAATGCGCCAGTCCCTCGGTCAGCGCGTTGCCGACCGCAGCCTTCTTAAAACACGACTTGGCATCAGCGGGTGCTGATGTGACGAGAGCTGCGGCGGCGAGCAATGCGATCGTGGCAACGACAGTGCGAGCAAACGTAGTCATGAGGGGCCCCCGTCCTAATCGAATCTAGGCCGGCCGAGCATCTCACACTCTCACCGACGCGTCGCCCCGAAAGCGATAAACTCCGTGACGTCATCAAGCACCGCAGCGTTCCGGCGAAACGGCCGGGACAGCGCCAGCAGAATGCCGACGTGGCCGAGGCCCGGATAATATTTCGTCGTCACCGGCACACCGGCGCGGCCTAACTTTTCAGCCAGAGCTTTCGTGTTGCGCGGCCGCACCGTCGTATCGTCGGCACCGGACGCTAAAAACATGCGGGGCGCGGCGGCTGTGACGAAGTTGCACGGCTGGGTGAGGTTGAGATCGTGGGCTTGGCCGAAAGCGGCTTTGGTGGAATCCACATCCAGAGGGAGAAAATCATAAGGACCAGAGAGTGCGGCGACGCCCTTGATGATTGCGGGACTGGCGCCGACAGCTTTGAGATATTGGCCATCGAGCGCGACCATCGCGGCGATATAAGCGCCGGCCGAATGCCCAAACAGGAATAAGCGAGCCGGATCGCCGCCGAAGGTTTGCGCGTTCTTATGCGCCCACACAACGGCAAGCGCGGCGTCTTCGAGAAAAACGGGAAAGCGGATCTCCGGCACGAGGCGATAATCCGCGACGACCGCGACGAAGCCGCGCGACGCCAGCGCCCGCCCGAGAAAAGCATAATCTTGCCGACGGCCGCTGTTCCATGATCCGCCGTAGAAAACGACGACGACAGGGTGCGGTCCAGACTTTCCTTCGGGCTTGTAGACGTCGAGTGTCTGGCGCGGCAACGGACCATAAGCTACGCCCGATTGCGCGAGCTCGGCGCCACCGTCGGCAGGTGCAATCGCGTTGAAGGCCGTCAGCGGTGAGCAGGCGCTAACAATGAGACCCGCCAGAATTATCGTGAGCGCGACAAGCATCGGCGGGGCCTTAGAGGAGTGCCACATCGGCACCTCGCGCGGGCCCATCAGCGCGCTGCGGCCATTTGGGCCGCACGATAAACCATGTCAACACAATCGCCAACGCTGCCATTATGTGCAGCATCACAAACACCCACGGCGGTGCGTCGAAAAACAGCAATGGCCGCAGCCAGTGCTCGATGAAAGTTCCCGAATATGCCGTCTCGCCAGCGTTGACCCGCAGCATGTGCTCAAGGCTGGTGAGCGGACACGTCAGCCCGAGCGCTGTTTCGGCGGCGATAAAAATCATGCAGCCGAGATGGATGGCGCGAAAAAGAAAGTTGCGAACCCAGCGAGCACCGAGCAATGCGCCGAGCACGATCATGATCTCGCCAACGACGACGAAGCCCGCGAGGCTAAAATGGACGCCAAGCACAACGTCGGCAAGCCAACCTGAGTTCAGCGACAACAATTGGCTCAAACGATTTTTCCCCTCATCTGTCGTCGCCCTCATGAGCGTCTGATACGCGCATGAGGCAGCAATAGTTTCAATTCACGGCGCGCATCGCGGATCGCCCAAGAGCTGCGGCCACCCGGCGCTGCCACATATATATCACCGGCACGACGCCTAGCTCCATCACCAGCGCGCCTGACATCATGGGCGCGGGAAACCCATCGGCGAAAACGCCGTAGAGACGGCACAGACCTCCCACGACCACGATCACACTAAGCAACGCAGCGGACCGGCCTTGGTTCTCAATGTCGGGGATGAGCGATAAAAACGCCAAGCCTAGCCCAAGCAGCAGACCCGAGAGATAGCGAAAGTGGCTATCGAGCATGACATCGCCGCCATGGCCCATCATTCCTGCGCCAGCGATGATGCCCCATAGTCCGCCGCTGATCGGAACGATGCACGCCAGCGCGATGGCTGCCTGCAACAAGCGTTTTTCCATTGCACTCTCCTGGTGGGGTGCCTGATGGCGGGTTGCGCGTCGTTTTGAGCGCGTCGGCGCTGGCTACTCCGCTGGCGATTTTGGCGGCAACGACAGCGGCGTAATTTGCTTTCGACTGAATGATGGCGAGCGTCGATTCAAACATCGAGAGGCCGAGCAGCGCCTTGACCCAAGCCCAGCGTTTTTCTTGGAACGGTCTGTGGACCGCCATCGACAGCAACCCCGTGATGAGGGCAATTCCCAGCGAGGGCAGCAACAAATAGTTGCACAGCACGCCGATGGTTTGGCGCATGTCGGCGAATTTTGCGGGGCTGTCGTGCGGCGCGTAGACCAGCACGAGCATGTAGCCGAGCAGCGCGCCGATCAGTCCGCACGACGCCAGTGTATGGAAAAATTTCAGCGCTTTTCGCATGTTCTCCGGAGGCAGACTTGGGATCAGGTTTGAGAGCGATCGTATAGGCTCCACCCATCGAGGACAATCGGCACCGTCAGCGATCGTCGCTTGGCCGCGCGCGCATTGCTTCTCGACCGCTTCGAAATGCCGCCGCTCTTATCATTTCTTGCAGTCACGAGAAACTAATGCCCGCTTGTGACCCGTAGCGGTCGGAAAATTCGGCCCAAACAAGACACGACTTGTAGGTCGGGTAGAGCCCTTCGCGAGACCCGACAATCCATGCTCGGGCCCTCGGCCAAACTTTGGCGATCGCGTCAGACAGCAAGTGCACTGTTTGAGGATCGCTGAATAACGGTTGTCGTTCGTGGGTCACGACAGTGAAAAAATAGCACGCGCCTTCTACCGACACTCTCCGATATCGCACGGCCTGGCCTCACAATGTCGGGTCTCGCGCAGGGCTCTACCCGACCTACAGTTACTTCGTACCTCGGTTAAAGAGGCAGCAGTTGGTTATAGCGCACATTGTGTCGGTTCTGGCCCAAAGCGGTCGCACCATGAACTCAACGCGATAAAACGTATGCGAAGGTATCGTCAAACCTCAGCTTAGGCCTGCCTTGCCTCTATGGATGTAAAAGACTGAGAAAGTCCACGCCGCCCAAGGCCCACCTTCAAAAATATAGACGATTGCCGTGCCCGATCTAACGCTTTTCGCGCTAAGCTCGCCCGACGTCGCCTCGCAACGCCACCTCTCACGGGAGCCCCACGCCATGAAACTTTACAATTGGCAATTCGCGCCCAACTGTCGGCGCGTGCGTATGTTCGTGCTCGAAAAAGGTCTCGATCTGCCCGCGATCTCGGAAGTCATCGAAGAGGGCATGAAGCTGCAGCCGGCTTACCTCGAGAGCTGGCCGCACGCGCTCGTGCCGATGCTCGAACTCGACGACGGCACGCGCATCGGCGAAAGCGTCGCGATCTGCCGGTATCTCGAACACGAACATCCCAATCCGCCGCTGATGGGCACGACGGCGTTGGAAAAGGCCGCGATCGAATCCTGGGAGCGGCGCGCTTACGACGAGTGCATGATCGGCACCGCAGAAGTCGTGCGCAACTCGATGCCGGAATTTCATGATCGCGGCATCCCCGGCAGCTTGGAGCCCGTGCCGCAGATCCCGGCGTTGATCGAGCGCGGCAAGGGTCGCATCCAGCGCTATTACAAAAAGTTCGACGCCCAGCTGCGTGACAACCGCTACATCGCCGGCGATACATTCTCGATGGCCGACATCACGACGCTGTGCGCGACCGACTTTGCCAAATTTGCGGGCCTCGACATTCCCTCGGATTGCCCCAACATGGCGCGCTGGTACAGCGAAGTCTCGAGCCGCCCAAGCGCCGCCGCCAGCGTTTGACATTTCCCCTTCCCGCCGTCCTCTTCCCGCGCCCTAAACTGAAAGCAAAAACGCATGATCGATCTTTATACCTCAGCGACGCCCAACGGCTGGAAGGCCTCGATCATGCTCGAGGAGCTGGCCCTGCCCTACACGCTGCACGCGCTGAAACTGGGCGAGGGCGATCAGAAGCAACCTGACTATCTCAAGCTCAATCCGAACGGCAGAATTCCAACCATCGTCGATCGCGCCGAGGGCAACTTCACGGTGTTTGAATCCGGCGCGATCATGATTTATCTCGCCGAGAAAACCGGCAAGCTTTTACCGAGCGCCATGAAGCCCCGCAGCGAAGTTCTGCAGTGGCTCATGTTGCAGATGGGCGGCACCGGCCCGATGCAGGGCCAGGCGCATGTTTTCTTCCGCTATTTTCCCGAAAAGATCCCGGCCGTCATCGCGCGCTATCAAAATGAAACGAAGCGCCTGTATACGGTGCTCGATACCCGGCTCAAGGATCACGAATACCTGGTCGATGACTATTCGATTGCCGATATCGCGCATTGGACGTGGGTGCGCATCCATTATTGGGCGGGCGTCGAGATCGATGATCTGCCGCACCTCAAGCGATGGGTGGACCTACTTGAGGCGCGCCCGGCCTGTCAGCGCGGCGTGCTGATCCCGGAACGATTTGCTCCGGAGGAAACTATAAAAAACGCCCAAAACATGCTGACGAAGTAAGCTCGTCCCGGGAACGCAGCGCCCGCCCGATACCTTTGGCGCATAGGTCATCATCAACACGCCGCTTGTAAGTTGTGGGGCATGCCGTCACATTAGAGCCAACCGAGGGGTGCCGGTGGACCGGCTGAGATTGGGCCGTCTTGTAAAGACAAAGCTCAAACACCCTTAGAACCTGATCCGGGTCATGCCGGCGCGAGGGACGGACATTGTAGCGGGCGCATCCCGCAACCCGTTCTTCGATCCGCATGATCTCAACCATTTTGCGTCGGTGTAAAGCCGGACGCGTCCCCTCTCCCCGTACTTTAAGGGGGAGAGGGTTAGGGTGAGGGGCGGCGGCTCGTTGTGAACTTGTTACCGCCCCTCACCCCGGCCCTCTCCCCACGACAAGTGCAGGGTCGTGGGGGAGAGGGAGACTGCCATGAACAAAATCACGCGCGCCGCCGACCTGATGGTTCCCAAAGTTACCACAGGGCCGATCTCTGGATCGTCGAAGGTCTACACCTCGCCGGGCGACGCCGACGTGCAGGTGCCGTTCCGGCAAATCGCTCTGACCGATCCGAACGAAACGAGCTTCAGGGTTTATGACGCCTCTGGTCCCTACACCGCGACCGACGCCGCGATCGATGTTGAAAAGGGTTTGCCACGCATTCGCGAAACCTGGATCAAGGCGCGCGGCGGTGTCGAGACGTATCAGGGCCGCGATATTCGCCCCGAAGACAACGGCAACGTGTCTGGCACGCACGCGGCGCGCGATTTCCCCAACAAGCCGCAGCCGATGCGTGGCGTTTCGCCTCTCCCCTCGGGGACAACTACCCCCTCACCCCGACCCTCTCCCCAGGGGGAGAGGGGGCATCTCCTGACCCAGTTCGAATTTGCCCGCGCCGGGATCATCACCAAGGAAATGATCTACGTCGCGCATCGCGAAAACCTCGGGCGCACAGCCGCGCTTGAGCGCGCCAAAGCAGCACTTGCCGACGGCGAAAGTTTTGGCGCGGCCTTGCCAGAACACATCACGCCGGAATTCGTGCGATCCGAAATCGCTCTTGGTCGCGCGATTATTCCCTCCAACATCAACCACGCTGAATTAGAGCCGATGATTATCGGCCGCAACTTCCTCGTTAAAATCAACGCCAATATCGGCAACTCGGCCGTCTCGTCCTCGATCGAAGAGGAAGTCGAGAAAATGGTCTGGTCGATCCGCTGGGGCGCCGACACGGTGATGGACCTCTCAACGGGGCGCAACATTCACACGACGCGCGAATGGATCTTGCGCAATTCGCCCGTGCCCATCGGCACCGTGCCGATCTATCAGGCACTGGAGAAATGCGGCGGCGATCCGGTGAAGCTCACCTGGGAAATTTATCGCGATACGTTGATCGAGCAGTGCGAACAGGGCGTCGATTATTTCACCATCCACGCCGGCGTGCGCTTGCCCTATGTGCCGCTGACCGCCAACCGCGTTACCGGCATCGTGTCGCGCGGCGGCTCGATCATGGCTAAGTGGTGCCTGGCGCATCACAAGGAAAGCTTCCTCTATGAGCGCTTCGACGAGATCTGCGATTTGATGCGCCGCTACGACGTATCGTTCTCGCTCGGCGATGGCCTGCGTCCGGGCTCCATTGCGGACGCCAACGACCGCGCGCAGTTTGCCGAATTGGAAACGCTCGGCGAGTTGACCAAGATCGCCTGGGATAAAGGCTGCCAGGTGATGATCGAAGGCCCCGGCCACGTGCCGATGCACAAGATCAAGATCAACATGGACAAGCAGCTGAAGGAATGCGGCGAGGCTCCGTTCTATACGTTGGGCCCGCTGACGACCGACATTGCGCCGGGCTACGATCACATCACGTCGGGAATTGGCGCTGCGATGATCGGCTGGTTTGGTTGCGCGATGCTGTGTTACGTGACGCCGAAGGAGCATTTAGGCCTGCCCAACCGCGACGACGTCAAGGTCGGGGTCATCACTTATAAGATCGCGGCGCACGCGGCCGATTTGGCGAAGGGTCACCCGGCGGCACAATTGCGCGACGATGCTCTGAGCCGCGCGCGCTTTGACTTCCGCTGGGAGGATCAGTTCAACCTCGGGCTCGATCCAGATACGGCGCGCTCGTATCACGACGAGACCATGCCGAAAGATGCGCACAAGGTGGCGCACTTCTGCTCGATGTGCGGGCCGAAATTCTGCTCGATGAAGATCACGCAAGACGTGCGCGATTATGCAGCCAAGCAGAACGCGCGCATCGGCGAAGCGTTGGCCGAAATCCAGGAGGAGGTCGGCGCGATTGATCCGCAAGCTGGCCTCGACGAAGCGGCGCGCGTCGAGGGCATGACGCAGATGAGCGCGCGCTTCAAAGAGATGGGCGGGCAGCTCTATCTCGACGCCGAGAGAGTGAAGAAAGCGAACAAGGCGTTGGGGTGAAGCGGGCTAGTGACGGGCGGCGGCAATGCCAGAGATCATCATTGTCGCCGGCCCCAACGGAGCAGGAAAGACGAGTTTCGCGAACAAATACCTTACGGTTGAGCGGCAGCGCTTTGTGTATCTGAACGCTGATGAGATCGCGCGAGAACCGTCACTTTTGCATCTAAGTGAGACCCACCGAAATTTGCGAGCTGGTCGCGAAATGCTGGCGCGAGTTGACGCTACGATAGAGGCTGGGCTCGATCTAATGTTTGAGACGACATTGGCAACTCTCATTTACGCGCAAAAAATACCCCGGTGGCGCGATCTTGGTTATCGCGTCTCGCTGCTGTATCTGCAGCTTCCGGACGTGGAGGCATCTATTCGTCGCGTCGATCGCCGTGTTGCTCGCGGCGGACACAACATTCCCGAGGCCACAATCCGCCAACGTTTTGCAAAAAGTCTCGACTACCTAGAAAAGTTTTACAAAACAGCGGTCGATGAATGGTATATATATGATAGTGCTGAAGGCGATTTCAACTTGCACGATAAATGGAGCGCATGATTGAGTAGGAAGCTCGACATCGAGAAAGTTGAAGCGGCGCTCAAGCGCGCTGCTCGGGAAGCCGTGAGCGGCAGCCGAGACGCGCAAGCTGGTAGGTTTACCGCTATCCGAGAGACTATAACTCTTCGTGCGCCCAAAAAGTCCTCGGGGGCAACTGCCATCCCTTTAAAGAAAATCTAACCAATCAAGCCTTGAGCTTGTAGCCGGTTTTGAAAATCCAATAGATCGCGCCAAGGCAGAGCAGCAGAAAGAGCATCGTCATGGCGATGCTTAACCCCACGTTGACGTCTGAGATCTCGTAAAAACTCCAGCGGAAACCGCTGATCAAGTAGACCAACGGATTGAGCAGCGAAACCGATTGCCAGAACGGCGGCAGCATCTTGAGCGAGTAGAACGTTCCGCCTAGAAACGTCAATGGCGTGATGACGAGTAGCGGAATAACTTGCAGCTTCTCAAAGCCTTCAGCCCAGATGCCGATGACGAAGCCGAACATGCTGAACGTCAGGGCTGTGAGAATGAGAAAGGTCAGCATCCAAATTGGGTGCGCGATGTGCAGCGGCACGAACAGCGCCGAGGTCGCAAGAATGATGAGACCGAGAATGGCGGATTTGGTTGCCGCCGCGCCGACGTAGCCGAGCACGATCTCAAAGGGCGAGATCGGCGCCGACAGGATCTCGTAGATTGTGCCCGCAAACCGCGGGAAGTAAATCCCGAACGAAGCGTTGGAGATGCTTTGCGTCAAGATCGACAGCATGACCAGACCGGGCACGATAAATGCGCCATAGCTGACGCCGTCGATCTGCGTGATCCGACTGCCAATGGCAGCGCCGAACACGACGAAATAAAGCGACGTTGAAAGTACCGGCGAAACAATGCTCTGCATGAGCGTGCGCCAAGCGCGCGCCATTTCGAACATATAGATCGCTCTGACAGCGTGAGTGTTCATGCGCGCTTCTTCACCAGATCGACAAAAATATCTTCAAGCGAACTTTGCGTCGTCGATAGATCCGTGAATGTCAGCCCGGCATCAGAGAGATCTTTCAGCAGCGCGGTTATGCCGGTGCGGCCCGCTTGCGTATCGTACGTGAAGGTCAACTCCGATCCCGACGGCGACAAATCGAGACGATGCCCCTTGAGGGCAACAGGCAGCGAGGCGAGCGGCTTTGACAGCTGCAAAACCAGTTGCTTCTTGCCGAGCTGACGCATCAGCTCGGCCTTCTTCTCAACGAGGATGATCTCGCCGCCATTGATGACGCCGACGCGATCGGCCATCTCTTCGGCTTCCTCGATGTAGTGCGTCGTCAAAATGATCGTCACGCCGGACGCCCGCAGTTTGCGCACGACATCCCACATGTCGCGCCGCAGCGATACGTCAACGCCCGCCGTCGACTCGTCGAGAAATAGAATCTGGGGCTCGTGGGACAGGGCTTTCGCAATGAGCAGGCGGCGCTTCATACCGCCCGATAGCGTCATGACCTTGCTGTCGCGTCGATCCCATAGCGACAGATCCCTCAGAACCTTTTCGATATGCGCAGGGTTGGGTGGACGACCAAACAAACCGCGCGTGAACGATGTCGTGTCCCACACCGTTTCGAACGCATCGGTCGTCAGCTCTTGCGGCACCAGGCCGATCATCGAGCGGACCGCGCGATAGTCGGCCGCGATGTCTTTGCCAGCGACCCTGACCGTTCCGGCGCTCGGGGTCGCGATACCGCAGATGATGTTGATGAGCGTCGTTTTGCCCGCGCCGTTGGGACCAAGCAACGCAAAAATCTCGCCGTCGAGAATTTCAAGATCGACGCGCTTTAATGCCTGGAAGCCAGACTTGTACGTCTTTGAAAGCTGTTGGACGCTGATGATCGGTGCCATGGTGCAATTAGATAAGCGTTCGAGCCCAGATGTCGACAGGACAAGTCGATGCTCCTGCTCGCTGCCCCGGCTCGAAGCCTCTGCTGCAAGCAGACGATGCGGACCAATCGTTGCAACGTTAGAAACGAAAAAAACACCAACTCCACGGCATTTCGCGATCGTAACTTTTCTTCGCCCGATTTCCGTGGCAAATTACGGACGTCAGCAACATTTGAAAGGAGGTGATCCGATGTCGAGTGGGATTAATGAGGTAGCGATGTCGTGGTCGCTCAGTCTCTCGCCGGTTTCATCTCCGGTCCAGAACTAGCGCGGCCCAGCGGACCACATCATCCGCTAGATATCGCAGCCGATCTCACGGGGGCCGCTCACATCGAGCGGCCCTTTTGATTCGAACACGCTCGCGTGCGCAACGAATATTTTTGGAACCAATCGGAGCTGTCGCGGTTGTTTCGACAGATACATGCCACAGCATGAATCAGGCGCCCGAAAGGGTGCTGAGCCGCCAGCAAACCTCCGGGTTTGTCGGCGGCTTTTTTATTGCTGTTTGGGATGCTTGCCCACGACCCGCAGGCCTCACACCACCGTTACCCAGCAGCAACACGAAACTGACAAGAGCAGCGGTAACTCTGATTCGTGTGGAAAAGTCCAGAGCATTATCGTACCGTCTTTATGCGGGACGAATTGATCGGGGGATTGATTTATCTGGCAATGTGAGCCGCAACACCGCTGCTATTACTTGGGTTAGCAGTAACGTGGGTGCCCCAAATTTCGCCGCACAGCCCTTTGTGGCACAGCGGCAACGATCTGGATTGCGGCGGGCCCGGGGGGGGCCCTCAGGGTACCCAAAAAAACGGGTGGTCTCAGGATCACCCGTTTTTCGTAATACCGCTTTTTCTTTCCATCGTTTTTCGCTGAAAACTTTTAATTGCCGAACGCAAGGGGCGGCAGCAACGCGATCGCCTGAGCGGCTCAACCCTTCGGTACTTATTTGCCGAACCAAAGCTCCCAAATTTCCTTGGCCCGTTCAGACATGGATTTTGATGGACCCGCTGGCGGCGCAATTGTGACGGCTGGCGATGCGCTGGACGCTGACGACGGTGCAGGCTGCTTGTCGTCATCTGCTGCGGTCTTGATAGAGGCAGTCGTCGCTGGCGTACTGCCGGTCGCGGGCACCGTGCTGACTGGAGAGTCCGGTGCCGTTGCGGCTACGGCTTGACGCGTGACCGCTTGACTGTCGGCGGGAGCTTCAGCTTTGGGCGCTGGTGTGGCGGCAGGTGCCGTCGCTGGTGCAACTGGCGCTGCTTTCACCGGCTCTGCAGCCGCCGGTTTGACATTTTCCTCAGGCGCCGGCGTGCCTTCGATGGTGCGCACGATGCTCGTCGTCGGACGCTCAGCGCCAACCGCTGGCAGACCCTTGGCGTCTTTATCGACGGCTGTATCATACTCAGCCAACGTCTTCATATCGGACTTGGCTTTGACGTGGACGATTTTGTAGCCCTTGGCCTTAAGCTCAGCGAGTAATAAGGGCAGAGCTTTGGCTGTGGTCTTGTGAATATCGTGCATCAGCACGATGCCCTTGCCGCGCTTTTCGAGTTTTGCCATCACCGATTTGACGATGTGCTCGGCAGGCTGGGGCTTGAAATCGAAACTGTCGATATCGGTCGACCACATCGCGATGTTGCGCGTGCCGAGATAGGCCTCGGCTTCCGGCGTCGAAACGAGCGTCGGGAAGCGGAAGAACGGCGCAATGGGTGCGCCGAGCGCACGTTTGACGGCACTGTTGCCGCGCTCGATTTCGTCTTTGCCTTCCTCGAAGGTTTTAGCTTTAGCGATCGGCAAATGGCTCCACGTGTGGGTGCCGATGGTGTGCCCAGCTTTGGCGACTTCCCGGATGATCTCAGGGTAGCCCAGCGCCATTTTACCTATCGAGAAGAAGATCGCTTTGGTGCATTGCTCGGCCAGCGCTGCCAAAACCATTTCGGTTGAGAATTTCTGCGGACCGTCGTCAAACGTTAGGACGACCTCTTTGGCTTGCAAAAAGTCGTAGGCCTTATAGTGCTCAAAGCCAAAGCCGGGGCCGCCCGTGGTGTCGATTTCGACCGTGCGCGATACGCCCAGCGCGTTGGGATTGGGGCAACCGGCAGCCATCGCATTCGGCGCCAGTCCCAACATCAACATGCCCGTCCAGAAAGCCGAAGCCTTCAAAGCCACCCGCATCAATGCCTCCGCAATATGATTCTGAAGCCACTAATCTAGCACCAAATTTCGCCAACCGCGCCCGCCAATTTCGGGAAATTCCCGGCAATTTCCGCGCGCTTCCTAAATCGTGCACAACTCAATAGAGAAGTCGATTTGGCCTGCACTGCGGCGGACTTGTACCAATGACTGGCACCAACGACCCATTTGCATTGCGAAGGGCGGCCTAACGCGGCTAGAACCCGTGCAGGACAGGGCGGGCAAAGAGGAATTCGAGTTATGAGGATTTTGAGCATGCGCATTGTAACGGCATTGGCCGTCGGCGGATTCTTACTCGGCAGCGGGGCTTTCCAGGCGCAGGCCTTGCCCAGTCGCGTGGCCGGTCACGCGACCCAGCGCGCCAACTCAGCAGTTGTATTAGTCCACGATCGCGATGAGGGCGACGCGCACACTTGGCAACGGCACCACCGGCACTTCGACCGCGACGGCAGCTACGCCGTCGTTGAAGCGCCATTCACCCGCGTCGAGCATGGCCGCCGGGTCGTTGTCGATGCCCCGTTTGCGCACGTTTATGTCAGCCGCGAGGGCCACCACATCGTGGCCCCCTTCGTCGACCTGCGAATTGCACGCTAATTTGCTGGCAGCCCCGACGAAAGCACATCGGCATTGTGCTTAATTGCCGACTTGAGTTACCCGCCAGCCAAGAGCTGGCGGGAAATTATTCCCCAAAACAGACCATTTCTTTTTTTCTACCTAGGTGACGGTTCCTCATCTTCGACATAATGTGTCCTCGTCGCAATGCTCTAAACTAGCGGCATCATTGATCAGTTGCGTAATGGGGGTGTCCAATGTTTAGCCGTGCTTCAGACCAACAACCGCGTGTAAATGAACCGGGCCGCGTCGCGGGCGTCCAACCCGTACAACCGCTGCGCACCGCGCCGCCACCGTTTGCGCAAAACGGCAATGCTCAAGTTCAGTCAGCTCCCCGTCCGATCGAAGGACCGACGTCGGTTCTGGGCCCAGACATCACGATTATCGGCCAGCAGCTCGTTTTGAAGACCAAGGGTTCGCTGCTTATTGCCGGCCAGATCCAAGGCGACGTGCATGGCGAAAGCGTCACCGTCGGCGAAAGCGGCAGCGTGACGGGAACGATCACGGCGCGCACCATTATCATTCAAGGTGAAGCACGCGGCGCACTCAAAGGTTCGCAAGTGATCTTGCATGCGAGCTCGCGGGTCGATGGCGACATCATCAAGCAGACCTTGTCGATCGCTGAAGGCGCTCAGTTCGACGGCAGCGTCCGGCGCGCTAAAGACATCGCCGAAGTGACGCCAGACCTTTCGTAATTAAAACGGCAATTCATAAAGCCGATATCGAAAGCCTGCTGACAAGTTGGTGGCGCGCGCCCGGCGCGAGCGTCACCACATCTTGTCCAGCGTTCGCCGCCTCAACGCAGATCATGGCGCGGTAGCCATCTGCGCCCATGTCGCCGAGGCGCGCTGACTTTTCCACCCACGGGTTCCATACGACTGTCGCGTTGCTACCTGTTTTGGCGACGTGGATGATGCGCGCATGGCCGCGATCGAGCACGCTGACGGTCTGCGGGCTCGCCTGATAGATGCGGTCAACCTCGCCAGTGACCTCAATTGCGCCGTGCTGGACTTTGACGGGGCCCGGCATCAACTGATCGATAAAGGTGCTGCCATCCAGTCCCTCAAGCAATATTTGCGTGACATCGCCAATGGCCAAATAGGTATGCAGCGCTTGCGTCAAATCGAATGGTGAAGCTCCGACGTTTTTCGTGACCAGGGTCACGGCCAATCCATCATCGAGGGTAATTTCGATTTCGCACATCGCCTGATGCGGCCATAACGCCGGATCGATGCCGGTGGCGTCGAAGCTGAGGCGAAGCTTGACATGACTGTCGTTGGCGCTGGTTTCGACGACCTCCCAAGGTGCCGCGCGAACAAATCCGTGCGCCGGCTTGAGCGGCGCTGATGCCGCCACCCCGGCTGGGGCGCTCGCCGGGCCGAACCAGGGCCAACAGATGGGAATGCCGCCGCGCACCGCCTTACCTGTTCCCAAGGCCGCGAGCGGCGACAGCCACAGCACGTCTTGACCGCCCGCTGGCACCCACGACAGCACTTGCGCACCCTGCAAGGCGACAACAGCAGTACCGCCCGGCGAACGCAACACCGCCGCGTCGCCGCCGAAACGCTGTTCGAAACGAACGGCACCCTCCCGGGCAAAGCGCTCGTTGAGCGCCTTTAGAGTATTGGCCATAGCAGCGTCATTGGGATCACGTGTCGTCTCCTAGGGTCGCCTCGCTCAACAATCACAGAGCCCAGCTAGGCACGAGCCGCTGATCTGGTATACGAAATCCGCTCCAATCAGCAAGGCGGACGGCAAGCTTATGATCACGCTCTACGATACAGAAGGTGCCGGTCTCAAAAAACGAGGCGGCAGCCTCGATGTTTTACCGGCCACAGTTTGGATCGACCTGCTCGATCCGACCGATGCCGAAGAGGCGACCATCGAAAAGACATTGAGCCTCGACGTGCCGACCAGGGCAGAAATGCGCGAGATCGAAGTTTCCAACCGCTTCTATCAGGAAAACGGCGCCACCTTCATGACAGCCTTTGTCATCTACGGCAGCGATTCCGGCAGCGTCACAACCTCGAACGTCACCTTCATTCTAACCGGCTCGCGTCTCATTACCGTGCGCTACGGCGAGCCCAAGGCGTTCCCGGTGTTTGCCGAGAAAGCTTGTCGAGGCGAGTTGCCGGGAGCAACCGGATCGCAAATCATGGTGGGATTGCTCGAATCGCTGGTGCAGCGTCAGGCTGATTTGATCGAACGCGTGCAAGACGAAGTGGAAAAGCTAGCGCCGCAGATCTTCGACATCAAGGCCTCGCGCAGCCGCGGCCGCAAACTGGAAATCATCTTGCGGACAATCGGCAAGGAAGGCGACATTGTCTCGCGAGCGCAAGAATCATCGCTGTCGCTTCACCGCACGCTGCATTATTTCGCCGACGTTGCGCGCGACCGCTCAGAAGATCCAAAGCTTATTGCACGCATCGAAACCGCACAACGCGACATCAACTCGCTCGCCGACAGCCTGCGCTCGATGTCCGGCCGGGTGACCTTTTTGCTGGATGCCACGCTCGGTATGATTTCAACCGAGCAAAACCAGATTATCAAACTATTTTCGGTCATGTCCGTGATGCTCATGCCGCCGACGCTGGTCGCATCGATCTACGGAATGAACTTCAAAAACATGCCGGAACTCGATCTTCACCTCGGTTATCCGATGGCGCTCGGGCTCATGGTGATCTCGGCGGTCATTCCGTTTATTTATTTCCGCCGCCGAGGCTGGCTGTAAGGCCAGCAGCTAGCCCAATTGCGAGCCAAGCCATCCAAGCCCGCCGCAGATGGCGAGTGTCGTGATCACGCCGCGATGGAGGGCGAACAGCAGCACGCCAGCTAGCACGGCTAATGCGGCCGCGGACCAATCGATGCTATGCAGGTTTGGATTGCTGAGATAGAGCGGCCCGTACTGCGTTTCTTGCACGTCGCGAAAGATCACGTGCAGCGCGAACCAAACGGTCAGATTTAAAATCACGCCAACGACAGCCGCCGTAATTGCCGACAGCGCGGATTTAAGGCGCGGCATGTCGGCGATGCGCTCGATGTAGGGAGCACCGGCGAAAATCCATAAGAAACACGGTGCGAACGTCGCCCACAGCGTCACGAGTGCGCCCGCCACACCGATCAGGATCGATCCACCAGCGTGACTTCGGTAGGCGGCCAAAAAGCCGACGAACTCGGTGACGAGGATAAGCGGTCCAGGTGTTGTCTCGGCTAATCCCAACCCGTCGAGCATTTCGCCAGCATTGAGCCAGCCGTAGTACTGGACAACATCTTGCGCCATGTAGGCCAGCACCGCGTAAGCGCCCCCGAACGTCACCACCGCGAGCTTGGAATAAAACCAGCCGAGCTTGGTCAAGACATGATCGGGGCCGTATGAGATCGCGACCAGCGCCAGAGGCGCAATCCAGATGGCCGTCCAAACCGCGATCGTGGCAGCCGTGTCCGCCAGCGCGACCGGCGCGCGCTGCGGGGCCGACACCACACCTTCGGGCACTGAATTCCGGCCGCGCAGATATCCAATGAGGCCCGCGACGAAGATGATAACGGGGAATGGAACGTGCAGAAAGAAGATCGCGAGAAACGCTGCCGCTGCAATCAGCCACTCGGCGGTGTCCTTCAACGAGCGGCGCGAAATGCGCAGCAATGCTTCAAGCACGATCGCCAGGACCGCCGCCTTGATGCCGGTAAAGAGGGCGGCTGCCACCGGAAGCGAGCCATACAGTGCGTATAAAATCGAGAGCGCGAGGATGACGGCGGCACCTGGCAATACGAACAATAAGCCGGCTACCAGTCCGCCTTTGAGGCCATGCAGTCGCCACCCGGCGTAGGTTGCCAATTGCATCGCTTCGGGCCCTGGAAGTAGCGTGCAAAAACTTAAAGCCGTCAGATATGTGCGCTCGTCGAGCCAACGTTTCTCATCGACGAGAACGCGATGCATCATCGCAATCTGACCGGCGGGTCCGCCAAACGACGTGACACCAATGCGCGCCCACGTCGCGACAGCATCTGAAAAAGTGGGCGTGGCAGTTTGCGTTGCAGGCGCCGTTGCGCTCATCACATCGTTGTCCGGAAGCAAGCGTTGAGAGATCTCGTCGCTATTCGGGCCGGGCTTAACATGAGCCACTGGAATTTTTGTCTGCGATCTTCAAGATGGCGCAGGAGATTTCAAAACGCGTCGTCGTTAAGCGCGACAAAAGGCGTATGAAAGTTCCATCACAGTTTGGCGCGATTGTGCGGCTTGCCGTCGCGCGACATGGCCTTGTTGCAAATATATCCGAGCCTTTTCAGAACATTGCGAAATGTGGTTGAATTGAGATAATAACTCGGGGTTGACGCTTTGGGCTGACGATGGTCCCTTCCGCCCGCCGGGACGGGGGCAACCCCAATCTCAAGGCGGCAGGGTGAACTGAAGTTCTGGTGTTCGGTTACGGGTCCTCATAGAAGAAGCAACTCTCCCAACGTTTTCGTTTTCGTGCCGCCCGTGGGCGGTTGATCTCAGCCGCGACGACTTCGCGCCGAGACGGGGGTTCTTGCTCGTTCGACCTCGTTAACGCTGCTGTCTGCTAACAGAGAAAAAGGAGTAGACGATGCGTTCGTTTTTAGGTTTCGCTGCAATTTCTGTCGCAGCTTTGATCGCCGGTGCCATGCCGGCCAGCGCCAAATGGGAATGCCAGGGTTCTGAAATGGTTTGCGGCGGTGCGCCAAAAGCATCAACCGGCGAAGCCAAGTCGACCAAGACCAGCCACGCCAAATCGCACAAGGCAAAGCACGTTCAAACGGCTTCGCTCGACAGTGACGATGAAAAGCCGGCCAAGCACAAATCTAAACGCGCGGCCCGCAACGATGACGATGAAGGCGGCGGCTCATCTTACCAGTCTGGTATGGCGTCCTACTATTGGGAGCCGCAAGCTCTGGCTTCTGGCGGCCGCTTTAATCCCAACGCTTTGACGGCTGCTCACAAGACCTTGCCGTTCGGTACGCGCGTTCGCGTCACCAATAAGAGCAACGGCTCGTCAGTTGTGGTCGTCATCAACGATCGCGGACCCTATGTCGGCGGCCGCGTGATCGACCTGTCGAAAGCTGCAGCGCAAGCGATCTCCATGACCGGCGCGGGCGTCGCTCCAGTCAAGATCGCGATCCTCAGCAAAGGCTGAGACGCTTTCGCATTTTCAATAGCTCAACGGGCGGTGGAATGACCTATTCCACCGCCCGTTCTATTTGCTGCCACACGAATCAGGTTAGCGCTTGCGTCCCACTCCTCCCGCGTCGTGGCGTTAAGCTCAGCGCTGCCAAAAGGGATTGCACCCACTTTGCTCTCGCCCGCCACTTTTCGTCTGACAATGCTCGTGATGACGGCCGCGGCCTCGACCGCCGGTCAAGTGCGCGCCGATTCATGGTCGCAAAACTTTCCCGAGGAACAACGCGCCGGTGCTATCGGCGTTTGGCGGACGACCGTCGTGCGCGCTGACGGCAAGACGTTATCAAACCGGCCCGCCTGGAGCGAAACCGTCGTCGCCGTTGCAACGCCAAGAGGCACAGCCGCGCTGATCACAGGATCGGTGTCGCGCGGCGCTCAGTACGCTACGTCGGCAGGGCCCCGCCTCACCGGCCACGGCCACGCACTGTCTGGCAACGCGTCCTATTATTGGGAAGATCAGACGACCGCGACGGGCGAACGGTTCGACAAGCGCGCCATGACAGCGGCTCACAAGACGTTGCCCTTTGGCACGAAAGTCCGCGTCACCCGCGTCGACAACGGCGCCAGCGTCATCGTCCGCATCAACGATCGCGGGCCCTTCAGACCCGGCCGCATCATCGATCTGTCCGAGCGCGCGGCTGAAAATTTGGCGATGACCGGTGCCGGCGTCGCCGCCGTCCGCCTCGAGGTGTTAGGGCGGTGAGGCGATCACTCCCCGGCGGTGCGCAGGCAGGGCAAACACGGTGCCAGCGGTTAAGATTGGCTATCGCAGCAGCCCATTCGCTTTTTGACACCACCCCCTTTGAGACTTGGCGTGGATGGCCGCCGATGCGGCCATGACGTGAACGGGGGTTACTCATGACGCTACCATCAATTTCTGACGCTGACGCTGCCGCGACGGACGCGACCTGACGTACCACGAGAATTCGTGCCCGTAACTTCCGTCATGGCCGCGTCGCGAAGCGATCGGGCGGAACGCACGACAGGCGGCCAACCACGACAGTTTTCCACGAATTCGCTGTCGCGCAAGAGTGTTGACTTTCGCGCGGGCGCGCCTGGCCGTAGCGTGAAGTGGCAGCTTAGGGCGCCTAATCCCGAGGCTGCGAAAAGGTCCAAATGCCCTCAAGGAAACCTGTGCCCAAGCTTTCCGATTGCTAGTCACCGATAAAGACCGGTAGTTTCCAGCAAGAACGGTGGCGGTCCAAGGCGAAGCCGGGCTGCGGGGCGCGATAAGGCACGACATGAAAAATCCGACGACGAGGCCGCCCCAGCTCCTGCGCGACCGCGAGGGTGCCATCGATCAAATCAAAACCTCGATGGTGGAAAAAAAACTCACCCAAGCCGAACTCGCCGACACAGCCGATTGTCACGAAAAGACCATCCAGAATTTGCTCGGTGGACGCTCGGTGCGCGATCAGACGCTGTTTGACGTGTGCATGGTTTTAGGCCTCGATTTCCCGCCCTTGCGCGACGCGTGGCACGGCGAAGCAAGCGCACACGACAAAGGTCCGATGGATCTCAAGGGCGAAGGCGGCATGGTCGCGCCGGTTTATATGGGCGCTTATACGCGCGCCGCAGTCGATCACTACATCGGCAGCTACTTGACGATCAGGCCCGCATTCTCAATCCCAGATATGATCATCGCCTATCGCACCGACATCACCTGGGACCCTGAATGGCCCAGCCTCCTGTTCCAGGAGCGCGACCGGCCCGATGTTCCCTATTCACATCGCGGCCGATTATATATCCCCGCGTCCTCGATGTTCATTCACTTGGTCTCGCTCACCAAGGGCGCCATGCGGATGGTTGTGGTCTCCCAGCTCGACCGCGACAGCGTCATGCGCGGCATCATCACGACGCTGAATAAGCAGCGCGCCACCTTCGTGCCGGTTGCCGCGCCCATTATTTACGCAAGCCAAGACGAGTTCAAAGCAGAGAGCCTCGGTCAAATTGCACCCGGCCATGGTAAATATGCAACGTATAAGTGCTTGTTAGATGAGACCGTTGAGCAGGGCTACGCGCGGCTCGTGCAATCGTGATCGCCAACATGACAGGTTTGCTATCTAACAACTTGCAATTGTATTAATTAATAATTTTAACGTGTAGTACGGCCAGCGGATGTCAACCCCGCAACCATTCGAAGGCCGAAGTCACACGTTACGTCCGGTCGGGTTGCGCTCCAGGAGTTTTTGTTCTTGCGTACCCTGATCCAGTCGCCCGCCGGGCGGACGGGGAACGATTGCACGCGCAATCGTCTCACATCGACTTCGTCTTTAGATATCGCCTTAAGCGCCGCATCTTCCTTCTTAAATGCAAACACGCTCAGGCCCGGGGAACTTGCCCCCGGTCGGCTCGCACCTTTGGGCACCGCGCCAAGCGGCCTTCGCGCGGCGGCCAGTGCGGCAGCGCTCGCCTTGTTCATGGCGGCGGGAGCCCAGGCGGCTCAAGCGCCGTTCATCTGCCAGCAATATGGTGGCAGCTTTGGCGGCGCAATTGCCGACAGTTAGGCCGTTGCTTGCGGAACGTCCGCAGATGCCAGCGGCACCGGCGCACTCGCCATCGGCACGCAGGCACAAGCCTCGTCACCTTATGCATCGGCACTCGGGTTCTTGGCGCGATCTTCCGGCGATAATGCCAATGCGATCGGCGGCTACTCGCGCGCTGAGGGCAAGAACGCAACCGCCATCGGCTCGGTTGCGGCCGCAACCGGCAGCGACGGGACAGCAATTGGCGGCGCGGCAGAAGCGCAGGGCACGAACACCGCAGCCATCGGCGCCAGCGCACAGGCCATCGCCACCAACACCACCGCCGTCGGCGCATCGGCCCTAGCACAAGGCATCAACGCAACGACAATCGGCAACTCCTCGCAAGCGCGCGGCGATAACTCAACCGCGATCGGGCGCGCGGCACGCTCGCTCGGACAAAGCTCGACTGCTGCGGGCGCACTAACCCGTGCCAGCGCCGATTTCGCAACAGCGATCGGAACGGATGCGCAAGCGACAGGCGGGGGCGACGGCGTTGTGAGACTGCGCCTCTCGCCTCCCCCACCACCACGACAACAGGTATCCGCGCGACGGCCTCTCGTGTAGAGTTGGTTTTGCTTAGCTGGAGCCAGATCATGACACACGCACAAGAAAAGCGCGTTGCTCGCACGGCCCAAATCAAGGGCTATCGTCTGGACAAGGTGGGCAAGGGTCACGATCACGGCCGGTTGTCGATCGTCAATATTGCCGAGGGAGCACGGATGCCCTCCGGCGTCCCGGGTTCCGAGTTTACGTTCTCGCTTCAGGAGGCTGAGGACTGGCTGGCCAAGTGCGGAAAATAAACCCTCGTAGCCCGGATCACCACGAAGAACTGTAGAGCACCAATAGCTCCGCATTCTCATGGTTGTCAGTATTTTATTACTCGGTAAACAGCATAGAATTCAGGAGGGCAGCGTGAATAAGCAGGATGAGTATGCCGAAGTGAAGCAAACGCTGACACAAATTCATCGCATGCTCGAAACCGAGCCTTTGACGGACGAACAGCGTGATCAATTGCAAAACCATGCCGCCGCGTTGGAAGGTAATCTGTTACGCCCGTGACTTCCAGTAGACTGGGCTCGTCGGCTTCTGATCATCGGCATAGTTGCACTCGGCATCGAAGAGTCTGTTAGAGGCAACTATGAGCCATTGCTATGGTGGCTTTTGCTGCCGATGTTCTCTCCGCGCCTAATGGGAGAGCTAGCGTATTATGCTGGCAAGTTGACCGGCACCACCCGTCGCCAGGATTAGCTCGCGTAGCCCGCACTCGATCACCACGAAGAACCGTAGGACGAAAACGCGCCCTCTCCTCCGTCATGGCCGAGGCGATGCGCAGCATCGCGCAGTCGTCGGCCACCCACGACAAGCGTATGCAAACTCGGTCATTGCTGAAGGCACACTTTGGCAATAGCCCGGGCAATTCAGACATCGCACTCTTGGATATTTGTCGTGGATGGCCGCCGCATTCCCCGCGATTTGCAATCGCGGGAGCGGCCATGACGACGTGGGGTGTCAAGCGCACGCGCCGCCCGCGTAGCCCGCATTCAATCACCACGAAAAACCGTAGGGCGGAATAGCAGCGCCCTTCACGTGCTGCGTATTCCGCCGATGCGGAGAAGAAAACGTTGCAGCAGTTTGATTCGCGGACGGCGGATTACGCCCCGGAATTTCCGTTCGAAGTGACAACATCGCGAGCACGGGCCGCGTCTAATCCGCCCTACAATTCTTTATGTGGCATACGCCCTGTCCTGCGTTATCCTCGTGACACGGGTTCGTCCACATCCAGCCCGCCTAGCCCGGAGGTTTGGATGACGCACACTATACATTTTCACGATGACTACCTCGAAAACCAGGATATCTGGCGTTCCAAAGGTTTTTTGAATCTCGAAGTTACGCATCGGAGTGCGCGTTATCGGCTGTCTTTTGTTGATCTTGCCAACATCGAGATGGGACTCGATGAACGGCGCGGCGGCCTCGTTTACTTCGCTGAGCCAGGGATGGTGGCCGTCCGCGAACTCACGAAGGACAATATCAGCACTGCGATCGATAGATTGGTCGAACAGGGCTACTTCGATACACTGGCACCGATTGGCACAAGCACATAAAATAATCCGTCCTGAGACTACGGATGGAAATATCGTTTGATCGAGCAGATGAACCCCGATTGGCTAAACCTATACGATCCGTCGACCGGAGAAATTGCTTTCGCCCGCTTGACGCTGAGCGTTTAGCCTTTGAACATGCTAGCAGCTTGGATGGGTCCCCGCCGATCCCCGCCCACTGTTGTGCGCCGTACAGGATGACGGATCGGTAGTCGTAGAGTTTCACCGGGGAAAGCAATAGCCATCACCATAAATCAGCGTTTGGCGGATACTGCGGGCGCTGCCGACGACTTGCCATTTGGCGGTTTTTTCGCCGAAGCCTCGGCTGGATTGGCGGTTGGCAAAAAATAGCGCGCGAGATCGGTCGTTTCCCGTTTGCCGACATCATCGAGGCCAACCGTTAGCCATTGGTCGGCGGCATCGCGGCCAGCGCCGTGCAGATAGGTCATCAAAGCCCAATCGGCCTTCATCGCGGTTTCCGGACTGAGGGCTGCGGTGACAGATCCGGCATCGATCAAGTGAAAGCGATGGCGCGCGAGCGGGGCAAACCGGCCCTTGGGCAAAAGCGTTCCCGCGGTTTCGCGCACCGCATGGATGATCTCGACGTCGCGCAACAACGGCGCGTTAAACGTAATCTGGTTGGCGTGATTGGAAATATCGCGCACGGTGGTCGGCAGCTCGTTCTGGACCAGCGGATTGAGCAGAACGAGCAGCGTATCGTCGACCGGGCTATCGATGCCAAGGTTCACGAGATCGGGGTTGGCCGAAAAACCGCCGTCCCAATAGCTCGCCCCCTCGATCTGGACGGCGTGATGCACCGTTGGCAGGCAGGCCGATGCGAGCACGACTTCGACGGTGAGTTCGTCATGACGGAAGAGGCGCGCGCGCCCTGTTGGAACGTGGGTCGCCGCAATCAACAGGCGCGGTCCGGCGCCCGCACGCAACGCTGCGAAGTCGACATGATCCGACAAGATGCGCCGCAGCGGATCAAAGCCGAGCGGATTGAACTCGTATGGCGACCACAGGCTCGCCGCCTGCGCCATCGATTTGCTGTTCGAGAAGCCGTAAAGAAACGGATTGAGCCGCATCAGATCCGGCACGCCGGCTTTGTAGACGGCGTCCCAAACCTTGTAGAGTTTTTCACGCGCCTTCTGCCGCGAGCCTTCAGCCAAGCCCGCCGCCAGCGCCACAGCATTAACCGCACCCGCACTTGTCGCGCTGATCCAGCCGAGCTCAAGCTTTTCCTCGTCGAGGATGCGATCCAACACGCCCCACGTGAACGCACCGTGGATACCGCCACCTTGCAAAGCCAGATTAATTGGAATTGTTTTCAGCAGCGCCCCCGATCGGATTTTACCCCGAAATTTCAGAACTGAAATGTCGTGAGCGTGAAACTATAGCGCGCGGAGCAGGCGCGGTTAAGCCGGTGTGACCGTTCCTGGTAAAGCTGCGTGTGGCAAAACGACCGGTATGCCTTCGATCTCTGTCACAATGGCGTCAATTGCAAACGCAGCCGCAAGATTAGCCCTGCTCAATACTTGTGCGCCTGGCCCGTCTGCCAAGCAGCGGCCCTCGCGCAACAGGATCACGCGAGTTGCAAACCTCAAGGCAAGTGACAAATCGTGCAGTGCTGTGAGGACGCCGTGGCCATCGCGCGCGAGGCGGGAAAATTCTTCAAACAGCGCCAGCGCGTGCGCTGGATCGAGACCGGCAGCTGGTTCATCGGCGACGAGATATTGCGCTTCTTGTGCGAGAGCCCGTGCCACGAGAACGCGGGCACGTTCGCCGCCCGACAACATTGTCACTGGCCGATCTGCGAATTGCCCGACGTCCATGCGGGTCATCGCCGCTGCGATAGCGGCGCGGTCGGTCGAACTTTCGCCAGCTGCAAAACTGCGATGCGGCAACCGGCCAAGAGCGACGATGCGGGCGGCGGGCAATGACCAGTTAACGATGCGGTCCTGGGGCAAATACGCGATGCGGCGGGCGCGCGCGCGGCCGGTGAACGATGCCAGCGGTGCATCGTCGAGGCTGACGCTGCCGACGGATGGCGACAAAAGCCCCGCCATCATTTTCAACGCGGTCGATTTGCCAGCCCCATTAGGGCCAACGACCGCGACGAACTCACCCGGCGCGAGCGTTGTCGTGAAATGTTCGAGGACGGTGCGGCCACCTAACGCCACGGAAACATTTTGTGCTTTCAGCGTCATGGCTGAAGCTCCCGGCGCGTTTTCAAAACGAGCCACAGGAAGAACGGCGCGCCCAACAGGGCCGTGACGACGCCGAGACGCAGATCGGCCTGTGGCGATACGAGCCGCAGGAGTACGTCAGCGAATAGGATCAGGGCCGCGCCGCCGAATAAGCTTGGCAATAAAAGCCGGCCGGGGCTGCCACCAACGAACGGCCGCAAGAGGTGGGGCACGATGAGGCCGACGAACCCGATGGCACCGGTGACGGCCGTTGCGCCCCCGACCGCGAGCGCCGTGCCAGCAATAACTTTAAATCGCAAACCGGCGGCATCGATTCCTAGATTTTCCGCCGCATCTTCTCCCAGCGTCAAAGCTTCGAGATCGCGCGCCGTGCTGAGCAACATTGCGAGCCCCACGAGTATGAGGGGTGCGGCGAGCCAAACGTGAATCAGACTTCGGTCGGTCAGCGAGCCCATCAGCCAATAGACCATTTCGACGGAGGCAAACGGGTTGGGCGATAAATTCAGCGCTAACGATGTCAGCGCCGCCGCGATACTCGAAACGGCGACGCCCGCTAGAATAAGCGTCGTCGGCGAACTGCGCGCGCCAGCCAGTCCCACCATGGCGAGCGTAGCCAGCGCCGCGCCGATCAGACCACCCAGCGGTAAAGCGAGTGCGACGTGAGCAGCTAATCCGGAATGAATGGCGACGACAGCGCCAAGCGATGCGCCGCCTGAAATGCCGATCAATCCGGGTTCCGCCAGCGGATTGCGCAGATAGCCTTGCAAAACCGCGCCAGACGTCCCAAGCGCTGCACCGACGAGAAAACCTAAAATCGCGCGCGGCAGCCTGATCTCGAAAAATACGAGGCGCGCGGCGTCGGTGGCGGCCGGTAACCCAAAGCGCTGCGGGCCAACCCAGAGCGACAAGAGAAATGCCAAGACCGCGAGCGTGGCCATCGCGGCCGTTGTTGCATGATCGGAAAGTGCTGGCCGCGATGTCATGGCCGTTGCCCGTTCGCGGCAAACCCCGTCGATTTCATCGCGGCAAGGATCTCGACAGCTTCGGCGATTTTAGGCGTCGCGCACATCCAATAGGGCATCGGCAAATGTACGTGCGGGCGGCGTTGCAGAAGCTGCACAAATGCCGGGTGGCGCAAATTATCGGCCAGAACCGTTTTGAAATCGTCCGGCGCGTTGGCCAGAACGATCAGATCCGGCGGCGCGCTGACAAGCTCTTCCAACGGCAACCGCCCGCCGCGCCCGAGATCCAGATCGCGCGCCATGTTGCGATAGCCGGCCGCATCGAGCGCCGCGTCGATCAAGCTGTCGGCGCCTGACGCCAGACTTTGCACTTCATACGACAGCGCGGTCGGCCGCGAGGTAACGGTCGAGCGCGCACCTGCCAGCCGGTCGTCGAACTCTTTGATCAAAGCCTCGCCGCGCGGCTTATCGCCCGTTGCTTTGGCGATCAGACGCAAGTTCGCGCGCAGCGTCGCAAAATCGGATGCGAGCGGTACCGTCAAAACTTTTTGGCCGAGCCGACGCAGCAGCTCAATCGCCGAACCGGTGCCGTATTCGCCCGCGATGACGAGATCGGGCTCAAGCGCGAGCACTTCCTCAGCAGAGCCTTGAATCTGGGCTAAGCCCTGCAGCTCTTTAGCCGACGCCGACAGCGATTTATCGGTCGCTAAAAAAGTCACCGCCGCGATCCGCTCGCGGGCGACAAGCTGGACGAGAAGCTGATCGGTGCACAAGTTGAGCGAGACGATGCGGCGGGGCTGGGCCGCGATGGCGTGGCTGCAGCCAGAGCAAGCAAAGGCCGCTATCGCCACGCCCAATACTTGGCCCGCCCACCGCACGACCGCTCATTCCTTTTAATGCAGATCAACCGCGACCGGTCTGATCGGTTCTTCGTAGCTGAAACGCATGCCAGCGTACGCTGCGAGCCCTGCGGTCTGATAGCCAAAGACCTCGTGATAATCTTCGTCCAGTGCATTTTCGACGCGGCCGAAAAGTTCAACGCCTGGTGCAATCGCATAAGAGGCTGCAAGCCGCACCAGCCAGTACTCGCCCAACGTGACGCGGCGCACGTCAAAGCTGTTGGCATCGAATGCCAAGTCCTTGGCATCGCCATTGTAGATCGCGGCGATGTTAAAGTTGGCGCGGGTGGCGAGGAAATTATAGTTGGCGTCGACCCGGCCCGAATGCGGCGCGCGCCGGATCTCTTCCAAGTTGTTGTCGTCGCGGGCGTCGAGATACGTATAGGCGCCGCCAACGGTCAGGCCCGGAAGAACGATAGCGCGGGCCGAGACTTCGATGCCGCGGCGCGTGCTTTCGCCAACGCGATTGACGGCAGTCGAGGTGAAATTCGGCAGGAACCGCGACGCGATTTCATTTTCGAGATTCTGGTCGAAGTAGGTCACGTCGAACACCGCTTTGCCATCAAACAGCGTGACTTCGGCGCCGCTATCCCAGCCGATGGACGTTTCAGGCTTCAAATCCGGATTGGCGATGTAGCCGAAGAAAAATCCAAACTGCTGCGAGAAGCTTGGATATTTGACGCCCGTCCCACCGCTCGCGTGCAACCGCAAAAAGGTTCCCGGTACTTTCAGCGAGGCCGAAGAATGCCACGTTGTCTCATCGGTGAAGACCTCGTTCCAGTCTTGCCGAACGGTGCCTTCGAGGAACAAATGATCATAATATTCGCCGCGCACTTCGCCAACTACGCTCGATCGGCCACGCTCGCGGGTCGTTAAATCAAAAGTCGGCTGAGTGAAACTTTCATCCAGATGTTCGGCGCGGCCCGTGAGAAAGTGGCGCATCGGCAAGCCGTAGCCATCGATGCGATACGTGCTGGTATAAGCATATTTGATGGCTTCGGCTTCAGAGCGCGTGACGCTAAAGAACGTTGTGTCGTTATCGGTCAGGCGGCTGTCGGCGCGCGAGACCGCGAACTCGTGCAGCCAGCGCTTGTCGAACGTATCAAGCTTGGCTGCGAGCCGTCCGGTCCAAAGTTTTTGCGTGAACGTCGAAGCGTCGTCGTTGGCGACGGCCAGGCCACCGATGGAGCGTGAGCCGTCAAAGCCGTCGCGGTCGCCCTTGCGGCTCGAATAACGCAAGCTGCCATCCAGACTTAAATTATCGAACACGACAACGCCGCCTCGAAACGCCACACTCGAAATATCAGATCCGTCGCGTTCGCCGCCCAACGGCGAAATGTTGAAACCGTCGGAATGGCGCCGCTGCACGGTAAGCGATCCATGCGCCCGGTCATTGCCGCCTGAAATTTGCGCCGAGCCGACTTGCGTTCCAAAGCTTCCCGCCTCGCCCGTCACGCGCAGTCTCAGCGGCCCGCGGCCGTCGTAGGTGTTGATGTTGACAACGCCGCCGAGCGCGCCGCCGCCGTAAAGGCCGCTCTGGGGACCGCGCAGAACTTCGACGCTGGAGATTTCTTCGCTGGTCAAATTCGAGAAATCGAAAAAGCCGTTAGTGTCGTTGCTGTTGACCTCGACGCCGTCGATGACGACGAGCGTGTGATTGCTTTCAGCACCTCGAATGCGCACGACGGTGATGCCAGCAGGCGTGCCTTGCTGGCTGACGGCAACCCCGGGCAAGCTGCGCAACGCATCGGCCGGGTTGCTGATCTGCTGGGCTTTGAGATCGGTCTCGGTGACGACGGAGACGGACGAGCCAACTTTTGCGATAGGCAAACCGGAAACGTTGTCACCATTGCCGGCCGCATTGCTTTCGCCTGATGCACTTGCCGCTGTTGGCGCTGCTATGGACGCCGCCGCTGGTGCCGCCTCGGGCTCAGAAGTCGGCGCCGATTTCTGAGCAGATTTCTGTACCGGCGCATTGGGTTTTGCCGACTTCGCCGCCGATTTTTTAGGGCCCTGTTGCGGCTCGTCCTCTTCGACGGCGACGGGTTTTGGCTTTGCCGCTGGCTTGATCGCGGATTTCACCTCGATGGTCGCCCCTTCAACGATGATGGCCGGCAACTCAGCGTCTGATGCTTGCGTGATTGTTGTTTGCGCGCCAGCGGATGCGCTCATCATGACGAGCGCGGCAGCAGTGCATGCGAATAGGTCAGTCAGTCGGAACGTGATCATCAAAGCCCCCATCTTGGATGGACAGGCAGCAGCATCGGAGCGGCCGACGTTACGAGCGGGCAAGATACAAAATGAGTTCGTTCCTTCAACGCCCATTCTAATCAAGCTTTAGGATAGCCAGTATCGTAAGGCAAATCTGATGCGGCGACCTAGCCTATTACACATCAGTCGCCACGACGGGTGTCCGCTCGTCCGCGCTCCCCGCACGGATGATGGGCGACATGTGAAGGCAGGTCTCCTGGCTCACGACTCGAACGCTTATCGCCAGCCTTCCCGGCATGATCCGCGCGAACGAGGACCGGCCAGTGGCATTCGTGGCGAAAGCTTGCCGCTTACAGTTGCGGGAGCAGCCGCGGCATTGGATCAACAGGCGATCCGCACCGCGTTCCCATTTTCACCGGCAGCGTTCTTGACGCGCCGCCGGAACCGTCACCGCGCGATAGGGCCAGAACTGGGGCCGCGCGTCAAGAGCGGCATTGTTGGGTTTGACGGGGACAACTCTGGCGTGGCAGCCCACTGACGATCGCTTAAAAAAAATTCGGCCTAGAAACAGATGGCGACGATCATGCCGCCGAGATCGAGCAGAATGGCTGGTCCTCGCCACGCGATGAGCACGGCGGCGTTGACGGTCAAAACGACGAGCGCCACCAGCACATAGCGCCTGATCCAATCGGGAAATATCGCTGTGGGGCGGCCTATCGGCATCTGAATGTCGCCCTCCTATTCGGCAGCTATGGCAGCACCGTGGCGTTCGACAGATTGCTCACGGATCGGCAGGTGAATGAGGGCCGCGAACAGGCCCAGCGCCACCGACACCCACCACATCAGATCATAAGACTTAGTGACATCGAAGACACGGCCTGCCGCCCAAACGCCGAGGAACGAGCCCGCCTGGTGGGACAAAAACACGATGCCATAAAGCATGGTCATCCATTGCGGCCCAAAAAACGTGGCGACAAGCCCGCTGGTCAGCGGCACCGTCGAGAGCCACAGCAGCCCGAGCAGCGCGCTCAAGATGATGATGGTTGTCGGCGTGATCGGCAGAAACAAGAAACCAAGGAAGATGAGCGAACGACCCAAATAGATCAGGCTCAAGCCGTAGCGCTTGGGGATGAAGCGCGCCGATTGGCCAGCGAGATACGTCCCGATGAGATTGCCGACGCCGACCACCGTCAGCGCCGTCACGGCAACACGCGCGTCGATCCCCTTGTCGGCGACGTAAGCGGGCAGATGCGTGCCGTAGAACACGACGTGAAATCCGCACACGAAAAACCCGGCATTGAGCAGCCAGAAACTCGGATGGCGGATAGCTTCACGCAGCGCCGATGAGAGCGATTGCGTGTAGACGCCAGGGCGAGGCGCGGCCGGTTTGCCCGCAACCAAGAAAGCGAGCGGCAACATCAGGAACGACGTCGCCGTCAATGCGAGCAAACTAGCCTGCCAGCCCAACCGCTCGATCAGAATGTGCGTGTACGGCAGCGCCAAGAGGATGCCTATGCCGCTGCCCATGCCGAGCGCCGCAATCGCCTGCGTTCTGCCTTCGGGGGGCGCTGCACGCCCAACGGCGCCGACCATCGCGTTAACACCGGCACCCGCAACGCCAAGGCCGAGGAAAACGCCGGCCACGTAAAGTTCATGGCCCGTCGTCGCGCGCGACGTGAGATAGAGCCCGAGCGCCGTCGACAACGCACCGGTTACCGCGATGCGGCCAGCGCCATACCGATCTGAGATCGCGCCGAACAATGGTGCCGCCAATCCCCAAGCGATGTTGGCGATGGCAATCGCGAGCGAAAAATCTTCGCGCCCTATTCCAAGCTCCGTTGTCATGGGCTTCATGTAGAGCCCCATGACCTGGCGCAAACCCATGCCGATACCCGCGATGGCAGCACCCGCCAGCACGACGATCCATAAATTTTGCGCCCGAGAATTTGGATCGGTCATGATGGCGACATCAGCACAGTCTCGGCCAGTTTGACAACCTCGCCATTTGGCACTTCCAGGCCGCGAGTGACGTGGCGGATGCGCATGCCTGCGTCGCTCTGGAAAAACGTGAACAGACTATATCGTGCCAACGGTTCGCCTTGATGCACGCGTGCCGCCGATGCCGTGCCCGTGCCAATCACGGGAATATCTTGCAATCGCGACGCTTGCCACGTCAGCAGGTCTTGGTGGTTGTGACCGTAGAGGACGAGCTCAGCGCCAGAGCGTTCCAGCATCCGGGCAAAGTGCGCCGCATCTTCTAATCCGCGCCGCGATGCCGCGAGCCCCGGCAACGGCGGATGGTGGATCAGCACCACGCGGATCACGTCTTCATCGGCTAGCCGTTGCAGTAGATCGCCCGCCACGTCAATCTGATGGCCGCCCAGCCGCCCGGACGCGACGAACGGCGGCGTCTCGACCGCTGAGTTGAGACCGATGATGGCCAGCGGCCCAACGCGGCGCACGAACGGAAATACGAGCGAATAGTTGTCCGCTTCCATATACGCGCCCCAGCTCGCCACGCCGGTGTGGCCCTTGAGGTTCGTGTAAATGTCATGATTGCCCGGAACGATCGTCACGTCGTGCGGGTCGCCGACAGTTGCCAGCCAGTGCAAGGCAACGTCGTATTCGGCGGGCAGACCTAAATTTATCAGATCGCCCGTGATCGCGATGTGGTCGACACGCAAAGATTTGGCATCGGCCACGAGCCGGTCGGCCACGGCGCGGTGGTGCACCGATTTACGGCCCCGCTGCCAATTAAGAAATCCGAGCGCGCGTTTGGCGTTCCAGTGGGGCCACGTAAACCCGCTTACCGGCGACAAATGCACATCGGAAAAATGTGCGAGCGTGAAGGTCTCAATCATGGGTGAAGGTGACGATTGTTGTTGAGGGACGGTCTGACAGTTAAGAACTTATCACAGCTTGCTTGCCAAGGGGCCTTGATCGGGGCCAAAAGCACGGGACTTAAGTTTGGCGCCGAATCTCTTAAAGGTGTGAACTGCCGATAGCTCGGATCGTAACGCGCAGCTTGCAGCACTATTGGCGATTTGCCCGTGGGCTTACCCTGGGCGCACAAGGCTGCGTCATCGATGATCAACGCCGCATACTGCTGATCCGTCATACCTACCGGCCGGGCTGGCATTTCCCCGGCGGGGGAGTGGAAAAAAACGAGACCATAGAGACCGCGCTGGCGCGTGAGCTAGCAGAGGAAACCGGTGTCGTCGTGACAGGGCGGCCGCAACTCTTTGGGCTCTATGCCAATCACGCCGTTTTCCCAGGTGATCATGTCGCGCTGTTCGTCGTGCGTAATTGGCGCCAGCCAAGCAAACCGGTGAACTCCCGCGAGATTGCCGAACAGAACTTTTTCGAGCCTGACAAGCTGCCCGATGGTATTCAGCCTGCAACGGCGCGCCGCATCAATGAAATCATCTCTGGAAGTCCCCCAGATCCGGTATGGTAGATAATAGCCCCAGTGCAGAATTTTCCCAACACATGACCACCGCCGAAACTTCGCCCGTGACGACGCGCGTTGCGAGAAACTCAGATCTCGCGGCGATCGCTGCCCTTCATGCAACCGTTTTCGGGCCGGGACGCTTCGCGCGCTCCGCCTACCGCGTGCGCGAAGGTAGGGGGCTCATGTCGCGCTACTGCCGCGTGGCCGAAAAGGGCGGCCAGCTCGTTGCTTCGCTGCGCCTGACCGAGGCTGATATTGCCGGCACGCATGGCGCGGCGTTGCTCGGGCCACTCGCCGTTCATCCAGATTTTACCGGCCAAGGCTATGGCCGAAAACTTGTCGCCGAAGCGATCGACGATATGAAAGCTGCGGGTGTCGCGCTCGTCGTGCTCGTTGGCGATGAGCCTTATTACGGCCGGTTCGGTTTCAAGCGCGCGCCGTTCGGCCAGATCGTTTTTCCCGGGCCCGTCAATCCACACCGGATCTTGGTGCTCGAATTGCAAGAGGGCGCACTGCAAGCCTATCGCGGGGCAATCTCGGCCACAGTGCCACCCGGGGTCAACGGCAGCTCCTGATCGGTTTCAACGGTGGCACAGCGCGAAAAATCGAGCGTGCATGTGACCGTGTCACTTTGATAGGTGCGCGGCCCAACAGACAGCGACGCGCGGCCCTTGAACAGGATCTCATTGGATTCTGGATGCAATTCAATAACGTCGGCGGTGGCGTGGATAGGTTGCTTCTCCACCACGAGTTCGGCGTGCCCGCGCGCGATCGTAACGCCAGTTGTCTCGTCGCCCGCCTGCTCATCGCCAATGAGCATCAGCCCACGCGGAATTCCAGCGCACGCTGGTGACGCGGACGCCGCAACGGCCAAAACCACATACGTTAACAAGCACGATAGAGGGGCCATTTTGCATGATCCTGATAACGCCGTGAACGCACGGTAAACTTGGGCCATGGCTGGATCGCGGTGGGCTTGTGTCAATTCGGCGGAATCGCTTTCTACACGCCGTGCTAACGCAAACGGGCGCTCGGACTTCCCCCTTGCCGCCAGCGTGCTAGGCTAACCCTCATAGGCCGAGCCAAGCGAGACGAGGATTGCGGGTTAATGAGTGCCGTTGTCTGCCACAGTTGCGCAGCGCAAGTTCCCACAGGGTTCAAATTCTGCGGGGCCTGCGGCGCAAAATTGGCCGACGCCACGCCGACCGAGCCGACAATTCCGTCATTGCCTACGCCCCCGGCCGTCAAGATTGCCGCGAGCAACGCGCCAACCTCGACGCGCGATGAATTCCGCGACGTCACCGTGCTGTTCGCCGACGTCACCGGCTTTACGTCAATGTCGGAGAAGCTCGATCCCGAAGCCGTTCACGCGATCATGAACGAATGCTTCGAGGGGCTGGGGCGGATCGTCCAAACCCACGGCGGACACATCGACAAGTATATCGGCGACAGCATCATGGCGCTGTTTGGTGCCCCCACCGCGCACGAGGACGACCCCGTGCGGGCGGCCGAGACGGCACTTGCTATGCAACAGTTTCTAGGCGACTTCGCCCAGCGCCATACCGGCCACGCCGGCGGCAATTTCAAAATGCGCATCGGGCTCAACTCCGGCCTCGTACTCGCAGGTTCGATCGGCAGCGAGGGCCGGCGCGATTATTCGGTGATGGGAGACGCCGTCAACATCGCGTCGCGCCTAGAGGCCGCGGCCCGCCCTGGCGCCATTCTTGTTTCAGCCGATCTCAAGCGCCGCATCGAAACGCCGTTCTCGTTTGGCCCACCGGTGTTGTTAAAGCTCAAGGGCAAAGACCGCGAGATCGAGGCCTTCGAGCTATTGGGCGAAGACGGCGCGAGCGCGCCAAAAACGAAACCGCCGGCATCGCAGCCGTTCATCGGCCGCGCCCGCGAGCGCGACATGATCTTGCGGTCTATTAACACGCTGCCTCGCACCCATGCGGCCGAGCCGGTGTGGATCGAGATCAGGGGCCCCATCGGCATTGGTAAAACGCGCCTTGCCGAGGTCGCACTCGCCAGCCGCCGCAGAGCAAACGCGCTGCGCGTCGTATCGCGGCCGACAACGGCGATGCGCCCGTTCGCATTGGCGCGCCGCATCATCTACGCGATCTGTCACAAATTCTCACACGTGCAACGATTGCCCGAAACCCGTGCCGAGTTTGCCTCGGCGTTGGCGCCCGTCGCGCGCGGGCTCGAACCTTACTTCAACGCGCTTTGGTATCTGGCCGCACCGGAGTCTCTCGGCCTCAAAACGCCAGATCCAGATCCGCTGACGTTCCGCCGTACGGTTGATCGCGGCTTCGCGATGCTGCTCGGCAACGTCACCGAAACTGCGCCCGGCCTCGTGCTGCTGCTAGATGCGTATGATCTCTCAGACACCGAAACGCAGAGCTTCTTTGAAAGCCCACGCACCGACGATCAGCCGCCTGGTCCCCCCGTCATCGCAACGGTGCGCGGCGAGGAGGCGCCGGCAAAACAGGCAACCGTTACCATTACGCTCGACCGACTCGAGGACGCTGAAGCGGCAGAGTTGCTTGATGTTCTGGAAGCTCGCACCGTGACAGGCGCGCTGAGCGGGGATCTCAAGCGCGATATTCTGGCCCGCGCCGATGGCGTGCCTTTGTTTTTAGAAGAGTTGGTGCGCAAGGTCGCCGAGGACCGCGCCACAAATCAAGTGGCCGCGAACGGTGAGACTTCTAGCGCATCCAGCGGCATCGCAGCACTGCCCAATTCTCTGCTCGGCGTCATGATTTCGCGGCTAGACCGTCTCGATACGCCGACGCGCGATCTGCTGACGCAATGCTCGGTGCAGGGGGTCGAATTCTCAAGCACGGTCGCGCGCAATATTTGGTCTGTGCGCGGTGGCGATGGCGCAGCAATTCCCGCTATCTTGAATGCTCTGCAAGAGCGCCATCATATTCAACACCAGGACGCCAGCGGCGAGCGCTGGTCGTTTTCGCAAGTGCTGATGCAGAACGCTTGTTACGACAGCATGTTGAAACGCGATCGACGCACGCTGCACCGGGACGTTGCCGCGGCGCTGATCGCAAACTTTGGCGGGGCACACGCCGTCAGCGCGGAAATGCTGGCCAACCACTACGAACTATCCGAGCAATGGATGGAAGCGGCGCGGCAAAATTTGCGCGCTGGCGACCGCGCCGCTGAAATCTTCGCCAATACGGAAGCCTTGGGCCGCTATGGGCGGGCTTTGAAGGCCGTGCGCGAACATGGCCTCGATGGCACCAACGAGCGGTTCGCCGTTTATGCGGGACATCGAGGTGCAGCGCGTGTCCACCTGCGTGTCGGCAACTATCTCGAGGTCGAATCAAACGCCCAATTGATGCGCAATGCTGCAGACGCGGGCATCGCCGAAGCTGAAGCCGATCGCCTGGAAGCGCTCGGCCGGCTGCATCGCGGCGATACGGAACGAGCGGCATTGCTGCTTGCCGCGGCGCGCGCCAAAGTGCCGGCCGATGGCGACCCGTGCGGACGCGAAGTTGCTGGCCAAATCCTCTACGACTTGGCCGATCTGTATTATCGACAGGGCCGCAACATCGCCGCGCGCGAACTGATCGGCGACTGCCGCAACCTGCTTTCGCAAACCTCAGCCTACACGCTTCGCCTCGACATACTTGAGGGCCGCGTGGCGCACACCGAAGGCCGTTTTCAAGATGCCGTGCGACTCTATGAGCAAGCCTACGAAGGGGCAGCCAGGGCCGGTAGCTTGTCGGAAGAAGCGTTATCGTCGAACTACATGGGCAATGCCGCCCGCGACGTCGGCAAATACGAACAGGCAGAAGAATTTTTCAACCGCGCGCTGGAGATTTGGCAACGCACCGGCCTCACCGAAAGCATCGCCGGCGCGCACAACAATTTGGCAAATTTGGCGATCTCGCGCGGCGACAGCAGCCGCGCGCATTTCCATTACAGCGCCGCGCTGGATGCCTTCGGCCAGATCGGCAACGCCGCCGGTACGGCGCTATCCCTGACCAACTTAGCGATTTTGTCCATCGAGACGGGCGCCTTCGAAGTCGCGGTCGAGAAGGCAAGCCAGGCCAAAGCGGAACTGCTCCGATCCGGCAATAAGGTTCTGTTGGGTTTGTGCGCCGTCGTCAAAGGCGAAGCACTTTTGGAAGTTGGCCGCAGCGACGAGGCCGCACAAGAATTCGGGTGGGTTTTGGGTGCCTTCGACGCCAGCAACCATCCCCTTGCCATCGCTGGTGCCGAGCGCGGCATGGGCCGCGTTGCGCTCGAATTGCGGTCGCCCCCAAACGCTGTGGCAGCGCTTGAACGCGCGCTCGCACTTTACACGAGGCTGGCGCGCGAACAGGAAGCCGCCCGAACCGAGCTTTATCTGGCGCGCGCCTGCCAGCTCGCCGGTCAAGCAGCTGACGCACAGGCGCGGCTCGCCAACGCGCGGCGGCGCTTTAAAGCGATCGGCGCCATCCATGATCTGGATCGCGCCGATAAATTCTCGCTTGGATCGTGAGCGCCGGGTCGTGAAAGCCGCGTCGTAAAAATTAGTAGCTGACGCCGATACCGACGTAGCTCGCCAAATGATCGTCGGATGGATTTTGCAGCACGGCTAAGCTGAAACCGAAGGCGTTGCTGCGAATTTGCATACCAAGCGACCACGGCGTGTTGCGATAGCTATCGTCTTTCGTGTTCACTTCGCCGATCAGGTAAACGTACTGCAACACTTGCAGCTCTAGGCCAAAATAAGCTGTTGAAGCGTCGCTGCCAAGCTCGGGCAAGTCCTCGCGGAAGCCAGCGTGGAAGCGCACGCTTTTCATGAACGGTCCGTCGCTGAGCGCGAAGCCTTTGGAAGCGGCAATGTAGACGGATGAAGATTGAATGGGTGCATCGCCCCTCTGCACGACGCCGCCGACCGTGACTTCCGGCATCATACCTTGATCGCGCATCAGACGAACGCGGCCGTTCACTTGGCCAGCTTGCAACTCCGAGTCGCCCGCAACTTTAGGATCGAGATCGGCGGGGAAAAGTCCCAGGCCGCCGATTTCGAGCCAGTCGGTCACACCGTATTCGACGAGCACGCCATTGGCATGAAAGTGGTCGCCGCCATTATTGCGAAAGGTCATGCACGACTGCACGGTGAAGGCGTGCTTTGCCGCGATGCCGGAGGTGGCATTCTGGAACATGCCCGTTGGCCCCAGCAGCGTGATGAGGCCGGCGCCCGTGACGTAGCCTTGCGGCAGGGGTTCGTCGAAATCGAGAAAGCCGCGATGGGCTGCGGTATCATCGGCGATTGCGGAACCCGCCGTGCCAAACATGAAAAGTGCCGCAAGAATAGCGCGCATGGACGTCCCCTTGAGATGACTCCGCTCGCCAGTTCAATTGAGGCGAACCGACAAAATCGAATCGGTCCTTCAAAAGGACCGCTCAATTTGACGAGTGTCGGTGATCGGCTTCGCCTGTCAAGACGCTGATGCGGGCCAACGAGGTTCTAAAAAAATCTGTGGCGGCGAAGCCTCATACCAGGGCCACACCTGCGGGCAATCATTGCCTAGTCCATGCGGCCGAGAGTTCAGTCGGCAAAGGGATCTTTCATCAGGATCGTGTCTTCGCGTTCGGGGCTGGTCGAGAGCAGCGTCACCGGACAGGAAATGAGTTCTTCCACGCGCCGCACGTATTTGACGGCTTGCGCCGGCAATTCCGCCCAACTGCGCGCGCCCCGCGTCGACTGGGACCAGCCTTCGAAATCTTCCCAGATCGGCACCAGGCGGCTTTGCGAATTGGCGCCGGCCGGCAGTCGGTCGATCCGCTGGCCGTCGAGTGTATAGCCGACGCAAATGCGGATCTTCTCAAAGCCGTCAAGCACGTCGAGCTTAGTCAGCGCGATGCCATCGATGCCAGAAACCTTGGCGATCTGGCGCACGAGCACGGCGTCAAACCAGCCGCAGCGGCGCTTGCGCCCTGTCACGGTGCCAAATTCGTGGCCGCGTTCGCCGAGCCGTTCGCCGACGGCGTCGTGCAGTTCGGTTGGAAACGGGCCGCTACCGACACGAGTTGTGTAGGCTTTGGCAATGCCCAAAACGTAGCCCACTGCGCGCGGGCCCATGCCGGACCCGGTTGCCGCTTGTGCCGCCACAGTGTTTGACGACGTCACGAACGGATAGGTGCCGTGATCGATATCGAGCAGCGCCCCTTGAGCGCCTTCGAATAGGATCCGCTTGCCCTGCCGGCGCGCCTTGTCGAGCAGATCCCATGTCACGTCCATGTAGGCCAGGATCGCCGGCGCAATCTCGATCAGTTCCGCCATGAGCTTGTCTTTCGCAACTTCTGGATGGCCTAACCCGCGCCGCAAGGCGTTGTGATGCACCAGAATCCGATCGACTTTAGGCCCCAGCGTATCCCGGTTGGCGAGATCTTGCACCCTGATGGCGCGCCGCCCGACCTTATCTTCGTAGGCGGGCCCGATGCCGCGGCCCGTTGTGCCGATCTTGCCAGCGCCAGCGGCTGATTCGCGCAACTGATCGAGTTCGCGGTGCAACGGCAGAATGAGCGTGGCGTTCTCAGCAACACGCAAATTTTCGGGGCTTATGGCAACGCCCTGACCCTTCAGCTTTTCAATTTCCGCGATCAGCGCCCAAGGGTCGACGACGACGCCGTTGCCAATGATGGCGAGCTTGCCCGGCCGCACGACACCTGATGGTAGCAGCGACAGCTTGTACGTATTCGGCCCGATGACGAGCGTATGACCGGCGTTATGGCCGCCCTGGAAGCGCACGACCACGTCGGCGCGCTCAGACAGCCAATCGACGATCTTGCCTTTGCCTTCGTCGCCCCACTGGGCGCCGACCACAACCACATTGGCCATGTGCTGGACCTTCTCTCGTAGCAAAGCCCCAGCATATGCCGGGGCTTCAGGAAACCTCACAACGAACCCGGGTTATAGCCTCGTGTCTCAGGGTCGCAAGAAGAAACCGGAGCAGATATCGGGCCTAGTCGTCGCCCAGCGCCTACTATTGCCCGCAAATTGCCCGATAATTTCCGTGCACTTCGACAGTCCCGCTTAAGACTTTAACGCTATATTGACCTCACGTTTCACTAAGACCACCGCCCACTTTGAGGTTTTAGCGGCATGAAGCCGTTGTATACGTGTCGGCCGCGATCCGATATTTCCATCGAAAAACCCTGGTTGCGGGCGAGCATTTGGCTTGCATACGGCGCTATTGATGAGACGGCGGCACGCCAGCGGCCGGACGCGTTCAACGGTGTTATATAATTGAAAGGCGGATGATCATGAGATTAGACGAGCCAGCCATTCCAAGCACTGTCGAGCGCCAAGGGGCGGAGCGCCGTACATCGCGCCGCCGCAGCGTGTTTCTGCGCGCCAAGGTCAAGTTGCCCAACATCGCCGTGCCGGTGAATTGCGTTGTGCGCAACATTTCGCCAATGGGCGCACTGATCCATTTCGAGCGGCCGACGCCGACACCCACCCATTTCAGGCTGGTTATCGAGTCCGATTTTTTCCAGGCCGACTGCATCGTTCGCCATGTCGCGGGCGAAGATATCGGCGTCGAGTTCACCTCCGGCCGCATGGAAGCGCTCGCGCGCTACAGCTGACCTCGACAAATCGAGCTCAAGAATGCGCGGCGGTTGCCTTGTAGTGGCTCAACCCCGCGCCTTTCACAGCGGCGTAGATCGCTGGAATGACGATGAGTGTGAGCAGGGTCGATGACACCATGCCACCGATCATCGGCACGGCGATCCGCTGCATGACCTCAGAACCCGTGCCCGTGCTCCACAAAATCGGCAACAGCCCGGCCATGATGGCGGCCACCGTCATCATCTTCGGGCGCACGCGTTCGACCGCACCATCCATAATCGCCGCGGTGAGATCGGCGCGGGTGAAGTCCCGGCCTTCTCTGTCGGCCAGCGCGCGGCGATCGGAGAGCGCGTGATTTAAATAAATCAGCATGATGACGCCGGTCTCGGCGGCAACGCCCGCCAGCGCGATGAACCCGACCGCGACCGCGACCGACAAATTAAAGCCCATCCACCACATCAGCCATAAACCGCCCACCAGCGCGAACGGCAATGACAGAAGAACGATTAGCGTTTCCGTCAAGCTTTGGAAGTTGAGATACAAAAGCAGCGTGATGATCGCCAGCGTAACGGGGATGACGAGGCTCAAGCGTTCCTTGGCGCGTTCGTAATATTCGTATTGTCCGCTCCAGATGGCCGTGTACCCGGCCGGGAATTTGACCTTCGAGGCGACCGCCAACTTAGCATCGGCGACGTATCCGGCCAAGTCGCGATCGCGTGCATCGACATAAATATAGGCGGCGAGCTGTGCGTTTTCGGTGCGGATCGAGGCTGGGCCCTGGGTCAGCTTGACGTGCGCCACTTCACCTAGCGGGATGGCCGAACCGTTGGCGAGCTGGATCAGGACTTCGCGCGCGATGGTATCTGGATCAGACCTCATGTCGCGCGGATATCTGATGCTGACGGCGTAACGTTCGCGGCCCTCAACCGTCGTGGTGACCGTCTCAGCGCCGATCGCGGTTGCGATTGTCTGCTGCACATCGCCGATCATCAGACCATAGCGCGCCAGCTGATCGCGATCAGGTTCGATTTCGAGATAATAACCGCCCATGATGCGTTCAGCGTAAGCGCTCGACGTGCCCGGCACCGTTTTGATCGCGGTCTCTATCTCGCGTGCCAAACCTTCGATGACTTTGAGGTCCGGACCTAAAACTTTAACGCCGACCGGTGTGCGGATACCCGTCGCCAGCATATCGATGCGGGCCTTGACCGGCATCGTCCAAGCATTGGAAACGCCGGGAAACTGCAACGCTTTATCCATGTCGTTGACGAGCGCGTCGACAGTCATGCCGGCTCGCCACTCGGCTTGCGGCTTCAGATTGATGGTGGTTTCAAACATTTCGGTCGGAGCTGGATCGGTGGCCGTGGCCGCCCGCCCGGCCTTCCCCCAGACGCTTGCGACCTCGGGAAACGACTTGATGATTTTGTTCTGGGTCTGCAGCAGTTCTGCAGCCTTCGTGATCGAAAGCCCCGGCAGCGTTGTCGGCATATATAATAGCGTGCCCTCGTTAAGCGTCGGCATGAACTCCGAGCCGAGCTTCATCGCTGGCCAGACGCTCGCCGCCAGAATCAACAGCGACAGCAAAATGGTCAGCGTCTTGGCTTTGAGCACGAGCCTGATGACCGGGCGGTAAATCCAAATCAGCAAGCGGTTGAGCGGATTGCTGGCCTCGGGCACGATGCGGCCGCGCACGAACACGATCATCAAGGCTGGCACGACCGTGATCGACAACAGGGCAGCAGCGGCCATGGCAAACGTTTTTGTATAGGCCAGCGGGTGGAACAGGCGTCCCTCCTGCGCTTCGAGCGCGAAGATCGGCAGGAACGACACGGTTATAATGAGCAGTGAGAAAAACAGCGCCGGGCCAACCTCGATGGCCGCCTCGATCAAAACTTCCGAGCGCGGCTTGCCCGGCGGCGCACGCTCCAAATGTTTGTGCGCGTTCTCGATCATCACGATCGCCGCGTCGACCATCGCGCCGATGGCAATGGCGATGCCGCCAAGGCTCATGATGTTGGACGACAGCCCCAGGCCATGCATGAAAATTGCAGCGATCAGCAATCCCAACGGCAACGTGATGATAGCCACCAAAGCGCTGCGGACATGCAGCAGGAAGATCGCACACACGAACGCGACGATGAGGCTTTCCTCCAGCAGCGTCGACTTAAGCGTCGCGATGGCGCGATGAATGAGATCCGAGCGGTCATAAACCGTCACGACTTGCGTGCCTTCGGGCAGGCTACTTTTGATCTCGGACAGGCGCGCTTTGACGTTGTCGATGACAGTCAGGGCGTTTTGACCGTAGCGCTGCACGGCGATGCCAGACACCACCTCGCCCTCGCCGTTGAGCTCGGTGATACCGCGCCGCTCATCGGGCGTCAGCTCGACGCGCGCGACGTCGCGCAGCAGCACGGGCGTACCGTTGTCGGATTTGAGCACGATTTTTTCAAGGTCGGCGACGCCGCGCAGGTAGCCTCGTCCGCGCACCATATATTCGGTCTCGGCCATTTCGATGACGCGGCCGCCGACATCCATGTTCGATTGCCGGATGGCGTCGCGCACTTTCATCAGCGGAATATCGAAGGCCTTGAGGCGGCGCGGATCGACGACGACGGCGTATTGTTTGACGAAGCCGCCGACGCTCGCGATCTCGGCGACGCCTTCGGCTTTGGCGAGCCCGAAACGTAACTGCCAGTCCTGCGTCGTGCGCGTTTCGGCGAGCGTGCGCTTGGCCGCCATAACGGCATATTGATAGACCCAGCCGACGCCGGTAGCGTCCGGCCCCAGCGACGGCGCAACGCCGGCCGGTAAATTGCGGGTGGCGTTGGAGAGGTACTCCAGCACGCGCGAGCGGGCCCAATATACGTCCGTCTTGTCTTCGAAGATGACGTAGACGAACGACACGCCGAAGTAGGAAAAGCCCCGTACGGCACGCGATTTCGGCACCGACAGCATCGCGGTTGTCAGCGGAAACGTCACCTGATCTTCGATCACCTGCGGCGCTTGGCCAGCATACTCGGTGTAGATGATGACCTGCGTGTCAGACAGATCCGGGATGGCGTCGAGCGGAATTTGGCGCACGGCGTAAACGCCCAACGCTGCCGCAAATGCTGCCGCCATCAAAGAGAGCGCGACGTGCGAGGCCGACCAGCGGATGATGCGTGCGATCATTGTGGGCGCACCTCTCCGCTCGGCCCTTGTTCTTTAGGTGCCTGGCCGCTCGACGCGGGCGCGCTGGAGAAAGCCGCCAATGCCGCCTTCAAGTTGCTCTCAGCGTCGATCAGGAAGTTCGCCGATACGACGATTTTCTCGCCCGCTTGCAACCCTTCTGCGATCTCTATGACGCCGTCGCCGCGCATGCCGAGCTTGACCGCGCGCGGTTCGAACCGGCCCTCCCCCTTGTCGATGAGGACGACTTGCCGGTTGCCGCTATCGATCACCGCTGAGCTTGGCACGGTAATGCGCGCCTCGCCATCCCCGCCTGTTTCGATGCTGACATCGGCGTACATTTCGTGGCGGATTTTGTGCTCTGGATTTTTGATCTCGATGCGAACTTTTGCAGACCTCGTTGAGGCTTCGAGTTCATGCAAAATAAACGTCACCTTGCCGTTGAACTCTTCTCCCGGCAGCGCGCGGAACACTACCTTGGCGGCGCTGCCGACTTTTACGCGCGCCAAATCCTGCTCTGGCACGTCCGCAATGACCCAGATGCTGGTAAGGTCGGCGATGCGCAAAAGTTCCTCGCCCATCTTGGCCATCTGGCCTTCGACGATGGATTTCTCCATGATGACGCCGGTGACGGGCGATGGCCACTCGATCGACAGCAGCGGCTCGCCGGTTTTGCGCAACGTCTCGAGCACATAGGGCGGCACGTCGAGATTAATCAGCTTGCGCTCCCCGCCTTTGAGGCTCGCGCCACCGCGATCGCGAGCGGCAATTTGATAGTCGACTTGAGCGCCGACCATCTCCTGGCTGTACACGCGAAACAGCGGCTCACCGGCTTTGACGTGCTTGCCCTTCTCGTTGGCGTAAAGCTTTTCGATAAACCCGTTGGCACGCAAAGATATCGTCCGCAGCGTGCGCTCGTCAGGTTTGGCGATACCTGGAACACGCAGACTGCGCGACATTTTTGTGAGCAGCACGTCTTCGCTGCGCACGCCGGACCGCTGAATTTTATCGGCCGAAATTTTAACGGTGGTGGCACTCGCGTTGTCGTCGCCACCGCCCTGTTCATCGGCATAGACGGCAATATAGTCCATGCCCATGCTGTCTTTTTTGGGCTCGTGCGACGTGTCGGCCAGTCCCATCGGATTGCGATAGTAGAGGACTTTGCGCGTCATCGGCAGCGGAGCTGCCTGATTGGACGGCAGCGGAGCTGCCTGATTGGATACCGGCGCCGTTGCTTCAGCGGGCGCGCTCATTGGCGCGCTGTCCATGCTAACGGCGAACGGCCAACGACCCGTTTCCCATTTGAAGCCTGCAAGGCCGATAGCCGCCAGCGCCAGTACCGTGACGCCGGCTGCGCCACCGATAAGCGCGGCGCGCGTAGAATTGGTTTTCATTTTAATCTCCAGACGTCATCCATGCGCGCCGCGCTAGTAGAAGCGAGACGCGATGAGCCATCTTTCGGGGTGTAAGCCCGATTGACGCTCTGCCTTGGGCGGAGACCTAAACGCTTGGAGGACGCAGAAGTGGCGGCACAGAGGTGGCGCGGACGGCGGCGATGCGCCGTGGCCAGACGACGTTGCGCACGATGATGCGCTCAGTGCCATCGGCGGGGGCGGCAAGACTTGAATTCTGAAGGCACTTCAGAAAGCAGCTCGCCTGATCGGAGCAGGGCTTGGGGCACTGCTTAGGGCATTGGGGGCACGACTTGCCGGGTATAGTCTGGTGTGCCGCCGATGTAGCACCATGCTCGTTCTGAGCCTGATGAGCCATTCCGACGTGAGCCATTCCGGTGTGCGAGCTGGCACCATCAGACATCGCCATGCCCGCCGCGCCAATCGAGGCAGCAAAAGTCGCCGCCGACACAACGACAAACGCGCTGAGCATGGCTAGCAGCCCAAGACACGAAATCCAGCGATGGCGCACATGCATCCTCATAAAGTCAGTCTCGCACATGCAAAGCATAAGAACAATTAAAGTTCGCTAATGAAACGCTCGGCCAGCGAAGACGCCGGAATTGCCAATGTGGAGAAGTTACCAATAGGGGCAAATGGTATCGCCAATTGGTCGAATTACGGCTGCAGAAAAATAGAGAATAAACTTTTATGAAACCAATCCAAAGCCTAATGGGGCTTTACGAAGTCATCCAAGTATATGATATCGCATAATTTTATAGTCAGCGTAGCGCGCAGTCGTTGGCCGGAAAACGCACCATTAATTCATACATCTTGTCTACAATTGTATATATCTTGTGGGAGTTTTATATGTCCGCGCTGAAACAAATTTTTTCTTTGCAATACGGCTCTGAGCCAAAAACAGGCCCCAGGCATCGCCTTGAGCGGCCAGCAGTCAAAGCGCAGCGCCAAACTCTAGAGCGCTGCCTGCTCGATGAGTTCTACGCGTCCTCGAAATTGCTTGTTGCATTCACAAGCATCCTCAATGCTCGCGCTGCCGCACGGCGATTACAGTCCCTTGCGTCGGTCGCAGCCTTCATTACCCCCGAGCCGGTGATCTTTCCCGCTGTCGTGGCAGGTGCCGCCGCCACGCTCGACCGCGCCGACCTGATGGCAAATCTGCAGGAATTCTATGCGCGCATGTCGTTTGCGCGTGCGTTCGGGCCCTCAGCGTTCGACACGAGCGAGGGCCAGGATGCCAACATCTCCTTCGAGTTGCGCCAGCTCATCGACGTGTGGCAGCGCGTATGTTCGGCCGCCAACGTCGTGTGCCATCAGCTCTATGACATTGAAAACGGCGCCGTCCAATCGCGCCGCGAGCAACTCGTCTCGATCCACGAGATGATAAAATCTGTCCAACACGGCGGCTCGCCCTGCGTGCGCCTGGACGGCACGGTGTTCGTGCCAGGCTGGCTCGACGAAAGACGCCAACCGCGGCAGCCGCGCGGGTGGCCGGTCTGGCTCGAGGTTGCAAACACGTGCGAGGCCGCAATTCTGAAAGACGTATCGACCGGCGGCCTCGGATTGGAATCTTGCCAAGCCCGCGCCATCGGCACCGCGATCAAAGTCCACCTGCCGTCAAACCGCGTACTGCACGCCGTCGTCACATGGTCTCAAGCTGGCCGCTTAGGGGCGAAGTTTTCACAGCCGCTCTTGCTCGATGATCCGGTGCTGACGGGTGCCGACCAATCGCAGCATGTCGAATTAGAGCCACTTAAGTCAGGCCGTTATCATGCATAGCTGGGTAATAAGGTGCCGTTTCTTTATCATAAGGGCGCGCCGCAGCGTTGACCGTGCCTTTGGCGCGCTCCGCACGCAGTCCAACCCTGCCGCATTTATTGCTTGTAGCGTTGTGGCGTTCGGCGTCGCGATTGCGATCGGTATCAGCTTGACCCGTGAAGCTGGCAACGCGGCCTCGATCTGGCCAGCCAATGCTATTCTGGTCACCGCGCTCCTGGTCGCCAAGACGCATCAAACGCGCACCCACCTCATCGTGTTTGGTCTGCTATGCAATTTCCTGATGATGATGGCGATTGGCGACGGGCCGATAGCAAGCTTGTCCTACGCGATGATCAACGCGGCGGAAATCTACCTTACCGTGCGAATGATGCGAAGCTATTCGTATGCGCCATCCAACTTCACCAATCCTACAAATTTATGGAAGTTCGCCTGCATTGGATTTCTAACTCCCATTGTGCCTTCATTGGCTGGCGCCTTTGTCATTTCCGCTCTGTATGGAACAGACTTCTGGAGCGTTGCCCGAACTTGGTTCTGCAGCGACGCGCTCGGGCTACTCATCATCGTGCCTGCGCTTTTTCTAGTGTTCGAGCGTGATCTCGACTCGCAACCGGAGCGCTCGACGATCGAAGTTACGGCTTTGCTTCTGACGCTGCTCGCCAGTACGGGATTCGTGTTTTACCAGACACAATTTCCGCTCCTATTCTTGGTGCAAGCGGTCGTCTCGCGCATCGCATTCCGGCTGGGCCCCTCCTACACTGCGGTGGCCGTTCTGGTCACGGCCGCGCTGGCGATCGGTTTTACGGTTTTAGGCCACGGGCCTGCTATGCTCGGCCGCGGGGCTGACTTGGCCATCCGCATCGAAGTCGTGCAGCTCTTCGTCCTCGTTATGTTTTTTACAGCTCTGCCCGCCGCCAACGCGTTCGCCAAACAAATCCGCTTGCAGCGCGGCTTGGATCATCAAATCAAAACGCGCGACGAACTGGCCGTGAAGCTGCAAATTAACAAAACTCACCTCGATAGCGCCCTCAACAACATGGCCTTAGGCCTGTGCTTATACGATGGGCAAAGCCGCATCGTCCTGCGCAACGAACCGTTCGCACGCATTTACGGTCTTGATCCAGACGATATCAAATGCGGCATGAGTTTGCGTGAAGTTATCGAAATGCGCATCGCGCACGGCGTGTTCGCCGGCGACAGTCCTGAACAATATATGGCCGAACGCCTGACGCCGGTCGAAACAGAAGCCTACAAACTGCATCACCTCAACGACGGACGCACGATTGCGATTTGGCACACGACGTTGCCAGATGGCGGTTGGGTGACCACTCAGGAAGACATCACCGAAACGCGCCGCATCGAGAAGCGTCTGGCGTTTCTCGCTCATCACGACGCCCTGACGGGACTTGCGAACCGCGTGCTGTTGCAGGATCGCATCGAAATGACGTTGACGCGCGTTCGGCGCGGCGAAGAAGCCGCCGTGCTGTTCCTCGATCTCGACAATTTCAAAAGCGTCAACGACACGTTCGGGCACAACACCGGTGATGAGCTCTTGAAGATCGTGGCCGGCCGCCTGCGCGCTGGCTTGCGCGAAACCGACACCATTGCGCGGTTGGGCGGCGATGAGTTCGCTATCCTTCTGGTCGGCGGTAAGCAGCCCGAAGGCGCCGGCGTCGTGGCCCGCCGCATCACCGAGCTGATGGCCGCTCCAATCGATATCAATGGCAACCAGATCCGCATCGGCACGAGTATCGGCATCGCAACGGCACCGTTCGATTCAGAGACCACGATTGGCCTGCTGAAGTGCGCCGATCTTGCGCTTTACAAGGCGAAAGACGAAGGCCGCGGCAGCCACCGCTTCTTTGAATTGGACATGGACGTGCGTATGCAGGACCGCCTGCGCCTCGAACAGGATTTGCGTGCAGCCATTGAAAATCAGGATTTTACGATCCACTATCAACCGCTGCTCGATTTGCACAGCGACCAAGTCACCGGCTTTGAAGCTCTGATCCGCTGGCACCATGCCGAACGCGGCATGATCTCGCCGGTCGACTTCATCCCCCTGGCCGAAGAGACCGGCCTCATCCTTCCGCTCGGGTTGTGGGTGCTGAATAAAGCCTGCCAAGACGCGGCGCGTTGGCCAGACCACCTCAAAGTGTCTGTCAATATCTCGCCTGCCCAGCTGATGGCCGCCGGCGTCACTGAAATTATCGCCGCCGCGCTGTTGAATTCCGGCTTGAGCCCGCATCGCCTGCAGCTTGAGATCACCGAAACCGCAGTTATGGAAAATGCCGACAAGGCCTTCGACATTTTGAGACGCCTGCGCGCCACAGGCGTCGAAATTGCGATGGACGATTTCGGCACCGGCTATTCATCTCTGAGCAGCCTGCGCAACTTCCCCTTTAACAAAATCAAAATCGACCGATCGTTCATCAACGACTTGACCACAAGCCCTCAGTCACGTGCGATTTTACGGGCGATCATCAGTCTAGCCAAAACGTTAGGCATGACGACGACCGCCGAGGGCGTGGAAACGGCCGAGCAATTGGCGATCGTACGCGCCGAGGGTTGCAGCGAAATGCAGGGCTACTATTTCTCCAAAGCCCGGCCGATCGAATATCTCGGCGAATTCCTCAGTACAGTCGGGCGCGCGCGTGTCGCTTGAGCGAGCGCATGTCGGCCACCTCTAGCTCTTGACGCTCGTGGGCATCGCTGGCGGCTACCGGAGCCCAGATGCGGTGGCTTTAGGCCGCCAACTCATCGAGGACGGCGAGTATAAAATGCTGCCCATGACGGTCAGCGTTTCACGTGTCTGGCACCGAGCCAGTCATCAAGCTGGATTCGATCTGTTTGCCGCTCAAGCACCATGCACAAGTCTGATGTCGATTCGTCAGCAGAGGACATGCCGCTTTTTTCACCAAAATCTACCCGAGAAAAAGTCCGCCCACGTTGGGATATGCAACAAAAATAGGCAAAAATCGTGCGATTTCAGCCGGGATTCCGAGCGTTGTAGCGTTCATGGAACACATGTTGCCGATCAAGAGGACGATCGATTGGAATCTCTTGTGAGACGCCAGGAAACGCGGCTTGTTGTTTTCAACGCGGAATTGTGCGCGGCATTCGATGATGCCCGCCGCCGCCAGGAATTCAGGGACGGGGGGGTCCAATTCTCATGATGGTTTCAACAAAGTTGGTCAAAATTGCAGGCGCCGGGGCACTCGCGCTCACGACGCTCGCCAGCACACTTGCCATGTCACTGGCCGTATCGAGCCAAGCCCGCGCCGACGATCCGCCGGCCTTCGCTTACACCTTCAATATCGGCGCGGTGTCAGACTATCGCTTCCGCGGCATCTCGCAGACCGCTGAAGATCCAGCGGTCCAGGGCGGCGTCGATGTCAGCTATGGCATCGGCTACTTTGGTCTGTGGGGGTCGAGCCTGGATTTCGGCGTCGATAACCTCGGCAGCGGCATCGCGCCCGTCGAAATCGATATTTACGGCGGCATCAAACCGGTGTGGGGCCCGCTGACCTTCGACCTCGGCGTTCTCTACTACGCGTATCCCGGCTCGATCGACACGTTCAACGGCGGCGTCGCCGGTTCGAACCGCATCGACTACGTCGAAGGTAAATTCGGCGTCAGCGCCAATCCGGTCAAAGAGCTGACGACAGGCATCGTCGTTTACTACTCGCCCGACTACACGCTTGAGACTGGCAGCGTTGTGACGGTTGAAGGCACCGCGTCATATGCTCTGCCAAAAATCTGGAAGTTCGATCCGGCTATCAGCGGCCGCCTCGGCTACCAGCACGGCGACGATCTGGCCTACAAGTCGCTGATCTCTAACGGCGACAGCAGCTACCTTTACTGGGACGTCGGCGTAACCTTCACGCTCGAAAAGTTCGCCTTCGACTTCCGCTACATCGATACCGACATCGCCAACAACAACGCTGTCGGGGGCTTTGCCGATACGTTCTGCAAAGGCGCCGTCGCCCAGTGCGACTCGGCCTTCGTGTTCTCGATCAAAGCCACGCTGCCATAATCTCGATACAGCACGCGCAATCGAATTTAAAACCGGGGCGGCAACGTCCCGGTTTTTTTGCGTCCAAAGTTTCAGTCACCCAGCGCGCACGGCAAACGCACTGGGCTTACGAAATTGCGCTCATAAGTAAGAGCGGCAAGTTGCATCAACGATTGATTTGGAATTTTGGTCGGAGCGACAGGATTTGAACCTGCGACCCCCTGCCCCCCAGGCAGGTGCGCTACCAGGCTGCGCTACGCTCCGTGACCTGACCCCTTGTGCATCGCCGCGCGCGTCAGGTCAACGCCGATCGTCAGAGATGGCCAGGAAGAAGGCCAAGAACGCCGTCGCGATCGCACGGGAAAGCTGCAACTTTCAGATTTTCGGGCAGAACGAGCGCGGCGACGGCGGCATAGGTTCCAGCACCGGCATCGAGATCGCGCACGGCAAACAAAACGCCAGACGACTTGCGCAGTTCGGCCGCTTCGGGCGATCCCATCACTCCCGCTTGCGTCAAAGTTTTACCGATGCCCGAGCCGCTGGCTTTGGCGAGCGCTTCGATGCGGACCCACGCTTGCAGAAGCCTGGCCTCAGTTATGGCATCAGTTGTCGCCGCTGTGGTCACTGGTAAATCGCGGCCCGGCGCCAGCTCCAAGGCGTAGGCCTCGATCCTGGCACGCCGCTCGGGCGCCATATGCACGATGCGCGCGCGCTCGACATCGATACCGATGGGCCCGGCCGCGGCGCTGCAGATCGCGATCATCGCCACATCGCCCGAATGCGATAAGCTGAACGACACCGGCACCTGTTTAAGTTCAGGACGCCCGCCCGGCGCGATTGTAAAAGGCTGCCGACGCATCTGCGCGCCACTGGCGCGCTCGATCAGCAAACGCAGGGCAATGTGGCTCGCACGCCAGCGGGCGCGATCTTGCACGTCGCGAATGGCGGCAGCGCGCGCCGCTTCCGGCTCGCTCAAGACAGCGAAAGCGCGCTCGGCCTCGTCAATGGCGGATGCCGACCGGTCAAGATCAACGCGGCAAATTTCGATGCTCATCACTGGCCGCTAAAAAAAAGAATGGATCAGGCAAACTTGGGTGTGAGCCCTACAAGGAATTGCCCAGGCTGGCCAGCCTGCCGGGGCTACAAGGCGGAACTTAAGAGTAACAAGCGATAACGGCGCCAACGGACACTGGACAAGCTCGTGCCGTCCGGCCAAGACAGCCGTGCTCTCAAACCAATCGGGCGAAGGCGGACTTTTCCGACGCTGAGCCGGGCTGCGTGCGTTACTTGCAAACTTTTCAAAGTAAAAAAATATCCGGAGACATCGATGATGTTTGGCACGAAATTACCGCCGCTCTTTGCATGCCTCTTGGTGATCTCGATGGCAGGCGTTAGCGCGACGCCGTCAAGCGCGGGCGAACCTCTCGACACGAGCAAACTGCCGCGCGTTGGCGGGGCCAAGGAAAGGTTTGCCAGCGCGCCGACCACTATTCTCGCCGCGCCCGATCCCGTCGCCCCCACAACCGAGGCGACCGTGACGGCGCTGCTGGCCGACGGCTGGCAGTCTTACGTTGCCCCGTTCACCGAATTGGCGAAAGCCCCCAACTCTGAATTCCGCTCTTTCAAAAAAGGCCCGCAGGCGCTCAACGTGTCGGTCATGCTGGCGCCCGCGCAAGGCAATGCGACGAGCATCCAATACATCGCTATACCGTTGGCGAACGATCTGCCGTTTCCCAAAGATGCGACCAACATCGCCTACGCGCCGCAACGGCCCTACATGTCGTGCCTGACGCCAGCCACCATCGATGCAACAAAGGAATTCTTCAGCACGGAACTGGCGCGGCAAGGCTACGCTGCCGATGCCGCCGCCACCGGCAACGGCCGCTTCAAGACCGACGTCGCTGACAACGCGTATTATGTCGCCGCCGGTCACCCAGCCCTGACGCTCGTTCTCGCGCGCACCGACGACGGCATGACCAAGGTCGTGCTCGATGGTCTGGTCGCGTCGCCGAAATTGGCCGAGACCACAACGGAGAAGTTGAAGGCACAATCGGACGCCGAACAGAAAGCCAAGGGAACGAAGGAGGCTCAGTCTACCCAAAAGACCACGGCGTCAGCTTCGCCGCAAAAAGATAGCATCGAACAACTAGCCGCCGATATTACAAGCCGGGTCGAGAAAATGGCCGCCGATACGATCGCGCAAGCGCAGGCCGGCAACAAGCAAGCGGTGAAGGTTGCCGGTGCAGACAAGACGCCAGCCAAAAGTCCAGCCGAGACTGCGGCCAAGGATGACGCGCCGCTTGCCGCCCGCGCCGACAACTCAGCGCCCGTGCCTCTGCCCGCCAACGCGCAAGCCGTCGATTACAAAGCAGCCGACGGCACACTTGCCTTCACGGCAAAAACGAGCGTCAAGGCGATGGCCGACTTTTATCGCGTCGCCCTGAAGCCTAAGGGCTGGACGGAAAAACCCTCCGTCATCAATCGCCCAAATATGGTGCTGTTAGAATTTGAAGACGGCGACAAGGCTCTCTCGCTCACGATCATGCAGCATGGCGATGCCGTCGGTGTCAGCGGCCACGGCTCGGCGCTCGAAGTCGCCGATGCCGAGGGCAGCAACGCGTCTGCTGCCGCGCCAGAAGTCGAAAAAGAACTCGAAGCCGAAGAGATGTCCCATCTGCCGATCCCGACAGCGCATACCTTTTCAACCGGCGGCAGCGGCGCGTTTCGCAACGACGTCAGCGTCAATGTGCCGGCGGCTCTCGACACCGTGCTAGCTTTCTACCGGCGCGAATTATCCAAGCGCGGCTGGAAAGAAGACGATGGCGCTGTGATCAAGCCCGAACAAGCCGTGCTCGCGTTCAAAGCGCCCGAAGGTCCAGCGGTCCTCAAGCTTGATCGCAAAAATGGGGAAACGGTCGTGACGTTATTCGCGCGCCATCAGGCCGATGCCGCAAAGTCGGGCCTGCTGCCCAAGTCCGGGCAAGTCAAAATCCTGCTCACCAATCTGACCGACACCGAGGCCGTGATCGAGATCAATAAACAAAAAATCAAAATCAAAGGCGGCGCTGGCACCAAAGCACCCGACGGCCCGAGCCTTGAACTCGCGCCCGGCAAGTACAAATACTTGAGCCAGAGTGCCGGCAAGACGTCCAAGTCGGATGAGCTGCAGGTCGGAGCAGATGAAATCTGGGGCCTCGCCGTCGGTCCCGGCGGCGGCATCGCCATGCAAATGTATTGAGATTGAACTTACGCAACCGGAGCGTTGGCGAGCCAAGCTCGCCAGCCTCCGAACGACGTTATGTCTTGCGCGCCCGCAACGACGTAGGCTTCGCATAGGAAGCCTTTGACGGTCGTGCCATCGTCAAGGGCGAGGCTGCCGATGCCGAGCGGCGCGGGAATGAGAGCAACGAACGACCCGAACGCTGCTTCGTTCATCTCCCAGATTTCGACCTCGATGCCGCCCGCGCCGCGGCCATCAAAAACCAGTCCGGGCTTGGCGGGCGATGTGTTGGCCAGCGCGTAAAAACTGTATCCAGGAGCCGTTTTCGCAACGCGCACGAGACGTGCATCGCGTTCGACGAGCTGCTTGTTGAGCGGTTGGCCCGCAAGATGTGCGCCGACGACGGCGACCTGAATATTTTGAGGCAAGTTCGAAGCCACGGCCACCACCGGCGTCGAGGCAAGGCTATATTCCGTTGCGCCGAGCCGCGCACCGGCAAGGCTCCTGTGCAAGCGGTCGCCAAAAGCGGCAAGAGCGTTCTCATGGCAAGCGGGCGCGATGAGCGTGACGCCGAATGGCAAACCTTCTGGAGAAAACCCAGCCGGGACCGCGAGTGCCGATAAATCCATGAGATTGGCGAAGTTGGTGTACAGGCCGAGATTTGAGTTGAGCCGGATGGGATCGGCCAGGACGTCTGCAATTTTGTAGGTCGTCGGCGCTGTCGGCAGCAACAGCATGTCCATCTTGCGCCATTCCAATTCGGCGGCACGTGTCAATTCGGCTAACCGGTAGATGCCTTCGAAGGCGTCGACGGCCGTGAGTTTTCCAGCCGAAAAAATGATGTCGCCAACGACGCCGTGGATTGCAGTGGGTTGCCGGGATGCAAAATCCTTGATAGCCGCCAAGCGCTCCGCCACCCATGGGCCCTGGTAAAGCAGCGCGGCGGTTAGCTGGAACGGCGTGAAATCAATGTCGACGATCTCAGCGCCGAGACTTTTGACGCGCCCTACCGCCGCCTCGTAAAGGTTTTCGGCAGCGGCGTTGCCGAAAAATTCCAGACGAGAATTAGGCACGCCCATCTTTAGACGAGACGGATCGGCATTAGGTTCGCCGCGCGCCGCAACCGGTCGCGCGAAACTGTCTTGCGCGTCGAAAGCAGATGCGACCGCGAAGGCCCGCGCCGCATCGGCGACCGTCAAGGCAAAGATCGACACGGTGTCTTGCGTCCGGCACGCCGGGAACACGCCCCGCGCGCTGATCAACCCCTTGGTTGGTTTCAAACCGACAACGTTATTGAATGCGGCGGGCACGCGGCCCGACCCGGCCGTATCGGTGCCAAGGGCGAAGGAAACGAGCCCACTTGCGACGGCAACCGCCGAACCCGAACTCGAGCCGCCCGAAATATAGTCCTTGTTGAAGGCACTCGTTGGAATGCCGTACGGAGATCGGGTGCCGACGAGCCCCGTGGCGAACTGGTCGAGATTGGTTTTGCCGACAACGATGGCGCCCGCAGCTTCGAGGCGCTCGACGACCGCGGCTGAGCGGGCTGGCAGATATGCAAAATCTGGGCACCCGCATGTTGTCGCTAAGCCCGCGACGTCGATGTTGTCTTTAACGGCGAAGGGTATGCCGTAAAGCGGCCCATGCGGCGCGGCTTCAGCGCGCGCGAGCGCCTCGGCACGCGCAAGGGTTTCCGCACGCGGCCGCAGCGAAATCCAAACTGGTCTTTCGCCTTGCCGCTCGATGCAATCATAGACGTGCGCGATGACCTCGCTCGCCGCGAACTGGCCGCTTGCATACCCTGCAGCTAAGGCCTCGATGTCGAGAGAACGTATCATTGCGCGGCCTCCGTATTGTCTGCGGTCATCACCAGCAGAGTTTGTCCCAGCGCTACGGGTTTGCCTTCCGTGCAGCGGATTTCAGTTATGACCCCGTCGTGGAGCGCAACGATCGACATTTCCATTTTCATGGATTCGACGATGACAACGACATCGCCCGCCGCGACGCGCGCGCCCTCCTCGACGGCGATTTTCCATACGCAGCCTGGTGCTGAGCTTGCAACAGCGATGGCACCGGCGGGAATCTCATTGACGTCTTCGGGTTCGGCGTCGGCGGCGACCGCTGACGCTATCTGGTCGGAGGCCTGCCAACGCCCGCGTTCCGCATCGAAGGCCGCCTGCTGGCGGGCTTTGGCGGCGCGAATGTCGACATCGTTACTGGCAAGAAACGCGCGATATGCCTTCATCGAGAACACTGTCTCGGTAATCTCCAGCGCCGCCGTGCCGTCGATCACGCCGTCGCGGATGTCAGCGAGCTCTGCAGTCGTGACCGGATAAAATTTTACTTGATCGAAGAAGCGCAGCAGCCAAGGTTTGCCGCTCGTGAAGGCCGCCGTCTGCCGGTAGGTATTCCAAACTTGGCTCGTGCGGCCGAAGAGTTGATATCCGCCCGGCCCCTCCATCCCGTAAATGCACATATAGGCGCCGCCAATGCCGACCACGTTGTCTGGCGTCCAAGTGCGCGCGGGATTGTATTTGGTGGTGACGAGCCGGTGGCGCGGATCGATCGGCGTCGCGACGGGTGCGCCGAGATAGACGTCGCCGAGCCCGAGGACGAGATAGTTGGCGTCAAACACGATGCGATAAACGTCGTCGATGCTGTCGAGGCCGTTGATGCGGCGGATGAACTCGATGTTCGAGGGACACCACGGCGCGTCGGACCTGACGGATTGCATGTACTTGTCTATTGTTTTCTGCACAGCCGCATCGTTCCACGACAACGGCATGTGCACGATCCGCGACGGCACTTCGATATCGCCGATATCGCCGATCGTATCTTCGATATCTGACAGCACAGCGAGCAGCGCATCGAGCGCGAGGATGCGGCTATCATAGTGGACCTGGAGAGAGCGTATGCCGGGCGTCAGATCGATGATGCCATTTAGTCCGCGCGCCTCCAGCCGCGTCATCAAGACGTGGGCGCGGAAGCGCAGTTCGAAGTCCAATACGATCGGGCCATATTCGACGAGCAGATACTTGTCGCCGGCGCGGCGATAGGTGACGCGCGGAAGTTCGCCGCTTTCGGCACGCAGGGACACGATGCAGTCGTCCGCAGCAGTTCCCGTCTTAAGCGAAGGCGGTGCCAACGGCTGCGGCAGCAACGCAGCTACCTCGGCGTCCTGGGTGATTTCTAGTGCGGCGGCATCGCCAGCCGAAAGACGTTTGAAGCGCACTTTATTGCCGGGTTTCAATTGACCGATCTTCCACAGCTCGGCCTGGACAATCGTAGCAGGACAAACGAAGCCGCCAAGCGAGGGACCATCCGGGCCTAAGATCACGGGCATGTCGCCGGTGAAATCAATCGCGCCGATTGCGTAGGCATTGTCGTGGATGTTGCTGGGATGAAGCCCGGCTTCGCCGCCGTCGGCGCGCGCCCACGTCGGTTTGGGCCCAATCAACCGCACACCGGTTCTGTTGGAATTATAGTGCACTTCCCACGTTGCGCTGAAGAACGTTTCAATATCGTCGGGGGTGAAGAAGTCGGGGGCACCATGGGGACCATAGAGCACGCCGATCTCCCAGCTGTCCGCGAGAGGCGGCAGCAGCGATGACGGCAATGCTAACGGAAAAGTTGGTGCAGCATTTGGCGATTGAAGATGCAGCACATCTCCCGCGCGCAGCGTTCGCCCGCCGTGGCCGCCAAAAATTCCCAGTGAGAATGTTGCCTTGGCTCCAAGATAGTCTGGCACATCAAGTCCGCCTCGCAGCGCGAGGTAGGTTCTGAGGCCTGGCCCTGAAACATTTCCGCATTTCAAAACCTGGTCCGGCTTGACCTCAAACACTTGACCGTTGGCGACGGCCAAGCCGTCGAGTGTTGCCGCCATGTCGGCGCCCGCTAGACACGCCGTCGTTGCGCATTGAAACTTGATCGTCGCACCGGTCAACGTCATTTCTAGTGCAGCGGTACCTTCAGGATTGCCGACAGCTCTGTTGGCAAGACGGAACGACAAATGATCCATCGGCCCTGACGGCGGCACGCCAACGTTCCAGTAACCGATGCGGCCTGGATAGTCCTGTACCGACGTCTGCGTTCCAGACGCCAGGATCTCGATGGTCGCCGGCGCATATGTGAAAGTGGCGAGCGTTGCGGTCGTAACCAGACCGGCTGTAACAACGGGCGAAGCCGCGAGCTCGGCCAGATATCCAAGATTGGTTTCGATACCCGTCAGGGTCGTCTCAGCCAAGGCCGCTCTGAGTTTGACAAGCGCGCTCGAACGGTCGCTGCCCGTGACGATGATCTTGGCAATCATCGGATCGTAATATGATGAAACTTCAGAGCCGCTCTCGACCCAGGTCTCGACACGGGCGCTGGCAGGCCAAGCCACCTTCGTCAGCAGGCCCGAACTCGGGCGGAAGTCGCGCGCCGGGTCTTCGGCGTAAACGCGGACTTGGATCGAGGCGCCGCTGGCTTGTGGAATTTTTTCAGGCAGCGCCTCGCCTGCCGCTTGCCGCACCATCCATTCGACGATGTCGATGCCGGTCACTTGTTCCGTCACGCCATGTTCGACTTGCAGACGCGTATTGACCTCGAGAAAATAAAATTCGCCGCTGTCGGTATCCAGGAGATATTCGACGGTGCCAGCATTGGCGTAGTTCACGACTTGGCCGAGCTTCACGGCTGTGGCGAGCAGATGTGCGCGCGTTGCTTCCGACAATCCGGGCGCGGGCGTCTCCTCGATGACTTTCTGATTGCGCCGTTGGGCCGAGCAATCGCGCTCGCCGAGCGCCACGACGCGGCCCTTGCCGTCGCCGAAAATTTGCACCTCTATATGGCGGCCGCGCGCCACGTACTTTTCAACGAACACGCCGGCATCTTTGAAGTTGTTAGCCGCGAGCCGCCGAACCCGCTCAAACGTCGCCGTCAAATCGGCTTCTGTCTCAACGCGCTGTAGACCAATGCCGCCACCACCGGCGGTGCTCTTCAGCATGACCGGAAAGCCGATGCGGCGAGCTTGCAAAAGCGCTTCATCGGCGTTGGCGACGAGACCCGATCCGGGCGCCAGAGGGACACCGGCTTTTTCGGCCAATTCGCGCGCGGTATGCTTCAGTGCGAACGCGCGGACGTGGGCGGGCTCGGGCCCGATGAAGGATATTCCCGCCGCCGTGCACGCTTGCGCGAACTCAGTGTTTTCCGACAAGAAGCCGTACCCGGGGTGGATCGCTTGAGCGCCCGTCGCGTGCGCCGCCTCAAGGATGGCCACGATGTTGAGGTAGGACTGAGCGGCCGGCGCTGGCCCGATGCGGACCGCTTCGCCCGCCGCACGCACATGGCGCGAATGCCGGTCGGCGTCGGAGTAGATGGCGACGCTTGCGATGCCCATCCGGTCGAGCGTTCGGATGATACGGCAGGCGATGGTGCCACGGTTCGCGATGAGAACCTTTGTAAACATGCTGATTAGGTTCCCTCGGTCCAGACCAACACTTCGATCGGTGTCGGATTGTAGGCGTTGCATGGGTTATTGAGCTGCGGGCAATTCGAAATCAGCAGGATGACGTTCATCACGGCGCGCAGTTCGACATATTTGCCCGGGGCTGAGAGCCCGTCCGCGAACGTCAAGCCGCCGCCTGGCGTCACCGGCACGTTCATGAAGAAATTGATATTGTGGCCGATGTCCCGTTTTGTCAGACCGAATTTTTGGTTCTCAGCCAGCGCCAACAGGTAGCTATCGCGGCACGCATGCATCGATTTTTTCTCAAGTGCGTAGCGCACTGTGTTGCTCTCGGTCGCACACGCGCCGCCAAGCGTATCGTGGCGGCCGACCGTGTCGGCGGTCACCGTCAACATGGGACGACAAAGATCAGACAGGATGTTGGTGCCGGCACCGATGTAGACGTTGCCCTGTTCGCGGATCGTGTCCGTTGCCGAATAGCGCTCGTGGGGATCGTCCGCATTATAGAACAGCGTATCGGCCGCCTGATTTCCTTCGACATCAACGAGGCGGAGCGTCTGCCCACGTTTGACGACGTGCATCCAATAGTCGCCGGACGGCACAATTTTGCGGTAGCTCGCCGTGTCTGGCTGCAGATTGCTTTCTTTGATCATCATTGCGCGCCCCCTCAACAGCATCCGCCGGCGTGGTACAGTCGGTTGTTCTCAAGGCCGCGGCCGTTCTCGCTTGACGGTGTGCGGCTGTCTTCGCCGTCCGAGGCCTCGGCGCCGTGCAAAACCTCAAAAAGTACGGCTTGGCGTGGATAAACCTTAGCTGGATTGAGCGGGTGCGGGCACGTGTGCAGCAAAACGAGCGTATCCATTTCGAAACGCAACGAGACGGCACGACCAGGTGCTCCGGCCGAAGCGTCGAACGTCAGCGCGCCGCCGTCTGCAACCACGACCTTGCTGAACCAGTTGACGTTGGCCGCGAGATCGCGCCGCTGCATGCCATACTTGCCCGCTTCGATCAGAAAGCTGTCGAGGCCGTTCTGATGCCGTTCGTTACGATGCGTTTGATACGTCGCCTCGCCCCATTTTTTCGCGACGCTGGCCGTGGTGGTGTTGCCGCAAATCGTGTCGTGCCAACCGAAATCGTCCGAAACGATCGAGCAAAACACCCGCCCCATATCGGAATAGAGGCAGTGGCCCGCCGTCAGCTTGAAGGTATGCTGACATTTCAGCGTGTCGGGCGCGTTGTAGCGTTCAAGCAAATTGGCCGGGTTGTAAAACAGCATGCCAACGTTCGCGCCGCCGTCGACGTCGGTCAGCCGCAAAACGTTTCCGCGCCGCATCAGCATCGACCAATGCTTTCCCGCCGGCAGGGTATCGGAATATATTGCCATGCTCATCTGCAGCTCTCCTCAGCAATGCGCAAGACCGCACACTGCGCCGTGGCCGCTGGAGCTTCGAGATCATGGGCGGAAGGGTGCAACAAGACGACGAGAGCCCTTCCGGCCAAGAGCGCGGGCTCTTTGCGGTATAGGTCTCCCGGGCTTTTATCCCGCCGTGGCTCCGTTCCGCGTGGGGGAATCGGGAGCGCCTCTCTCGGACCAGTCGCCGCAACTTCGAAGCTGCTGCCGGAACCCTAGAGGCATTATGAAAAACCAGTTGCACAGCGCGTGCCATGTCGCAAACACAGCCAACTGCGCATTTGGCAAGGACGGTGCGCCCAATGCTGCCGCTTATTGCAGCTATGAGCGCAGTTTTTGAGCAGCAGAATCGGTCGTTTCATTTAAGATGCCGCCATTGCTTCAACTCGAAACTTGAGGTCCCAACACGTGGTCGTCACGAATTTCACACCTATTTCGTCGCTCATCGGCGGTCTCTTGATCGGCGCAGCGGCCGTCTTACTCATGCTGACCACAGGGCGTATCGCAGGCGTCAGCGGGTTCTTATCACGGCTACTGCCACCCTACGTTGACCATCAGCTCGCAGTGCGGATCGCGTTCGTCGCCGGACTTGTAGCGGCCCCAGTCGCATATACGAAGCTCACCGGCACGGGCATCGCGCATGCCGTAACCAGCAACACGCCGTTGTTGATTTTAGCAGGGGTGCTGGTCGGCTTTGGCTCGGTCACCGGCAGCGGATGCACGAGCGGTCATGGCGTTTGCGGATTGGCACGCCGATCGTCGCGGTCAGTTGTGGCGACTGCCACGTTCATGGCCGCCGGCATTATAACCGTATACGTGGCACGTCACGCGATGGGAGGTTGAGATGGCGATAGCGATGACGTTTGTCGCGAGTTTTGTTTTTGGACTGGGGCTCGTCGTGTCAGGAATGACCAACCCGGCCAAGGTTCAGAATTTTCTCGATATCGCGGGTATGTGGGACCCTAGCCTTATCTTCACAATGGGCGGTGCCGTTGTCACCGCAGCTATTGGATTTTGGTTTGTTCTCAAACGTGACCGACCGATGTTTGCCGACGTTTTCCAGCTCCCGGCGGCTGACGATATCGATGTCAAGCTGGTTGCGGGTGCGGCGCTATTTGGCATTGGCTGGGGCTTAGTTGGCTACTGCCCGGGCCCCGCACTTACAGCGGTAACTCTCGGCGAAACGCCAACGGTTATATTCATCACAGCGATGCTCGCCGGCATGATGCTCGCCCGCTCGCTGCCCCGGATCTTTTATCCAGTCCGTCGACAATCCAAGGCCTGACGCCAACCTTGCGGATCAACGACAATGGCGCTTTATTTAAGCGCCAGAGGAACGGTGCGATTGAGGGGTGCACTGACGGACAGCGTTTCGGCCTCGTCTTTCAGCAACACGCCGGATTGGCGGCGCTTGAACGCCTCGGTCATGAGATACATGAGTTTGTGCGCGGCTTCGTCATAGCTCAGGCCCTCGACCCGCACATTCGAAATGCAGTTGCGCGATTCGTCAGTCAAACCAGGGCGCGGTGCGTAGGTTATGTAGATACCTAAGCTATCCGGCGAGCTCAAACCGGGGCGCTCGCCGATCAGGACGACAACGGCTTGCGCGCCGAGTGCGTGCGCGATCTCGTCGCCGATTGCGACCCGCGCATTGCGCACGACTGTGGCCGGAGCGATGCTCCATCCGCTAGCACGAATGAGAGGAACGACGACCTGCAGCAAAGCGCCAGCGTTATTTTCGACTGCGAATGCGGAGAGCCCGTCGCCAATGACGATAGCGACATCGCACGCTGCCGTTTGGCCGGCGACGATCGGAATAAGTTCGTCGCGCGACGCCGCCGAAAGCATGCGGCCCTTGTCAGGCCGTTGCAGATATTCGGCGCGGCTGACGGCGGCGCTATTCAGTTCGACAAGCTTCAGCGATAGTCCTTCTGCCGCTGTTTTCAATAGCTCCACATCGAGGACGTGGTGCACGGCATTGCGGGCGCGCGCGTGCGCCAGTTGAAACTCAAGATGAGGCGCCGTTGGAATGCTGATACCGGCGCGGCCGAGAGCGATCCGCGCGGCCGTGAGCTGGCGCAGGCTACGCCAGCTGTTCGTCGTCACAAAGTTCTTACCTTCGCCGCTCATACCTCAAAGCCTTACTGCAGCCTGGCGATCGCGTGCTCGAACACGGGCGCCAGTCTGCCGCTGCTACTCAAAGTGTTGTCGTCGGAGAAGAGCCCAAGCTTCAACAGCCACTCTTCGAATTCGGGCGAAGGCCTAAGTCCCAGTACCTTGCGCGCGTACAAGGCGTCATGAAACGAGGTCGTTTGATAGTTCAGCATGATGTCGTCGGAGCCCGGTATGCCCATAATGAAGTTGATACCCGCAACGCCCAGCAGCGTCAGCAGTGTGTCCATGTCGTTTTGATCGGCTTCGGCGTGGTTGGTATAGCAGATGTCGCAGCCCATCGGCAGTCCGAGCAGCTTGCCGCAGAAATGATCCTCAAGCCCGGCGCGAATGATCTGCTTGCCGTCGTACAGGTATTCCGGGCCGATGAAGCCAACGACCGTGTTGACCAGCAGCGGCTCGAATTTGCGCGCGACCGCATAGGCGCGCGCCTCGATCGTCTGTTGATCGGCGCCATGGTGCGCGTTCGCCGAGAGCGCACTTCCTTGTCCGGTTTCGAAATACATGACGTTGTTGCCAACCGTACCGCGCTTCAGCGATAGGGCCGCCTCGTGTCCCTCTTTGAGGAGGGCGAGATCGACGCCGAAACTCTTATTAGCGGCCTCGGTGCCAGCGATCGACTGGAAGACGAGATCAACCGGTGCACCGCGGCGAATGGCTTCAATGCTGGTGGTGACGTGCGTCAGCACGCACGATTGGGTCGGGATGTCATAGCGCTGGATAATATCGTGCAGCATTTCAAGCAGCACGGTAACGGCGGGCAGGCTATCCGTCGCGGGGTTGATGCCGATGACGGCGTCGCCGCTGCCGTACATCAGCCCATCGACGGTACTGGCCGCAATGCCGCGCGGATCGTCGGTTGGGTGGTTGGGCTGCAGGCGCGTCGATAGCCGTCCTTGCAGTCCGATGGTATTGCGGAATTTCGTCACCACCCGGCATTTGCGGGCGATCAAGATCAAGTCTTGGTTGCGGCAGATCTTTGAGACTGCAGCCGTCATCTCGGGCATCAGGCCCTCGGCGAGCGCACCGAGCGTCTGCTCGTTGGCCGCGTCCGACAAAAGCCAATCGCGGAACTCGCCGACGCTCAGATGCGCGACCGGCGCGAATGCCTTAGCGTCGTGATCGTCGATGATGAGCCGGGTCACCTCATCCGTCTCGTAGGGCACGACGTGTTCGCTTAAAAACGTTCTGAGCGGCAGATCTGCGAGCGCGAGTTGCGCTGCAACCCGCTCCTCGTCGTCGCCGGCCGCAATTCCCGCAAGATGATCGCCCGAGCGCTCGGGCGACGCGTTGGCCAAAAGCTCCTTTAAGCTCTCGAAGCGGAATACCTGATGCGCAATCGTGTGCGTGTAAACGGGCATATCCAGACCTCAGATGTGGACTTGCGCCTTTTGCAATTCGGCTTAGGCGCCGGCTGCGGCAGTTTGATTTCGCCGCCGCAGCTTTAGGCCCGACGTCAACGCGCCGTCGGGTTGGCGGCCTCGATCTGCGCGTCACGCGGTGCCACTGCACGTTGGTGCGAGGTCATCATGAAGTAGAGATAGCCCAGCGCGATGAGGCCCGCGAAAATCGCAGCCATCATCGTATTGTAGTACACCATCGCGATGAGGCAAATGATCGAGGCGATGAGCGCAAACGCCGGAAATACCGGATAGAATGGCACCTTATACGGCCGTTCCATATTTGGGCTCACCTGGCGCAACCGGAACAGGCTCAGCATCGAGATAATGTACATCAGAATTGCGCCGAACACCGACATGGTGACGATGTTGGCAGTTAGCGTTTGGCCGCCGATCTTGATCAGCTCGTCGCTAAAGATCGCCGCTATACCGACGACGCCGCCGGCCAAAATAGCGCGATGCGGCGTGCGGAACTTTGGATGGACGGCTGACAAGAACTTCGGCAGATATCCGGCGCGAGCCAGCGCGAATATCTGGCGTGAGTAGCCAATGATGATGCCGTGGAACGAAGCGATCAGGCCAAACATCCCGAGCCACACCAGCATGTGCAGCCAGCCGCTATTATCGCCGACGATATACTTCATGGCTTGTGGCAGCGGGTCGTTGATATTGGCAAGCTTCGTCCAGTCGCCAGCGCCCCCGGCAAACACCATCACGCCGATTGCGAGTGCGAGAAGCGTCAGGATGCCCGAGATATAAGCGCGCGGAATAGAGTGCTTGGGATCCTTCGCCTCCTCCGCCGCCATGGCCACGCCTTCGATGGCGAGGAAAAACCAGATTGCGAACGGAATGGCGGCAAACATGCCCGGGATTGCCGCACTCGAGAAGGTATCTTGTCCCGACCAACCGCCCTTCGTAAAATTCGCCCAGCTGAAGCCCGGTGCAACGACGCCCATGAATACGCACAGCTCGAAGATGGCCAGGATCGTGACGAACAGTTCGAACGTCGCCGCGATGCCCACGCCAACAATATTGAGCGTCATGAATACGAGGTAGGCGCCCACCGCCACCATCTTGGGGTCGAGAGCGGGAAACTGCACGTTGAGATAAGCGCCGATGGCGAGCGCGATAGCGGGCGGGGCGAACACGAACTCGATCAAAGTTGCGATGCCGGCGAGATATCCACCCGTCTCGCCAAACGCGGCATGGCTGTACGCGAACGGTCCGCCCGCATGCGGGATCGATGTCGTCAACTCCGTAAACGAAAAGATGAAGGTCGTGTACATGAGTGCAACGAACAGCGACGTGACGACGAAGCCGAGCGTACCCGCGGTTCCCCAGCCGTAGCTCCAGCCAAAATACTCGCCTGAAATCACAAGGCCGACGGCGATACCCCATAGTTGGAGTGTGGTCAGCGATTTGTTCAACTCGGTATGCGTGACCACGCCTTGGTGCTGGTCTGCTTGCATGGTTGTCCCCACGGGGTTAACGGCAATGGATCTGAGGCAGCATACGCCGGGTCGGCAATCGCTGCATTATTGGCGCTGGACAATTGGAGCTGGGCTATTGGTGCTGGATTATTGGATCGGGCTTTCATTCCCCGCTATCCATTTTCGGCACAGCCGCACTTTTTAGGGATCGATCTGACGCCGAAAGCATTACTACTCGCGAGATAGGCCGTTGCATTTGAACGGCTTCAGCCTAGAGTTTTCGTCAAGGCTTGCCCCGGGGAAATGGCCATGGCCGCAGGTGCGGATCTGAACGACGGCGAGCCCTGCCCTTCAGGCAGCGGGCTTCGATTTGCCCGCACGCGCGACGTCGACGAGCAGGCGGCACTGCTGCGCGGCTGGAACCAGACCTACAACCAAATGTCGCCGGGCGCTTTCAAAGGCTCAATCCAGGAGACGGATTTGGGCGCGATCCAAATCTTCCGGGAAGTGACCAGTAATTCGCTTCATCAGACAGGGGCGCTGCCTGGGGGTACGTGCGCCGTCGGCATTCCCATCGGCATGAAGGGGAGCGCGACGTTCTGCGGTACGGCTTGCGACGGATCGCAATTGCATATTTTTTCAGGAGCCTCAGGGTTCGAGTTTTATTCGCCCGAAGAACTCGACATTGTCGGCGTCGTCATTCCGCAGGCTCACTTGGTGCGGGCGCTCGACGTACGCGAAACCGACAATTTCTCGCAACCTGCAGAAGCTCATCTGAGAACGACGTCTGCGCGCTGCGGCCGACAACTTCGCGAAACTGCGCTCAGCATTCTGTCGGTCCTTTCGGACACCGCCGATCCGGTCGCGCGCGCTGCAATGATCGTGCTGATGATGCGGGACCTGACCGCCAGCGTCGCCGATGCGATCGCTGGCGACCATCACGACAACGGCATTCGCATACCCCAGGGCCATCGCTGGCAAATCGTAGACCGCGCAATTTCATTCGCGCACGATGATCCCGGCAGCCCCGTTTCAATCGAAGACCTATGCGCTGCCGCTGGCGTCAGCCGCCGCACATTACAATATTGCTTCAACAATGTTTTAGGCGTTTCGCCAGCAACGTACCTCAAGGCCGTGCGTTTGAACGGCGCACGCCGGTCGCTTAAAGAATGCAGATCGGTGACTGAGGCGGCGACGCTGTGGGGTTTTTGGCACTTCGGCCGATTCGCTGCCGATTACGCCACCATGTTCGGCGAGCTTCCCTCGGCGACATTCCGCAGATCGAATGGCACGAGTTGAGGCGCAATCTGACCTCGACAAGGCAATAAGCGTCGGTCTATCGCCTTCGCTCGGACGCCCGCAAGCCCTTGATTTAATTGGCGCTCCCTACGGGAGTCGAACCCGTCTTTTCAGAATGAAAATCTGACGTCCTAACCGATAGACGAAGGGAGCATCCGGCGGACCGGTACGCGGCTTACCCTATAGGCAGCTTTGCGGGCCCTGGCAAGACGCGCGAACCGCCAGCCGCTGCGACACGAAAAGCGTGTTTTGCAAGTCACGAATGCCAAGCGATTGGCGTTATCCCGCAGAACGGCGAGGATCGGCCGCATCTTCGATCGTCAGCTCGATCTTTTCACGCCCCCCCCAGGTGTCGCGCTTGAGACAGCCGGCAACGTGCATCGGCAATCCGCCGGCGTTCATGAGCAGGTCGCCGAGCGGCTGGCCGGCCGCCCGAAACGCAATGGCCTCGATGCGTCCGCCGTCGCCAGCTTCCAGCACCAGGCGGACGTGGGCGTCGCCGACGATTTTGGCGAACTTGACGCGGTGCGCTGGAAACACGAAACGCGGTTGCGCGTTGCCCTGCCCGTATGGTCCGACGCGCTCGATCATGTCCATCAACTCGCGCGTTGCGCCAGACGCCATCAGCGCGGCATCGATCTCGAAACTTGCAGCCGTACGCGCGTGCGCCGATTGCACGCCGAGCTCGCGAGCAAAGAACGTTTCAAGGGGGTCGAGCTTGGCGCGCTTGACGGTGAGGCCTGCCGCCATCGCGTGGCCGCCGCCTTTGACGAGCATTCCTTGCGCCACTGCAGCACGCACGGCCGCACCCAAATCGACACCGGCGACCGAGCGCAGCGATCCGGTGCCCTCGCCGGCGCCGCCATCGCCTTGTCTTTCCCAGGCGATGACGCAGGCCGGGCGGCGGAAGCGTTCAACCAGTCGGCTTGCCACGAGGCCGACAATACCTTTGTGCCAAGCTTCGGAGCCAACGATCACGATGGCGCGGCCAGGATCGGACGTCACTTGAATGTCGGCGAGCGCCATGGCTTCTTCAAGCATGGCCGTCTCGATGGTTTTGCGTTCCCGGTTCAAGCGATCGAGAATTTCGGCAATCCGTTGCGCTTCCAGGGTATCGCTGGTCGAAAGCAACTTGGCTCCCAGCGCCGCATCGCCGATACGGCCGCCAGCGTTGATACGCGGCCCTAAAATAAAACCCAGATGATAAGGCGTCGGCGCTTCGTTGAGGCTCGCCGCATCGCTCAGAGCTTTGAGCCCGGCGTTTTGGCGCGCGTGCATGACCGCCAAACCTTTTTTGACGTAAGCGCGATTGAGCCCCGTCAAGGGTACGACGTCGGCGACGGTTGCCAGCGCGACGATGTCGAGCAGAGACAACAAATCCGGTTCGCAGATCTCGTCTGAATAGAATTTGCGTTTGCGCAATTCGCGTGTCAGCGCGACGAGCACCAGGAACACGACGCCTGCCGCACACAGATTGCCTTGGCCAGAGATATCGTCCTGGCGGTTCGGGTTGACGACCGCGTGCACGTCAGGCAAGCGCTCATCGGCCTGATGATGATCGATGACGATGACATCGGTGCTCAAGCGTTTCGCGGCCAGCAGCGGCTCGAAACTCGTCGTGCCGCAATCGACGGTCACGATAAGCTTGGCGCCCTCTTGGATGAGGGTTTCGATCGCAGCGGCATTGGGGCCATAGCCTTCGAAGATGCGGTCGGGAATATAGATGCGCGAGGCGACGCCGTGGTGTTGGAAAAAACGCGCCAGCAGCGCCGAGGATGACGCGCCATCGACGTCGTAATCGCCGAAGATCGCGACGGGCGCGAGAGCCTCGATAGCGTCTGCGAGCCGGGCGGCCGCTTTGTCCATGTCGCGCAGCGTGCTCGGATCTGGCATCAAGGCTTTGAGCGAGGGGTCGAGGATCACAGCAACGGTGTCCAACGTTGCGCCACGCGCCGCAATCACCCGCGCGATGAGTTCGGGAACGCCGTGACGCTGGCTGATGGCGGTCGCGAGCGCGTGCATGTCTGGCGTCAGGCGCTCAGACCAGCTGTAGCCGCGGACCGAAGCTGCGACGCCAAGCATCGGGCCTTGGCGCGTTGGTTCTGGTAATGCCGCTGGAACTTTGAGTTTGCGTGCAACGCTCATGCGTACCCCCTGGGGTCGAGCCTGACTGTAGCCCGACCGTAGGATGATTCGCATTCGAGTTGCTGTGACACTAGCGGTTAAGTTCACAGCGCATTTAGTCCAAAGCGCAATGCAATCGGCGGCGTACGCGGAGAAGCCGCCGTTGCTTTTGAGCTGCTACTCTTCAGACGGCTCGGCATCAGGCGCCGCGTCGGGCGCGTTGCCGGTCGCGTCGGATGCTGCAGCGTCGACTTCGGTTTCCGTCGGCTCTTCAGAGACGCTTTCGACCGAAACCACTTTCTCGGTGCCATCCGTCTTGAAAATGCGCACGCCTTGGGTGTTGCGGCCGGCGATGCGGACGTCATGCACCGGACAGCGAATCAATTGGCCGCCGTCGGTGACGAGAATAATTTGATCCTTTTCGGCAATCGGGAACGAGGCGACGAGCCGGCCGTTGCGATCGTTGACGACCATCGCGACGATGCCTTTGCCGCCGCGCCCCGAGGTGCGGTATTCATAAGACGAGGATCGCTTGCCGTAACCTTTGTTTGAAACGGTCAGAACGAATTCCTCCCGACCCTGCATCTCGGCGAATTTCTCTGGGCTCAAAGACACATCCGCGCTCGGGCCGTCCTCTGGTTCGGCGTCTGTAACGGCGACGATCTCCGCGTCTTCAGCATCGTCCGACCGGCGCAGCGCTGACGCTTGCTTTAAATACGCCGCACGCTCGTCGGCCGTTGCCTCGACGTGGCCGAGGATCGCCATCGAGATTACTTCGTCGCCCTCTTCGAGACGGATGCCGCGCACGCCATCCGAATCGCGGCCCTTGAACAACCGCACGCCGTCCTTGATCAAGAAGCGCGTGCACTGCCCCTGCGCGGTCGTTAGCAGCACATCGTCGTCGGGATGAGCGATGGAGACTTGCACGATCTTGTCGCCGTCATCGAGCTTCATCGCAATCTTGCCGTTGCGATTGATGTTTTCGAAGTCAGAAAGCGCGTTGCGCCGGACGTTGCCCGAACGCGTAGCAAAGATCAGTTCCAGATCGCCCCAGGTGGCACTATCCTCCGGCAACGGCAGGATCGACGTGATCGCCTCATCCGTCTCCATCGGCAGCAGATTGATCAGGGCCTTGCCCGGCGATTGCGGCGATGCCGACGGCAGACGCCAAACCTTCATGCGGTAACACATGCCGCGCGACGAGAAGAACAGCACCGGCGTGTGCGTCGAGGTCACAAACAACTGCGTGACGAAATCTTCCTCGCGCGTCGCCATGCCGGAGCGGCCTTTGCCGCCACGCTTTTGCGCTCGGTAAGCCGCGAGCGGAACGCGCTTGATATAGCCTTTCAAGCTCACCGTGACGACACACTCTTCGCGCTGAATAAGGTCTTCGTCCTCGACTTCGCCCTCGATGTCGACGATCTCAGTCTTACGCGGCGTCGCGAATTCGGCGCGGATTGCGGTCAGTTCGTTCTTGATGATTTCGACGACGCGCGCGCGCGACGCCAGGATCGACAAAAATTCTTTGATTTCGAGAGCGATCTTATTCAACTCTTCGGCGATCTCGTCGCGGCCCAGCGCCGTCAGGCGGGCCAGACGCAAATCTAGGATCGCTTTCGCCTGCTCTTCCGACAGCCGGTAGCTTCCAGTCTCCGACAGCTTGTGGCGCGGATCGGCGATCAATTCGATCAGCGGCGCCATGTCTTTGGCCGGCCAGTCGCGCGCCATCAACTGCTCTTTGGCGTCGGCGGGCGACGCGGAGAACCTAATCAGCTTGATGACTTCGTCGATGTTGGCGACAGCAATTGCCAGACCCACGAGAACGTGTGCTCGCTCGCGCGCCTTCGTCAACTGATGCTTGACGCGCTTCGTCACGACCTCTTGGCGGAACGCTGTAAACGCGCAAATCATGTCGCGCAGCGTCAGACTTTCGGGCCGCCCGCCGTTGATCGCCAGAATGTTGGCACCAAACGTCGTCTGCAGGTCCGAATACTTGTAGAGGTTGTTCAACACGACGTCGGCGACCGCATCGCGCTTTAATTCGATGACGATGCGAATGCCTTCGCGGTTGCTCTCATCCCACAAGTCAGAAATACCCTCGATGCGCTTGTCGCGCACGAGGTCGGCGATTTTTTCGATCAGAACGCGTTTGTTCACCTGATAGGGGATCTCGGTGACGATCAGCGCCTCGCGGTCTTTGCGGATGTTCTCGACTTTGACGCGCGCCCGCATGATGATCGAGCCGCGTGCCTTATGATAGGCCGAGAGAATGCCACCGCGCCCTAAGATGATACCCGCCGTTGGAAAATCCGGCCCCGTTACGATCTGGCAGAGCTCGTCGATGGTGATTTCGGGATTGTCGAGTTCAGCCAGGCACGCATCGATCACCTCGCCCAAATTGTGGGGCGGAATGTTCGTCGCCATGCCGACGGCTATGCCGCCCGCGCCGTTGACCAGCAGGTTTGGAAACTTGGCCGGCAGAACGCAAGGCTCTTGCAAGCGGTCGTCGTAGTTGGGTTTGAAGTCGACGGTTTCGTTGCCGAGATCATCAAGGAGAAACATCGAAATTTTCGTCAGCCGCGATTCCGTGTAGCGCTCGGCGGCGGGCGGGTCGCCATCGATCGAACCGAAATTGCCCTGGCCATCGACCAGCGGCACGCGCAGCGAAAAATCCTGCGCCATGCGCACGAGCGCATCGTAAATCGCCAAGTTGCCGTGCGGATGGAAGTCGCCCATCACGTCGCCGACAACCTTGGCCGACTTGATATGTTTTTTGTTGAAGGCGAGCCCGAGGCGATCCATAGCGTAGAGAATTCGGCGATGTACGGGCTTCAGACCATCGCGAATGTCGGGCAGCGCGCGCGAAATGATAACGCTCATGGCGTAATCGAGATACGAGCGCTTCATCTCCTCGGAGATCGAGATCGGCCGGATATCGTTTGGCTCGCGGCCGGTCGGCTTATCGTCGTCGCTGCGGTCGGCCAAGGGGTACTTCTTTCGATTGGACTGCGGGTCATATGCGCGCTGTCAGCGCCGCTAAAACCTCGCGATGATGGAGCACGATAACTTACCCGATTGCGGCGCCCTCCGGCAACCCAGCGGCACCGTGCCACGGGGGCTTCTCCCCAAATTTTACAGCAACAAAATCAACATTTTGGAGGGTCGGCGCCGGATCGCTGACGGCCGCTCAAATATGACTTGCTCCGGTCATAGTCGCGCTCTAAACCGCGCGCTGACCGCCAGTTGTTTATTATGACTTCTCAAGACGGCTGCGGCACACTGCGATCGCGTCATCCGCGACCGCTTCGCCTTTAAGGGATATGGAACATGATGAAGACCACACTCAGCATCGCTTTAGCCGCGCTTCTCGCTGGCGCACTTCCAGCGTTCGCCGAGACCGCTGCCGCACCCGGCGACAACTTCATCGCCGAACAAAAGTTGACCGAATACCTCGCCAAAGACCGTTTGCTCGGCGCCAAGGTGACCGGCCCCGATGGCAAGATCATCGGCGATATCGAAGATCTCATTCTCAACAGCGACGGCCAAGTCGTCGGCGCCATCATGGGCGTTGGCGGATTTCTTGGTATCGGCGAAAAGAAAGTCGCGGTCACCACCAAGTCGCTCGGCCTTGAAGTCACCGATGGCAAAATGAATGTCGTCATGCCCTCGGCCACCAAGGACGCTTTGACCGCCGCTCCAGCCTACAAGCGCGCCAACCCGCCGAAGGGCTGGATGCAGCGCGCCGTCGAAAAGGGCCAGGAGCTTAAGGATAAGTCGTCGGCCACAGCCAAGGAGGGCTACGACGCCGCTAAGGAAAAAGCCGGACCCGCTTTGGATAAGGCCAAACAGCAGGCCAGCGACGCACTCGACAAAGCCAAGAAAGAAGCTGGCGAAGCGATGGACAAGGCTAAGGAAGCGGCCAAGGCTGCCGTCGACAAAGCCAAAGAAGCCGCCAAGCCCGCCGATGCCAAGCCAGCGGACCCAAAGCCATAAGCTAGTGACGATAACTCATCGAAAAGGCCCGTCGGCGAAATGCCTGGCGGGCCTTTTTTAATTTTGACCGCGTCAGCTGAGCGCTAGCGTTGCTCAATCGGCGTGCCACGCTAGAGTGAGGCTTGAAGCGACTCAAATCCATCGAGATCGCAGCGGTGGCGCACTGGCAAACGGGGGCGCACTAGCAAATGGGATAAACACGTGTCGCAAAAAGGCCGATCGACGGCTGTTGTCATGGTGGCGCTTGGCTGCAACTTCGGCATCGCTCTGGCAAAGTTCGCAGCCGCTGCCTGGACGCAATCGTCAGCGATGCTGTCGGAAGCCATCCATTCCCTCGTCGATACCTGCAATCAGGTGCTTCTTTTAGTCGGCCTCAAGCGCTCGCAGCGCCCGCCAGACGATTGCCATCCGTTCGGCTACTCGATGGAGATTTACTTCTGGAGTTTTGTCGTCGCCATTTTGCTTTTTTCGCTGGGCTCTGGCGTCGCCATCTACGAGGGCATCGACAAGATTTTGCATCCGCATCCGATCTACGCGCCGATGGTGCTCTACGCGGTGTTGGGCGTGTCGCTCGTTCTGGAAGGCATTTCAACTTACAACGCGCTCGGCGAATTCAATGCTCGGCGCACCGGTTCGCGCGGCATCGTTGCAGCGCTCCGATCCTCCAAAGACCCGAGCTTATTCGCCATCGTACTGGAAGATGTGGCGGCGCTCGTCGGCTTGGGCATTGCGCTCGTCGGCGTGATGATCAGCCATCTCGGCGGCATTGAAGCGGCCGACGGCATCGCCTCTATTCTGATCGGGCTCGTACTGGCAACGAGTGCCGTGTTTCTCGCAACCGAAATCAAATCATTGATTGTCGGCGAAGCGGTGAACGGCGAGACGCTGGCCGGCCTGCGCACGATCATCGCCACCGAAATGGGCGATAAAAAACCGATCCGGCTGATTAACGAGATCACAACCATGCACTTGGGGCCGGAGGATGTTCTGGTGGCGGCGAGTGTCGACTTTCAGAACCGCGAGACGGCCGAGACCGTCGAGCTGGTGACCGCCCGTTTGGAGCGCGCGATCAAGACGCGGTATCCGGAAGTACGGCACCTGTTTATCGAGGTGCAATCTGAGGAAGCACACACGTCTGAAGCGGCCGAACAGGCCGCGCGCACCAAGGCGCTATCAGCTGGCGCGAAGAACTAAACTGTCGAGCGCAAATTAGAAACGCGACGCCTGTCGGAGACATCCAACCAGCGTCGCGATCTTGCATGCGCACTCGACTGAACGGTTAGAACGGGATCTCGTCGTCGAGCGCTTTGTCGAAGCCGCCCTTCGAGCCGCCACCACCGGATGCGCTGCCGCTTTTACCGGCGGCACGCTTGGGCTCCGAATAGCCGCCTGACGATCCGCCAGACGACGATCCGCCAGACGAAGAGCCGAAGCCGCCGCTGTCCATGCCGCCGTAATCGGCTTGACCGCTTTCCTGCATGCCAGCACCCGCGCCGCGACCGCCACTCGCGCCATCGAGCATGGTCAGCGAACCGTTGAAGCCTTGCAGCACGATTTCGGTCGAATATTTTTCAGCGCCGCTCTGGTCGGTCCATTTGCGGGTTTGCAGAGCGCCCTCGATGTAGAGCTTTGAGCCCTTCTTGACGTACTGCTCGACGACCTTGCAAAGGTTCTCGTTGAAGATGACGACGCGGTGCCACTCCGTCTTTTCTTTCTTCTCGCCGGTGGCCTTATCGCGCCAGGATTCGCTCGTCGCCAAGCTGAGGTTGGCGATCGGGCGGCCATCCTGCGTGCGGCGGATTTCGGGATCTTTGCCGACGTTGCCTACCAAGATCACTTTGTTCACAGAACCGGCCATGTGCATCACTCCCTTTGTCCGGGACTGTTGGCGGCTCGTCCGCGTCCAGCCCGCAATCTCCACAGACTCCAACAGACGCCAACACCGGCGCCCGAATCTTGCTTCAGGTCATTCTAGACTGCGAGGCCTGAGCCCGAAGTCCTGATAACGCTTGTCCACGCAATTCGACCCTCAGGACCTGCAGCGCTCAATTTCAGACTACATATTCCATGTTTGTTCGTCTAATGTTCTAATATAAGACTGCCACTCAGTCTTTTCAAGCGCCAATTTTACATTCGGCACGACGACATTGGCGAGCCGGTTCTGATTGGCCAAACGCGCAGGGCTCGACGACGTTTCGCTGGCGAATCGGTGACAGCGCTACTGGCGCTATCACACCACTCGCTGGGAGTGCGGACTCTATTCCGCAAGAACGCAGCACGCGCTCCAGTGCCCGAGTTCGGCGCGCGAGGCCGCTCTTGACTAGAGCCTGCGCTCAGCTCATGCGATAGGTTGCAGGAACCTGTTCCAACCGAAAGCACGGCTCAGCCACATGGCCAGTTACGACTGTTCAAATTGCCCGGGCTATTGCTGCTCCTATCCCGTCATCGCGCTCACCAAACGCGACGTCGACCGGCTCGCCAAACACCACGACCTTTCGCCCGAAGTCGCGCAGAAAAAATTCACCCGCGCCGCCTACGGCCACAAGTATCTGATGCGGCGCAAGAAGGACGAGTATTTCGGTAAAATTTGCCGGTTCTTCGACACCAAAGAACGCCGCTGCACAATCTACAAAGCGCGCCCCGCTGCCTGCCGGGATTATCCCGGCAGCGCACGCCGCTGCGGCTATTACGATTTCCTGATGCACGAGCGCCGCTGTCAAAACGACGATACGTTTGTCGCTGTCACCAATCACGCCGGCTGATGTTGGCGAGGCTTGCGTGAGCTAACGCGACCGCATCGCGTCGCGTCGTTTTTTTAATTTTAGAAGTTGACGGCGCATTGTGTCTCGCTCGCCACGAGAATTCTGCCAGGCCCTTGCTTTTTCAGCTTGTGCCGGTGGTGAGCATGGCCCGCTCACCAGCAATCGGCCGCATCGCACCACACTCGTATTGCATATGCGAATTGATCCGGCATAATCGCCCCATGCCAGGGGTTCGAGCGGGGAAAACCCTTCGCGGAGGGTTGGAGCCGAATACAGCGAATAAGGCTCCAGAGCCCCTGGCCGTATCTCATCTGCGTCGATGCGCTGCGCCTACTGCCCTCACCGGTTTCGGCGCGGCCAGCACCGCGCAGTTTCGTGCTACGATCCAAGCTTCCGCGCGCAATGCTTGAGGCTGCAATTGATCACCCTGCACACCTTCGGTCCAAGACTGGGCATGCCCGATGCAAGCCCGTTCGTGATCAAAGCCCTCGTACTGTTGAAGATGAGCGGCTTGCCCTTCAAAGCTGACCCATCCGGCTTGCGCAAAGCTCCCAAGGGCAAGCTTCCCTACATCGACGACGACGGCACGATCATCGGCGACAGTACGTTCATCCGCTTTCACCTCGAACAAAGGTATGGCGTCGACTTCGACAAGCAATTGACCCCACAGCAGCGCGGCCTCGGCTGGGCGTTCGAGAAGATGTGCGAAGATCATCTCTACTGGGCCATCGTCGACGCGCGCTGGATGGATGACGCAAACTTCAATCGGGGGCCGCGTAGCTTCTTTGACGCTGCACCCGCATTCATTCGCCCCATCGTCATCAATCGCATCCGCGCTGGCGTGCGGCGCACGTTGCGCGGCCAGGGCTTTGGACGCCACAGCAGAGCCGAGATCGAAATGCTTGCCGCCCGCGATCTCGATGCAATCGCCACCCAGCTTGCAGACCAGCCATTTTTGCTGGGCGCAGAACCGCATGCTGCCGACGCGGCGGTCTTTGCCTTCGTGGCCAGTGCGCTGTGCGCGCATTTTGAAACACCGATCATCGCGTCGGCGCGAAGCCACCAGAACCTCGTCGCCTATCGCGATCGCGGCATGGCCCGATGGTTTCCTGAAATGTCCAGCGGCGGATCTGCTGCCAAAGTTTGAGGACGGGGTTCGATCGGCCGATGCTGCAACCGATGAACTTGGTCTAAGCGCCTAAGCCGCTCAAATAAAAACCCCGTCCGCACAAACGAAAACCCCGCCGCATCCTTCAGATGCGCGCGGGGTTCATTTTACCTTCGATGGTCTGCCCGGGATAAAACCGGGCGTATATTCGAGGCTCTGGCGAACCTTGTTGGGTTGCCGCCCTCGCGTGAAGGGTCCAAATTGTAAAGCTGGCGGCCGAGGCGAGAGTAGACAAAATTGCTAATGTGCTAATCAAGCCGCAACCTCGTTTCAAGACTAGGTCCGAATGTCTGACCTGGTGGAGTCATCCTTCTTCCTCCTTCGTCTGTTTCAACGCTGTGAAGCCTTGCTCTCAACCCGATGGTACGATACCCAAAGGTGCGACCGTGAAGTGCTGGGGTTTAGCGGCCCTGATGGCCGGGATCCATCCTGCACATTGCAACGGCGGCGTCGGCTTCACAGTTTAAAGTGTGGACCTCATATCGGGCAGCGTCAAGTCACTCCGCGCACAAATATGAAAATGTGATCGGGGCAATACGCTCACAAAACGAAATCACCCTTGACCAAATTGATCAGTCCTTTGAGTTCGATTTGGATGTCAGCGATGCCATCGCCATTGGTATCGCCTTCGACGAGGGTAAAGTCGTGGGCGGTGCCGGCCAGATTGTGTTTTTCAAAACGCAGCTCTCCCGCAACATTGTGGAACGCAGCCGTCTTGATGAAATGGAAGGCCTGATTGCCGACCAACGGTTGATTGGCATCGACGCCGTTCAAGACAATCCGGTCATGTTCTGCATGATGGAAATCGGAAATCACGTCGCGGTTGCCAGCTCCAACACCGAAATCGCTGCCGCTATCAAAACGGAATTTGTCGGCACCCGCTCCGCCGGTGATGCGATCGGCACCATTGCCGCCAATCAGGACGTCATTGCCATCACCACCGTAGAGGGTATCGTTGCCATCGGCACCGGCTAAAAAATCATTACCGCCATTGCCAAATAGCCGATCATTGCCGCCGCTTCTGGACGACGAATCCGGTCCCGCGCCGCCATGAAAAATAAATGGCGTGTCGGATAGAAGGTTGTCGAGCTGCGAGTAGTCACCGATGTCGTGCGCAGTTTCGATCGCTGTCTTAAAGGCTACGACATCAATCGGATGGCTAACCTTGGCGTCGAATACGGCGGCGCCATTTTTATGGAGCACGAACTTCGTGATCGACCCCGCAGTCACATGGCGGGCGGCATCATAAGTAAACCCCGACCCAATCAAATCTATGGTGACGTGATCCGCCGGATCGAGCACTGTCAGCCCGTGCGCCGTCTTGTGATCTGCGCCGTTGGCGCGGACCAAATAGCTCTCGAAGCTATTGCCTATGTTGCGCGCCAAGCCTGCCGCAGTCAAAACATTGAGTGTTATTGTCATATTCTGAATTCCCCCGCCCGCAAAACTAGCTTCACCGGCACCACTTTCTTGAGCACCCGAAGCTTGGTGGCGTATTCAGTATACGGGGCAAACCCGCGAGTCCATGCCCGGATTTGTAAGACAACAATCTTTTGCAATGGAAAAAACAGCGGCGGCCAGAATTTCTCGGCCGCCGCTACAAAAAATTCAATGTTGTCGGAAGTACTTAGCCGATCATTGCGGTATCGGGCAGGCTTTATCGCAAGCCACTTCGTCGCGCTTTTCAACCGAGCCCTTGAACAAGGACACCGTCTCACGGAAGCATTTTCCCGCCTCCTTGACGACCCGTACGACCGTGTCTTTGTGTTTGGCTTGGCACATCACTTCGGTCGCGGCATCCGCTACGACAATGGCAGCGGCAGACGACGTGGACTTGGCCAAGTCTTCAGCCAGGGCCTGACTGATGATCAGCCCGAATAGCCCGGCGCTCTGCGCTGACGGCTTGGGCAACTGCTCAAACGCAATCCACTCGTAGTTGGTTTGCCCTTTGGCACCCGAAATCTTGATCGAGATATCGCCGGTCTTGGCGCACGAGCCGACATCGACCTTGGTGGCCGAGCTGGCCTGCAACGGGCGATAATCGATCTTGCAATCGTAGTTCTTCTCCCACAACCCGGCTTGCGACAAGCGATGTTGCACCTGATTAAAAGGCACATCGTGCTTCCAGGCGTAATAGAGATTTTGCGCGGTCGGGATGGCGGCCGCCACCGACACTGCCAAGACGGCGGCGCGAACGAGCGGCACCGTGTGATTGACGGCTTTGCCGCCGGTCTCGGCGATGGCCGATAGTTTCGACGACTTCATTTGATCTGTCATGGGATAGGCCTCTGCAAACACCGCGCTGGCGAAGTTCATGGGATTGGTTCGCTCACTATAACCGGGATCTGTGGCCGGAATATAGAGATAGCGCTTGAACGGCGCTTGAGCGCGCGGTTCACGGAGCGTTCAGGATCGCGGCCGACACCGGCCGTCCCCTGGTCAGACCCTTGCGCCCCCGGAACCAGCCGGCTGGGCGCGATGCTTCCATCAAACTACAGGATAAAATCGGCCTTGTTCAAAGCAAACAAACCTTTGAGCTCGATCTGGAAGTCGGCGCGGCCGTCGCCGTTGGTGTCGCCCTCGACGATCGTCATGTCGTGGGCGGTGCCAGCTGGGTTGTAACGCACCGTGTGCAGCTCGCCAGCGACATGATGGAACGCTTGACGGCCGATAAACGTGAAGCTCTGATCGCCTGCCTGACCTGCAACAGCATCGATGGTATACAGATAGATGATGTCGTCATGGCGGTTGAAGTCTGTAATCACGTCGCGCGTTGCAGCCGTTCGGCCGGTTTCGTTCAGGCGATCGAATTCGAACACGTCGCCGTCTGCGCCGCCGGTCAGATAGTCTTTGCCGCGCCCGCCCACGAGCACGTCGTACCCTGCGCCGCCATCGAGCGTGTCGCGGCCTGCAAGACCATACAAATAGTCATCGCCATCGCCGCCCACGCAGCTGTCACCCGTCGTCGTCCCAATCACGGTGTTGTCATCACCGTAAGTCGTGGTCGTGGTCGGCGTGCCGCCCCCGCCAGTTCCCGTGGTTGGCGTGCCCCATGTTGCAGGGTCAGGCGGGGCACCGGTTGTGATGAGCAAAGAAACGACGAAGGTGCCGTCCGCGAAATGTGCGCCTTCGACGCTGTTCAGCGTGTCGTAGCCGTCGCGGCCCGAGATATGATCGCCGACAATGACGTTGCCGTCAGCTGCCAGCCAGAACGTGTAATCGGCTTTATTGCCACGCAGCTCGAGCGTATCGCTGCCAGCGCCGCCATTGATATGGTCGTTGCCAGCCCCGCCTTTCAAATCGTCGCTGCCGCCGCCGCCAGATAGATTGTTGGCAACCGCATTGCCGACGATCATGTCGTTGCCGCTGCCGCCGATGGCATTTTCGATGACCGCGCCGCGCGCAATCGAGACGTTGGCTTTCAGTCCGCCTGCATCGGAAAAGCTTTCCGCATTGAGATTGATGACATCGTTTTGCGCGTAGCCGGAAAAGTCGATCGTGTCGTTGCCGCCGGCATCCCAGATTGCAAACACCACTTGCTCTGAGTCGGCCGCGATATGAAATTGCTGGCGGTCGGCGTTGGAGTTGAAGCCATAAACCGTGTCGCCGGTGCGCGTCGTGGTGCTGGCGCCGTAGAGTTTCTGGACGGCCGCGATATCGTGCAGCAACGGCGTTACGGCATAATTCGAGCCGTGAACCGCGCCGGTCTCTTCGGCATCGAAGTAACTCATCACCGTGTATTGGCGGCTGTCTTGCAGGTATTGCGCATCGTATAAGTAGGACGGATTGCCGCCGTTGTAGTCGCCTGGATGATCGAGGCCTAGGGCGTGGCCGATCTCGTGGATCACAGCCAAGACCTCGTAGCTGCCCTTCGATAGATCGACGAAATTCCCTGGCGACGTGTTGAGATAAACGTTGCCATCGATGCTCGAGGCCGCACGGTCGCCTGGGAAATACGTCCAGCCATAACCGCCGCTGTCGGTATCGCCGGCAAATAGTATCGTGGCGTTATTGGTGTAGGCACCAGAGCCAGAGTTGCCGCTGCCGACACGCTCAAATTTGATGTTGGCGACGTCTGACCAAAGTGCCAACGCCTGGACGGTGACATCTATCAGTCCCGATGAAAATTGCGCAAAGCCTGGATCGGTCGCGTCACTGGCGCGAAACCCGAACGTGACCGGCACGGCGGCGGCATTCGCCCAGCCGACGGTTGCAATGCGATCGGCGGCTTGATCGTAAGTGAAGGACGTCTTCATGATAACGCCCTCGCATTTGCGATCGCGTTGTCAGCCAAATTCAAACCGAAATCGGTCGTCCGGCACAAGATGCCCATCGTACTCAACGCTCCACTAACGCCCCGAGATGAGGTTAGCGTTGAGTCCTCTAGATATCGTTTGTAAGATGGATAAAATGCTCGGCAACAGCCTTCATTTTTTCAAAAGGAATGCTGCCGACTGTTTCATTTAGAGAATGAAATCTGCTTTCGTTAAGCCGATCAGGCCTTTCAATGCGATCTGGAAATCGGCCGCGCCATCGCCGTTGGTGTCGCCCTCGATGATGGTGACATCGTGCGCGGTGCTTAGCAGATTGATCTTGAAGGCGTGAAGCTCGCCCTTAATGTTGTGAAAACCCGCCGCCCCGATGAACTTGAAAGCATCGTTCTTGATCGTGCCGGCTACCGCGTCAATGGCATGCAGATCAATCCTGTCTTCGCCATGCTTGAAATCTGAGATCGTGTCGCGCGTCGCTGGCGCCTTACCGCTGTCGGCGATGCGGGCAAAAACGAAGACATCGTGGCCCTGACCGCCCGACATGACGTCGCGCCCAAGGCCGCCGTTGAGCGTGTCGTTGGCAGCACCTCCATAGAACCGGTCGTTGCCGCCGCCGCCGATGAGAACGTCCGTTCCACCACCACCGCTCAGAGTGTTCCAGCCGGCGTTGCCGCGCAACGTATTGTCAAGTTCGTTGCCGGTGAGATTGAGGTTGCCCAGGCCCTGAAGCTCGCCGAACTCGACATTGCCGGACAGCACGAAGCTCGCCGTCGCAGACACTTCTTTGTCTATGCCTTCGCCCGCGTTCTCAATCACGAGATCGCCGACGCTAAGGTCGTAAATGTCGTTGCCGCCACCGCCGCTTAGAATGTTGACGCCTGCGTTACCTGTTAAATGATTGTCGCGGAAATTACCGGTTGCATTGATATTGGCGGCGCCGGTCAGAACGATATCTTCGACATCGGCGATCAAATCGATCGAAAAGCTGATCGACGACAACACTTGGTCCCGGCCATGCCCTTGAAACTCGATCACGACGTCGCCAGGATTATCGACGACGTAGATATCGTCGCCAGCGCCGCCGAGAAGCTGATCGGCACCGCCCTGCCCGTCCAGAATATTAGCGCCCGCATTGCCCGTGATCGCGTTGACGCCGGCATTGCCTGTGCCATCGATAGCACCCGCACCTGTCAGCACGAGGTTTTCGACGTTGACTTCCAAGGTACGGCTGACCGACGTCCGGACAATGTCCAATCCGCCATTGGCATTTTCGCTGATCGTATCGCTCGCATTGTCGATAACATAAGTATCGTTGCCAGCGCCGCCAGCGAGCGCGTCGGCGCCCCTACCACCGTCGAGCCTGTTATCCGCCGCGTTGCCGATGATCGTATCGTTGCCGCTGCCTCCGCTCGCATTTTCGATGATCACGCCGTTGGCGATGGTGTAGCCGCCGGCTTGGCCCTGAACTGTGCTGGCAAAACCACCGCCGCCAACTTCTGGCTGCAACGTCGCGGCGCGCAGATCGATGTGTGCTGCGCCCGCGCCGCCGAAGCGGATCTCATCATCGCCGCCCGCGTCCCACAGGCACAGCCACTGGTGCGTGTTGCCGGCGACCCCATCGAGTTGATAGATATTATCGCCAGCCATGAAGGTGGTATTGACGCCGTAAAGCTGCTGGATGGCTGCGATATCGAACGCCATCGGCCCGGCGACATTCCCCGCCCCAACGGTCGATCCGGATGCCTGATTGTAAGACATTACCGTGTAGATCGATTGATTGAGACCGAAATTCCCAACGTCGTAAGGCGACGACACGCCAGGGAACACAGAGGTTCCCTGGCCTGTGTCGTGGGGGTGGGCCAGTCCGAGCCCATGACCGATTTCGTGCACGAACGTTTGGAAGTTAAAGGTGCCCGGTGCCGGGTTGGCTGGACCTAGACCGTAGGCGTTGAGGGGGTCGTTGGCGAGAAAGTGCCCCGCCGCCGTTCCAGAGGCATTGGGGAAGTCGTGCGTAGCAACGGCGCCGCGCGAATCGAGCGGAAAGGAGGATGCGGTCCAGAGCGTTTCGACCAACTTCGGACTGAAAATCGTTTCTTCGATCGACAGGTTGGCGACATTGGCCCAGCTTTGCAGCGCGGCCGTATACCCAGCCTTATAGGCAGCGCTCCAGCCACCACCGGAGCCTGTATTGTCGAACGTGTACGTGATGTGATTGTCAAAGCCCGCGCTCAGCCACGACGTGCCAGCCAAAGCGTCAATATATGGATTGGCCACGCCGCCCCCGATCCCCGTCCCCTTAGTGCAGCTAGCCTATATCGAACCCCGCAACAAGATCAGGCACAACGCATCTGTGGGGAGATTGGTGATCGGAGGCGCCGATTTTCTACAAACGAAAGCATCGGAAGCGCGGCCCTGCGAGCGCTGAAAGAAATCCGCCGCGATTCGCTGGACTGCAAACGCCGGTCGCAATACCGTAGCTTGACACTGGACGTATTGTAATATATAAATTACACGTGATCGAAGTTCGCCAGACAGAAGCCTTTGCTGCTTGGCTAGATGGCCTGCGGGACAATCGTGCCAAGGAGCGGATCGCACAACGTATCGTGCGTCTGCAAGCCGGACTCTTCGGAGATACAAAAACGGTCGGCTCGGGCGTCAGCGAATTGCGTATCGATTACGGCCCCGGTTACCGAATGTATTTTATCAAGCGCGTAAAAGTCGTCATCGTGCTGCTCTGCGGCGGCGACAAGTCTTCACGATCTCGCGATATTCAAGCCGCCAAGGCGATGACCAAAACTTGAAGGACAACAAGCGATGACCTTGAAAACGACACCCTTCGACGCGGCCCGCTATCTTGGCACTCATAAAGCCCAAGCCGAACTCCTGGTGGACGCCATCGACAGCGGCGATGCTGGATACATTTCGGCGGCTCTTGGCGTCATTGCCCGCGCGCGCGGCATGGCGGAAGTCGCGAACGGCGCCGGTATCACCCGCGAAGCACTTTACAAGTCTCTCAGCACCAAGGGCGACCCGCGCCTGACCACCCTGCTCGGCGTCACCAAGGCGCTCGGCATTAGGTTGTCGATGGACTTATCCAAGCCGGCGTCAACCAAGTCCCGCCGCAAACGGGCCAAAGCGGCGTGAAATCGGCGACGGGAGAGCAACGCATCCCACCCCGCCGCATTGCCGGGAGGGCTGGGCTCAACTAAATAGTCCTGCATGAAAAACCCTGCGAAAAAGACGGCCGCTCAGAAGCCCCGCCCCGGCTCCGACCTGATGAAGACGACGCACGTGGGCGGAGCCCACAAAAGCATTCACGTGCGTGGAGCGCGCGAGCACAATCTCAAGAATGTCGATCTCGAGATCCCGCGCGACGCGCTCGTCGTGTTCACCGGATTGTCGGGTTCGGGCAAATCTTCGCTCGCCTTCGACACGATCTACGCCGAGGGCCAGCGCCGCTACGTCGAGAGCTTGAGCGCTTATGCCCGCCAGTTTCTCGAGATGATGCAAAAGCCCGATGTCGATCACATCGACGGCTTATCGCCCGCGATCTCCATCGAGCAGAAAACAACAAGCAAGAACCCGCGCTCGACGGTCGGCACGGTCACCGAGATTTACGACTACTTGCGTTTGCTGTTTGCGCGCGTCGGCGTTCCTTATTCGCCCGCGACCGGATTGCCGATCGAAAGCCAGACCGTCTCGCAAATGGTCGACCGCGTCTTGGCGCTGCCCGAGGGAACGCGGCTGTTGCTGTTGTCGCCCGTCGTGCGCGGCCGCAAGGGTGAGTATCGCCGGGAACTCGCCGAGTGGCAGAAGAAGGGCTATCAGCGCGTCAAAATTAACGGCACGGTCTACGAGATCGGCGACGCGCCCAAGCTCGACAAAAAATTCAAACACGACATCGACGTCGTCGTCGACCGCATCGTGGTGAAAAAAGATCTCGGCACCCGCCTCGCCGACAGTTTCGAGCAAGCGCTAAAATTGTCTGACGGACTGGCCATCACCGAATACGTCGACAAGCCATTACGGCCCCCCCACCCTCTCCCCAAGGGGAGTGGGGACAGAAACGAAACCCCCTCTCCCCTTGGGGAGAGGGACGGGGTGAGGGGGCAGGCTGGGGTGAGGGGGGAGGACAAAGAAGTCCTGCGCAACAAAAACGAAACGCACGAGCGGATCGTGTTCTCGGCGCGCTTTGCCTGCCCCGTCTCTGGCTTCACGATTGACGAAATCGAGCCGCGCCTGTTTTCGTTCAACGCTCCCGCTGGCGCGTGCCCAACGTGCGATGGGCTCGGAACCGAATTGCGCTTCGAACCAGATCTCGTTGTGCCGCAGCCTGAATTGTCCCTCTCCGAGGGCGCGATATATCCGTGGGCAAAAACCGGCGTCACCTCGCCCTATTATGAGCAAACGCTCGAGGCTCTGACCAAGCACTACAAAGTCTCGCTCAAAACAGCGTGGAACAAATTACCCAAGCACGTCCAGCTCGCACTGCTTTACGGCTCAGGCGATGAGGACATTGAGTTCACCTACTGGGACGGCACGCGCAATTATAAAACCGTGAAACCGTTCGAAGGCGTCATCGGCAACATCCAACGGCGCTGGAAAGAAACCGACAGCGATTGGGTGCGCGAAGAACTGTCGCGCTTTCAAGCCGCCCACCCGTGCGAGGCTTGCAATGGCTACCGCCTGAAACCGCAAGCGCTCGCCGTTAAGGTCGGGCTCAAGCACATCGGCGAGGTTGGCGAACTGTCGATCAAGGCCGCCAACGTGTGGTTCGCCGACGTGCCAGAGACATTTACAAAACAGCAAACAGAGATCGCGACGCGCATTTTAAAAGAGATCCGCGACCGATTGAAATTCTTAGACGACGTCGGGCTCGAATACCTGACGTTGTCGCGCGCGTCCGCCACGCTGTCTGGCGGCGAGTCGCAACGCATCCGGCTCGCGTCGCAAATCGGCTCCGGGCTGACCGGCGTGCTCTACGTCCTCGACGAGCCCTCGATCGGGTTGCATCAGCGCGACAACGCAAGGCTGCTCGAAACGCTGCGCCACCTGCGCGACATCGGCAACACCGTCATCGTCGTCGAACACGACGAGGACGCGATTATGAGCGCTGACTACGTCGTCGACATCGGACCCGGTGCCGGCATTCACGGCGGCGAGATCATCGCGCAAGGCTCGCCGCAAGACATCATGGCTACGCCCGCCAGCCTGACCGGCGATTACTTGAGCGGCCGCCGCCAAGTCTCGGTGCCTCGCAACCGCCGCGAGCCCGAAAAGGGCAAGGCACTGACTGTGATAGGCGCGCGCGCCAACAACTTGGCCAACGTCACGGCCTCGATCCCGGTCGGGCTCTTCACCTGCATCACGGGTGTCTCAGGCGGGGGCAAATCTTCGCTGCTGATCGACACGCTCTACAAGGCTGTGGCGCGCCGCTTGAACAACGCCAAGGATCATCCCGGCGAGCACGACAAAATCGAAGGCATCGAGAACTTCGACAAGATCATCGACATCGATCAATCGCCGATCGGGCGCACGCCGCGATCGAACCCTGCGACCTACACCGGGGCGTTCACGCCGATGCGCGAATGGTTTGCCGGACTGCCTGAATCCAAAACACGCGGTTACGAGCCCGGGCGCTTTTCGTTCAACGTCAAAGGCGGCCGGTGCGAAAAATGCCAAGGCGACGGCGTTATCAAAATCGAAATGCACTTTTTACCCGACGTGTACGTGACGTGTGAGGAGTGCAAGGGCAAGCGCTACAATCGCGAAACCTTGCAGGTCACGTTCAAAGATAAGTCGATCGCCGATATTCTCGACATGACGGTCGAAGAGGGTGCTGAATTCTTCAAAGCGGTGCCATCGATCCGCGACAAGCTCGAAACGCTGGCGCGCGTCGGCTTGGGGTATATCCACATCGGCCAGCAGGCGACGACGCTGTCAGGCGGGGAAGCACAACGCATCAAACTCTCGAAAGAATTATCGCGCCGCGCGACGGGGCGCACGCTTTACATTCTCGATGAGCCGACAACGGGATTGCATTTCCACGACGTCGCCAAATTGCTTGAGGTGCTGCACGAGCTCGCCGACGCCGGCAATACGGTCGTCGTCATCGAGCACAATTTGGAAGTCATCAAGACGGCGGATTGGATCATCGACATCGGCCCGGAAGGCGGCGACGGCGGCGGCAGAATCGTCGCTGAAGGCACGCCCGAGGACGTTGCCAAAGTCAAAGGCTCCTACACCGGCCATTACCTCCGCGACCTCCTCGCAAGGCGCCCTGCTGGAGGCGGGCAAGCGAAGAGTGCTGAAAGCGGGCAAGCGAAAAGCGCCGGAGGCGGACAAGGAAAGAGCGCCGCTGCCAAACTGTCGCCCCCGAGCAAGAAGCTAGCGGCGGAGTGAGGGACGTCTCCCTCTCCCATTCGGGAGAGGGTCGGGGTGAGGGGGCGGTCACTTCAAATGCGCAGATGATAACTGCCCCCTCACCCGGCGCGGTATCGATGCCCTCGCGACCAAACATAATCGAGGGCCGCGCCGGCCTCTCCCCAAGGGGAGAGGCGCAGCGTGCTACTTAACTCGCATGGGCATTGCAGTCATCACCGATGCCCCCGCCGACAACGAAGGTTTTTCTGATACTATGGCTTTGGACTCGCAACCTGCTTGATAGAACTACGGAGGTTACAAGCCGAACCGGAGCGTTTGACGTTTTCGACTGCTAACAATTTATTATCGACTGCGAGTTTTCAAGGTTGCTGAGAAACTTTAGCAAGAGCGTGGCAGTGAGACCATCTGCATAATCCGCCTACCTGCACAAGCTGTTACACGGTACGCCGTCGTGGTCGCCGTCGAGTGATTTCGCTCCGCATGAGTTAAGATAGAATTTGGCCTCGTCGCAAGAATTCATCTCAGCGCATTTGCGCTTACCCGCACATGAGAATTTGGGTGCGTTCGCCGATGGTGCCACAGGTGCCGCTTCGGCGGGCGCAACGAAACCGAGCCCCGGCCCCGACTTCCCTTTGGCGACAGCCGGCGCGTCAGCGGGAGCTTGCGCTTTGACGCGTGCAAGATAGGTCGCCATGTCCTTGCCGCATAATTCTTCGCATGGGATGCCATCGCTGTCGGCATCTCGCTTGGTGTGATGGCAAACCGTCAATTTGTAATGAGCTTCGGCGCAGGAGTGCATCTGACCGCAAGTGGTTTCCACGCAGTCAAAAGCCTGCACGGCAACCGTCGGCAACGCCGTCACGGCAAACGCGCTCAAGAATGTGAGTACCGTTTTCGCAATCCGCATCGAGCGAGGATACCACAAGATTGCAAACTGTCGCTCTCGCGTTTCCGCCAATCCAGGTGGGCACCCAAATCCCCGCCGCTGCGGGGATGACGTCGCTGTTGGACTGCCCTCGCCCTTCGCACCGTCATCCCGGCGGAGGCCGGGATCCGTCCAAGCCTGCGATGGGGCTACCGATCGATCTCCCCGAACACGATGTCGATGGAGCCCAAGATCGCTGACACATCCGCCAGCATGTGGCCCTTGTTCAAGAAGTCCATGGCGGCGAGATGGGGGAAACCTGGCGCGCGGATTTTGCAGCGGTACGGCTTGTTGGAACCATCCGCCACGAGGTACACGCCGAACTCGCCTTTGGGCGCCTCGACACAAGCGTAGACTTCGCCGGCGGGCACATGGAAACCCTCGGTGTAAAGTTTGAAGTGGTGGATGAGCGCTTCCATCGAGCGCTTCATCTCGCCCCGCGTCGGCGGCACGACTTTCTTGGCGTCGGCGATGTGGGGGCCGCGCCCATCCGCTGATTTCAATTTCTCGCAACAGGCCCGCATGATCCGGGCGCTCTCGCGCATTTCCTGCATGCGGATGAGATAGCGGTCATAGCAATCGCCATTTTTGCCGATCGGGATATCGAAATCGAATTCCGAGTAGCACTCGTAGGGCTGCGACTTGCGCAAGTCCCACGCCGCACCTGATCCGCGCACCATGACGCCGGAAAATCCCCACGCGAATGCGTCGTCCAACGACACGACGCCGATGTCGACGTTGCGCTGCTTGAAGATGCGGTTTTCGGTTAGCAGCTGGTCGATATCGTCGACGACTTTCAAAAACGGATCGATCCAAGCGTGGATATCATCGACCAGCTTCTCGGGCAGGTCTTGATGTACACCGCCCATGCGGAAATATTTGGCGTGCATGCGCGAGCCGGACGCGCGCTCGTAAAACACCATCAGCTTTTCGCGCTCTTCGAAACCCCACAGCGGCGGCGTCAGCGCACCCACATCCATCGCCTGAGTGGTGACGTTCAAAAGATGCGACAGGATGCGGCCGATCTCGGAATAGAGCACGCGAATGAGGGACGCGCGGCGCGGCACTTGCAGCCCTAAAAGTTTTTCAGCCGCCAAGCAGAACGCGTGCTCCTGGTTCATCGGTGCGACGTAATCAAGCCGGTCGAAATATCCAATCGCCTGCAGATAGGTTTTGTGCTCGATCAGCTTTTCGGTGCCGCGATGCAGCAGCCCGATGTGCGGGTCGACACGCTCGACAACTTCGCCATCGAGTTCAAGCACCAGACGCAGCACGCCATGGGCTGCGGGATGCTGAGGCCCGAAGTTGATGTTGAAGTTTCGAATTTCTGTCTCAGCCATTGTCCAAGCGTTCCCGGCAAGGCCACCGCGGCCTTACGCTCGTATAGCCATTTTCGTCAGCTTCCGCGAGGGGTTGGCCAGTTGTTTTGGGCTGGTGACGAATAGCCACCCCCGCCGGTGTTGAAAGCGGTGCAGCCGCTGAGGGCGGCCAGCGCGCTCAAAGCCAAAACCGCACACACAATTCGGCTTGGCCGATGCGAGAACATTGACATATCAAAACAGCCCCTGACGTTCGCGGCCCCGTTAGCCACGCATCCTATTCGCGCGCGAGGGCCTATTTGTTACCGGGGGCACTTATTACCGGGATCGAAGGGCTGATTAGGGTTTGATCCGCGTTCAGGGCTTGCGTCATTCCTCAGCTTGCCGCCAAAAATGGGGCTCAGTGGATGCAGCGCTTAGGTGGCCACACGCGTGATTGGCGCGACACGCGCCCGTTTTGCCTTGTCGTTGACGCGTACAATAAACTTCTCCCACGACACCACAACCCGTGCGTGTTCGCCTTCGCCGATAACGTCGAGTTCATCGCGCGCTTTGACGTGAAACGAAATCCGCTTGCCTTCGACCTTCGTGCACTCCGCTTCGACGGTCACGGTCTGACCCGGCACAGTTGCGGCGAGATGCGACACGTTGATATGCACGCCGAGCGACCCCTCGCCTTCGTCCAAGTGCGGCTCGATCAGCTTCAGGCACGTCCACTCCATCAGCCCGACCATGAAGCCGGTCGCAAACACCTTCGGCATTTGCGTGAACTCAGGCGCTTCCGGATAAAGATGCGGCACCGTCTTCTCCGCCGACACGCGGTAGGAAAACTCGGTCTTGGCGCCGGGTGTAAGTGTTGGTTTCATGAGCTGTTGTCACTTGTAGGTTGGCGTCAAGCGCGGCCCAGGCTTTTAAGATTGTGTTCGAACTTCATTCCGCGCTCGATCCAACAACTTTGGTTCGGCGAGCATTGGTCTTGAATGTTGGGTCTACACTCCGCTTTCGCTACGCTTGACCCAACCTACGATTCCCGTCTTTGCACCACTGACTCCTCACGCGCTCAAGCCTTGCCGCTCGCCTTTTCGTCGCCCGGCAGCGGATAGTTCGGGCCTTCCCACGGGCTTTCGAAATCGAAATTACGAAATTCTTGCGGGAGTTTCACAGGCTCATAGACCACGCGCTTTTGTTCAGCGTCGTAACGCACCTCGACCGAGCCCGTGAGCGGAAAATCCTTGCGCAGCGGATAACCTTGGAAGCCGTAGTCGGTAAGGAGGCGGCGCAAATCGGGGTGGCCAGAAAAGCGGATGCCGAACATGTCGTAGGCTTCGCGCTCATACCAGTTGGCGGCGGGATAGATGTCGTTGACGCTGGCGATCGGCGTCGCCTCATCGGTCGAAAGCTTGACGCGAACGCGCTGGTTCAGACGCGGCGACAGCAAATGATAGACGACCTCGAAGCGCTCCTCGCGCTCGGGATAATCGACGCCGCAAATGTCGATGAGCACGGCGAACTGACATTTGGGATCGTCGCGCAGCAGGGTCAGCACGTTGGCGATATCGGCCGCAGCAATCGTCATCGTGAGCTCGCCGCGCTCAACGTGCGCCGCAACGGATTTGCCGGGCATCACGTTTGCGATGTGGGAACCAAGGTTGCCGAGTCTGTCGGTCATGAGGGAACCACAAGGGCAGTAGGCAGTGGGCAGTGGGCAGTGGGGGCTGCATGCGTACCATCGGGTGTCGTAGGCAATGGGCAGTGGGCAGTAAGGGCTGTGCACATGGAAGACGACCTATTTCTTTGTGGCTTCTAACGATCGGATGAGCGCCCGAAGCATCTTTCCAATTGATTCTGATTTAGCAAGAATAGGTCCCGCGATCTCTTTCGCTATCAGGGCCACGCGTTCGCCAAGCATCACGTGGGTCTCCAATTCTTTGAGTGAGCCTTGGGCAATTTTCAGATGCTGCACGTAGGACCCTAGGTTGTCGCGTCCATATCCTTCAGCAATATTGGCCGCGACGGACCCGGCAGAACGACGTATCTGCGAAGACAATCCGTACATTTCCTCGCGCGGTAGTTTGAGCGTCAAGCGGTAGCTCATCTCAGCTAGGTTCATTGCCAACTGCCTACTACCCCTCTTCGCTACCTCGCTATCGTGCCGGTGCGGCGAATTTTTCTTTGCAGCAGCAGCACGCCGTAGAGCAGCGCTTCGGCGGTCGGCGGGCAACCTGGCACATAAATATCGACCGGTACGATCCGGTCGCAGCCGCGCACCACCGCATACGAATAATGATAATAGCCGCCGCCGTTCGCACATGATCCCATCGAGATCACATAGCGCGGCTCTGGCATCTGATCGTAAACCTTACGCAGGGCCGGCGCCATTTTGTTGGTCAGCGTGCCAGCCACAATCATCACGTCCGATTGGCGCGGGCTCGCGCGCGGCGCAAATCCGAAGCGTTCGAGATCATAACGCGGCATCGACGCCTGCATCATCTCGACCGCGCAACATGCCAGCCCGAACGTCATCCACATCAGCGAGCCGGTGCGCGCCCAGTTGATCAAATCGTCCGTCGTGGTGACGAGGAAACCTTTATCCGCCAGCTCATCGTTGACGCTGCCGATAAATGGGTCATCGGGTCTGATGATGCCGCCGGCACTTTTTGCAGCCCCCGCCGCACCCTCGCGGGCCTTCTCGAACACGCGGTCAAAGAGAGCGTTGTCGTCCCGCATCATTCCCATTCCAGCGCGCCTTTCCGCCATTCGTAAATGAACCCGATTGTGAGCACGCCGAGGAAGACCATCATCGACCAGAACCCGAAATCGCCAACGTCCTTGAATGCCACCGCCCAGGGAAACAGGAACGCGATTTCGAGATCGAAAATAATGAACAGGATCGAGACCAGATAGAAGCGCACGTCGAACTTCATGCGCGCGTCATCGAAAGCCGCGAACCCGCACTCGTAGGCTGACACTTTCTCAGGATCGGGATTGTTGACCGCGATCAGGAACGGCGCGAGCATCAAAGCCGAGCCGATGAACAACGCGACGCCGATGAAGATGACGATCGGCAAATATTGCGAGAAGAGATCGGTCATCAGGTTCCTTTTGCCCTAGAAAAACGCAACCCTTGAGGTCGCTCCAAATGCGCTGCCCCGCAACGCAAAAGGCGCGTGGCCAGACGCGATCGACGCCGTCCGCTACATACGATGGTGGTAGCCCAGCGCCGCTGCGGCGGCAACAGGGCGAAAAGTCATAGCAGCGCTGGTGCTTGGATAAGCTCGCTGCGAGCCGACATGTGGCAAGAGTGATCGCAATGACCCGCATAGGGCTGGCAAATCACCGCCTCAGACCCTCAGCCCCGGTCTTGCCTCGAACTCTAAAAAAAAGATGGATTGGCGCGAGAGACGGGACTTGAACCCGCGACCTCCGCCGTGACAGGGCGGCGCTCTAACCAACTGAGCTACTCCCGCAATCCAAAACAATCACGGGCACCCCGCCATGTTCGTAGCATGAGCGCCCGATGAGTCACGCGTTGGGAATAGGGGTTCGCGTTCGCGAAGTCAAGCCGGGCTTGGCTGAACGCCGACTTAAGCAGAACTGCCGCCCGTGACCCCAAATAACAGGTTTTCTCCCAATCAAAACCGGTAGTTCAAACCGACACGAACGGTATGAAAATCGTGGTCATATTTCGTCTTGTAGGTTTCCCCACTGGCCAAACCGGCTGGCGTCACACCCTGCGCTTGCAGCGTTTGGCTGCCCGCCGACGAATGCCGGATCGCCCGAATAGGTGCCCAAGACGCGGTCGCGGCTGTCGCTCAATTGGAAGTCTGTTTCGATACCAAAGACGATCCGATCACGCTGCCCGTTGTAGCCGCGTGCACGCCGCCGAAGACTGCCGGTATAACGTCGGCTTGCGGCATGGGCTCCCTATCAAGATCAAACCTTGATCGTCAGTGTGTTGAAAAGGCCCAAGGACAACGTCGGAACAGTGGGTCTCGCGCTGGCTCGTGCGGCGCAAACGGGAGTATCACCTTCCTCGTCCGTAACGGCGAGGGTGTTGACGCGCAAAAATTTGCCGACGGTCGGGCCAAGACTTGAGGTCTCGAACCGGCCGCCAGCAACCCGCAACTCTGAATGTAAAATGCTTTGAGATTATAAATGTCGTAGAATTCTGCAGGCAATATTCGAGGGGTGTGAAGTTGGAAGCTATATAGAACGTCTTATAAGGGACGATGTGATTATGGCGCTTTCACAAAACCCTGTCTTGGCAAGGGGCGAACAAAATCGTTTTATTTTGAGTGCGCAAAAAGCAAAGTCGGGGGATATTTCAGCTCCCCCGCCACGCTCCTCAAAGAACGAAGTCGGCGGCGGTGAGCGTAAATAGCCCTACGAGTTCGATCTGGAAGTCGACAAAGGAGTCAAGATCGCCCGCCAGATCACCTTCAATAATGGTGTTACCGTTTTGTTGGAAAAATGATCGGATAAAAATCCTGTTTGCACTAAAAAGGCATTGCAGGCCACGAGAACGCGTTAGCGCGTCTGCCAATTTTCGATATGGGAGACGTCCATTGCGAACGACCCAGCCGGCTCGCCTTTGGGCGCCTCGGCCAATACGCACGCATAGGCGCCGGTCGCCGCATAGCTCTTGAATTTTCCTGTACCGCCCGGATTATCGTAGGTCCCGCAGTTCATCTTGGGCTGCGATTTGTCGACTTTGCGCGAGTCAAAAGTTGAAAAGAGGAGATCGCCGTCGGCGTCGGTCGTAATGCAAGCCCCTTCTGTCCAGGAATTGCCGGCAGCCTCTATACTAACCATTTGGCATTTGACCTTTAGCGGCTCCTTGAGCGGCACGGATTCGCCTTTCATATTCTCGACTTGGCCGGATGCTTCAAGTGTCGTGATCTTGCCAACACCGGGCACTTCACTGTAGCCGACAGGATGATAGAGATAGTGAATGGTGAAGGTTTTTCTGCCCTTTTTGGGCGCATCGTCCGCTCTGGCGATGTTGGGGGTGATCACGACGAGCGCACAAAGGCAGATGGCCTTCTTGATGATGTTTCGGGTCATGGCTGTTTTCTCCTCAATGAACTGAACTTATTTCGATGGCGAGTGCGCAAGGTGGAAGTTTTGCATTCTCGATCGATAAGGAAAGCTTCGAAGATCTTGCGCACGCGCCATGAGGGACGATGGGATTATGGCGCTTTCACAAAACCCTGTCTTGGCCAGGAGCGAACAAAATCGTTTTATTTTGAGTGCGCAAAAAGCAAAGCCGGGGCGAGAGTGCGAACAGGGTTCAGCGGCAACGGAGCGCGCAAAAACAAAAGACTTCAAGCGGTGATGAGCCGCTCGAAGCCTGTCCAGCCATCTACTAAGTTTACAGCGGACGTGTTCGCCTTGCGACGCCGCGCGCTAGCCCGCCGCTCCGAGGAAATCGCGCTTGCCGAGTTCGACGCCGTTGTGGCGCAGAATGCCGTAGGCGGTCGCGGCGTGAAAATAGAAATTCGGCAGCACAAATCCGGTCAGGTAATCGTGGCCTTTGAACTTCATGTCCTGGCCGCCAACTTTCATAGAAATATCGCGACCCTCAGAGCCATCGATGCTCGCTGGCTTGATCGCTTTGACGAAGTCGACCGTCTTGGCAATGCGCGCCTTGACGTCGGCGAACGTCGCCTCGTTGTCGGGCCAGCTCGGGACGTCCAGGCCGGACAGTCGCGCCGAGGCGCCCTTGGCGAAATCGCACACGATCTGCACCTGCCGCGTCATCGTGAACATGTCGGGATAGAGGCGCGCGCCAAGGATCACTGCGGGATCGATTTTCTTTGCCGCGCAGTGCGCCTCGGCTTTGTCGAGGATGGCCGACAGCGCGCTCAGAGTGTGCAGCATCGCTGGCACACTGGCCTGATACATGGAAAGCGTCATGAAACCTCACAAATTTTAATGACGCGCCACTGCGAGCCTTGGCATTGTGTTAGCGGTCCGCGCAACACTTCACAACTGTCGCTTTGACGATCAACCGGCGCCCACTTCACGTCGTACTAAGTCTAAGGACTTAATTTCAGCGCGTGCGGATCACTGGCTGAGATCGAGGAGTTGAATTCCGTGGTCGACATAGACTTTATGGCATTCATCCAAAGCCTATTCATGATGGGCGCAATGATCATGGTGGGAATGGGCTTATGGGAATTGGCCAACCGCATCAAAGGCGGCATCCCGCTGATTTCGGGCACCCTGGTGCTGGGCGCGGTTTATTGGTTCGATCTTTTATCGTATTTCCGCTGAGATTTGCCGGGTTCTGAATTGCCGGGCTCTGAGTTTTGCGGCCAGCAAAACTGGTGGGAGGTGAGGGGATCGAACCCCCGACATTCTCGGTGTAAACGAGACGCTCTACCGCTGAGCTAACCTCCCGCGCCAGGGAATAGGCACTGGGCAATTGGCAGTAGTTCGATGCCTCTGGCCGTTCCCTATTGCCAATTGCCTACTGCCTACTGCGCCTTCCGTCAAAAACAAAAGCGCGCGACCTTTATGCCGCGCGCTCTCAAAACCTCAAAACCGAACAGGCTTAGTGAACGTTGAGCGCTTCTTTCAAACCCTTGGCGGGGGTGAACTTTGGCACCTTGGAAGCCGCGATATTGATGGTCGCGCCCGTTGCCGGGTTGCGCCCCTCGCGGGCTTTACGGGCGGCCACCTTGAAAGTACCGAAGTCTGGGATACGGACCTCCTCGCCCTTCTGCAGCGCGCTGCGGATATGGGTCAGCACCGCATCGACGACGACGCCAGCCTTGTCTTTCGTCAGCTCACAATCTCTTGCGACGGCATCGATAAGGTCTTTTTTGCTCATGGGGTCGGTCCTGTGAAAAAGGGGAAGAATTAGCCAGCTGGAGTGATCCAGCCCAAGGCAGCAGGTACGCTTCGCGCCGTGCCGCATATGAAGCCGCTTAAAGGCGCGCAAACCAACCCGTCGTCAAGGGGTAACCCTCAGCAAAAGTGCCGCAAACATTGGTTTGTTGAACCCTTTCAGCCGGGCAAAAATGAAAACCCCCGCACCGTGACAATGCGGGGGTTGACAGACGATTTAAAGTGTTGTGCCCAGCCTGAGAACAGACGGCACTAAGGCGGCGATCAGTGCGCGGTGATACGCGCCGCCGTCTTATCTTTTTCCTTGGCTTCCATAGCCTCGGCCTCGGCGTGCTCATCCCAGGTGATGGCCTCAGGAGCGCGCACCAGAGCGTGCTTCAAAACGTCTTCCAGTTTGGCCACCGGAATGATCGTCATCTTGGCTTTCACCTCGTCTGGAATTTCCACCAAGTCCTTGGCGTTTTCTTCCGGAATGATGACAGTCTTGATGCCACCGCGCAGCGCCGCGAGAAGCTTTTCCTTCAAGCCCCCGATCGGCAGCACGCGCCCGCGCAGCGTGATCTCGCCCGTCATCGCCACGTCCTTGCGGACGGGAATTCCGGTCAAGACAGAGATGATCGCCGTCGTCATGGCGATACCGGCAGACGGTCCGTCCTTGGGCGTAGCGCCTTCGGGAACGTGCACGTGGATGTCGCGCTTTTCAAACAGCAGCGGATGGATGCCGAAATCGACGGCGTGCGAGCGCACGTACGCGTTCGCCGCTTGGATCGATTCCTTCATCACCTCGCGCAGGTTGCCCGTCACCGTCATCTTGCCTTTGCCGGGCATCATGACGCCTTCAACGGTCAACAGCTCGCCGCCGACTTCCGTCCAGGCGAGACCCGTTACGATGCCGACCTGATCTTCGAGTTCGGCCTCGCCGTACCGGTACTTCGGCACGCCGAGATACTCGTGGACGTTGGCCGCGTTGACCGTAATCGACGTTTTCGACGACGTCAGGATTTCCTTGACCGCCTTGCGCGCGAGCTTGGCGATTTCGCGTTCGAGCGAACGCACGCCGGCTTCCCGCGTATAGCGCCGGATGATCTCTTCGAGCGCTGAATCTTCAACCTTCCATTCGCCCGGCTCAAGACCGTGCGCGGTCAGCTGTTCCGCCATCAAATGGCGCTTGGCAATCTCGAGCTTCTCATTCTCGGTGTAGCCGGCAAGCCGGATGATTTCCATCCGGTCCATGAGGGCCGGTGGAATGTTCAGCGTGTTGGCCGTCGTCACGAACATCACGTTCGACAGATCGTAGTCGACCTCAAGATAATGATCGTTGAACGTCGAGTTCTGCTCAGGGTCCAAGACCTCAAGCAAAGCCGCTGCCGGGTCGCCACGGAAATCCTGGCCCATCTTGTCGATCTCGTCGAACAGGAATAGCGGATTGACGCGCTTGGCCTTCTTCATCGACTGGATGACCTTACCGGGCATCGAACCGATGTAAGTGCGTCGGTGACCACGGATCTCGGCTTCGTCGCGCACGCCACCGAGCGACATGCGAACGAACTCGCGGCCTGTCGCGTTGGCGATCGATTTGCCAAGCGAGGTCTTGCCGACGCCGGGTGGGCCGACGAGGCACAAGATTGGGCCTTTGAGCTTATTGGTACGAGCCTGAACAGCCAGATACTCAAGGATGCGTTCCTTGACCTTCTCGAGACCATAGTGCTCGAGGTCGAGGATCTGTTGAGCCTCGGCGATATCTTTCTTGATCTTGCCTTTGATGCCCCAGGGGATCGACAGCAGCCAATCGAGGTAGTTGCGCACCACCGTCGCTTCGGCCGACATCGGTGACATCTGCTTGAGCTTTTTGAGCTCAGCCAGCGCCTTGTCTTTGGCTTCTTTCGACAGCTTGGTGTTTTCGATTTTCTCTTCGAATTCGGCGATGTCGTCGCGTTCGTCGGTGTCGCCGAGTTCCTTTTGAATGGCCTTCATCTGCTCATTCAGATAGTACTCGCGCTGCGTCTTCTCCATCTGCCGCTTGACGCGCGACCGGATCTTTTTCTCGACTTGCAGAACGGAGATTTCGCTTTCCATCAGCGTGTAGACGCGTTCGAGCCGCTCGGAAACCGTCGAGGTTTCGAGCACGTCCTGTTTGTCGGAAATTTTCACCGCCAAGTGCGAAGCGATGGTGTCGGCGAGCTTGGAGTAGTCTTCGATCTGGCTGACCGTTCCCAAGACTTCCGGCGATACTTTTTTGTTGAGCTTCACGTAGCTCTCGAACTGAGACACGACCGAGCGTGCCAGCGCTTCAAGCTCGTCTTTGGCGCCGGGCTGTTCGGCCACGCGCTCGACTTCAGCTTCGAAGTAATTCGGATTTTCGATGTAGCGGGCCACTTTGGCGCGCGCCGAGCCTTCAACGAGCACTTTCACGGTGCCGTCTGGCAACTTCAACAGCTGCAGCACGGAGGCGAGCGTGCCGATCTCGTAGATCGCATCGGTCGCGGGATCGTCGTCGCCAGCGTTTTTCTGCGCCGCGAGCAAGATCTGCTTGTCAGCTTTCATGACCTCTTCGAGCGCCGCGATCGACTTTTCGCGTCCGACAAAGAGGGGAACGATCATGTACGGGAAGACCACGATGTCTCGCAGCGGCAGGACTGGATACAGCTCCTTGGACGCCGACTTGTCTTTGGTCTTTTTCTCTTCGCTCATTTGGTTACCTATTTCCCGTGAAGACGATAGCTCAAAACGAACCGCTTCCGTCTGTTGCACGCTTCATTCCAGTTTTGACCCGGCTGCCACGTCCCTATTGTGGCGACTGGCAGCCGCTCAACTGCTAAAAGCGCGGGCAACGAACCAGTTTCGCGCTTTTCCAACGTCGCGATGCTTTGGTATAGGCTAGCTTTCGTGTTGGAAAAAGCTCGGCTGGTTAATCTCCCCTCGAACAAATGGGCACCGTAAACGTTAGATCAAGAGCCCCTTAATACGTGTGGCGAAAGTGTAAGGCGGCGATCGTGCACCAGCCTTAACCGCCAGCCTTATGCAGTGGACCCTTTTTCCTCGGCGCGGTCCGAATATATCCGCAACGGACGGGCAGCCCCGTCCACGACTTCCGGACCGATCACGACCTCTTCGACGCCCTTCAATGCCGGCAGGTCGAACATGGATTCGAGCAAGATGCTCTCCATGATCGAACGCAGCCCGCGTGCGCCCGTGCGGCGCTCGATGGCGCGGCGAGCAATCGACTTCAAAGCTTCGAGCGTGAACGTCAGTTTGACGTCTTCCATCTCGAACAAGCGCTGGTACTGCTTGACGAGCGCGTTCTTGGGCTCGGTGAGGATCTGGACGAGTGCGATTTCGTCGAGGTCTTCGAGCGTGGCGATGACCGGCAAGCGGCCGATGAACTCTGGGATCAAGCCGAACTTCAGCAAATCCTCCGGCTCGACTTCGCGCAAAATCTCGCCCATCCGCCGCTCGTCTGGGCCAGTTACCTTGGCACCAAAGCCGATCGATGAACCTTTGCCACGTCTGGAAATGATCTTTTCCAGACCGGCAAACGCGCCACCGCAAATGAACAGAATATTGGTTGTGTCGACCTGCAGGAACTCCTGCTGGGGATGCTTGCGGCCGCCTTGCGGTGGGACGCTCGCAACGGTGCCTTCCATGATCTTGAGGAGAGCCTGCTGCACGCCTTCGCCCGACACGTCGCGCGTGATCGATGGATTGTCCGACTTGCGCGAAATCTTGTCGACTTCGTCGATGTAGACGATGCCGCGCTGTGCCCGCTCGACGTTGTAGTCGGCGTTTTGCAACAGCTTCAAGATGATGTTCTCGACGTCTTCGCCAACATAACCGGCTTCGGTCAAAGTTGTAGCGTCGGCCATCGTGAACGGTACATCGAGGATGCGTGCCAACGTTTGAGCCAGCAAGGTTTTGCCCGAGCCCGTGGGACCGACGAGCAAGATGTTCGACTTCGCCAGTTCGACGTCGTTGTTTTTGGCCGCGTGATTGAGCCTTTTGTAATGGTTGTGGACCGCAACCGAGAGCACCTTTTTGGCGTGCGATTGGCCGATCACATAGCTATCGAGAACGCCGCAGATTTCCTGCGGGCTCGGCACGCCGTCGCGCGATTTGACGAGCGTGTTCTTGTTCTCTTCGCGGATGATATCCATGCACAGCTCGACGCATTCATCGCAGATGAATACCGTCGGACCGGCAATGAGTTTCCTGACCTCGTGCTGGCTCTTGCCGCAGAAGGAGCAGTAAAGCGTATTCTTTTCTTGAGCCATTCCTTCTTTCACCCTAACTGAGGATGCACCCCAGATTGGATGTTCTCCCTTTGGCCCGGTAAACGGGGCGCCCGGCTTGAGCCAGCCGCGTGGCACCTTCAAATCTCGTCTTTGAATCTCGTCGACTGATCTGAGCACGCTAGCGTCGCTCAGATCAAGATTGGATTAATGTCGCAACGCCCCGCCATAGCCTAAAGCGGCGGGTTTGCCACAGTTTTATGTGGAGCAAGCGTTGCCCCACAACATAGGGACTAGCGGTCGATTGCGCTATATTAGCGGCGCGTGCCGGTTTTGTTCTAGGTTGCCAAAGCACTTCCGCAGCTGCGACATCGCGTTCTAAGGGAGTTACGAGGCTTTTGCCTCGAACAGACCACCCTCGACCTCGTCGCGGGTATTCAGCACCTTGTCGATCAAACCGAAATCGCGGGCCTGCTCAGAGGAGAGAAAAAAGTCGCGATCTAGTGTTTTTTCGATGAATTCATACGGCTGACCGGTGTGCTTGACGTAGGTCTCGTTCAAACGCCGCTTCATTTTGATGATGTCTTCGGCGTGGCGTTCGATGTCTGATGCCTGGCCTGAGAACCCGCCCGAAGGCTGATGCACCATGATACGGGAATTGGGGAGAGCAAACCGCATTCCCTTTTCGCCGGCACATAACAGCAGCGAACCCATCGATGCAGCCTGGCCGATGCACAACGTCGCCACCTTCGGCTTGATGAACTGCATGGTGTCGTAGATCGCCATGCCGCTCGTCACCACGCCGCCGGGCGAGTTGATGTACATCGAGATTTCTTTTTTCGGATTTTCGGCTTCGAGAAACAGAAGCTGCATGCAAATCGACGCCGACATGTGATCTTCGACGGGGCCCGTCACGAAGATGATGCGCTCTTTCAGCAGCCGCGAGGGCAAATCGTAGCCACGCTCGCCGCGCGTCGTTTGCTCCACAACCATCGGCCAAAAGGTGTTCGTCAGCGTATTGACGGGATCGCGCATGAAGTCGTCTTCCTCTGATTTATTTAAGTTAGCCGGACTTACTGACCCAATACGCGGGCAAGACGATGTCAACTTGGGATGTCAACTTGGCGAGGGCTCGCGGCATAAAGTTAGTCCGCGAGCCGGGGCAGTACCGTCTATATCGCTTTAGTTTCGACCCATCAGTTTCGACCCATCAGTTTTGAGTAGTTTCTTCGACTTGCTTCATGAGATCGTCCTTCGACACCTTTTTTTCAACCGGCTTTGCAGCATCGAGAATAAAATCGACGACCTTATCTTCGAAAATCGGCGCGCGCAGTTCAGCGAGCGCGCCCGGCTGCTTTTCATAGTATTCGTAGACCATTTTCTCTTGGCCCGGATACTTGCGCGCTTGCTCGATTAAGGCGCGGCGCAGTTCGTCTTCGGAAACCTTGATTTTGTTCTTCTCGCCAATCTCGCCGATAACGAGACCTAAGCGCACGCGGCGCTCTGCGATCTTCTTGTACTCTTCCTTGATTTCTTCTTCCGGCTTGCCCTCGTCCGCCATCGTGCGGCCGTTGCTTTTGAGGTTGTTCTGCAGCTGGCCCCAAATGTTTGCGAATTCAAAGTCAACGAGCGAGCCGGGCAATTCGAACGTGTGGACCTTGTCCAATTCATCGAGCAGCTCGCGCTTTAGTTTCATGCGCGAAGCCTGATCGTATTCGCGTTTAATCTGCGTGCCGACCAGCTCTTTGAGATTGTCGAGGTTCTGCGCGCCGACGCCGACCGCGAACGCGTCGTCGAGATCGGGCTTCAGCGGCCGTGAGACGGTTTTGACTTGAACTTCGAAGCTCGCCGCTTTGCCGACAAGCGTCGGCATCGGATAGTCAGCGGGGAACGTCGCCTCGATAGTGCGCGTATCGCCGGCCTTGACGCCGATCAAGCTCTCTTCGAAGCCTGGAATGAACTGGCCCTTGCCAATCACGAGGCTGGCGTTTTCGCCCGAGCCGCCTTCGAAAACTTCGCCGTCGATTTTGCCGACGAAATCCATCGTGACGAGATCGTCTGTGCCGGCAGTGCGGCCCTCTTCGGGCTCAAAAGAAGTATTGCGCTCGGCCAGATTGACGAGTGCGGCGTCGATGTCGGCGGGCTCGACATCGGTGACGAGGCGTTCGAGCTTCAAGGTGGCGAAATCAGCCAGCGGAATGGGCGGCAGAACCTCAAACGACATCGAGTAGCTGAGATCTTCCTCGCCATTGATGATGCGGTCGGCCATGCCTTCCTTCGCATCGATGACTTCGATCTTGGGCTGCACCGCTGGGCGTTCGTTGCGTTCGGCGATCGCCTTGGCACTCGTATCCTTGACGGCTTGCTCGAGCACTTCGGCCATCAAAGCCTTGCCGTAGACCTTCTTCAAATGCGGAACGGGGACTTTGCCTTTGCGGAAGCCCTTGATCTGGACCGTGTCCTTGATCTCATCAAGCCGCGTTGCAAACCGCTGGCTGAGGTCGGCTTTCGCCACCACAACTTTCAAGGTGCGCTTCAGACCGTCTCTATCCAATTCCGTGACTTGCATCGTCGTGGTTCCCGGCTACGTAAAAATTACAAATTTCGAATGTTTGGCAAGCGCCGCAACACCGCCGTGGATAACCGCCACGACATCGGTTTGGTGCGGACGGAGGGACTCGAACCCCCATGACTTGCGTCGCTGGAACCTAAATCCAGTGCGTCTACCAGTTCCGCCACGCCCGCATACAGCGCCCAGCGGCAAGGTTGCCGTCTCACAGCGCGCGAGCGCCCTAGCACATCTATTTGCCCCCCGCACGCCCCAAATGACGCTGAGCGGGCACAGGCCAACATAGCCTGAACCCTTTGAACGACGAGACCGAAGGATTGCACCGTCATACAAGGCTGCAGGGTTCAAAATCAACGAATTAAAACGCCAAATCTTCGGCTGGCGGCGTTTTCATCGCCGGTGGTTTTGCAAATGCCCGGCCAATTCGGCAGGCGACGCTGATAGGAACTGCGGCTTTGATGAATTTCGCCAGCCTCGACAACGCAAAAAGGCCGGATCTTCCGATCCGGCCATTTAGCGCGACTGGGGTCAGCGATTATTTCATCGGAACGTACTGAGCCGCACAGCAATCGCCACCACCGAAGTTGTAGCGCAGACCAACTTTGATCTCGTGAGCGGTGATATCGTCGATATTGACGCGCGGATTGACAAAACCAGCGTTGTCAACTCTCTCAGAGCTAGCGTCCCCCAGGTCTAAGTAACGGTAGCCGATATCCAGGGTCGTGCGATCCGAAAGGTGATAACCAACGCCCGCCATCAGTGACCAAGCAAACGACAGCTCGCTGTCACCTTTGATCTTGTTCACGAGGGCGGGGTTACCGGTGAAGTAAACGTCGTCCATCTTGTTGTATGCCATACCGACGCCAGCGCCGACGTATGGAGTCAGATTTCCGAACGTTCCCAAATCTTTATAAGCATTGAACATCGCCGTGTAGCTGGTGATGCTGGTGTGCAGCGGATCAGCTTCTGGCGCGACCGGGGGGGGGCCGCCAGGCTGGAACCAAGCGGTCGCGGGTTCGCCCGACACATCGCGGCTGCCGTGATAGCCAAGCATCAATTCGCCTCTGAGGCCGCGAATTCCCGAGCCGCAACCCATACCGGCTTCGCCGAACCAGGAATTGCCGCTGTCGAGGGTCGCCACTCTGTCGGTCAAGAAATCGTGGGTGACGGGGTCGGTCTGGGCCCACGTGATGTCGGCATCGGTCGAAGCCGAATAGCCAACGTCGGCGCGGAAGTAGCAAGGACCGGATGGTCCGCGGCTGACTTCCGGCATCGGCTGGACGTAGGTGTCCTTAACCGAACCGCCGCGATAGCCGCCGAGATCGGCTGCAGAGGCTGAACCGGCGGTGACGGCAGCGATAACCAGTGCTGCCGAGGCGATGCCAGCCTTATTGATACGCTTCATTGGCTTTGACCCTCTATAAGACAGGCACTCGAGTTTCGCAGGCCTGTAGACCTAAAGTTTGCCAAATCAATCTGCTGGTAGAACGGTTAATTCGGAGTAAAACCCGCACTCAAAATGATACATTGGGCTAAAACCGGCGTAGACGCCGCTTCGGGTGTGGCCCGGACGTCGAACTTGCGGGCGCGTTAACTTTTGCCTATGTCGCTCGGAGCCGGTGCGCAGCCGGTGCTAATTTGCATCTCACGGGAGCGTGGCTTGTCGGCATCTGCAAAAAACCCGATTGTTGAAACCGCTTGGCTCGACGATCATTTGAAGTCTCCAGATCTCATAGTCATGGATGGCAGCTGGCACTTGCCCAATGCCAACCGTAATCCGCGTAGCGAATATCTGGCCGAGCACATTCCCGGCGCGCTGTTCTTCGATATCGATGACCTGTCTGACGACAAGTCGAGCCTGCCTCATATGTTGCCATCGACCGTCAAGTTCGCCTCGCGCATGAAGAAGATGGGGGTTGGCGACGGCGCTCGCATCGTTGTCTACGACACCTCCGGCATTTTCTCCGCTGCCCGCATCTGGTGGACATTCCGCGCCATGGGCCACCGCGACGTCGCTGTCTTGAACGGCGGCCTGAAGAAATGGAAAGCCGAAGGCCGCCGCTTGGAAGATGGCCTGCCGCCTAAGCGGTCGGAACGGCACTATTCGCCTTTGCAGAATACTGAAATCATCCGCGATCTGGACGAGATGAAAGCGCTTCTTGCACAGACGTCGGCGCAGATCGTCGATGCACGGCCCGCTGGTCGTTTCGAGGGCCGCGACGCCGAGCCGCGTCCGGGCCTGTCGCTCGGGCACATACCCGGCGCTAAGAATATTCCCTCGCAACAGCTTCTCAATCCAGACGGCACACTCAAATCTCCCCAAGAGCTGGCGGCGCTGTTTAAAGCAGCAGGCGTCGACGTCGACCGGCCGGTGGTGACAACGTGCGGCTCCGGCGTGACGGCTTCGATGCTGGCTTTGGCTCTCGCCGTGCTCGGGCAATCAAATGCTGCTGTCTATGACGGCAGTTGGGCCGAGTGGGGCTTGGCCAGCAACGGACTTCCGGTCGAAACCGGGCCTGCGCGCAAGTAAACTTTCCAAACGTTTTGACGCCCGACGCGCTCGGTCGACGCGCGCGCGCGAACCCGCGTCGAACATCATCACAGTTTTTTTGGATCCACTGCTGCTTTTGCGCGTTGACCTATCGCAGAGATAGTCAAGCAGGCGGCCTAATGATTCATCACCATGCTTTTGAATACGGCAAAGCTTTAGCCACAGCCGTTGTGGTCACGTTCGGTGCAATAACAGTAGCGAACGCTGAGCCCGAGCGCGGCACGTGCACAGACGACGTCATGATCGTTTTCGATGCATCTGGTTCGATGATCCACGAGACTGGCGCAGAAGGCACGCAGATTGAGGTTGCCCGGTCGGCCGCGCACACGATTTTGCCGGCCGCCGCGCGCAATCGCCACATGGGGCTTATGACATTTGGGCCGGGTGTCGCGGATCAGTGCTCGAATATTTCTTTGAAGGTTCCCGTACAGTCAAAAGCTGCGGTTCCAATCCTCGCCGAACTGGATAGCATCACGACCGATGGCGGCACGCCGCTTTCGGCAGCCGTTGAACAGGCAGCCGAGACGCTCGACTATAAGAACCGCCGTGCGGTTATCGTCGTGATCACCGATGGCGATGAAACGTGCGGGCGCGATCCGTGCGAGGCGGCGAAACGACTTCACGAGAATTCGTCCAAGCTAACGGTGCACGTCATCGGCTTCAAATCGAACAATGGTCCTCAACTGAAATCATCGTGCTTCGCGGACGCGACGAACGGCATGTTCGTGCCGTCGCGAAACTTGGAAGAGCTGACCGAGGCACTGCGCGAAACGTTGGTATGCCCACAAGTAGCGCAGGCCGAACAATCTGTTCCAGCCTTGCCCGCCGAGTAATCTCAGGCGTTGGGAAAATATTGATAGATCCAGGTTTCGGTCAGAGCTTTTTGATCGTGGCGAAGAAATGCTCGCAGATCGACCGGGGCATCATCCGTCGCGGTGATATCGAAAAAGGCGCGCCACCGCAGGCGTTGGTCGACGACGGGATGATTGTAGGAATTGGAAACATCGCCACGCGATGCCGTGACGACGAGTTCGACGCCATCCGTGCGGCCTAACCCGGCAAAGATCGGGCCTTGGAAATCGACTACGAATTTTTGCACCCCGTCGGGGCGCTTGTAACCAGGGCGGCCGCCCAAGCCGCTCCACGTTCCCGTCACGCGCGCCACGGCTTCTGGATAAGGAATGTCGTCGACCCATGACAGCCGGTAGCTATAGCGCCGGTCGCTGCCGGCTTTGAAAGTGCCGGTCGGCGCCCAGTAAGCAACGATGTTATCAGCCGTTTCATCGTCGGTTGGAATTTCAACGAGGTGAACAGCGCCCTCGCCCCACGCACTCAGCGGTTCAACCCACGTCGATGGCCGTCGCTCATAGAAGACGCCGTCATCGAGGTAATGAATGAAGTCTCTGTCGCGCTGGAATAGGCCGAACGCTTTGGGATCGCGATCGACAAAGGCGCTCGTCATGACGCGCGGCGGATTGTTGATCGGCCGCCAAATCCGTTCGCCCGAACCCGTCAAAATCGCCAAGCCGTCGCTGTCGTGAATTTCAGGCCGCCAATCGGCCGATTGCTTACGGCGTGCTTTGCCGTACCAAAACATGCTCGAGAACGGCGCGATGCCGAGGCGTTCGATATCCTTGCGCGCGAACAACACCGCGTCGATCTCCATGATCACGCGATAGACATCGCGCTGATCCGAGATGCGTTGCGTTTTCATCCGGTAGGCGCCCGTCAGGCTCGGCCCGTCGAGCAGTGCGTAAATGGTCAACGGCGCATCGGTCGCCGGGCCGCCCTCGACCCAGTAGTGGCTGAACCTTGGAAATTCTTCCGGGTGCGGCATTGCCGTGTCGATCGCGATACCGCGCGCCGAAAGCCCGTACTGATTGAAGGGTCCGGATGAGCGGAAATAAGATGCCCCGACAGCTGCGAGCCAATCGGTTTTGAGATCGGGTGCCATGACGCGGAAACCAGCGAACCCTGCACCAGCATGCAAATCGCGAGCGGGATGGCCCTGCGGAATTTCAAACAGGCTTTGATTGTAGATGACTTCACGCGCACAGCCATCTTCGACCACATGAATGTGCACCGGCTCGGTTGCATATTTGCCGAGATGGAAAAGTTGCACCGGCATGCGGCCGGCAGAATCGAGCTGCAGGGTTTTGTCCGCCCGATAGCGAATATGTTGAAATGCGTCGTAGTCGATGGCGTTGAGAATTTCCAGATCGGCAATGACCGGCGGCTGATAGGGCGTCTCGCTCAGCTTTTTGGCCGTCTCCTGCAAGCTCTCAAAGGTGAAAGCGACGCGATCTCCAAGCTCAGCGTCATCAACGCCGGTGAAGGCTTGTGCGATGGAGACAAATTGGGTCAGTTCAGGGCCAAACGCCGCGACTGCCGCGCAGCCGGATAAGCCCACAGCACCGGTCAAGAGTTTTCGGCGATTAACGGCGCGAGCCATGCTGGATACCCGGGAGATGGAGCAGAAGCTCTGCTACTCCAACTTAGCCGGTAATTCTAGCATCGAACGAGATTATTGCTCCGATCCGCCACGGCATTGCAATTCAGCGCTAACGAAAAGTAGCCGGTTAATGGCTTTCGGCAAGCGCCTTATCGATCCAGCCCGTGACGTCATCGGACGTTGGCGTCAAAGTTGACGGGAACGCGCGGACCAGCCGCCCATCGCGCCCAATTAGATATTTATGAAAATTCCATGCCGGTGGCCCGCCGCTGACCGCGTCAGAAGCTGCCCAGCGATAAAACGGATGAGCGTTGGCCCCGACGACGACCTGCTTTGCCGCTAACGGAAACGTGACGCCGAAGGCACCCTGGCAGAAGTTTTTGATTTCGCCCTCGGCCTTGGGCTCCTGGCCGCCGAAATCGTTCGAGGGTACGCCAACGACCACCAAGCCTTTGCTCTCGTACTTAGACCAAAGCTCTTGCAGGCCGGCATACTGTTTGGTGTAACCGCAAAATGATGCCGTGTTGACGACGAGCAAAACTTTGCCGCGCCAATCAGCCAACGTGAGTTGGCCGCCATCAATAGAGGGAAATGAAAAGTCGTAAGCCGATGGGCTGGCTGCGTGCGCGACGATCGCGGATAGGCCGAGCAGTTGGAGTACACCGGTTATCACGGCGAGGTAATTCATCGGGCTGACCCTATCGAAGAAGAACAATTTCGTTGTTGCGTTCTTCTACGACGACGGCAACCCGGCCGATCAATATTATTTGTAAAGAGGCAGCGGAGGCGTCGTCACGCCCCCGCCCGCTCTATGTTCATTTAAGAGTTTAGCGGCCGCCATCGACTGTAATCATGATCGGGCCGTGCGAAGCATCGATGTTGAGGCCAGCGTTGGCAGATGCGGCGCCCGCGATCAGTGCGAAGGCGATGATGAGAGACTTCATTGAAAACTCCTGTTGGGTTGGAAGGCATCCGTTCAAATTTGAAGTGTTTTAGTTTCGAAGCTCGTTAGCGGCCGATGTAATACTGGCTCATCAAGTCAGCGGCAGCAGCAAAAGTTGAGCTCGAGACAGCAGCGGCAACAACGGCGAAAGCGGCGATGGTGAACTTGGTCATGTCCGTAATCCCTATGTTTGATTTCCAGATTGAAATTGTGAACTTCGGGTCTCGTTAGCGGCCGATGTAATACTGGCTCATCAGGTCAGCGGCAGCAGCGAAAGTTGCGCTCGAGACAGCGGCGGCAACAACGGCGAAAGCGGCGATGGTAAACTTTGTCATGACGTAATTTCCTCTGTTTGATGTTTGCGAACCGCCGGTCATCAGCGGCTGACAGGAAGAGTTACGGCGGCCAGCCCGCAGCGTTTCAAGCCTCGCGAAAACGTGTGAAACCGTCACGTTAGGGTGAGAGCAGAAGTTTCTCTGAAACGTTTTCAAACCTGGTGCGTAGCGGGGGGCGCGTGGGCGCAGCACGGCGCGCTGATTAAAAATTCTACTTGACCCATCTCGGGGTGTTCCGAGCGGAACAGCGCACCGGGCTCGTGCCGCTTAATGTCTCCTCATTGAGATCAAACGGGCCGACGGCCCCAACCCAGCCCTAACCCAAGGAGGACACGTCATGACGCGCACCACAAAATCCCTGAGCATCGCCGCCACGGCCTTGAGCTTGATCGCAGCAGCCTCGGTCGCCTCGGTATCGCCAGTTGAAGCACGCGGGGGCGGCCGCCAAACGTTCGAGCAGGACTATCATTTCTCAAAGCCGATGCACGGCTACTCCGGCCACGCCGGCAATTACTATTGCGATTATCAGCGCCTGCCTGAGCGCAAGTGCGATGCCAACGGCCAAAATTGCCGCATCGTCGGCTGGACCCTGCGCGAGCTTTGCCAATAACGGCTTCTTTTAAAATTTCGACGCATCAATTTTTTCAAGGAACACGGATCATGAGCAACGATCTCGACACTTCAGCGCCGGGCCAAGCACGCGGCTCGAACTTGCGCATTAAAAGCTTAGCCGTCATTCTGGCGGTTGCCGCCGGTGGCGGCGCGCTCGGCTCGATCGGGATCGCGCGCTCTGGCGTATCGTTTGCCAGCCCCACTAAGGAAGAGCCCGCGAAAGCGTCAGCCGTCATTCAGCAGGCTTGGATCGCCGCCGCACCCGGCCGTATCGAACCCAAATCCGGCCTCGTGCGGATTGGCGCCCAACTTCCCGGACGCATCGCCGACGTGCTCGTCAAAATCAACGATACTGTCGAAGAGGGCGAACTTCTGATCCGGCTCGACGATGAAGAAGCCCGCGCCCGCCTGCAGGCCGCCGAAACGGAAGCCGCCTCGCGCAAACGCGAACGCGACGCGCAGTCCGCCGACAAGGCCCGCGAAGACGTTCGCCGCGCCGAGGACGCTGTGTTCTCAGCCGAACGCGTCGTCACCAACACGCGCTTTGAACTCGAATACGAATTGCAGGCCAAGCGCGCCGGCACTGCCAGCGACACACGCGTCCAAGACTCACGCCGTAATCTCGCCGCGGCGCGCGAAAAATTGCAAAAAGAGCGCGGTGGTTATGCGACCGCACAATCTAAGGCAGACGTGCCCGCGCCAAGCCGTTTGGAAAGCGCTCTGCAAGCCGCACGCTCTGATGTCTCGGTCGCCGAAGCGGTGTTGGAGAAAACCCGCGTCCGCGCTCCGATGTCGGGCACGATTTTGCAGCTGGCCGCCAAGACCGGCGAGTTGGTCGCGCCCTCGCCAGACCTCGCCCTGGCGGTCATTGGAGACATGTCGGTCGTGCGCCTCAAGGCGGAAGTCGATCAGCACGATGTCGCGAAAATCAAAGCTGGAGCCAAGGTGATTGTGAAAAGCGGCGCGTATCCGGGCCGTGAGTTCGAGGGCCGCGTTGCAGAACTCGCGCCGACCTTGGCCGCGCCGAAATTCGCACTGCGCGGTGCACGCCGCCCAACGGATGTCGAAGTGATGGAAGTGACGATCGATCTCGAAGGCCAAGTGCCGCTCGTCCCCGGCATGCGCGCCGACGCGTTCTTTAAGTAAGTCTGCGCGTTGAGATTGAGGCTCGGTCGTGTAAGTCTTCGTTCGACAAAATTTGCCTTCGAACGTCTGCGTACTAAGACATCTGCCTTGTTGAAATCTGCCTTTGCTTAAGTTTGCCGTCGTAAAAGACTGTCTTCTTAGAACACCCCGCGCGAACCCTAGCCCTGATCTCGATTGCCAACCCTCGCCCCCGCACCCCGGGCGAGGGTTTTTTCGTTACGGGATCCTTTAACCTAAACAGGCAAACTATCGCCTAACTCTCAATTTGGTTGATTTCTCGAATTTCTTCATAAGAGCTAGCCAGCTCAGTCAGCAGATTGCGATCAGAATTATCGAGCGGCAGCCCCGTGCAATGGACGTAACTCGGGTCCCTTTTGTTGCCGTGCTTCCTGACATTGATGTCATGTTTGTCGCCTCCACAGGCGCGCACCTTTTTCGCATTCAGCCTTGCAATGGCGTGCTTGGGGGTTGTGAACTTACTGCGCAGCACCCTGAGCACTTCCGTAAACTGCACATCGACGTTAGGACTTAAGTGCTCGTAGTGGTTCATCGAAAGGTAGGTTTCGTTTTTCTCGACTCTTAACGCGAACGCCTCCGGGTATAGCCCTTTAATTTGTTTCGTTATGGGATCTCGGATGACGCCCCGCTGCGGATGACAAAACCGCGCCACATGGTCGGCATCCGGCACGTCGTTGGCGTTTTTCCTAGGCATTTTCATGCAAAATCAACGTCGAGGCAACTGCGATTACCCATGCGCTCGACGGCCTCGCGCAGCGCCACTACCGGCCCGAGCCAAGACGTAAGCTCTCGCTCTCCCCGTGTTGTTAAACCGATCATGCTGGCACTCACTCGATCGCGCGAAAGGAACGTCGCGAACAACCGTTTGGGGTCATCAATCCAAGCCGTGATCAAATTGCCTTGATGGTCGACACCGAGACTAGGCATCCGCAAGGGCTTTGCATAGGCGAGGAACCGCAAGAACGTCCTGAACGATCCAACGCTCAGAAATGCTGAGTCTTCGCTCCATGCGTCGAGATCGAGTAACTCATCCAGTTGCGAGAATACAATCTTTCGCCAACTCGCATTGAGGTGGACTGCATAGACAGAAAAATCCTTCTTGAGCTCGGCAGCATTATTATAAAGCCGCAGCTCGAGCTTGTCCTCCAATGGAGCTAAGCGCTCGGGAGAACCGGGATCGCGTGTCGTTGGCCCCTCTTCCTTACTCCATTTAACAATTGCACTCGAAACTGTTGGCGTCTGGGCACTCGCGAATATCCGATTGGATTTGGCCGGGTCCCGGATGGGCAAAGTGATCATGCGAAGAGCCTCCTAGTCGTATCCGTAATGCACGCCTCAAAGAGCTCATTCTTGCGCTCCCGCAGCGCTTCGGTGATCGTCCACATCTGTTTGTCGCGCATGGGGATCGGTTCAATCGTTGCGACATCGATATCCAGTAGGAATGAGGCGTAGTCGATGAGCGGCGATGGAGTGGCGGCTAGCTGGATCGTCTGCTTCAATGATCCGGTCAAACTACCAGTATGCAAACTGATGTGGAAGTTTTCGAGCGGAAACCCAGCCAGCTGCTGGGGGATTGTAAAGCCCAAATTAAAGTAGTCTCCCAAATTCAGTGGCTCCTGTGGAGCGGAAGAGCCAAAGGGACGCGTTCGAATATCGATTCGATTTATGAATCGAGTCGACAAGCGCGACACCTTGGGATGGCCAGCCACTTCTTTGATCCCGCCCCAAACTTCCTTGGCATGATCCACGAGATCATCCCAGGTCGTGTACGGCGGCAAGCGCCCCGCTGATATCGTTTCGGGCCTTACGACGATGGTGACTGCTTTGTCAGCATTCGTGAGAATGAAGCCGTTGGCC
>JANLPU010000048.1:0-189615 GCA_031367425.1 Hyphomicrobium sp.
AATCAGCACCGTTGTAGTTCGCAGTCGGCGTATAGGTGTAAGCGCCGGTTGCAGCGTTGAGCGTCACGGTGCCGTGGGCTGGGCCTTGGCTCGTCGAGAATGCAAGCGTGTCGCCGTCAACGTCAGAGGCGGTAACTTGGCCGCTAACTGGGGTGTCTTCTGCAGTGGCAATCGACGAAGCAGAAGCCGTAACCGGAGCATCGTTCACAGCAGCGACGCCAACCGAAACCGTCTGCACGCTCGAAGCGCCCGACGGATCGGTGACAGTGACCTGGAATGAATCAGCACCGTTGTAGTTCGCAGTCGGCGTATAGGTGTAAGCGCCGGTTGCAGCGTTGAGCGTCACGGTGCCGTGGGCTGGGCCTTGGCTCGTCGAGAATGCAAGCGTGTCGCCGTCGACGTCGGTGGCGGTAACATGGCCGGAGACGGCAACATCTTCGTTGGTCGAGAGCGCAGCCGCAGCGGCGGTGACCGGAGCATCGTTGACAGCAGCGACGCCGACGTTGACGGTTTGGACAGCAGTTCCGCCATTGCCGTCAGCGACGGTCACCTGGAATGAATCAGCGCCGTTGAAGTTCGCGCCCGGCGTATAGGTGTAAGCGCCGGTTGCAGCGTCGAGCGTCACGGTGCCGTGGGCTGGACCCTGGCTCGTTGAGAATGCAAGCGTGTCGCCATCGACGTCGGTGGCGGTAACATGGCCAGAGACGGCAACATCTTCGTTGGTCGAGAGCGAAGCCGTAGCAGCGGTGACCGGAGCGTCGTTCACAGCGGCGACGCCAACAGAAACCGTCTGCGTTGCCGAGCCGCCATTGCCGTCAGCGACGGTGACCTGGAATGAATCGGCGCCGTTGTAGTTCGCGCCAGGCGTATAGGTGTAAGCGCCGGTTGCAGCGTTGAGCGTCACGGTACCGTGGGCTGGACCCTGGCTCGTGGCGAAGCTCAGCGTATCGCCATCAACGTCGGTCGCGGTGACTTGGCCAGAGACGGCCACATCCTCTTGTGTCGCAACCGACGAAGCAGCAGCGGTAACCGGTGCATCGTTCACAGCGGCGACGCCAACCGAGACGGTCTGCACGCTCGAAGCGCCCGACGGATCGGTGACAGTGACCTGGAATGAATCAGCGCCGTTGTAGTTCGCACCCGGCGTATAAGTGTAAGCGCCGGTTGCAGCATTGAGCGTCACGGTGCCGTGGGCTGGACCTTGGCTTGTCGAGAATGCAAGCGTATCGCCGTCAACGTCGGTGGCGACGACTTGGCCAGAGACGGCCACATCTTCTTGCGTCGCCAGCGAAGCCGTAGCAGCGGCGACCGGTGCATCGTTCACAGCAGCGACGCCGACGTTGACGGTTTGGACAGCAGTTCCGCCGTGGCCGTCAGCGACGGTCACTTGGAATGAATCAGCACCGTTGTAGTTCGCAGTCGGCGTATAGGTGTAAGCGCCGGTTGCAGCGTTGAGCGTCAGCGAACCGTGCGCCGGGCCCTGCGAGAGCGCGTAGCCCAGAGTGTCGCCGTCTGGATCCGTGGCACCGACGTTACCCGCAACGGCTGTGTCTTCCAGCGTCGCGACACTCGCCGTCGCCGCGACTGTCGGCGCTTGATTGAGGAAGTATTGGATCGGCGTGACAACGCCGTCGAGGATGATTTTAACATTCTCGATCAGACTAATGGTGATGCCGAGCGACGACAGCGTTAGGCTTGAGCCCGTCGTTTGCGCGTTCTGAGCGGCGACCGTGCCCGCGCTTGCGAGCTGGTCGTCCATCCAGCCGTAGAGCCTCACGATATCGCTCCGCATCGCGCTCGTCAGCGTCGCAGACGAAAGCTCTAAAACGAATGTATCGTTGCCAGAGCCGCCGTTGAGATTGTTGACGCCTGCGCCGCCATACAACGTGTCGTTGCCCGTGCCGCCATTCAAAGTGTCGTTGCCGGCGCCGCCATAGATGGCGTCATTACCAGCGTCGCCGTACATCACGTCGTCGCCGTTTTCGCCGTAAAGGGTATCGTCGCCGCCGCCGCCGAAGAAGCCGTCGTTGCCGTCTCCGCCGTAAAGAGTGTCGTTGCCTGCGTCGCCCGTGAGCGTATCCGTGCCCGCGCCACCGTAAATGATGTCGTTACCGGCACCACCGTTGATCCGGTCGTTGCCTGCATCACCGAAAATGACGTCGTCGAGCGTCGTGCCCGTTATGACGTCGTTGCCAGTCGTGCCATTAATCGTCGCCATCTTTAATTCCCACACCGCTATTAGAAACGTTTCCCCAACGTGACGAATGTACGGCAAGAGTTCTAAATCCAGGTTCTCGGCCAAGAAGAAATTCGCAGCGAATGCAAATAAAATTTCGATCCGCGAATTTACAAAGCAGTTACTTTGCCCGCACTTTGCGAGCTGTAATCACAGAGGTCTCAGCAAACCGTTCGCACGCGTCTCAAAACGCTACGCAGGCGCGGACGTTTTCGCCGGGAACTTGCACTGCCTGTCGATCGGGCAGCGCCAGCACTCCGGCCGCCGGGCCTTGCACAAATAGCGGCCGTGCAAAATAAGCCAGTGGTGCGCGTGCAATGCGAACTCGTCTGGGATGACGCGGATTAGGTCCGTCTCGACGCTGAGCGGATTTTGTCCCTGAGACAGCCCAATGCGGTTGGCAACGCGGAACACATGCGTATCGACCGCCATCGTTGCCTCGCCGAATGCCATGTTGAGCACGACGTTCGCGGTTTTGCGGCCAACGCCGGGAAGATTTTCCAATGCGTCGCGGTCGTGTGGGACTTCACCGCCGTGCTGATCGATTAAGCGCTCCGACAAAGCAATGACGTTGCGCGCTTTAGTGCGGTAGAGGCCGATGGTCTTGATGGCTTCGCGCAGCTTATCCTCGCCAAGCTGCAGCATCGCTTGTGGTGTGCGGACATTCTGAAATAGCGCGCGCGTCGCTTTATTGACGCCGGCGTCGGTCGCCTGCGCCGAGAGAACCACGGCGACGAGGAGAGTGTAAGGATTGACGTGCTCGAGTTCGCCCTTCGGCTCCGGGCTAAGGTTACGGAAAATCTCAAATATTTGGCTGATTTCTGCAGCGGTGCACAATTTTGCGCCGGCTTTGGAACGCGTGACCGGAGATGCCGTGGCGAGCCGGGGCTTGCCTTTTGCTTGACCTGCTGGAATTCTACCCGGATCGGTAGGCCGCTTGGCGCGTTGAGAGTTGGCGCGGGGCGCAGCGGGGGGTTTCGGTGACATCACACTCCGGCACTCTCTCCAAAGATCGCGGCCGCGACGTTATTGATCAGAGCCCACTGTGCATCGGCAAAATGGAACGCGCGTTATGGATTTAGCAACAAACCCTGAGCCGGTCGCCAGCGGTGCGCGCTTCGTACTGCATCCGCACCGATCGTTGTCGCCGCGCGGATTTCTCATTCTTATGCTGTTGCTCGGGCTTGTCAGCTTCGTAACGGGTATGGTCTTTCTTCTTCTTGGCGCCTGGCCGGTGATGGGGTTCTTTGGCCTCGACTTCGCGCTGGTCTATCTCGCGTTCAAATTGAATTTTCGCGCCGGGCGTATTTACGAAACATTAGACGTTTCAAACTCTGGCCTACAGCTGACCCGCATCCATCCAACAGGCCGACGCGAGGTTTTCGATTTCAATCCGTTTTGGGTGCGCGTGAAACTCAGCGCCGATCGCCCCGACGGCCGCACGTCGCTACGCCTCGCCTCGCACGGCCGCGAAGTTCTTTTCGGACAATTCCTGACCGATGACGAACGCCGCGACTTTGCAGGTATTTTGAGCCACGCCTTGATCGACGCGCGCGGCACCCGGACCTGAACTACTTCCACCGGCCGCCTTTTTGGACGACCTCGATCTTGTAGCCATCCGGATCGTCGATGAAGAAAAATTTGGCCAGCGGCTTGCCGTCGTGGGACATGTTTTTAATGTCCTTGGGCGCGTACCCGGCAGCCGCAACGCGGGCGTGCTCGGCATCGACGTCGTCGACGACGAGGGCTAGATGGCCGTAGGCGTTGCCAGCGGTATAGGGCTCGGTACGGCCCTTATTCACGGTTAGCTCAAGTTCAAACGTCGTTTCCGGATTGCTGAGATAAATGAGCGTGAAATCGGGAAAATCCAAACGGTCTGCAACTTTGAGCCCGAACGCTTTTGTGTAGAACGCGACAGACTTTGCTTCGTCCATCACGCGCACCATCGAGTGCACCATCTTGGCCATTTTTTTATCCTTTCATCGGGCAGCGTCGCAGCGCCCTCATTTGGTTATTCTTTGTAAAGCACGCTGCCGCCAAAGGACCAGCGAGCCGAAAGTCTCTATAGCCAGGGCCGCTCGGTTTTGTCTTTGGCCTCGAAGGCAGCAATCGATTTACCTTTCTCCAGCGTCAGGGCGATGTTGTCGAGGCCGTTGAGCAGGCAATGCTTGCGGAACGGATCGATTTCGAAAGAAATCATGCCGCCGTCCGGCCCCCTGATCTGTTGTTTTTCCAGATCGATGGTCAGTGTCGCGTTGGCACCGCGGTTGGCGTCGTCCATCAACTTGTCGACATCGGATTGCGGCAGGCGGATCGGCAAAATTCCGTTCTGGAAACAGTTGTTATAAAAAATGTCGGCAAAGTCGGGCGCGATGACGCACCCGATACCGAAATCTAACAGCGCCCAAGGCGCGTGTTCGCGCGACGAGCCGCAACCGAAGTTATCGCCGGCGACGAGAATTTTAGCTTGGCGATACTGCGGCTTGTTGAGAACAAAGTCCGGGATCTCTTTCCCCGTCGCCGGGTCATAACGCATCTCGTAGAATAGAGACTTTCCTAATCCCGTGCGCAGGATCGTTTTCAAAAACTGCTTGGGGATGATCATGTCGGTGTCGACATTACGCAGCGGCAGCGGCGCGGCGACGCCGCTTAAGACAGTAAATTTATCCATCTGTATCCCTTGGTTTGATTAGCCGTAACTAAGCTGTAAGTCGTTAGGCGCGCAACGCATCGGCGAGCGCCCGAAAATAACCCTCGGCCGAGGTCAACCTCGCGGCATGGCCGAAAGCGCCATATTCCGCCAATGCCGCTTCGAGGTCGAAGGGCGTCAAGTGTTCGAGCCGCCTTTTAACGCCAGCTAGCTTGCGCCCGTCAAGATGGTGTTGCAGCGCCCCGACAATTGTTTCGACATACCCTGATATCCGGCCAAGCTCGCGGATGGCCGCCAAACTACAGGTTTTGTCCTGCGGCCCCGCTTCTAGCCGCGCCAGGGCGTCGGCGGCGCGGGCTAAAGTCGCTGCAATTTCTTCGGCATAGAGCGCAACTTTCTCGCGCGCGCTTTGCTCGAGGCCGGCGCAGACGGCGAGCCATTGATAGATCGTTTCAGCGACCGCCAGAATACGCTTGGCATAATCGGCGAGCGGCATGGCTGGCGGAACCTGCATGAAGCGGCGATGAAGCCAATCCTAGAGCCGGATTCTGGCGCGGGGATAAATGCCGACTAGCGGATCGTCGGATCCTCATAGCACTTGCGCATATATTCGCAGCGATGCGATCCGGAAAAATGCATGCTATCGCCCTTGGCTGGCGAAATGAAATTGCACACTTCTTCCAGGCCCTCGGGGCTCAGCCACTGCTGCCGACGGCCGCGCTGCACGGCAAAGCAATCGGCCGTCTCTTCGTCAGGCCCGCGAAACTGATGGCCGCACTCGTGCGCGAAAATCCACTGCTTCACCGGTGTCGAGACTTTGTCGAGCAACTTGGGGTTCATGATTAAGAAACCCGGATAAGCGGCGCCGTAATCGTCGAGCTGACTGTCGACGACGGTCGGACGTTGACCGCACAACTGCTTGCGCCCGTCGAGTTTGAATTCACCCGGCGGCAAAACCTGCGTATCGCCACCGATGTGGCTGACGTATTCTTCTGGAGTGGGCGCTGCCTCATCAGAAATAGCTGACAAAGTTCCCGCCGCAATCAAGGCGAGACCCAGGAGGCCGAGGGTCAAGATTTTTTGCGTCATCATGAGCCAGTGAATTGTTGCAGGGGGCGTGCAGGCACCGAAGATGCGAGCATCGCGCGGATCAGCTTTTGATACAACCCGCAGCTCGATGTTGGAAAGCCGCCGAGCTGCCATCATGTCAGGCCGTCGCTTCCGCCTCGACGTCGTCCATATCATCATCTGAAAAGCCGAAATGATGGCCGATTTCGTGAACGAGCACATGAGTTACGAGGGCACCTAGTTCATCCTCGCCGCTGACCCACTCATCCATGATCGGCAAGCGATAAAGAAACACCATATCCGGGTCGCGTGGTATGTCGGACACACTTTTCTGATCCAGGCTCACACCTTGATAAAGGCCGGTGAGTTCGTAGGGGTCTTCGATGCCCAGTTCATCGAGCACTTCATCGGTCGCGAAGTCCTCAATACGGATGACGAGATCGCCGGCCAGTTGGCGGAAGTTCGGCGGCAGCTTTTCCCAAGCGGCGTGCGCCATCGCTTCGAAATCGGCGAGCGATGGTGGGGCGGCATGCTTCCAGTCAATGCTGTCGGTCATGGCACCTCTGTTGTCGCTTGCCCTGGGAACCTTGGCGCGCCGAGCTCACAGATAAGACCAAGACCATCTGAAGTGAAGGGGCAACAGCGCCGCGCGTCAGCATTTACGTACGAGCTTAACATTTCACGCGGCGCGCCGAAAATTTAATCCGCGACCACGCCAAGTGGGTAAGGTAACGTTTGCTTTGTTGAACGATCAACCTGTTCGGCTCATCTGGCGTGTCGGAGCGTGTCGGTTCAATGGGAAAAACCATTCCTGGTGGCGTTGTCCATAAGGTCCCGAAAGATTTGCGTGACCTGCTCTCCTTCGACGCGGAGGCCTTGGCGCAATGGGTGGATCTGACACCGCTCGCCCGCAACGAGTGGATTTGCTGGATTATTTCCGCCAAGAAGGAAGAGACACGGACACGCAAGATTGCACGGATCCGGGCCGACCTGCTCGATGGCAAACGGCGGCCGTGTTGCTGGCCCGGGTGTTCACATCGGAAGTGATCGCGGACCGGGCTGCGCGAGAACGTACGCCCAGAGTAGTGCACTCGTCCATCGGCGCAAGCAATCGCGCCTTGAATGATCCATATTTTCAAACCGACTGAACGAGGAGCTATTTCCACAGTCACGATGTCTCGCACCGCTCCAGCTGCTTCTCCCCGCCCCTAGCCCCTCCCCGCTGTGGAGGGGAAATTAAATTGAAGCGTCGAGCTTCAATGACGTCATCTTCATAAGTCAGATCATGGAACTCGAACCCCCTCCCCAGCGGGGAGGGGTCGGGGGTGGGGCGACGCCGCACACAGATTTCCATATCTAATTCCTGCATAAACCGCACACCGAGTTTAGCCAGAAATTTCGGCTCGCGCGAGGAATTTACCTCAGGGCATATGACGCAAAAATTGGCCCGCGCTTGGCTGGAGACGATGGAGGAGAGTGATGAACGCGGCAACGCGTGAAGTGCCAAATGCGTTAGCCAACGCTCCGCCTTCGCGAGAAATGGGCTGTAATCGATGATTAGAGTTCGCGCAGACTCTTGATCAGTCGCGCCGGAGGTTCAAGCCGATCACCAGCTTCGATCTACGCTTCGGCGATTCCCGCTCCAAGCGAAACTTGAGCGAAAAACTTTTCACGGCGCGAAGATTCTTCGGAATGGCAAAAAGTTTGAGCAACCAGCCGATGTTTTCGAGCATGGTCATTTTTCCAAAAAAAAAGCCCGCAGAGCGCGGGCTTTGGTTGGCGATGAAAACGCTAACTCGACTCAACGGCCGCACACAAAAAAACCGGCATCGCCTTGGGGGCCATCCGGTTCGGAACGCACATCATCCGACGATAGAAATCCGGATCACATAAATCGGCTTAAGTGTAAAGGAGCTTTTCGAAAATTCTTCATCCGTATCTTGTTTGCTACATTCAGCTTGCTAGGTTCAAAGCAGATACTGTGCTTGCAACCATGTCAGCCGTCGTCCTGATCTATTGCCGCCAGAGCAGCATCAAATTCGGCTTGGCGGCGGCGTTGGCGAGCCTCGAAGAAAGCGATCACACCGTTGGTCCATGCCCAAACCACCGCCCCGCCGACGATTGGAATTGATGCCAAAGTCAGCCATTGCTCAAGCGTGAAGTAACTCAACACATTGCCCATGAAAGCACCCCTATTGCCATTCCCTGACATCGACGAAGTGGCCTTCGAGCGCGGCGGCGGCGGCCATGATCGGCGAGACGAGATGGGTGCGGCCCTTGTAGCCTTGGCGGCCTTCGAAGTTTCGGTTCGAAGTCGACGCGCAGCGCTGGCCGGGCTTCAACTGATCGGGATTCATGCCCAAGCACATCGAGCAGCCGGGCTCGCGCCAATCAAACCCGGCGGCCTTGAAGATGACGTCGAGGCCTTCGGCTTCCGCCTGTTCCTTCACCAGCCCAGAGCCAGGCACGATCATCGCGTAATCCAAACGCGACGAAATCTTCTTGCCTTCGACAACCTTGGCAACCGCGCGCAAATCTTCGATGCGCCCGTTGGTGCATGACCCGATCCACACGACGTCCAAGGGAATGTCGGTGATTTTGGTGCCAGGAGCCAGCCCCATATAATCGAGCGCACGCACCATCGAGGCGCGCTTGTTTTCATCCGTTACCGATTTTGGATCGGGCACGCTGCCCGAGACCGAGACGACATCTTCAGGCGATGTGCCCCACGAAACGATCGGCGGCAGCTTGGAAGCATCCAGCACAACCGTGCGGTCGAAATGCGCGCCCTCGTCGGTCGCCAGCGTCTGCCAATATTTCATCGCCATGTCCCACGCCGCGCCCTTGGGCGCTTTTGGGCGGCCGTTGATGAAGGCGTAGGTTTTTTCGTCCGGCGCGATCATGCCGGCACGGGCGCCGCCTTCGATCGACATATTGCAAACCGTCATGCGGCCTTCCATCGACAGCGCACGGATCGCCTCGCCAGCGTATTCGATGACCGAGCCGGTGCCGCCAGCGGTGCCGATTTCGCCGATGATGGCCAGGATGATGTCTTTAGCGCCAACGCCTTTGGGTGCCACGCCATCGACGCGGACCAGCATGTTTTTGGCTTTAGTCTGAATGAGCGTCTGCGTCGCTAAAACGTGCTCTACTTCGGACGTGCCGATGCCGTGAGCCAACGCGCCGAATGCGCCATGCGTCGAGGTGTGACTGTCGCCGCACACGATCGTCGTGCCGGGCAGCGTGAAACCTTGCTCTGGGCCGACGACGTGGACGATGCCCTGGCGCTTATCGAGCTCGTGGAAATATTCAACGCCGAACTCGGCCGCGTTCTTGGCCAGCGTCTCGACCTGAATGCGGCTCTGGTCGTCGGCGATACCTTTGCTGCGATCCGTGGTCGGCACGTTATGATCGACCACGGCCAGCGTTTTTTCCGGCGCACGCACTCGGCGGCCAGCCATACGCAGACCTTCGAAGGCTTGCGGGCTCGTCACTTCGTGCACGAGATGGCGATCGATATAAAGCAGGCACGTGCCGTCTGGCTGGCGCTCAACGATGTGGTCGTCGAAAATCTTATCGTACAGCGTCGTTGCCATGGTTTTTGCGGCCCTTGCAGGGGTGTCAGGAGATTTGACGCTTAGATAACCCCGACACCCACCGAATGCAAATTGTGCCGAAGCAGCGTGGTTCAGCGCTGATTTTAACGGCAAAAGGCCGGGCTGCTGCGAAGCACCCCGGCCAAGTTTGGAGAACAACGTCGTCCTAGACACGGCACATTACGGCGGTGGTGGCAAAAAGAACCGCTGCAATGCGCCAGCCATGCACGAAGATACGCTGGAAACTCTCAACCGGTTTCGCGGCTCGACAGAGAAAAAACTGCACGAATTTCGTTCACTTCCATTGTTTGGATTTTGACACCAGGAAGTCGCGCAGCAACTGCACTTTTTTCGACGTTTTGAGTTCCTCGGGATAGACAAACAGTATCGGCAGCGTCGGCTGCTGACTTTCCGTCAGCACGGCTACGAGGTCGGCGTCGGCTTCCGTCATGTAGTCGGGGATCATGCCGATGCCCAACCCGGCGCGGATCGCAGATTTGATTGCCACCACGGAATTAATACGAAGCACCGCTGGCCGTGGACCGCGTCCCTCGCGACCGACGGTTTCGATCCAGCTGATAGCTGACAAATGCTGTGCTGGTTGCCCGCTGTAGGCTATGATTTTGTGATTGTCGAGATCTTGCGGGCCCGCAGGCGTGCCATAGCGGCGCAGATATTGTGCCGAAGCAAACGCTCTGACCCGGCTTTCAAGCAGCGGTCGGCGGATCAGATCGACTTGTTCGGGCTCGCGCGTCCAGATGGCGACGTCGGCGAGACGCATACCGATATCAACTTGCTCATCGTTCAAAATCAGCTCGACGCGAATCTCTGGGTATAGATCCATGAATTCGCTCAATCGTGGCGTCAGCCAGACCGTGCCAAAACCGATGGGCGCGGTGATGCGTAGATCGCCGGAAGGCTTGGTCGCGGTATCAGACAAGAGCGTCTCGGCCGTTTGAAGTTTGGCGAACACTTCCGCAACAGTGCGATTGAGAAGCTCGCCTTGCTCGGTCAGAACAAGACCGCGTGCATGACGGTGAAAGAGGGTGACCTTCAGATCCGCTTCAAGTGATGAAATCTGGCGGCTGACAGCGGACTGGCTCATGTGCAGTTGTTCGCCAGCGTGCGTAAAGCTGCCGGCTTCAGCGGCGGCGTGAAAAATGCGCAGTTTATCCCAATCCATGAAAATTCCTGGTCTTGAAGGTGGCTCATCGCCCTGAAGCAGCGGGCATCCTAGCTATGCGTTAAACGCAAGGCAAACCCATCACCAAAACATGCGAAAGCAGCCGAACCCAAAATTCCGACATCAAACCAATTCGTTAGTCCTGCGACACGTCGACCCTCGCCGTTCATGGCTGTTTCCAACCGGTAGTTCGACTGGAATAGGCCTTGATGCCGATCTATAGGTTGCCGGTCATCGAGCCTTGAGCGGCCAACACAAGGGCCAACTTCAGGGCAAGAATTGTAAATCCGACAACAAGTGGGAACACCGATCTATGAATAAAAATGTCCTCGCCGCAGCCGCCGCTCTGGCGGCCATGGCAGCGTTTGAACACGCCGCGCCATCCGCCCACGCAGTTGGTGGTCCAAAACCAGGTGAAGTCGTAGCGCCCGTTAAACTGTGGGAAGCTCAAGGCTTGGCAAACCCTGAATGTGCGTTGGCCGATGTCAAAGCGGGCGTCATCTACGTCTCCAACGTCAACGGCGATGCTATGGGCAAAGACGCCAAGGGCTACATTGCCAAAGTTTCGCTCGACGGCAAGAAAGTCGAGAAATGGGTCGATGGCCTCAAAGCGCCCAAAGGCCTCGCCATTTCCAACGGCCACTTGTTCACAGGCGACGTTGACGAACTGGTCGAGATCGACATTGCCGCTGGCAAGATCGTCGCCAAGCACAAAGCGCCGGGCGCTGGTCTGCTGAACGATGTCGCCGCCGATGATAAAGGCAACGTCTACGTGTCCGATACTGGCGGCGGCGGCGTTTTCAAGTTGTCTGGCGGTAAGATCGAGAAGTGGCTTGACGTGCCGGAGGCTGCTGGCGCCAACGGCTTGGCGATCGAGGGTGGCAATCTGATCGTCAATACCTGGGGCGTGTTGACCGGCAAAGGCTTTGAAACCAGCTCGCTCGGCCGCATGTTGTCAGTCTCGCTCGCCGACAAAAAAGTTACCGCACTCGATGGCGGCAAGACGGTCGGCAATCTCGATGGCCTGGCGTCACTTGGCGGCGGCAATTATTTGATCAGCGACTGGATGGCCGGCAAGGTGATGAAGTTTGCAACCGGCGGCAAAACGGAAGAGGTCCTCGACCTCGGCCAAGGCACGGCCGACTTCGGCTATGACCCAGACAGCAAGATCATCTACGTTCCGCAGATGATGAAGAACACGCTGACCGCATACAAGATGCAGTAACTCAGCCTTCTGACGACCAAAACATTCCAGCGCCGGGGCATTCGTGCCTCGGCGTTTTTTGTTTTTAACTCACAGCTGCACGAATTTCGTTGACGGCACGATGGGCGGCGGCGCATTCACCAGCCGCGTTGGATTGGAGCGAGCGGCGAAGGGCACGTGCAGAAGTTGGCGCGCAAAATCTTGATCATGGGATTGCCCGGCGCTGGCAAGACGACGCTGGCCACTGCTTTAGCGCCGTTACTCGAAGCCGTTCTGTTCAACGCAGACGCCGTGCGTGCGGGGCAGCACCGCGATTTAAGCTTCTCTCTCACCGATCGCATCGAGCAGGCCCGTCGCATGGGCGTCTTGTGCGACGGCGTTGTTGAGCAAGGCCGCACGGCGATCGCCGATTTTATCTGCCCGACCGTCCAGACACGCACCGCGTTCGGCCCCGCGTTCGTCATCTTCGTCGATCGTATCGCAGAAGGCCGTTTCCCCGACACCAACAAAATCTTTGTGGCACCGGAGCGGTGCGATATCCACGTCACCGCCGACGGCAACGCGCAAGATTGGGCCGCACGCATCAAAGCCGCGCTCGGCTGACGCAAAGTCGACCGCCCGCGACGATTGCTACTCAGCCGCCTCGGCCATGCCGTGCAGGGCCAGATAGCGCTCAGCTTCAAGGGCTGCCATGCAGCCCATGCCAGCGGCTGTCACGGCTTGACGGAAGATCTCGTCTTTGACGTCACCGGCGGCGAATACGCCTGGAATTGCGGTCGCGGTCGAATCCGGTGCCGACATCAAATATCCGGACGGCGTCATCGGCAGTTGGCCCTTGAACAGTTCCGTTGCTGGCGCGTGGCCAATGGCAATGAACACGCCGTCGGCCCTGCGGTCTGTCACGTGCCCGGTCTTCAAGTTTTTCAAGCGCACGCCGGTGACCGACTTAGGCTCGAGCGTGCCTAGAATTTCCTCGATGCCGCTGTCCCAGATGACTTCGATCTTGGGATTTTTGAACAACCGATCCTGCAGAATACGTTCGGCCCGGAAGGCATTGCGGCGATGAACGATCGTCACGCGGCTGGCGAAGTTGGTGAGAAACAGCGCCTCTTCGACCGCCGTGTTACCGCCGCCGATGACCATCACTTCGCGGCCTTTGTAGAAAAACCCATCGCAGGTCGCGCACGCCGAGACGCCGTGGCCTTTGAACGTGTCCTCCGAGGGAAGCCCAAGCCAGCGCGCCTGCGCGCCGGTGCAAATGATCAGCGTATCGCAGGTGTAAATATCGCCGCTGTCACCTTCGAGGCGAATGGGGCGCGCCGCCAGTTCAACCTTGTTGATATGATCCATCACGACGTCGGTGCCGACGTGAACAGCTTGGGCTTGCATCTGCTCCATTAGCCAAGGCCCTTGGATGGCGTCGGCAAAGCCCGGATAATTTTCAACGTCCGTCGTGATCGTCAATTGCCCGCCGGGCTGCGATCCTTGAATGAGCAGCGGCTTTAACATCGCGCGCGCGGCATAGACGGCGGCTGTATAGCCAGCAGGGCCCGAACCTAGAATGATAACTTTGGCATGGCGTGGCTTGACGGTCATCAGGGGCATCGTCGTCCTCGAGTGGGGGTGATTGCCGTTATTAGAGGTGTGAGGGGTATCTGGTCAACGCCGGTCCCGGTTATGTGATGGCACTTGAGCTTTTCCTGACACCGGCAAGCCGCCGCCTGATATGGAGCGGTCGGCACGCCCAAACACATTCGGAGGCGCAAGTTGGACGATACGGACGCAGTTCTCAGCCCTCGAGATCGGATCAACGCGATCCTTGCCGGATCGTCCGGCAATCTCGTCGAATGGTTCGATTTCTACGTCTACGCGTCGTTTTCGCTGTACTTTGCGAAAGCTTTTTTCCCCCAGGGCGATCAAACCGCGCAACTGCTTTCAACCGCCGCTATCTTTGCCTTCGGCTTTCTGATGCGGCCGCTGGGCGCTTGGTTTTTCGGCCGGCTCGCCGACCGGCGCGGCCGCCGTTTTTCACTCATGGCCGCCGTCGTGATGATGTGCCTGGGCTCAGGGCTCATCGCGGTTCTGCCAACGTACACCACGATCGGCGTTGCAGCTCCCGCCCTGCTGCTGGCAGCGCGGCTGATCCAAGGCTTTAGCCTCGGCGGCGAGTACGGCACGAGCGCGACGTACCTTTCCGAAATGGCTGACGCCAACAATCGCGGCTTCTATTCGAGCTTCCAGTACGTCACGCTCATCGGCGGCCAGCTCGGAGCGATGCTGGTTTTGCTGCTATTGCAAAAGGTTTTTTTGACACCGGGCCAGCTCGATGATTGGGGCTGGCGCATTCCGTTCGCGCTCGGCGCTTTTTTATCAATCATTGCTTACCGGATGCGGCGAGACATGATGGAGACCCCCGCCTTTGCCCGCGCTGCCAAACACGATGGCTCGCTGCGACAACTGCTGTCGCATCCGCGCGAAGTTGCAATCGTGATCGGGCTGACGCTCGGGGGCACGGTGGCGTTTTATACTTACACAACGTACATGCAGAAATTCCTCGTCAATACGGCGGGCTTTTCCAAAGACACCGTGACGATGATCTCGGTGGCGTCGCTGTTCGTGTTCATGGGTTTGCAGCCCGTCGTCGGCGCCATTTCTGACCGCATCGGACGCCGCCCGGTGTTACTCGCCTTCGGCATTTTGGGAGCGACGTTGACGGTGCCGATATTGTCTGCCCTCGAGAGGACGCGCGACCCGTCCACCGCTTTCGCCTTAGTGCTTGCCGCTCTCGTCATCGTCTCTGGCTACACGGCCATCAACGCCATCGTCAAAGCCGAATTGTTTCCCGTTGAGGTCCGCGCGCTCGGCGTCGGCTTACCCTACGCGCTGACCGTCGCGGTGTTCGGCGGGTCGGCCGAATACGTCGCACTGCGCCTCAAGCAGGAGGGCCTAGAACCCTGGTTCTACTGGTATGTGGCAGCCACGATCTTAGTCTCGCTTCTGGTCTATGCCCTGATGCGCGACACCAAATTGAACTCTCGCCTCGATCGGGACGACGCCTGAGCACCTCAAAACGTGCCCTGGCGGCCACGCCCAGGCGGGTCCGCGAAAAAATCCGCTGTTCTGATTAAAATTTTTCGAACGGGGCCGTCTTGGTCCAGGTTATACGTGGCAAGCTGATCAAGGGGCAGGATCAGCTTGGCGCTGGCTTTGAGCCGCGCGCCGAACTTGTGACTGAGTGGGGCATCGTGAATTCATCGCTTTCGTTAATCCGCAATTGGGGCGTGGCAGCCGCTCTGGCGCTGTGGCCAGCAACGGCTCATGCCGGCGGCGGTTTTGACTTCTCAGACCTTGAATTCCAAGCCGGCGGCATCGGCATCATCACGCCGAAATATGAAGGCTCCAAATCTTACGAAGGCATCGCCCTGCCGTACATTTTTCCCGGCGGTAAGGACGGCGATGACGATCTGTCGTTCGTCGATCTCGACAGCCTGCAATACCGCCTAATCAAATCCGGCCCGTTCGAAGCCGGCCCTTTGGCGGGTGTGTGGCTTGGTCGTCGCGACAGCGATGGCGACAAGCTCTTAGGTCTCGGCGATATCGATGCCGGTCTCGTACTCGGCGGTTACGGCGCGGTTCGGCTGGGCTACACCAAGTTCCAGGCGTCCTATCACACCCAAGTCACTGGCGAAGACGTCGGCAGCTTGATCCGATTGCGCGCGGATGCCGAAGTTCCCGTTTCCCGCGGCTTCAAGCTGCTTGCTGGCGTCGGTACCAACTACGCGACCAACCGCTATAACGACAAAAACTTCGGCGTTAGCGCCGCTCAGGCGGCAGGTTCAATCGCAGGCTTACCGTTCTACGATCCCGGTGATGGCTTCAAGGATGTGTTCGCGGGCGCTGGTGCAGAATTCGACATCACAGATCGCTGGACGGCCCGCTTTTATGGCGAATATTCTCGCTTGATCGGCGATGCCGCCGACAGCCCCGTCATCGAGACCAAGGACCAATTCTCAGGGCTGTTGTCGATCAGCTACCAGTTCGGCTCACCCAAGTTAGCAGCTGAACCCGCGCCCCTAAAGTGAACGGCTCACTGCAAAATTTTACTCAGCGATGAGCCGACCCCGGACGCGAACTTGTTTTCTTCGCCGCCTTAAAAGTCGGAATGTTTGATACATCGACCGTTCTGGCTGCGTGCCACAAATCGTGAGCCAGCTGCATATCGAGCCAAACAGCAGGATCGTTGCCTAAATATTTTCCGATGCGAACGGCCATCTGGGGCGTTACTGGCTGCTTAGCGGTCAGCAAATCGTGCAATGTTTGCCGCGAAATGCCGAGATCGCGCGCGATCGCTGCTTTAGACAATTCCAATGCCGGGAAAATTATATCCGCGAGAACAGCGCCCGGATGCGTTGGGCATCGTTTTGGATCTCTGGTGCTCAAACCGTCATGCTCCTTTTAAAACGAGCTAGTGAACTTGCTCAAGATCAACCTCAACGGCCTCGCCTGATTTCCAACCGAACGAGATCCGCCAGCCTTTGGAGACCATCACCGCGTACCGGCCTTTCGTTCCTTCTGGGTAGCTGTAGAAGAGCCCCGGTACAGCCATATCTTCCGGCTTTCGGGCCTTATCCAATAAATCCAACAGTTGCAGTATTTTTTCGGCCCAATCGGTCGGAACGCGATCAACTTCGCTTTTTTCCCAGTACCTTTTAAGTGTCGTGCTCCGGAACGAACGGATCATTCAAACCTCGAGTTGCCTTATGCGCTCTCGAAACCGTGGGGGCTGATCACTGGCGTCCCAGTCAAAGTGTGATGTCGATAGGCGCGCTGCCGCCGGGACGGCTAAGCCATCGAAGTCGAATACTGACCTAGACACTGTAAGGTGTGTGTTGACGTATGTCAACTAACACCTTACGGTACAGTTACTCGCCCGTTCAAATAAGCCCGAGTGCGCGAAAACTCGCGTGGCCGTCACGGCCGACGATGATGTGGTCATGAACCGAAATTCCCAACGGCCGCGCCGCATCAATGATCTGCGCGGTCATATCGATATCGGCGCGCGACGGCGTCGGATCGCCAGAGGGGTGATTATGCGCGAGAATAATCGCAGTGGCCGACAGCTCAAGCGCGCGCTTCACAACCTCGCGGACATACACCGGCGTGTGATCGACCGTGCCGCGCCCTTGAACCTCGTCGGCGATAAGATTGTTTTTCTTGTCGAGGAACATGATGCGAAACTGTTCGCGCATCTCAAGCCCTTGCGCGATGCGCAGATAGTCAAGCACCTGCACCCACGACGACAGCGCTGGCTTTGTTAAAATCTGCCGTCTGGCGAGACGCTCGGCGGCGGCCTTGATGAGCTTTAATTCTTCAACCGCGCGATCGCCAATTCCTTGCACTTCCATCAACCGTTCGGGCGCGGCATTGACAACTTCGGCAAACGTGCCGAATTTGGCGAGCAAGCGCTTGGCAATCGGCTTGGTGTCGCCGCGCGAGAACACGCGAAACAACACCATCTCCAAAAGCTCGTAGTCGGGAAGGGCGTCAGCGCCGCCTTGGCGAAACCGTTCGCGGAGGCGGCCGCGATGGCCGATCTTGTCGTCGACGGGCGCCACCTCGCCGAACAACGTTGCCTGTTCGGCGGCGCCGGTTTTGCCGGAAGCTTTAGCAGCGCTGTCCGGCATCGGCGGCTCCCATCATGCAGCGTTCGGCGAACGATAGGGCGGGCAATCGAGGCCCGCTGGCGACAGCGTAAAGATCTCACAGCCCGTTTCGGTGACGGCAACCGTGTGCTCGAATTGCGCTGACAGTTCCCGATCGCGCGTCACGGCCGTCCAGCCGTCCGGCAACACCTTAACCGCTGCTTTGCCCAAATTGATCATCGGCTCGATCGTGAAAAACATTCCCGGCTCCAAGCGCTGGCCATCGCCCTTGTCGCCGTAGTGCAGGATGTTGGGCCGGTCATGAAACACTTGGCCCAGGCCATGGCCGCAAAAATCGCGCACCACCGAGCACCGCTCGCCTTCCGCATAGGCCTGAATGGCAGCCCCGATGTCGCCGGTCGATCCGCCGGGCTTCACCGCCTGGATGCCGTGGATCAACGAATTGTATGTCACCTGAACCAGGCGTTCGGCGCGCCGCGAAATCTCGCCTACCGCATACATCCGGCTGGTATCGCCATGCCAGCCATCGACGATCAGCGTGACGTCGATGTTGATTATATCGCCTTCTTTCAGAGGCTTACCGTTGGGAATGCCGTGGCACACGACATGATTGATCGAGGTGCAAATCGCGCGCGGAAACCCACGATAATTAAGGGGCGCTGGAATGGCATTATGATCGAGCGCGAACTCTAATGCGCGTGCGTCGAGTTCTTCGGTTGCCACGCCAGGTTGTACAAACGGCGTCAGCATATCGAGCGCCTCGGCCGCCAACCGTCCGGCTTTGCGCATTGCCTCGAACGCGGCTGCGCCGTGGAGCGGGATCTTGTCTTCGCGCGAGCCGTTACGGTTAACTTCAACTTTGGACATTAGTTTAGCATTCCGCGCCTTTGAGAGATCTCGTCATCATGTGGAATTTAGTGCAACTATACAATCACGCAACCGGCACGCAACCGGCGTCCATCGCAGAAGTCGCCGACATAATGGGAGAAGAGAAATGACCAAGTTTGGCGCTTTGCTTATGGGCAGTTCATGCCTGGGTTTGTTAATGCTTCAGGCCTCTTCCGATTCCAATGGGCGCATAATCGCAGACACGATCAAGGCGCGCATCGTCAAATTGCAAGCTTTTGGCCATGCGCCGACGCCGATCCGCTTCGCCCAGGCTGAAAATCAAACGAACGATGGCGCCAAGTCAGAAGCAGCGGAGGCTAAACCGGCCGCTGCGCCCGCGTCTGCTGGCGTGACGTCCTATTTCGGCGGCGGACAGGCTGACGACGGCAAGGCGAAGTGGGCTGCCGAAGCCACGGTCTTTGAGACGGGTGCGGCTGCCAAACCCGCTGCAGCGGCAACCGCGCCCGCGCAAGAAGCTCCGGCTCCGGCCGCCGCAGAAGCCGCACCCGCTGCAGCGACCGCTTCAGCTGCGGGCGTCACCGGCTACTATGGCGACAGCGCGGCGGCCGATGGCCAAGCGTTCTCGGCGCCAGCAACTGTATTCGAGATGGTTGCCGACGCACCAGCGGCCGTCACAGCGCCGCCAGAAGCTGCCAAGACGGAAGCCGCAAAGGGCGTCACCAGTTATTACGGCGATACGGCATCGGCCGAAGGCCAGCCCTTCTCTGCGCCCGCCACCGTTTTCACGGTTGTCGACGCAAAGCCTGCCGAAGCGGCCCCAGCTGCCAAAGCGGCAGAAGCACCTAAGGTCAACTACGTCGAATCCAATCCTGGCCCCGCCGTTCCCGGCGTGACATCGTTTTACGGATCAACGCAGCGCGCCGAGGATCAACCCTATTCCGCACCAGCCACTTTTGTTATGAGCAAGCCGGGCGCGGCTCCAGTTGCCAGCAGCCGAGCCGTTGAATCATGCCGCGATCAATTGGCGTCGACCGTGCAAGCCGGACGCATTCTGTTCGCCAATTCGAGCTTCGAAATCAGGCCTGAAAGCTTCCGCACCCTTGATAAACTTGCCGGCATTGCGAAGGCTTGCGGCGGCGTCAACATCGAGATCGGCGGCCATACCGACAACACCGGTTCGACCGCCGGCAATACCCAGCTGTCGCTGCTGCGCGCGCAAGCCGTGATGACCTACCTCGCAAAAGAGGGCGTTGATAAATCTAAGCTCAAGGCCGTTGGCTTTGGCCAAAGCTCGCCGCTCGCGACGAACACGACGCCCGAAGGTCGCCAGAAAAACCGCCGCATAGAGTTCGTCGTCAGCGGCGGCTGACGCTGCTTGGATTAAAAGGACTTCGGTAATCCGGCCTGCTTCAACACTTCGTTGGCGGTGTGCCTCGACTTGATTTTACTATCGACAGTAAAGTTACAGTTCGAAAGCGGGCTAAACCAAATTTGGTGATCACCCTTCCCGTGTCTCACGAACGAGCAGCCATTTTCACGTAGAATCTCAAGCAACCTTTTTTCGTAAGTTGTCATGGGCGAGCTAGTAACAAGGATTGACCACGTGCGCGGTTTGCTCAGCCATAATGTGCACCGGAATGTTCGCGAGGTCGGACTTTTGACCGTTCAGCTCTAAAAGCTCGGGAATGATCGCGAGAACTTTGTCCTTCAGTCGCTCAAACGTATCGGCCTCGGTAGCCAAACCTCTGACATCGTCCGATTGTGCGACCCAAACTTTGGCCTCATCATCCCATGTCGCTTTGACGATGATGGCAAATCTCTGCATATCGATGTCCTTGCAAGAAGCCAGAACAATCCGGCATTCTGCCATCTAAGCATGCACCACCTACTGATCAAGTTAACTTAGCTTCGACCACGACGGGTTTCGTGTGAGCGGCATCGGCGGTCGTAAACTGTGACGACGCAAAAAAAGACCCGGGCGAGACCCGGGTCTTTTTGATTTGCATACTCGTTAAACGAGCTTCGGATAGCAGCGGGGCTTTAGCCTTGCGCTGCTGGCGCGTCTTCGGCTGGAACTTCGCCAGCCGTTGACTCCGCGAGAAGCTTCTGGGCCTGGCCCGTCCAATCCTGCTTCTCGATCGCGCCCTTCAAGTTCAGGGCCTCGTCGATGCCCGCGATCTCGTCGTCAGACAAGTTGGCGACCTGTTCGAACTTGTAGCAATTGAGCTGTTTCAGGCGGCCGAAGATATCCGGCGTGATGCCTTTGATCTGCGTCAGATCATCTGGCTCGCCCTTTGGCTTCTTGAAGCCTTTCCAAGCGGCGTTGAGGCGGCGGGCGCGCGCATCCGTGCGTTCGAAAATACGAGCGGCTTTACCGCGACGTCCGCGCAGATAATAAAGCTTCGCGCGGCGGACCTTGCCGCGGCGGACAACTTCTATCTCGGCGATGTAGGGCGAGTAGACAGGGAAAACGCGTTCGACGCCTTCGCCGTAGGAAATCTTGCGAACCGTGAAGCTCTCGTTGATGCCAGCGCCTGAGCGCGCAATGACGACGCCTTCGTAGGCCTGCAATCGCTCGGCTGGAGCGCGGGCGGCGGCGGCCTTCTTCTTCTTGTCTTTGGGATCTGTGTCGGTCGACTCGATGACCTTGACCATGATCTTGACGGTATCGCCGGGGGAAAATTCGGGAATGCCACGCTTCGCGAGCACGGCATCCATTTGCTCGCGCTCGAGCTCCTGGATGATATTCATAGCCAGTGTTCCTTTTTCATCATTGAAGCAGAGGAGCGTGCCGTCAAACCCTTAAAGAGGCTTGATTTTCGCTCGTGCAGCCCTCAAGGGGCACCCAATTGCGGGATGTTGTTGGGCGGCTAATACCCCAAATGGCCAGCATTGTCGAGGGCCAGCCAAGCCGCAGCCACGAGAAGCGGAGACGACTATCGTCAGACCAAGGCTTCGTAAGCAAACCGCACCCTTTTCCGAAGGCGGTCAAGGCTGACGTCGATCCATCAGCGCTGAATGTTTTGGAGTGTACGATCTTGCCATGTATTTCAACGGCCAATGCAAATCGCCGTTTGGCATCTGTGACTGTCCGGACAAGCTGAAGTAGCCCCGGACCTTCGTAGACAAATCTCAACTGCTCAGTGCCAGGAACAAGATCAGCCTTGGGGCGAAATGATAATTTTTCTTGGTCGTCAACGATCACCAATAGCGACGTTGGCAAACTGTGCAACATTTTAGCGGAGCTTAAGTCGAGTCGTTCCGGCGTGATAATACGAGCACAATGTCTGCTAAAGTCGTGCAGCTGAAACCAGCTGAACATCCGGTGTCATCGTCTGCGACTAACGCAATATGTTTTGTACCAGTAAAGGCGTCATCCTCACTGCAGCCATTCGGCTTTTACAGCACTGCCTGAGATCAGCAACCACGCGAGTACAATCCGCCTCAACATATTCGTCCCCCAACGGTTTTCGACGAACTGTCTTAGAATTGCGCGCCGCCGAAATCACGGCGCGGCTTCGACCTTCACCTTGATCGAAGAATAATAGGCCGCGAGGTCGGCGAGGTCGGCCGGCGTCAGAGGCTCGATAACGACCGTCATCATCTCATTCTTGCGAATGCCGCCCTTAAAATCCGTCAGAGCTTTGTTGAGATAGTACGCGGTCTGGCCGGCGAGGTTCGGCGCCTCAGGCAATTTCGACAAGCCGTCCATGCCATGACACGTCTGGCACTGCGCGGCCTTTTTCTTGCCAGCGGCAGCATCGCCCGCGGCTTGGGCTGGAATGTAGGCTGCGATCAAAGCCAATGCTGAAAGAGCAAACGTTATGCGCATGGTATGAACCTTTGGAAATACAACACCGGGAGCGAGACGAAGTTCAAAGAAAAGCCCCGCACCAGTTATCACCGGTGCAGGGCAACAATGTGAGCGTCTCTTATGGCTTCGTGTACGAGATGCGATAAAGTGCGCCGGTCAGATCATCTGACACCAAGACCGAGCCATCGGCCATCTGTGCAACGTCGAGTGGTCGGCCGAGGTATTCGCCGTTTTCGCCGATCCAGCCTTCAGCGAAGGTGGTGGTTTTATCGGCGGTGCCGTCTTCCTTCAGCGTCGTGAACAGGAGTTTCGCGCCAGATGGCGTCACGCGGTTCCAAGACCCGTGTTCAGCCGAGATGATGCCGCCCTGATACTTCGCCGGGAACATTTTGCCCGTGTAGAAGATCATGCCCATGTCGGCTGCGTGGGCCGTCATTTCGACCTGCGGGAAAACGACGTTGGCCGGCGGCTCCTTGTCCTTGTACTCGTTGGTGCGGGTGTGACCGCCGCCAAAATACGGGAAGCCGAAGTGCTCGCCCATTTTCACAGTGCGGTTGAGTTCGCCCGGGGGAATGTCGTCGCCCATGCCGTCAACCTGGTTGTCGGTAAACCACAGTGACTTGTCCTTCGGGTTGAAGTCCATGCCGCCGCTATTGCGGATGCCGGTCGTGTAGACTTCGCGATTTTTACCGTCGCGGTCCATGCGGATGATGCCGCCGATACCGACCTTGGCATAGAGGTCCATTTTCTCTGGCGCAAACACGTTGGTCGGCTGGCCGAGCGATATGTAGAGCTTGTTGTCAGGTCCGACGCGGCAGACGCGGGCCGTGTGGTTGTAGCTCTCTTCTTCGGCAGGAATGAGGTCACCCTGCTTCACGACCGGAACGGCGACGACGTCGGCGCCTTCATAGAAATATTCGGCGGCCGGATAGACGACAACCCGGTTCTGTTCTGCGATGAACAGGAAGCCATCTTTCGAGAAGCAAACGCCGTGCGGAATGGTTTTTTCCAGTGATGGTGCGAATTCACGGACGTCGTCTGCAACGCGTGTTTTCTTGCGATCAGTAACCGAATAGACCTTGTCCTTGCGGGTCGAAACGAAGGTCACAACGCCCTGCGGTCCAATAGCAATATTGCGCGCATCCGGAACGATCGCATAAAGATCAATCTTGAAACCATCCGGCAACTTGATTTTCTTCAAGGTGTTTTTGATGGCCTCAGCTGCGGGGCCGCCTTGCTCAATCTGCCGGATCGTTTTTGCCCCGGTCGATTTGAAGTTCGAAAGCTTGTCAAGTGTCGTGTTCTGCGCATAAGCGCTCGTGCTTGACAGCAGTGCAGCGAGAATGGCTGCACCAGCTAATGGTTTAAGCATTTCTGTTTCTCCCTAAACATTTCGTCGATCTGAAAAACGCCGCTTGAGCGCTTCACGATCTCTTTTCTTGGCAGTGCATTTATCGCGCGACCGTCGCCGAACGGACGCAATTTCTGAGGTTGGTCACGGTTCTACGCTTCAGTCAATAAAGTCTATGTCGTTGGCGGTGGTATTATCGGAATACTACATCTGCATTCTTCGCCATGACTGGAAAATTAAATTCAAAAATGTTTGTCGTGTGAGTCATTGATTAAATTTAGCGGTCCATTGCAGCGCACCACCGCGTGCGTTTTAGGACCGTCAATGACGCACTGCGATAATACTTTGATGTCAACCTCGCGAGGATTACGACTTCGCGGGCCTACGCGTCACGCGTTGCCGCCGGCCGCAAGCAGGGCCTTAGCAATGACGCGCCACTGCGGCTCTTGAGACAAGCTCGTGTCGGCGAGGTTGGCTTCGAGCGCGTTAAGGTAGCCTTCAAGAGTTTGATGTTTCCAATTTGACTTGTTGCGATGCAAGTCCGCTCGCAAGTTCGAGATGAACCGGCACAGTTCTTCTTTCGTTGACAGGTTCGCCGCAGCCGCCGTCAACGCGGCCATATCGCGGCCCGCCGCCTTATTGCTCGTACTGCTTTGACCCAGGTGATCGAGACATTCGGCTTTGAACTCGGCGAACGCGCGGGTGCGATGGGAGATCGCGTATTTCTGAACCGGCTCCATTTCGCCGAACGTTTTGGTTTCACCGTCGGCGACGAACATCGGATCGTAGCCAAAGCCATTGCCCCCGCGCGCCGGCCAGACCAGACGCCCGTAAACTTTGCCCTCGAAAATTTGAGCAAAGCCGTCTGGCCAGGCGAGGCACAGCACGGAAATGAAATTCGCGCGCGGACCGTCACCTGTCCAGCCGTCGCGGGCGGTGACTTCATCGGCGACCTTTTTCATCGCGAGGCCGAAATCTTTGCCAGCACCCGCCCAGCGCGCCGAATAGATACCGGGCTCACCACCAAGGCATTCGACTTCCAGGCCGCTGTCGTCGGCCAATGCTGGCATGTTGGCGCCCTTGGCTGCCGCATAGGCTTTGAGTTGCGCGTTACCAGCGAATGTCGGCTCGGTTTCTTCGGGCTCGGGTAATCCCAGTTCGCCGGCAGATATTGCCTTCAATCCGAACGGCTCGATAAGCTGGTTGATTTCCCAGACCTTGCCCTTGTTGTGGCTGGCGACCACCAGCCGTGCGCCGCGTTCCAGTTGCTTCATGCCGTCTTAAATCCCCAGATGCGCGGTTCGGCGAATTCCAGACAATTACCGGCGGAATCGCGAAAGTAAATGGATCGGCCGCCGCCCGGCCATTCGAAATCGGCTTCTATCTCGATGCCCTTAGCCTCAAGTGCGCCTCGCCATGCCGCGATCTCGTCGGCGCTGGCAGAAAAGCAGATGTGGCCTTCGCCTGTCGCGCCATGCGGCAGCATCGGCAATTTCGAATCCGGTGACGGAGAGCGCGTCGTCTCAGGATTGAATATCAGCAGCATCTGATCGCCAAGCCGGAAGAAAAGATGCCGCCCCTCGGCCTTCGTCACGGCCTTGAGGCCGAGCACGTCGCGATAAAACGCTTCCGCCGCGTCGAGGTCGGCAGCGTAAATGATGGTTTCGAGGATGTGATTTGGTTTCACGATTTTGTTTCGGGTTGCCGATTACAACGAAGCGACGAGAAACATAGTCGTGGCGGCGGCACCGAGCGCTGTCCGGATACCGTGCAAGCCGCCCCACTTTTCTATCAGCGTTCGCGATGCCGGCCCGGCCTTATCCAACGTCGTGCCGTAGATGACGAGGTTCGTCGGCATGATGACCAGCAACGTGAACGGCCAATTGGCCACCAGCGTAAATGCGCCGAGCAACCACAGCCAATTGCCACTCAGATACCAGGCCGTCGCGCCAGCCAGAAACCCGAGGACGGCAAGGGTCGCCTGCATTTGAAACCCAGCCTTATAGCTCGGCTTCCACTGCTGCAGCAACGCGCGGTCATCAAGAGCCAGGCGCGCCGGTTGCTCTGCCCAATTGATGTAGAAAGCCGCGCCGGTAAAGAGCGCGGCGATCGTCAGCGCCAGTTGACCCGCGATCATCCGTGCCTCCTCACAACCCCAAGCAACTTAAGCGACGGTGAGTTTTTGCAATTGCACCAATTCGCCAATGCCTTTTTTAGCGAGCCCCATCAGGGCATCGAACTTCTCTTGAGTGAACGGTGTCGTCTCGGCCGTGCCCTGCACTTCGACGATACCGCCCGAGCCGGTCATGACGAAATTTGCGTCGGCGTCGGCGTTGCTATCTTCGGCATAGTCGAGATCGAGCACCGGCTCGCCCTTGTAGAGCCCGCACGAGACTGCCGCGATCTGGTCGCGCAGAACGCCATCTTTGACCATGTCGCGCAACTTCATCCACTGAATGCAATCGTGCAGCGCCACCCATGCGCCGGTGATCGCGGCGGTGCGTGTGCCGCCGTCAGCTTGGATGACGTCGCAATCGAGGCTGATCTGGCGCTCGCCAAGCTTGGGCAAATCAACGACCGCGCGCAATGCGCGGCCAATGAGCCGCTGAATTTCCTGAGTCCGGCCAGAGGCGTGACCGGTCGTCACTTCGCGGCGGGTGCGCTCTGATGTGGCACGCGGCAGCATGGAGTATTCGGCCGTTACCCAGCCGCGGCCCTGACCTTTAAGCCAAGGCGGAATGCGCTCTTCGAGGCTTGCCGTGCACAGAACGTGGGTATCGCCGAACTTGATCAGGCATGAGCCTTCAGCGTGCTTGGAGACGGCGCGCTCGATTGAAACGCGGCGCAGCTCGTCTGGTTTTCGCTTGGAAGGTCTCATGAGGCTTCTGGCGGCTCCTTAATTGGCCCGATGGGGCGTGTTGCGGTCCGACATTAAAGAACCGTCCGGCCTGCTTCAACCTCAAAGCCCCCCAAAGTGCCAACCTTGTTTGACGCGCCTAACCTTGTTTGACGCAGAGGTGCTATGCTCGCTACATTGAGCTTTGCGCTCAGCATGAGAGATATCTTTTAGAAACATGACCGAAGCCCAAAGCGAGTTATCGAAGCTTAACGAGCGTTCGCGAACGATTTTACGCCGCCTAGTCGAGAGCTATCTGACGACCGGCGAACCGGTTGGATCGCGCAACCTCGCCCGCGCGCTGCCGATCTCGCTGTCGCCGGCCTCGATCCGCAATGTGATGTCCGATCTCGAACATCTCGGTTTGATTATATCGCCGCACACGTCTGCTGGCCGGATGCCGACACAACTTGGACTGCGGATGTTCGTCGACGGCCTGCTGGAAATCGGCGACCTGTCGCAAGAGGAGCGCAAGCAAATCGAAGCGCAGATTGGTTTCCAGCGGCAGAAATCGGTCGATCAATTGCTGTCTGAAGCCGGCGAAATGATTTCGGGGTTATCTCATTGCGCTGGCGTCGTTCTCGCCGAAAAGCAAGTCGCACGCCTGAAGCATATCGAATTCGTCGCCTTGGAACCGGGCAAAGGGCTCGTGGTTCTCGTTGGCGAAGATCAAAACGTCGAGAACCGGATTATCAATTTGCCGCCAGGTTTGCCACCGTCGGCGCTGCAGGAAGCCTCCAATTACCTTAACGCGCACATTCGCGGCATGACGTTGGTCGAGGCGCGCTCGGCCATCGAGATCGCGCTGAAGTCGGCTAAGGCTGAACTCGACCAGTTGACGCAGAAGGTGATCACGGCGGGCTTAGCCGAATGGTCCGGCGCCAACGACGAGCGCAAGAGTTTGATCGTCAGGGGCCAGGGCAATCTGCTCAAGGATCTGACCGCGTCGGAAGATTTGGAGCGCATCCGGCAACTGTTCGACGATCTGGAATCGCAGCGCGAAATTGTTCAGTTGCTGGGAGCATCCGAACACGCCGAGGGCGTACGGATTTTCATCGGCTCCGAGAACAAATTGTTTTCGCTGTCTGGCTCATCGTTGATCGTGGCACCGTTCCGCGACGAGACCCGGCGGATCGTTGGTGTGCTGGGTGTCATTGGTCCAACGCGGCTGAATTATGCCCGCATCATCCCGATCGTCGACTATACGGCCAAACTCGTGAGCCGATTGATCACCTGAGCGCCAAACTACCCCCCGCGTCCACCAGGCAGCTTGATTTTTGCAGGCGTCCGGCCGATATCCCTCGCCAACGCGAGCCTAAAGACCACCGTTGCGGAGACCAGATGAACGACCCAAAGTATCGTGCCGACAAGTCCTATCCGCCACTGCCCCAAACTCCGGCCGAATACGCCGACGCAGAGGATGGCGAACATGGCTTTGATGCCGACAGCGACATGGGTCAGATCTTCGGCGCATCGCAGCTTAAGGAAATCATTGTCGCACTGCAGGCCGAACTCGATAAGAAGTCGGCCGAGGTCTCGGAAAAAAACGACCTGTATATGCGCTCGATCGCCGAGATGGAAAACGTTCGCCGCCGTCTAGAGAAAGAAAAGGAAGAAACGGCGAAGTATGCGATCAGCAAATTCGCCAAGGATGTTCTTTCGGTCGGCGATAACTTTCAGCGTGCCATTGCCGCAGTCCCCGCCGACGCTGCCGCCAGCGACCCGGCTTTGAAAAACTTTCTTGACGGCGTGATGCTGGCCGAACGCGATTTTCAAGCGGCCCTCGAACGGCACGGCGTGACACAAATCGATCCGGCCGGTCAGGCCTTCAATCCCCATCATCATCAGGCGGTTATGGAAAAGGATGATGCGACCGTGCCGAACGGCACAGTGCTGCAGGTCTTCCAGCTCGGCTACTTGATCGACGACAGATGTCTGCGGCCAGCTATGGTCGTCGTCTCGCGCGGCGGTGCTAAGACTGTCAAAACGGCGGAAGGCGCAGGCTCGGGAGTAAAAAACTGACCGGACAAAAATGCGCTCGATTTACCTATTGGAGTAAGTGTTTCTATCGAACTCATGCTGGCCGTTGCCGAAATACACTGCACTCAATATACCCAGCTTTGGTGTTGCCGTTCGCAACGCCGTCGTGTCGTTTGACGGCGCACAACTTTGTAGCGGTTTTACTGACTATATTTGCCCTCGAATCGATAAAATCTGCAAAAAACAGTGCGGAAAATTGATCAGAGGACCGGGCGAGCCCGCAGTTGCAGGCCTCAAACAGGTACCTATATAAGCTGCGGTCACACCACGGAAATCCTGGGGACCGGTGACGCCAGCCGAACGGCCAGGGCGATGGACGCCAGTTACGGGTCCACCCGGTCTGCCAAAACGAGAGAAGGATTTGAATACTATGGGTAAAGTCATTGGCATCGACCTTGGAACCACGAACTCGTGCGTTGCCGTCATGGATGGCGGCAAGCCAAAGGTTTACGAAAATGCCGAGGGCATGAATACGACGCCGTCGATCATCGCGTTCACCGCGGACGATGAGCGTCTCGTTGGCCAGCCAGCCAAGCGCCAAGCCGTCACCAACCCGACCAATACCTTCTACGCCATTAAGCGTCTCATTGGCCGCCGCTTCGACGATCCAGATGTCCAGAAGGACTTGAAGCTGGCCCCCTTTAAAATCGTCAAAGGTCCGACGGGCGACGCTTGGGTCGAGAGCCACGGCAAGCAGTATTCGCCACAGCAGATCTCGGCCTTCGTGCTGCAGAAGATGAAGGAAACGGCCGAAGCCAAGCTCGGCGAGCCGGTCACTCAGGCTGTCATCACGGTGCCGGCCTACTTCAACGACGCACAGCGCCAGGCAACGAAAGACGCCGGCCGCATCGCGGGTTTGGAAGTTCTGCGCATCATCAACGAGCCGACGGCTGCGGCGCTCGCGTACGGTTTGGACAAGAAGAAAGAGGCCAAAACGATCGCGGTTTACGACCTTGGCGGCGGTACGTTCGACGTTTCTATCTTAGAAATTGGCGATGGCGTCTTCGAAGTCAAGTCGACCAACGGCGATACGCATCTGGGCGGCGAAGACTTCGATATGAAGCTCGTGTCCTATCTCGCCGACGAATTCAAAAAAGAGCAGGGCATCGACCTGCGCTCCGATAAGCTCGCTCTGCAGCGTTTGAGGGAAGCAGCCGAAAAGGCCAAGATCGAATTATCGTCGGCGCAACAGACGGAAGTCAATCTTCCGTTCATCACCGCCGACCAGTCCGGCCCCAAGCATTTGACGATGAAGCTGACGCGCGCCAAGCTGGAAAGCCTGGTCGACGATCTGATTTCGCGCACTAAAGGCCCATGCGAAAAAGCGTTGAAAGACGCCGGGCTGAAAGCGGCTGAAATCGATGAGGTCGTTCTCGTCGGCGGTATGACGCGCATGCCGAAAGTGCAGCAGATCGTCAAAGAGCTTTTTGGCAAAGAACCCCACAAGGGTGTCAACCCCGATGAAGTCGTCGCCATTGGCGCGGCCATCCAGGGCGGCGTTCTCAAGGGCGAAGTCAAAGATGTTCTGTTACTCGACGTGACGCCGTTGTCGCTCGGCATCGAAACGCTGGGCGGTGTGTTCACGCGCCTGATCGAACGCAATACGACCATCCCGACCAAGAAGAGCCAAGTGTTCTCGACCGCCGAAGATGGCCAGAGCGCGGTAACAATCCGCGTCAGCCAAGGCGAGCGTGAAATGGCCGCTGATAATAAGATGCTTGGTCAGTTCGATCTCGTGGGCATTCCAGCCGCACCGCGCGGTATTCCACAAATCGAAGTGACGTTCGACATTGACGCCAACGGCATCGTTCACGTGTCAGCCAAAGACAAGGCGACGGCGAAAGAGCAGTCGATCCGCATCCAGGCCTCGGGTGGATTGTCGGAAAGCGATATCGACAAAATGGTGAAAGATGCCGAGGCGCACGCGGCCGAAGACAAACAGAAGCGTGAGCTGGTCGAATCGAGAAATCAGGGCGAAGCGCTCGTCCACTCAACCGAGAAGCAGTTGAGCGAGCACGGTGCTAATGTCGGCGTTGCGGCTCAGAAAGCCGAAGTCGAAAAGGCGATCGCCGCGACCAAGGAAGCGCTCGCCACCGAGGACACGGAAAAGATCAAGGCCGCAACCACGGCCCTGGCTCAGGTTGCGATGAAGATCGGCGAAGCCGTATACGCCTCGGCACAAGCTGACGGCGCAGCTGCGGCCCAAGCAGATGCCAAAAAGGATAGCGGCGAAGACGTCGTCGACGCCGACTTCGAAGAAGTCAAAGACGATAAGAAAAAAGCCGGTTAACCGGCGTCTGTCACCAGATCCCCGGGGTTTTGGCAAAAACTCCGGGGCCGTGCCAGCAAGGTTAGCGCTGTCAAGTCAGCTCCATAACGCTCTGCAACAAATACGTATTCTAACTTGGGCGGCGCGGTTTTCAGGGCATCGTTTGAGCCTCGTCAAGGTCGCTGTTGCATCTCAGTGCTAGTCAATTATCTCCTCTTGTCTCTACATGGCGTATTGCGACTTCAAAAATGTCACGCTGCAGCATCTGATCGGGAACTCATGGCAAAGCGCGACTTCTATGAAATTCTCGGCGTCGCCCGCAACGCCGGTGATCTAGATCTGAAATCGGCCTATCGTCGGCTGGCCAAGGATTTTCATCCAGACCGCAACGCCGGCGATAAAGAAGCCGAGCGCAAATTCAAGGAAGTCAACGAGGCCTACGAAGCCCTCAAAGACCCGCAGAAGCGCGCGGCCTATGACCAATTCGGTCACGCCGCGTTCGAAGGCGGACGAGGCGGCGCGCAAGGCTTCGGCCCCGACTTTGCTTCCTCGATGTCGGATATTTTCGACGACCTGTTCGGCGAATTCATGGGCGGCCGCCGGGGTGCCGGTCCGCAACGGGCGCGCGGCGGCAAAGAACGCGGCGCAGACTTGCGCTATAATCTCGAAATCACGCTCGCCGAAGCCTATTCCGGCAAGACCGCGCAAGTGCGTGTGCCAGCGAGCGTGACATGCGAAACGTGCGACGGTTCCGGCGCTAAGACAGGCACGAAGCCAAAAACATGCGGGACGTGCGGCGGCAACGGCAAAGTGCGCGCGAGCCAAGGCTTCTTTACAATCGAACGGACCTGCCCGGCCTGTCACGGGCGCGGCGAAACGATCGATGATCCTTGCCCCACCTGCCAAGGAGCGGGCCGGCTCGTCAAAGAGCGCACGCTGTCGGTCAACATTCCATCGGGCGTCGAGGATGGCACGCGCATCCGATTAGCCGGCGAGGGTGAAGCGGGTCTACGCGGTGGCCCCGCTGGCGATCTCTATATTTTCTTAGGCATCAAGCCGCACGAGTTTTTCCAGCGCGACGGTGCCGATGTGTTCTGCAAAGTACCGATCTCGATGACGACGGCGGCGCTTGGCGGGCAGATCGAAGTGCCGACGCTGGAAGGCACATCGACGCGGGTTAAAGTTCCAGATGGCACCGAGAGCGGCAAGCAGTTCCGCCTCAAAGGCAAAGGCATGCCGGTGCTACGCTCCAAGGTGACCGGCGATATGTACATCCAGGTCGATGTCGAGACGCCCAAGAACTTGACCCGCAAGCAGCGCGAACTTTTGGAAGAGTTTGAAAAGCTGAGCCACAAAGAGACGAGCCCGGAAAGCTCTGGCTTCTTCACCCGCGTCAAAGATTTCTTTGAAGGCAAGACGGGCTGAATTGGGGCTCGGCGCAGCCTCAGGTCTTCGTCAAGGTCTGGCGGGCATTGCTGGCCGTAACGGTCTTGCGCTATATTCAAACACGGAAAAATAAAGGCATCATATGACTTCTGGAAAGCCCAGCGGACAACCTCGGCTCCTGTTCATTGCTGGCAGTTCCCGCGAGAAGTCTTGGAACAAAAAACTCGCCCAGCTCGGCGCGGCGATTGCCGAAGCCAACGGCATCCACGCGACGTTCGCGGATCTGGGCGATTATCCGATGCCGATTTATAACGGCGACATTGAAACCGGAGATGGCCCGCCCGACAACGCCCGCAAGCTCAAAGCTCTGATGAAGCTGCATTCGGGAATTTTCGTCGCCAGCCCCGAATACAACGCATCGTTCTCGCCGCTGCTCAAGAACGCCATCGACTGGGTGAGCCATACGCGCGACGAGGGCGAAGCGCCGCTCGAGGTTTTCAAAACGCGCGTGTTTGCCTTGGGCTCGGCGTCTCCTGGTGGCATGGGCGGCCTGCGCGGCCTATCGCAATTGCGGCTCGTGTTTGAAATCGGGCTCAGCGCGCTGGTACTGCCCGATCAGTTCGCCGTGCCGCGCGCCGTCGATGCATTCGATGAGCACAATCATTTGAAGAACAAGGAAGCGCAGGAGAACTTCAAAGCTCTGATCCAGAAGCTCGCCCGCGCCGCTCACGTTCTGCACGGTTGATGGGCATGGGCGTAGACGAGGCAGCGCGCGACAAACTCATCATCGCTCTCGACGTGCCGACAGTGGATGCGGCGCGCGCTCTCGTCGCCAAGCTAGGGCCCACGGTTTCATTTTATAAAATCGGCCTTGAGCTCGTATTCTCAGGCGGGCTGGAGCTGACGCGAGAACTGAAAAAAGCGGGCAAGCGCGTTTTCCTCGATATGAAGCTGCTCGACATCGGCCACACGGTCGAGCGTGCCACCGCCTCGGCTATAACGCTCGGCGCTGATTTTCTGACCGTGCACGGTCACGACAGCAAAACACTTAAAGCAGCCATTGCAGGACGCGGCAGCGCCGCTACGAAACTTCTGAGCGTGACGGTTTTAACGAGCCTCGACGGCGACGATCTGGCCGAACAAGGCACGCACATCAGCCCCGGCGACCTCGTTCTGAAACGCGCGCAGCTGGCATTTCAATGCGGCTTTGATGGCGTCATCGCGTCCGGCCAGGAAGCAGGCCGCATCAGGCTCGCGACGGGGCCGGAATTCCTGATCGTCACGCCGGGCATCAGATTGCCGGGTGGAATCGCTGGCGATCAAACGCGCATCACCACTCCGCAAGATGCCCTTCATGCTGGCGCCAATCACCTGGTCGTCGGCCGCCCGGTCACCGCCGCCGCAGATCCCAAAGTCGCCGCTGAAACGTTTCTCGCGGCTATCTGCAGAAGCCAGAAATTTAATGGCTAAAAACGACTACGCTGCCAATTTTTCAAATGTAGAATCGGAAACGTCGCGAGCAACAACGTCTGCCGCTTGCGACAAGACACTCAAATAGGTTCCGAATTCCGCTTTTTTTCGCACCACAGCTACTCGCCTCGGAGGATGATCAAGACGCGCAATATCGTGGAATTTGGTAACCGCCGTTGCTATCGAAGTATGATGGTTTGTAACCGGCTCGAAAATTGTGATGTGCTCTGATGCATTTCGAGTAGGCATCCGGACAACGTTTGCAACGTTCCACTTTGTTTGTGATGCCCCCGTAAAGGATACGTCTTTCGAAACGAGCGTCTCTGTGAATATAGAAACCAACCGCCGATGTAATTCTTCCGCATAGTCGGTGTATTTTTTTTCCGAAAGCTTAAGTGCCGCTACAGAAACCGCCTCTAACGAACAATTTGCTATGGTAGCTGCTGCTCCTGAGAGTTGGTCGCGCGAGACTTTTGCAACAAAGAATGCGTGTTGATCAAAACCCACTCCCGCTGCATCCGCAATCTGCGGCGCATGCCTGCGGTACTGAAGCGTTGCACCCATCATATCGCATTCAGTGCTTCCAAGCCCGTAATCAGATACGAAAAATTCTGACTTACTGGCAGGCTCAATGCGAACAAGCACTTTAGCCCCGCTGGGGTATATTAAGGGCGTTGTGATGAACGATCCATCGACGCGATGGTCTACGGACACAAGTTCACGCGCCACTAAGTCAACGACCTTGGCAAAATCAGATTTTGAATGGGTAAAACTGGTCATCGCTCTTACAACATAGTCGGCCGCCACGGCGGCAAAGGGGCTATCGACATATTTTCTATGTTAAGCTCTTCCCGACAGATGTCAAGAAATTTGTTATAAGAATCAATGTCTTGAATTGGAATCGCAATTGGCAAATTGTTGCCTCGCATTCGATCTTCGGCTTCGAACCAGTTGTCAGAAAATCGATGAACATGTGTTCGGCGAAATTCCCTCATTCGCCATTCTTCAGGACCCCGATTCTTATTGTTGTGTGGAGACAGGGGTCTCCATTCTGCTCGAACGAGTTGCTGCGGCTTCCCTTTAGGTGGATGGTATTCAAGTTGTGCCATCACTGACTCATCCGGTAAGTGCAGCTTGGCAGTCATCCGGAGCTGAAGACCAGCTATAGTCACGCCGTCGATATCAAGTGGACTTAACCAAACAAGGCTACGATTAATCTCGTCCCAGTCAAGTGAGACTGGAATGGTCTTTGGGGCGTCGGCATACCTGAGGAGGTTTGGCGGCATTTGTCTCGGATCGTTATTGGTCAGATCACAAAGCGCTTATTGCTGATCAAATCAAGACTTGGGGCGTTTTACGAGCGCCCGGCCCCGCCAGCACATTTCCACACCTCGCCACATCAAGGCCCGCTTGAGACCACGCTCACTCGCCACTCTGCCGTTTACCGGTTGTTAAGTGTTGCGGGCCGATAGCGTTGTTCTAACGCGCAAATTTTGACGGGTTGCGGGGTTGCGTCATGGTTTTGAGTTATCGGGTGCGCGGGCGCTCTGTCGCCTATTGGGCGGCGACCGTTGCGCCACTATTGGCGTTGTGCGCGCTGTGCACCGCCGATATCGGCAAATCGGATCAGGCTTTGGCGGCTAAGCCTTTGACCGCTGAAACGGCCGCTTTCCTCAAGCATCTTCCGATCACTCAAGGCGCGCCCGTTTACATCCGCATTTTCAAGGAAGAATCCGAACTCGAGGTTTGGAAAGATCGCGGCGACGGGCGCTACGTGGCGATCAAAATCTATCCCATCTGCAATTGGTCCGGCACGATCGGACCAAAGCAAACGCTTGGCGATCATATGGCGCCTGAGGGATTTTACGCAGTCGGACGCGACGGTTTGAAGCCCGACAGCTCGTATCATCTGGCGCTCAATGTCGGCTATCCCAACGCGCTCGACCGTGCGCTTGGCCGCAACGGCGACTTCATCATGGTGCACGGCAAGTGCTTATCTGTCGGCTGCTTCGCCATGACGGACGAGTACATCGAAGAAATCTATGCTTTCGTGCGCGAGGCGATCGACGGCGGCCAGGACAAAATTCCCGTCCACATTTTCCCGTTCAGGATGACGGAGGCCAGCATGGCGCTTCATCTTGGGCACGTAGCCGCCGACAGCTGGGCGCCTTTGAAAGAAGCTTACGACGATTTCGAAAACGCCCGTCAGGTGCCGACAACGGCGGCGTGCGGCCAACGCTATGTCGTCAACCCTGTGTGGTCGGCGGCAGCCGCAGAGGAGCCCAGTGCCGCAGCAGAGTGCCCTGCCTTCATGCGTCGGCCGCCGGCACCGTTGTCACGCAAGGCGGCCAAGTCGCTACAGTCTCACCCACTGACCGCGCCGGGGCAAAAGACGAGGACGCTGCACGACATCGCCTACTGGGATGATGCCGCCGCCAAAGCCGAGATGGCGGCCATCAAGAAGCGCGAGGAAGACCGCAAGGTGCGGCGCCAGGCAGATGTGCTGCGCATGACCGACACCGGCGGCATCAAACCGATGATCAACCCCTAATTGCGAGCGGGGTAGCTAACAAGATAGCTAACGGGCGCCACGCCAATCAGCGCAGTTGCGAGCCGCTGGCTGCCGGGCTATGCCTCGCGCCATGGTCGTCTTTTCCCGATGTGAGGAACGCAAATGCCCAAGGGATATGTCATCGCCCACGTCACTGTGACCGACCCTGAAAAGTGGGCGCAATACGTCGCTGCAGCCAAGGTCGCGCTCGATAAATTTGAAGGGCGCCCGATCGTGCGCGGTGGCCGCTGCGAAATCATCGAAGGCCATGGCACGCCGCGCAATACAGTGCTGGAATTCCCAAGCTACGAAAATGCGCTCGGCTATGCGCGTAGCGCCGAGTATGCTGTCGCCAAGGCGATCCGGCAGGGCGCGGGCACTCTCGATATGACTATCGTCGAAGGGGTGTGATGATCGCCTCGCGCCTCTCATTCTTGTTTTAGGGCGAGGAAAAATAGCGCGACATGCCACACTTTCCTTCGAGCGATGCGGCACGCGCCCCCTGGACCGCGAGGGTGCTGACGCTGTTTCCCGAAATGTTTCCAGGTCCGCTCGGGCTATCTCTATCGGGCCAGGCCCTGACGTCAGGCATCTGGTCGCTGCAAGCCATTCAAATCAGAGATTTTGGCCTCGGCCGTCACGCTCAAGTCGACGATAGCCCGGCAGGCGGTGGCGCTGGCATGGTGATGCGCGCCGACGTTCTAGGTCCAGCCCTCGAGCATGTTCGCGCAAGCGCGCCAGACGCGCCGGCGATTTATCTATCGCCGCGCGGCGAGCCATTGACGCAAGAGATCGCCCGATCGCTTAGCGGTGGCCCCAGCGTGACCTTACTCGCCGGCCGCTTCGAAGGGATCGACGAGCGGGTGATCGAGGCGCATGGATTGCGCGAAATCTCCATCGGCGATTACGTCTTGTCTGGTGGCGAACTCGCCGCCATGGTTTTAATCGACGCGTGCGTGCGGCTGCTGCCGGGCGTTCTGGGTGCAGCTGAAAGCCTGACGCACGAGAGCTTCGAAGATGGGCTGTTAGAATATCCGCAATACACCCGGCCGCGCGAATGGCAGGGGCGCGCCATTCCCGAAATTCTGCTATCGGGCGATCATCAGAAAATTGCTGCTTGGCGGCGGGCGCAAGCGCTGCGCATCACGCAAACCAGACGCCCAGATCTGCTGGCAAAAAAGCCATGAGTGACACGGCTGACACCGCCGCTGGCACCGGCGATCCGGGCTTTGGCGTTTACGTTCATTGGCCGTTTTGCGCTCAGAAATGCCCCTATTGCGACTTCAACAGCCACGTTCGCTTCAAGGGTTGGGACGAGGACCGATTTCTCGCCGCCTACATCCGCGAACTGTCGTCAACGCGGGACAAAATCGGCGCGCGCCGCGTGCGCAGCATATTTTTCGGCGGCGGCACACCGTCGCTGATGAAGCCGGCAACAGTCGCGGCCATTCTCGATCACATCGCAAAAATATGGAGCGTCGATGCGGGCGCTGAGATCACCCTTGAAGCCAACCCCGGCAGCGTGGAAGCGGAACGCTTTCGCGGCTACCGCGATGCCGGCATCAACCGCGTTTCGATGGGCCTGCAATCGTTGCGCGACGAGGACTTGAAAAAACTTGGCCGCATTCACACGGTCGCTGAATCGAAAGTTGCTCTAAAAATCGCAAGGGAAACATTCGAGCGTTTTTCATTCGATCTGATTTACGCCAGACCCGGCCAGCAACCCGATGACTGGCGCGCCGAGCTTTCAGAGGCGCTGGCACTCGCCGACGATCACATTTCGCTTTATCAGCTAACGATCGAGCCGGACACGCCCTACGCCGCGCTGCACGCTGCGGGGAAACTGATCGTGCCAGACCAAGACGCGGCCTTGACACTTTACGAAATCACGCAAGAGCTCACTGCACAGCAGGGGCTAGCCGCGTACGAGATTTCAAATCACGCGACGCCCGGTGCCGAGAGCCAACATAACTTGTTGTATTGGCGCTATGGCGAATACGCCGGCATTGGCCCCGGGGCGCATGGGCGCTTGCTGATTGATCAGCAGCGGTTCGCGACGGTCACTGAAAAAAACCCCGAAAGCTGGGCCGCGCTGGTGGAAGACCGAGCCACCGGCTTGACGGAAGAAACGGCGCTCACGCAATCTCAGGAAGCCGACGAAATGCTGCTGATGGGCTTGCGCTTACGTGAAGGCGTCTCGCTTGATCGGTTGGCGCGCGTTGGCGGAGTCTCACCCAGCGCCAAGACCGTTGCCGGTTTGACCGCGCTTGGATTGATCGAAATCATCGGTTTGACAGCCGAGAAAATCTCGGGCGATTGGCGAGCGAACGAGCTGAATACGATCGCCGTTTGCAATGGCGCAGGACAGCGCCCGCAGTCTTCTCCCAAAATTGCACGATCCGCAGCCCGCATCCGCGCGACGCCAAAAGGCCGCTTCGTGTTGAACGCGGTCGTCGCCGAACTTGCCGCGAGCTTTCAAACAGCGCGTGGCTCAGGCGCCGTGGAACTCCCGATGGACAACGCCCCCGACCCCCTCTAAGCAGCACCCATGATGAGACGGCTTTACGATTGGATGATGCGCACGGCGGCGAGCGAGCACGCGCCGCAAACCTTGGGCCTCGTGTCGTTCATCGAAAGCTCAGTGTTTCCCATACCGCCAGACATCATGCTGATCCCGATGGTGTTGGCCAAACGCGAAAAAGCTTGGGTTTACGCGACAATCGCGACGGTGACCTCGGTGCTCGGCGGACTTCTTGGCTACGCGATTGGATATTTCCTCTACGATAGCGTCGGGCTACCAATCTTGAAATTCTACGGCCGCGAAGGCGCGCTCGATGGCTTCATCCAGTTCGTGCACGAATGGGGCGTTCCAGCCGTCATCCTCAAGGGCATGACACCGATCCCCTATAAGGTCGTGACGATCGCGGCGGGCGTCGCCAAAATGAATTTGCCGGCGTTCATTGGCGCCAGCATCATCGCTCGCGCCATGCGCTTCTACCTCGTCGCCGGCCTGCTCTATTTCTTCGGCGAACCGATCCGGATCTTTATCGAAAAACATCTGACACTGGTCACGACGGTGTTCGTTGCAGTTCTCATTGGCGGCTTTGTAGCGTTACGTTATTTGTTCTGAGTGAGGAGACGCCGCCATGGCCTTGGAAACAGAATCTGGCCGCAGCTTGGCTTATAGCGCTGGCGCGACCGCATTGTTTCTTTCGGCCGCCGCCATAGCCACCGCGCTGGCCTTCCAATACATCGGCGGATATCTGCCCTGCCCGCTGTGCTCGATGCAGCGCTATGCCTACTACGCGGCCATTCCCGCGCTCTTCATCGCTTTGATGTTGGTTGCTGGTGGCAAACGCGGCTGGCCGGTGACGCTATTCTTCCTTGTCGCGCTCGGGTTCCTCGCCAACGCCGGTTTGGGCGTCTATCACGCCGGCGCTGAGTGGAAATATTGGCCAGGCCCCATGTCATGCGGGACCGAACAGGCGCTGACGGGGACGGCCGGAAATTTGCTCAAAGATCTCGAACACACCACCGTCGTGCGCTGCGATGAAGCCCAATGGCGTTTATTTGGATTATCATTTGCAGGCTGGAACGTGCTGTCATCGCTCGCGATTTTCGGCTTAGCGTTGCGTGCGGCATTCGCGGTTTCGGAGCCCCGCTAGGCTTCGCATCTGCGAGCCAAAAACTTATCCACATATCTCGCACGACGCAAAAGCCCGGATTTGTTCGGCTATGAACGTCTGTCAATCGAAATACCGCTGCGCAAACAAAATCGCGCCTTGGCGTTGCCCGAATGTGACGGCTATTCTCTCTTCGTTCGCGGAACACACCGGGTCAACCGGAAGCGGACGAGTGGTACTGCGTAGGGGGTGTTCAAATGAGTTTTGTAGGGCGTGCCCCTAAGTCGTGTGTTGCGTTCAAGTCTTTGGATAAGTGCCGCGTTGTTGGCGATCCTCAGTACAGAGCCGTGCCGATCGAAAAGTTTGTGACCTTTAGTGTTCCGGAAAACGATTTTTGTAAGCGTAGCGTTAGTCAGTGGCGTAAGCGTAGTGTGGCGTCAGCGTACGGATTATATCCGAAAAATGTGCTCTCGGGCACATTCCAAAAACTAAGGCGAACCGCTTCGACAGATAAGTACAAGCGTATGTCTGAGCGGTTCGCCCGCACATTAAATCGTCCCCGCTTAGCGTTGTTAGAGGCCACCATGTCATCGTCCAAGAGTTCGTGGCGCCCCCTCCATAGTGTTGTGAGCAAAGTGTTGCGTAACGTGCGTGTTCCAGTGCCAGTGGCGTCCCCCCGTCCAACGACCGCTTCGAACGGATGACAACGTCCGTTTAAAAAACCGAATTCGGAGGCTTTGCAAAAAGTCTCCAACGAGTAGGCAGACGTATCGAACGTGAAAGAGTTCGCCCTCGATCCAGACATCATATGACACGGTCTCGCGTAGTGATGTTCCAGCGTTCTGTGCGTCTGCCGCCTAACTTTGAAACCAAGTTGTAAGTCGTGCGTTACTTTCCCATCTAAGCATCAAGTAGCCAACGTTGCGTTTGTATCTGCGTTCCCCCAAGCCGTTCGCATTAGGAGTTCGCTTCATGACGCGCGAGATCCAACACCACATCAATCCTATCCAGTGGCAGCAAGCCGTCGGGCTCGCGCGCCAGACCTCGGCCTCCGTTTTCCGCGATGGCGGCACGCCGCTCGACGCGCTTACCGCATTTGGTCTGACGGCCGGCGAGGACAACGTGACGTGGGAAAAGGCGATTGATCATATCGCAGCCGAGCTATGCGCTCATCCGGTCGCGCGCGCCGCTTAGACCGTCACGCCGCCTTCGACGAACCGGCAACAACGCGACCCAACGCTTTTAGATAGCGCGTGCCCTGATGCTCCAGGGTGCGCGTTTCTTATTGCCGCTAACCGCAGTGGAACTCAAACGTGGCAATGTCGCTTGTAGCGAATGCCGAACCTCGTGCCGTCCCCGTCTTCTGGAGATCCAACCCAACATGCTGAAACTTGCCGACGCCCGCCGCATCATCGCATCGGCCGAGAAGAAAGCCGTGGAGATCGGCCAGCCGATGAACATCGCAGTCGTCGACGAGGGGGCGAATTTGATTGCCCACATCCGCATGGATAAGGCCTGGATCGGCTCGATCGATATCTCCATCAACAAGGCCTTCACATCGCGCGCCTTCAACATTTCAACGAAAGAGCTCGCGGAGAACAGCCAGCCCGGCGATCAGTTCTTTGGCATCCATGCGTCCAACCACGACCGCGTCATGATCTTCGCCGGTGGCATTCCGCTGAAAGACAAAGACGGCAACGTCATAGGCGCCATTGGCGTGTCTGGTGGCAGCGGCGTGCAGGACCATCAGGTCGCCGAAGCCGGCGCGTCGGCGCATACGTGCTGATTCTGTCAACCGCTAAATCTCACGCGCTCGCCTTGCGCTTTGGCCTTTGTGGAAAGATGGCCTGAGCGGGATAAGCCGCGAACTCGTGGTCGTCGCTGCTCAGAAGATCAATATATTTCCGGTGGATGAAGACCTTGTCGCGGCCGCGCTTTTCCTCCTCGAGCACCCCGATATTGACGAGCGCCTTAAGATACAAGGACGCTGTTTCGCGTTTGGCTATGTTCTGTTCAACAAGATTTCCGATACGGATGTATTGCTGCGCAAAGATCGCGTCGATGAGTTTCCGCGAATAGATTTTTGAAGCTTGCGATCGGACGTGCACCGTCGTGGCATCCATAAGATGCCCGATCGCCCGAACTTTGCCATTCGTCCAGCGCGACGTCTCCGTCACTGCCTGAAGCACATATAAAATCCAAGGCTCCCACTCTTGGGCAACCGTCACGTTGAGCAGCAGCCTATAATAATCGGCCTTTGTGCGCAGGATAAAACGACTGAGGTATAGCGTCGGCAAATCGAGCAGTCCTGCCTTGTAGAGCGTCAATATGTTGAGCACACGTCCCGTTCGTCCGTTACCATCTGGAAATGGATGAATAGCTTCAAATTGATAGTGCACGACCGCCATCCGTACGATGGGATCGAGGTCGCTTTCATCATTGAGAAAGCGCTCCCAATTTGAAAGAAGTTGGCGAAGATGTTCCTGCCCATCGGGCGGCGTATAGATAACTTCGCGCGTGAAACTGTTACGCAATGTTGTGCCGGGCGTAGCGCGAACGTCGAGCTCGATACCCGTTATCGTCCTGCAGATTTCAATTGCGCTGCGAGCGGTCAGTGGCCGATCTTTGATCGATGTGAAGCTTTGATAGAGTGCAGTCCGGTAGCGCAGTGCTTCCTTAGCGGCAGGATCGCCCTCACTGTCACGCAAGCTGGCTTGGCGAAACAGTGCGTCGTTAGTCGTCACTATATTCTCGATCTCAGAACTGTCTTTGGCTTCGAGAATGGGAATGGCATTTATCAGCACCGTTTGGTCTGGAATTAATTCGCCAGCAAGCCTGAGTTCGGTGATCGCTGCTCGAGCTGACACGCAAGCCTTGAGTATTGCCTTCGTTTCGATATCCGCTTTGGGTGGAAGGAGCGGCAGTTCGTTGTATGGCCGGTTGGGATTGAACATTGGATCTGGCCTGTTATGTCCACGGAATTTCAAAACGTCGACAAGTCGGTTCGATACGTCGATCCATCAGTCGCGAACCGCGTGACATGCCGGTGAAATCGTAAATCTTCGACATGTTTCGTTAATACGTCGATTAAGCCGACATGTCCAGAGAAATATGTCGATTAAACGTTTTTCCATCGATACGTTCGCTCGAATATGTCTCCGTGAGACACATATGCGCAGCAACGCGTCTTCGAAATGCGAATTCGGCGACATATCGGCGGGCAACAGCAACCGCACACCCGCCTACCCTTGACCCCCCTTAACTTTCAGGCTCTTTACGGTCGAACACCCTTTTTTCCGACCGAAAGACCGCTCCGCCCATGGCACCCGAACGCTACAATGCACCGGCCCGCGAAAAGCACTGGCAGCACGCCTGGGACGACGCCCAAATCTTTACCGCCTCGGACGCCGCCAAGGGTCCAAAATGCTATGTTCTAGAGATGTTTCCCTACCCGTCGGGCCGCATCCACATGGGCCACGTCCGCAATTACGCCATGGGCGACGTGTTCGCCCGCTATAAGCGCATGAAGGGCTTCAATGTCCTCCACCCCATGGGTTGGGACGCCTTCGGGATGCCGGCTGAAAATGCCGCCATGGAGCGCAAGGTCCACCCCGGCAAATGGACCTACCAGAACATCGACACGATGCGCGGCCAGCTCAAATCGATGGGCCTATCGCTCGATTGGTCACGCGAGATCGCGACCTGCTCGCCCGACTATTACCAGCACCAGCAACAGCTGTTCTTGGATTTCCTGCAAAAAGGCATCGCCTATCGCAAATCGTCAAAGGTCAATTGGGACCCTGTCGACCACACGGTGCTCGCCAACGAGCAGGTGATCGACGGGCGAGGCTGGCGTTCCGGCGCTCTTGTCGAGCAACGCGAGCTGACCCAGTGGTTCTTCAAGATCACCGACTATGCGCAAGAGCTGTTGGACGACCTCGATACTTTAACCAACTGGCCGGAAAAAGTTCGCCTGATGCAGGCTAACTGGATTGGCCGGTCTGAAGGAATGCTCGTCCGCTGGGTGCTCGACGCCAAAACCGCGCCGAAAGATTTCAGCGAGATCGAAGTCTACACGACGCGTCCCGACACACTGTTTGGCGCCTCCTTCTTGGCGGTCGCCGCCGATCATCCGATTGCCAAGGCTGCCGCCGCCAAAAACAAAAAGCTCGCCGCCTTCTGCGATGAATGCCGCCGCATGGGCACATCCGTTGCCGATATCGAGGCGGCTGAAAAGCGCGGCTTCGATACCGGAATTCGCGCCGTCCATCCGCTCGACAAGGATTGGCACCTGCCGGTCTACGTCGCCAACTTCGTTCTGATGGACTACGGCACGGGCGCGATTTTCGGCTGCCCGTCCGGCGATCAGCGCGACATGGATTTCGCCCGCCGCTACGATCTTCCCGTTGTGCCCGTCATTCTGCCGCCGGGAGAAGACGCCAAGACGTTTGCGCTCAAGGACAAGGCTTACGACGACGACGGCGTGATGATCAATTCGCGCTTTCTCGATGGTTTGTCGACTAAAGCCGCGTTCGAAGATGTCGCCGAACGGCTAGAAAATCAGCACCTCGGTAATGCGGCGCAAGGCACGCGCAAAGTCAATTTCCGCCTGCGCGACTGGGGTATTTCACGCCAGCGCTATTGGGGTTGTCCGATCCCAGTGGTCCATTGCGCCGATTGCGGTGTGGTGCCGGTGGCCGCCAAAAACCTGCCAGTGACGCTGCCGGAGGATGCGACCTTCGATAAGCCCGGCAATCCGCTCGAACGCCATCCGACATGGAAGCACGTCAATTGCCCGAGCTGCCACAAGGCTGCTCTGCGCGAAACCGATACGATGGATACCTTCGTCGATTCTTCCTGGTATTACGTCCGTTTCACCGCGCCCGCCGCCACCACGCCGGTCGATAAGAAAGCCGCGCAATATTGGCTGCCCGTCGATCAATACATCGGCGGCATCGAACACGCCATTTTGCATCTGCTGTACTCGCGCTTTTTTGCCCGCGCGATGTGCGACACCGGCCACTTGGCATTTTCGGGCAATACCCGCGAACCGTTCGCCGCACTCTTCACGCAAGGCATGGTGACCCACGAGACTTACAAATCTCAAGACGGCTACTGGCTGCTGCCGGCGGAAGTGAAATTCGACGGCGAAGGCGCCGCGCGCGGCGCGATCGAAATCGCAACTGGCCGCCCCGCCGTCATCGGCTCGATCGAAAAGATGTCGAAGTCGCGCAAGAACCTCGTCGACCCCGACGATATCATTGCGCACTACGGCGCCGACTGCGCGCGCTGGTTTATGCTCTCAGACAGCCCGCCCGAGCGCGACGTGATCTGGACGGAAGCCGGTGTCGCGGGAGCCGGGCGCTTCATTCAGCGCGTCTGGCGCATCGTTGACGATATCGCCGAGCGGTTCCCCAAACAGCCGATGGGCACCGCGCCGACCGCTTATGGCCCAGCCGCAACGGACGTCCGCAAAGCCGCCCACCGCGCTCTTGACGGCGTTGGCCGCAGCATTGAAGCGCTCCGATTTAACGTCGCCGTCGCGCAAACGCACGAGTTCAGCAATGTGCTCCAAGGCAGCCTTACAGCCTCGGGCGACGGCTTGACGAGCGCGATCCGGGAAGCCGCCGAGTTGCTGATAAGAATGATCGGCCCGATGATGCCGCATTTGGCTGAAGAATGCTGGGCGCGGCTCGGATACAACACGCTGCTGGCGAATGAGCCTTGGCCAGCCGTTGACCCGGCCCTGCTCGTTGACGATAGCGTGACCATTGCCGTACAGGTGAACGGTAAGAGACGGGACGAATTGCTAGTCTCGCGAACGGCCGCCAATGCGGAGGTAGAAGCCGCCGCACTCAAGTTAGAGCCTGTCATCCGGGCGCTTGAAGGCAGGCCGGTCAAAAAGGTTATCGTTGTTCCTCAGAGGATTGTGAATGTCGTCGGCTAAGTCGAGACGCCAACAGCGGTCCAAGAGCTCCTTGTTTTCACGCGGGGCCGCGATCGCTTGCCTGATCTGCATCGCGGCCGCTCCTATGCTGGCCGGCTGCGGCGCGTCAGGCTTTCATCCGCTCTACGGTTCTGCGGGCCTGGGCGGCGCCGATGCGCAAGCCAAGTTCGCAGCCGTCGACTTCGCACCTATTCCGGGCCGCGTCGGGCAGCGGGTTCGCAACGAGCTGATATTCGAATCATCCGGCGGGGGCGGCGAGAACACCGTTCCACACGAATACCGCCTCGAAGTGGCGATCAACGAATACGTCTCCTCGACGCTGGTGCGCATCGACGGCAACGCCAACGGCCAAGTCTCTAACATCGATGCGGCGTTCAAACTCATCCGGATCAAAGACAAGTCCGTGGTTCTGACCGGCACCAGCTATGGGCGCGCTGGCTTTGAACGCGTGACATCGATTTTCTCCAACGTGCGGGCACGCGAAGAGGCGGAAAACCGCTGCGCCAAAACCGTTGGCGACGAATTGCGCACCCGGTTGCTGGCGTATCTCTCGCGCCCGGCTTAAACCTCGACGATCGTTCAACACCGACTGCAGACGCAACGGATCCGATGGTTGCCGTCAAAGCTGGCCAAGCCAATCAATTCTTGAAGTCGCCGCCGCTAACGCTAACGGCTGCGTTGTTCTATGGCTCAGATCCCGGCCTCGTCAGCGAACGCTCGCAACGCTTGGGCAAACTGCTTGCCGAGCGCGAAGACCCGCCCGGCGAAGTCCTCCGCCTCGACGACAGCGATCTGGAAGAAGATACCAGCCGTCTCGCCGTCGAACTCAACACCCGGCCAATGTTTTCCGGCCGCAAAATCATCCGCGCGATTGCCGGCCGCCGCATCGCCACGGCGCTGTTGAAGCCTTTGCTGACGGACGGGCGGCCCGAAGGCATTCTCATCGTTGAAGCTGGAAATCTGAAAACCGACGACGCTTTGCGCGCGCTGTTCGAAGGCGGCGCCGAGACGGCCGCCATCGCCTGCTTTCCAGACAACGACATCGACCTTGAACGGCTCGTCGCCGAAGTGATGGCGCCCTACGGCGCGACGTTCGAGGCGGGCGCGCGCGAGTTGCTGCTGTCTCGGCTCGGCGCCGACCGCGCACTATCGCGCGCCGAAGTTGAGAAACTCGCGCTCTACACGCTCGGGCGCAAAATCATCAGTATCGACGACGTCGAAATCATTGTCGGCGATGCGTCGGAGCTGGGATTGGAAAAAATTGCCGAGGCTGCAGCCCTAGGAGATGGACAACGCGCCATCGCCGATTTTGGCCGAGCCATTGCGTCTGGCGAAAGCGCGCAAGGCATCATCGTCATCACCCAGCGATATTTCCTGCGCCTGCACCGCGTCCGCGTCGATATCGACGGCGGCCGCAGCCTTGACGACGCGTTGAAAAGCCTACGCCCACCGCTACATTTCAAGGCCCGCGACGCATTTGCCGCTCAGTGCCGCCGGTGGACCCGCAGCAGTCTCGATCAGGCTCTAAAGCGGATCGGGGAAACGGCGAAGTCAGCCCGACTCAGTTCCAGCCTCGAAGATACCCACGGTGAGCGCCTGCTGCTGGCACTATCGGCCATGGCAGGCGGCAACTTAGCCGCGTCGCGCCGCCGCTAGAACAAGCGGCCCACTAAGCCTTGCCCGAGCTTGTCCCCGCCCTATAGTGCGGCCAAATTCGGGGCCGGAAATCGGGCTTCAGCACCGTTGGGAACTATGCACATGAGCGACACGCAATACGACGTCACGGCAATCGGCAACGCCATCGTCGACATCATCGGCCGCTGCGAAGATGCCTACCTAGGCCAGATCGGCGCGGATAAAGGATCAATGCGCCTCGTCGATGCCAAAACAATTGACAACATCTACGAGGGCATGGGACCAGCCGTCGAAATCTCTGGCGGGTCCGCCGCCAACACAATGGCCGGCGTTGCATCGTTCGGGGGCAGCGCTGGCTTCATTGGCCGGGTGGCAGATGATGAATTCGGCCGGATTTTTTCGCACGACATCCGCTCCATCGGGGTGAACTTTTCGGGCGAGCCCGTGCCCAACGGTTCGCCCACGTCGCGCTCTCTCATTTTGGTAACGCCCGACGGCGAGCGCACCATGAATACGTTTCTAGGTATTTCTACCGAGTTCGCTCCAGAGGCTCTCGATCGCGATCCCATTGCCAATAGCGCCATCGTATATCTCGAGGGCTATTTGTTCGATCGCGATACCGCCAAAGCGGCTTTCCGCGAAGCCGTCGCAATCGCCAAGGGTGCCGGCCGCAAAGTGGCACTCACGCTATCGGACGGTTTTTGCGTCGACCGCCATCGCGCCGAATTCCTCGAACTTATTCGCTCCGGCATCGACATCGTTTTTGCCAACGAAAACGAAATCAAATCGCTCTATCAGGCAGCCGATTTCGATAGCGCTGCAGACCAGGCAAGCCGCGATATTGCATTGGCCGTTTTAACGCGCAGCGCGAAGGGGTCTGTCGTATTCGAGAAAGGCAATCCGACCGTCATTGCTCCGTACGCGATTGCCAAAGTCGTCGATACCACGGGCGCGGGCGACCTATATGCCGCCGGATTTCTCTACGGTTATTCGAAAGGATTAGGCGTCGAAAAAGCCGGCCGCTTGGCAAGCCTGGCGGCCTACGAAATCATCAGCCATATCGGTGCGCGGCCGGAAAGAAACTTGGCCGAAATGGCCAAAGAGAGCGGTTTGATTGGTTAGAGAAGACCCTTCGCCCATTGCTCGTTAAATGGCACGCTTCGCCGCCTGTTTTGGGTGGGACTTCGCCTCTCCCCTTGGGGAGAGGTCGGCGCGGCCCTCGACTTTGTTTTGTCTCGACGGCATCGCTACCGCGCCGGGTGAGGGGGCAGTCATTATCGGGCGCATTTAAAATGCGCACCCCGTCACCCCAACCTTCTCTCGTCCAAGCGAAGCTGCCGCCAAGGAGGGGCGCGGGAATTCGAAAAGGTTCTAGAATAATCCCAAAGACTGTCGGCTCAATAAAGGTAGCGGACTTTGCATAACGGTCTTGAACAATCTCCACTCAAAAATCGGAATTGGGCCATTCTGGTATTCTATTTCTATTGGCCTATTTAAATTCCCTGGAAAAGGGCTGCGAATAACCACACAGTCTCAATCACCGAATCGTTTCGTAGAGGTTCGCTTGATGTTTGAGACCAAGGTCAACCGCGGCCGCCCTAAAGGGACTGGCATCGATGATAGCGACCGTATTGCGCGACTTGTTGCGCTTCTAACGACCGATCCGGATTTAAAGCCGACGACCGCCATTCGTTGTATGGGAATTACAGATCCATCCGCTATTCGCCGGATCCGTGACAAATACAAGGCCGCACTTGCGGCGTCGGACACGAATGCCATTGCTCATATCCCGCTCCGCGCAATACGCGCGACTGGACCGGTTTTGTCGGTGGTAGCCGCCGTGGCGACACGGGCCCAGGGCTAGTTGCACGGCAACAACCCTAGAAACACATCCAATAGCTATCCTATGTAAACTTATTCGGGCCGCTGCCCCAAGCGGCCCGTTTTTTCGTTTTTGGTGCGCTATATAATGACGGCCGCCCTCAAAGCTTACGAAGGGCCACCGACGTCACTCGATGATCTTCAGCCTTTTGCAATATCAGCCGGGCGCGGCGCTTGGTCGGCAGAATATGCTCTTCGAGATTGCGCAGGTTGATATTGCGCCAGATCGCTAATGCGCGGCGGTTGGCTTCTTCTGGCGCCATCGCGGCGTACTGGTGGAAATAAGCGCCGGGATCGCGAAACGCGGTGCTACGCAACCGCATGAAGCGCTCGACGTACCATTTCTCGATGATTTCCGGCTGAGCATCGAGATAGATCGAGAAATCGATGAAATCCGACACGAACGGAATAGCTTCGCCACCGCGCGGCATGGAGGCCGGCTGCAACACATTCAAACCTTCGACGATCAGAATATCCGGCGTCTCGATCGCAACCGCCTGGCCAGCCAGCACATCGTACTGAAAATGCGAATAAACCGGCGCTTCGACGCGAGCGACGCCCGATTTGACGTCCGCCAGAAAATTCAACAACCGCGCGGTGTCAAAACTGTCGGGAAAGCCCTTGCGCTCCATCATCCCCAGCCGGTTCAACTCGGCATTGGGAAAAAGGAAGCCATCGGTTGTCAGCAGATCGACGCGCGGGTGGTCTGGCCAGCGCGCCAAAAGCGCTTTCAACACGCGTGCCGACGTACTCTTACCGACTGCGACCGACCCCGCGACGCCAATAATAAACGGCACTTTCAGGTCTTTGCGGCCGAGGAACTGCGAGGAGACCGAATGGAGTTTTTGCGCGGCTGCGACATACAAGTTGAGCAAGCGCGACAGCGGCAGGTAGATCTGCTCGACCTCCTCGACCGACAACTCCTCGATGACGCCGGAGAGCTCCTCAAGCTCGCTTGGCTTCAAAGTCATCGGCGTATCGGCTCTGAGGCGCGCCCATTCCTCGCGCGTGAACGTCCGATAGGGCGAAAACTGCAAGCCCTTGCCGTAGGAAAAGGGCACCTGCGTCAGACCCGGCGTCACGCCCGTCTGCACTTTGGAGATGGGGCCACCGCGCGGCGTCACGAGACACCCCCAGCTCGGCTTGCCTTTTCTGCGAGCCCCGAGGTGCCCATGCGCTGATCAAGCACGACGAGCACCTCGTCCAGGGTGACGCCGCGCGCTTCGAGCAAAACAAGCAGATGATAAAGCGTATCGGCCGCTTCGGCTTTGAGGGCTGCGGTATCTTGGGCGACGGCGGCAATCACGGTCTCGACCGCTTCCTCGCCGAATTTCTTGGCGCAGTGCTGCGAACCTTTATCGAGCAACTGGCGCGTATAGGACGTCGACGCTTTGTCGAGGGCTCGCGCCTTGATCGTTGCGGCGAGCCGCTCGAGGGTACCCGCGCTCATCATTCCGTCCCTAGACCAAGTGTTCGACGCAGCCACGGGCGCGCTTGCTGCAGCACATCAAGTCCATGGCCAAGCGTCAAGCGTGCTTTGCCAACAAGATCAACTGCGTGAGGACACCTTTGTGCCCTCGAAGATCCTCAGTTGACAAACAAAAAGCTTTTCAGCCACCGCCCAGGCGCTGCCGGATGTAGTCGAGCTGGTCGAAATTACCGAACCTTATGATGAGGTTACCGCTTTCGCCTGAGCCGCGCTTGATCTCGACCTTGAGCCCGAGTAAATCCGCTAATTCTTTTTCGAACGCCTTGGTGTCGGTATCCTTGTCGCGCAGTCGGCGCCCCGAGCCTGAGCTGTCGACGTCGCCCCGGCCTTGCACGAGCGCTTCAATATCGCGGACGTTCAAGCCTTCGTTGACGATGCGTCGCGCCAAACCTTCCGCGTCGTCGCGCCCGATCAACGCGCGCGCGTGGCCAGCAGTCAGGCTGCCTTCTTGCACCAACGCCTGCACCGAGACGGGCAGCTTCAACAGCCGCAGCGTGTTGGCGACGTGACTGCGGCTCTTGCCGATAATCTCGGACAACTGCTCTTGGCTATAGTCGAAGCGCTCGACGAGATCGCGATAGCCCGCCGCCTCTTCGATCGCATTCAAATCTTGCCGCTGAACGTTCTCGATGATGGCGAGTTCGAGCAGCTCTTTGTCCGACAAGTCGCGCACGATGACGGCGACGCTGTGCAGACCGGCCTTCATCGCGGCGCGCCAGCGACGCTCGCCGGCGACGATTTCGAAGTCACCCGGCGACCGCGCATCCGGCCGCACGATGATCGGTTGCACCAGACCTTTAGTGCGGATCGAATCCGCCAACTCGGCCAGCTCTTCGTCGCGGAAATCTTTGCGCGGATTGAGTGCGCTGGCTTTGACCTGCCCGATCGGCACCAACCGCTGCTCGCCCTCTGGCGGTAGCCGTGTGCCGTTCTGCGCCGGCTCCCCAATGAGAGAAGCAAGACCGCGTCCCAGTCGGCTTTTCGGCAGTGCTGAATGCATGGTCTTCACGGTCCCTGTTGGCGGTGGTTTATCGTTTTGCGACACGATTTTATGACCCGTTGTCGTCAAGCAGCTTTGATGTGGCGTTCGCGTTCGATGATTTCGGTGGCGAGCCGGATATATGCTTGGCTGCCGGCGCAATCGTAGTCGTAGAGCAGGATCGGTTTGCCGTGCGATGGCGCTTCGGCGACGCGCGTGTTGCGCGGAATAATCGTCTCGTAAACCTTGGGGCCGAAGAAGGCGCGAACGTTCTCGGCGACTTCGCGCGACAGCGATGTGCGCGCGTCGTGCATCGTCAGCACAACGCCCTGAATTTCCAAATGCGGATTAAGCGTCGCGCGGATTTGATCGATACTGTCTTTCAACTGCGAAATGCCTTCAAGAGCGAAGAATTCGCACTGCACCGGCACGAGCACGGCGTCGGCTGCGGTCATCGCGTTGAGCGTCAAAACGTTGAGCGATGGCGGGCAATCGATCAGCACATAACTGAAGCCGCCGTCTTGCGGGCGCGACCGGCTTTGGCCGATCAAAGCGCCGACGGCATCGCGCAATTTGTAAGCGCGGCCCTGATCGTTCTGCAGCATTTGTTCGATGCCGACGAGATCGCTGTTGGCTGGTACGACGCATAAGCCCGGCACCGCCGTTTGATAGCTGGCATCGATCAGGCTGTAGGTTCCAACCAGAACATCAAACGATGTCCGCAGCCGCACCTCCGGCGCGATGCCAAGACCGGTCGAAGCGTTGCCCTGCGGATCGAGATCGAGAACGAGAACCTTCTCGCCCACAGCTGCCAAAGCGGTTCCCAGATTGATCGCGGTCGTCGTCTTGCCAACGCCGCCTTTCTGATTGGCAATCGCCAGCACACGCGGTCCGGAATGCGAACCCCGGGCGGCACCATAATTGCCTGCATAGCTGGCCACTGGATTAAACCCTCCGTCCAAAAATCTACGTCGTTACCTGGTGGCGCCGGGACGCATCACGCCCCTCCGTCAGCTTTTACGCTTCAACGCTGTGAGCAACACGACGCGACCATCGGGATCGGTGACACTGGGCTTGAGTTCGATATCGAAATCCCAAGCTAATTTAGCATCGCCGATTTCAGCCGTGACTTCACGGCCTTTCGATAACAGTCCCAATGTTGATGGCCCGAAAAAAGGGGCAGCCAGTTCCACCAGTCGCGGAAGTGGCGCCAACGCGCGGGCCGTGACGCAATCAACAGCTCCCACCTTAGCGTGAATCTCTGCCGATTCGATTCGTCCGCACAGGATGTCCACAGTAACTCCAGTGCCACGTGCGACTTCCCGGAGGAATGCGGCTTTGCGGCTGTCACTCTCGACCAGGGTATGCCGAGTCGGGCGCTGCGTGGAGTCCATGATTGCCAAAACGAGGCCAGGAAAGCCTGCGCCTGAGCCGAGGTCGAGCGATGTTTCAAGCTGCGCCGGACGATACGCCCAAAGCTGGGCGGAGTCGGCGAAATGGCGCTCCCACACCGTCTTGAGCGTGCTTGCCGCGACGAGGTTGATGGTCTTCTGCCAGCGTTGCAACAGCTGCTCGTAAGCGACGAGTTTGGCTAGGGTTTCACGTGAAACTGCAAAGGCTTGCGCGAACGCTTCTGGGCTGTCCACTGGCTGGCGAACCGGTGGTGTACGGGCCCCTGGCGGACCGGGGTTGGCCACTATGCCGACCGGCGCTTGGACCGGGCTTTGAGATGGCTGAGGATCAACAGCAGCGCCGCGGGCGTCATGCCCTCCATGCGGCCCGCCTGGGCCAGTGTCGATGGCCTCTGCTGGACGAGCTTCTGGCGCATCTCGCCAGACAAGCTCGACAACCCGTCGTAATCGAAATCGAGCGGGATCGCGGCCGCCTCATCGCGCCGCAAAGCCTCGACGTCCTGGGCCTGGCGATCGACATAGCAAGCGTAGCGCGCATCGACCTCGAGCTGGATGGCGACCTTGGCTGGGATCGAGGCAAGCACCGGCCAGACGGGCGCTAAGCGCGCGACGTCGACATCAGGCAACGCAAGCAGTTCATAGGCTGTCCGGCGGCGCCCATCGCGATTGATGGTAAGGCCTGCCTTACCGGCATCGGTCGGCGAGATTTCGAGTTGGTTCAACAAGGTGTAGGCCTCGCGCAGAGCATGGGACTTTGCCGTAAAGGCCGCTGCTCTTGCCGCGCCGACGCAGCCGATGGCGATGCCAAGTCCCGTCAATCTCTGGTCGGCATTGTCGGCGCGAAGCTTTAAGCGGAACTCGGCGCGCGAGGTGAACATACGGTACGGCTCGGACACGCCGCGGCTGGTCAGGTCGTCGACCATGACGCCGACATAACCTTCCGTGCGCGAAATATTGTACGACTGCGAGCCGCCTGCCGCGACAAGTGCTGCATTGATCCCGGCTAGCAGACCCTGCGCGCCAGCTTCTTCGTAACCCGTGGTGCCGTTGATCTGACCTGCCAAGAACAAACCTGGCAGACGCTTAACCTGCAAGTCATGGCTCAGCTCGCGCGGATCGACATAGTCATATTCGATAGCATAGCCCGGACGCCGGATCGCAACTTTTTCCAAGCCCGGCATGGTGCGCAGAAACGCTTCCTGCACGTTGGCTGGAAGCGACGTCGAGACACCGTTGGGATAGACGGTATCGTCGTCCAAGCCTTCCGGCTCTAGGAAAATCTGGTGCGAAGACCGGTCGGCGAAGCGCACGACCTTGTCTTCGATCGAGGGGCAATAACGCGGCCCAACGCTGGCGATTTGGCCCGAATACATCGGCGACAAATGCAGATTGGCGCGGATAATATCGTGCGTCGCCGCCGTCGTATGCGTGATCCCGCATGCGATTTGCGGCGTGATAATGCGGTCGGTGAGGAACGAGAACGGCACCGGCTCAGCGTCGGCCTGCTGCATTTCAAGGGCCGACCAATTGATCGTGCGCCCATCTAGCCGCGCTGGCGTGCCCGTCTTCAAGCGGCCCATCTGCAGACCCAGTCCATAGAGGCGTTCGGATAGCTTCAGGGCTGGGGCTTCACCGGCTCGCCCGGCCGGAATGCGGTCGCTGCCGCGATGAATGATGCCGTTGAGAAACGTGCCAGTCGTCAGCACGACAGTTCCAGAAGTAAGATTTCGGCCATCGGCCAGAACAACTCCGGTCACCGAGTTTGAACTCACAATGAAGTCTTCTACGCCGCCTTCGACGACGGTGAGGTTGGCGGTCTCAGCGATGGCGCGCTGCATGGCCCGGCGATAGAGCTTGCGATCCGCCTGCGTGCGCGGACCTTGAACTGCCGGACCCTTGGAGCGATTGAGCAATCGGAACTGAATGCCGGCCTGATCGGCGACACGGCCCATCAAACCGTCGAGCGCATCGATCTCGCGCACCAGGTGGCCCTTGCCCAAGCCACCGATCGCCGGGTTGCACGACATCTCGCCAATGGTCTGGGCATTGTGGGTAATGAGCGCCGTCCGCGCGCCCATACGCGCAGCAGCGGCCGCCGCCTCGCAGCCGGCATGGCCACCGCCAACAACAATCACATCGTAGGTCCTGTCAGACATCGACCGGTTTCAAACCTCTGGTACCTATGTAATCTATGCTTGCGTCCTAGCCGATTAAGCTTGGCTGCAAAAGAGGTCTTGGCAATCAAGCTTTCGCGGAACACTCTAAGCGCTGGGCTTGTTCGACGATCAGAGCGCGTTTAGAACCAGCGCGAGCGTCATTTGTTGGAAGGCTGGACATGAAACTCATAATTGCGGCGCTCGGCTCGGTTTTGGCGCTCGGAACGCTGGCGACCGCCGCCCAAGCCAAGCACCTTCGGACGTCCGGCCCGCACAAAAAGGTGCACTACGGCCTCCGCCATCACCCCCACTTGGGCTATTGGCGGCGCGGACCCGAGCAGGGCTATGGCTTCCGATTCTCAAGCTATAAGGGCGACCCATTCGGCAGCGACGACTATTACGACGGCGACCGCTGCCACTACCTGCATCACCGCGATTACTGCCTCAAGTTCGACGTGCCGCTCGGTTTCCCGCGCAAGTCGACCTACTGATTTCACGTGAAATATTGTGCGCGACCGAACCAGCATCGCTACGCTTGCAGGCGCGCCGTCAGCCCGGACAGCCCGACCGGCCAATGACACAGTTGTGCAGAGCTTTGCAGAGCTTTCCCGGTCGCTGCAGACTTATTTACCTATGCAAAATCTCGAAAAAATCTCACCCAGGATGTCCTCGACGTCGACCCGGCCAGTGATCCGGCCGAGCTCGTGCACGGCTTTGCGCAGGTCTTCGGCGCGCAGCTCCAAGTCGTCTGCGGATGCGCTCAGGAACGCCTGCAACCCGTCCTGGGCCTCTACCAGGCTGCGGCGGTGGCGTTCCCTGGTCAGCGGCGGACCGGTACCGAGCGCCAATCGCTCGGTGACAAGCTGGGCTATTTTCGCGACGAGGACGTCTATTCCAACGCCAGTCTTAGCCGAAACCAGTAAGTCATTGACGGATCGAGGCATAGATATATCGGCATCCACCGGCAAATCGGACTTTGAACCAACCTTTAACGCTGTTTCACGTGAAATTTCGCCCGGTAAATCCGTGGGTTGCCCGATCGTGCTGAGCCAGATGACCAGGTCGGCGGCCTTTGCGGCTGCCAAACTGCGCCGGATGCCCTCCTGTTCGATCGCGCCTTGAGTCTCCCGGATACCTGCCGTATCCGAAACAATGACAGCAAGCCCCGCCAAATCTAGCCGCACCTCTATGACGTCGCGCGTCGTCCCCGCTTCCTCCGAGACGATGGCCGCGTCGCGCCGGGCGAGCGCGTTCAGTAGGCTTGACTTGCCAGCATTTGGCGGGCCTAGCAGCGCCACCCTGAAGCCATCGCGCAGGATTTCGCCGCGGTGACCATCGTCGAGGTGGGCGGCAATCGCCTGCGCCAGGGGGACTGCTTTGGTCCGCGCCAGATCGAACGCCTTGGCGCTGACATCGGCCTCATCGGAGAAGTCGATCGATGCCTCGACCAGTCCGGAAATCTCAATCAGGTCCGCCCGCCAGCCGTCGTAAAGCTTCGACAACGCCCCGCTAGATTGACCGAGCGCTTGGCGGCGTTGAGCCTCGGTTTCCGCGTCAACGAGGTCGGCCAGCCCCTCGACTTGCGCCAGATCGATCTTGCCGTTCTCGAACGCGCGGCGGGCGAATTCACCGGGCTCCGCAGGCCGGCAGCCGGGTATCGAGCCCAGCGCATCCAGTACCGCGGCGACGACGGCCCGGCCGCCGTGAACCTGAAGCTCGGCCACGTCCTCGCCCGTTTCACTGCTGGCGGCCTCAAAGAAAATTACTACGGAACGGTCAATGGCCTCGCCCGTTCGAGGATGACGGACGGTGCGAAAAGCGGCATGCCGGGCGGGTGCGAGCGTCGGCGCCATACGTGATAGAACATCTCGCGCGGCAGGCCCCGACACCCGGATGACGGCAATGCCGGCCCGGCCCGGCCCGCTCGATAACGCAAAGATTGTGGAGCCAGGGGTCATCAAGATCGCGTACGCGTTGGCACGCTTGACTGCAATCCCCGCCGCCTCGGCCAAACGTCACGGGAAACCGCCATGAGCCTGAACCGCCTATCGGACGAGACGAGCCCGTACCTGCTCCAGCACAAGGACAATCCGGTGCACTGGTGGGCTTGGGGGCCGGAGGCACTTGCCGAAGCCCAACGAACCAGCAAACCCATTCTGCTGTCGGTCGGATATGCGGCCTGCCACTGGTGCCACGTCATGGCACACGAAAGCTTCGAGGACGAGGCCACCGCCGCAGTCATGAACGAGCTTTACATCAACATCAAAGTCGATCGCGAAGAGCGGCCGGATATCGATGCGCTCTACATGGGCGCGCTGATGAAATTCCACGAACAAGGCGGTTGGCCGCTGACGATGTTTCTCGACAGCGAGGCACGCCCGTTTTGGGGCGGCACGTATTTCCCCAAGCAAGCGCAGTACGGCCGACCGGGTTTCGTCACAGCGTTGATGCAAATCTCTCAGGTCTATCGCAGCGAGCCCGAGAAGATCCGCGACAATGCCGATCGCATTCTGTTAGCGCTACAGCCCGTCGCGAATGACGATGCCGAAACCCCGAGCCTCTCGACGGCTGCGATCAAGGATCTGGTGACGCGTCTCGCGCGCGCTGCCGATCGCGAACACGGCGGGCTTTCAGGCGCACCGAAATTTCCGCAGTGGAATGTCTTTTGGCTGCTGTGGCGCGGCGCGATCAGGTTTGGCGACGAGACCGCCAAGCAGGCCGTTATCACCACCCTCACGCACATTTGCCAGGGCGGTATCTACGACCATCTGGGCGGCGGCTTCTCGCGCTACTCGGTCGATGAGCGCTGGCTCGTGCCGCACTTTGAAAAAATGCTCTACGACAATGCGCTCCTCATCGACCTGATGACCGAAGTTTGGCGCGAGACGCAAAACCCGCTGCTCGCCGCGCGTATCGCTGAGACCGTCGCGTGGTTGGAGCGTGAAATGATTGCCGAAGGCTGCGGGTTCGCGGCCTCCCTCGATGCCGATAGCGAAGGCGAAGAAGGCAAGTTCTACGTTTGGTCAGCGGATGAAATCGCATCTTCGCTGGATGCCGAGGAAGCCGCACTTTTCAATCGCGTTTATGACGTGACCGCTGACGGTAATTTCGAAGCCCACACGATCCTCAATCGTCTCGATCATTTGCCCCTGTTGTCTGATGCCGACGAAGCGCGCCTCGCTGACAGCAGGGCAAAGCTGTTAGCGGTCCGCGCGCACCGCATTCGCCCCGGCTGGGACGACAAAGTTTTAGCCGACTGGAACGGCCTGATGATCGCCGCACTGGCGCGCGCGGCCCTCGTTTTCGATCAACCGGCGTGGCTCGAGATGGCCGAGCGCGCATTTAACTTCATCGCGTCGAAGATGGACGATGGCCAAGGCCGCCTCTGGCATTCCTGGCGCGCTGGGCGGGCCAAGGCGCCCGCGACCGCGGCCGATTACGCCAACATGACCTGGGGCGCGTTGCGGCTCCATCAGGCAACCGGCGAAGCCGTTTTTCTGGAGCGCGCCCGCCACTGGTCCGATGTTCTCGACCGACACTACTGGGACACCGAACTGGGCGGCTACCGAACCTCGGCTGACGACACACTCGACGTCATCGTGCGGCTCCGGCCGGCCCATGACGACGCGGTCCCCAGCGCCAATGCTATACAACTCTCGAACCTCGTCACGCTGGCCGCACTAACGGGCAAGGCCAGCTATGCCACGCGCGCCGAAAGCCTCTACGAGGCGTATCGTTCGGATATCGCTCGCGGCCCCGTCGGCCATTGCGGTCTGATCGCTGCAAGTTTCGATCTCGGTACCCTCGCCCAGATTGTCATCGAGCCTGGCAAGGCCCCTAATGCGGCGCTCGAACGCACGCTTTACGGCCGGTCCATTCCTGGCGCGTTGGAGTATATGATTTCTAGAGGCGGCGCTGGCCAGTGGAACGATCTCCCTGCAGCGCTCGCGGTAAAGACAGAAAATCACGACGTTTCAACATGTTATGTCTGCATCGGACAGGTGTGTTGGGCGCCGGTTACACAATCAGACGCCCTCGCTGAGCAGTTGATCGCAGCCCGGTCTTTGATGGAAACGTAAGACATGAATTTACCGCGTTGAAAGGCCTCACGGTTCAAACACTGGGCATGGAGGGTTGCTTGTGATTGTATCGCGCCTCAAGTGGAGTTTGTGATGACATTGTTGCGCACGATGGTGAGATACGGTTATGCTCCATTCATGCTGCTCGGCCTAACGACGGTCGCCTATCAGATCGTCGTCAGTGCGCAGTCGGTGTGGGGATATTTGTGGCTCGCGCCGTTGCTCGCCGTCGCTTACGGCACAGCGTTTCTCGCTGAGCGCATCGCGCCATTTTATGACGAGTGGAACGATCACCACGAGCACGGCGACACTCATGTCAATGTTCTCCACACGCTGATGTACGAACTGTCGAGCGTGAACGGCATTTTGATGATCCCGTTGATCGTGTGGCTGTTCCCTTTCCAGGGGCTTTGGCCGTTGGCGTGGCCGATGTGGGCGCAGGTGACTTTAGCGTTTCTCGTCGCCGACTTCGCTTTCATGATGATGCACTATCTCAGCCACCATTTCTCGCCGTTGTGGCGCTTGCACGCGGTGCATCATGGCGTCGGCCGACTTTACGGCTTTAACGGCGTCATCCGCCACCCACTGCATCAGTCGATCGACATGATCGTCGGCAACGCGCCGCTGGTGATCATGGGTATGCCGGTGCCGGTTGCGCTGGTGCTCGGATTTCTGATCTCGGTGACGCTCATCGTGCAACACTCGAATGTCGATGCCAAGCTCGGACCTCTTGAGGGGCATTTGTCGATCGGGCGGATCCACCATCTGCATCACGTCAACTGGGGCACCGAAGGCGATTGCAACTTCGGTTTGCTGCTGACCATCTGGGATAAAATGATCGGCACGTATGCGGCCAAACCTCCCCGGCCGATCACGGCGGCCGACATGGGCGTCGATGAGCTGCCGAACTTCCCAACGTCATACTGGGAGCAGCTGATGCTGCCGTTCCGCTACAAGCCGGGCGCGGGCGAGCCTGAGCGTTATCGGACGGCTGCTGCAGATGTTGCCCTGACGCCGGCGCAAAAAGCCAAGGCGCAGGTGTTGCACGCCGAGGCGGCGGAGTAAGGACCAAGTTTCCGCAAAACTCACTTGTCGTCAGCCAGAGGAGGAAGCGAGTGAATCTTTTCAGCGCGACCCTTGTCCATTAGCCGCTCGACCTCGTCGACAACGATTTTGGCGGCAATAATCGCCTCGTTTTGTCCCAAAGCGCCAACAGTCGCTAATCTAACTAGATAGTTAAAAGTCTGAGTGGGCACGGAAATTGTAATCTGAGATGTATCAGACCTATTTGAGCTACGCGCCATGACACCCCAATTATAATACTATTATAATGGCATTATAATTCTTGCCTTGGCGAGTCGAATCAGTCAGTGTTACGAATGAAAAAAGGGCCCACTTTTCAGTGGACCCTCATGCTTGGCGCGGCCGACGGGACTTGGACCCGCATCTTTTCGAGTAACAATCGAATGCTCTACCTTTGAGCTACGACCGCTTACAAACGGCCCGCCCGGACAGGCGGGTCGTTTGCTTTTGCAAGGTGCCGCGATTCCTTAGGATTTTGCAAATGCAGCTTTGTGCGCCGAATGACACACAAGCGAGAGCAGTGAACCGGGGCACGAAAATCGCACAGCAGCCTGCGTCGGCGCGCGAAAGCAATTCGATCTGCAAGAGTTGCTCAAGGGCGGAAAGAAAATCAAAAAACGCGGCGTAAAGAAATCGATTGGGGTCAGCCAACGGGCAGTGAGAGTTGGTGATTTGGACCTGGCACAATTTCAAATTTCATAAGCCCGTGACAGCGTCGAAATTCGCCTCTCCCCTTGGGGAGAGGCCGGCGCGGCGAAGAAAGAATCGTATTTTGAAAATTGTTTCGACTGCGCTGGGTGAGGGGGCGGTTCTTGTTTTGATGAAACGATTAACGCTCCCGTCATCCTCGGCCGCAGTGAGCCTGCGAACAAGGCCGGGGATCCAGCGGAAGACTCTTCATAGCAAAAGTGCTTTCGAGCCTCCGGCACTCTTTGTGCTGGATCCCCAAATCACGATGCGGCTTTGAGGGCCGCATGCGATTTGAGGATTACGGAAGTGCACACCCCCTCACCCCAGCCCTCTCCCCAAGGGGAGAGGGGGGATTGAGCGCGTCTCGCGATCTCGCGAAGTGGAACATACTTTAGTAGCCCAGCAGACGATTTACCGCTTCAAGTTCTAAAATCGCACTCAAAACGGTAAACGTTGAAATTGCTGATGTATTTCGGGCAATTCGACTCGCCCTTAAGTATTCATGCTCTGGAAGAATTCGCCATTGGTTTTGGTCGAGCGCAGTTTGTCGATAAGGAATTCGATCGCGTCCATCGTGCCCATCGGGTTCAAGATGCGGCGCAGGACGTAGACCTTCTTCAGCTGATCTTTCGGCACCAGCAGATCCTCTTTACGCGTGCCCGAGCGCGCGACGTCGATCGCTGGAAACACGCGCTTGTCCGAGACCTTGCGGTCGAGAATGATTTCCGAGTTACCCGTGCCTTTGAATTCTTCGAAGATGACTTCGTCCATGCGCGAGCCGGTTTCGATCAGCGCCGTCGCGATGATGGTCAGCGAGCCACCCTCTTCGATGTTGCGCGCCGCACCGAAAAAGCGCTTCGGACGCTGCAAGGCGTTGCTGTCGACGCCGCCGGTCAAGACCTTGCCGGAAGATGGAACGACGGTGTTATAGGCGCGCCCCAGACGCGTGATGCTGTCGAGCAGAATGACCACATCGCGCTTGTGCTCGACGAGGCGCTTGGCCTTCTCGATGACCATTTCGGACACCTGAACGTGCCGTGACGGCGGCTCGTCGAACGTCGATGAAATCACCTCGCCCTTGACCGAGCGCTGCATGTCGGTGACTTCTTCCGGCCGCTCGTCGATCAGCAAAACGATGAGATAACACTCGGGATGATTGGTCGCGATCGAGTGGGCGATGTTTTGCAGCAGAACCGTCTTACCGGTGCGCGGCGGTGCCACGATCAAACCGCGCTGGCCTTTGCCAAGCGGCACGACGATATCGATGACACGCGGCGATAAATCCTTGATGGTTGGATCTTCGACTTCCATCTTCAGCCACTTGGTCGGGTAGAGCGGCGTCAGGTTGTCGAAGTGGATCTTGTGCTTGGTCGCTTCTGGTTCTTCGAAATTGATGTTGTTGACTTTGAGCAGCGCGAAATAGCGCTCGCCGTCCTTGGGGCTTCTGATCTGGCCTTCGACCGTGTCGCCGGTCCTGAGCGCAAAGCGCCGGATCTGCGAGGGCGAGACATAAACGTCGTCGGGGCCGGGCAGATAGTTGGCGTCGGGCGAGCGCAGGAAGCCAAAGCCGTCCTGCAGAATTTCGACGACGCCGGTCGCCACGATGTCGGTTTCTTGGCTCGCCAGCTGTTTCAGCGTGGCAAACATTAGCTCTTGCTTGCGAAGGGTCGAGGCGTTTTCCACGCCGGCCTCTTCAGCGAAAGTGACCATCTCGGCGGGTGATTTCCGCTTCAGGTCCTCGAGCTTCATTTCTTTCATAAAAAACTCCGGGAGCGCCACGGTCTGGATAGGGGAGAACGGATATTGGAACCGAGGGCGAAATTGGGTTGGGAATAGGGGGTGACAAAAGGCAAAGCGGGGAGCTTTACCAGCGGCCATGGACCTCAACGTGGTCTAGTGGCCAAAGGTTCGCGCGTGAAGAACGCCGATCCATTCTGGAGAACGCTGCAAGCTATATCAGATCCGTGAGCCCTCGCAAAGACCTCAGTAGAGTTTTCAGAACGGCTTAACGATCACCAAAATAACGATGACGATCATTAAAACCGTCGGAACTTCGTTCCACAACCGCCAATGGCGCGCAGGCTTGTCGTTCTGATCGGCGCCAAAGCGACGGACGGAGGCTGCAAAATAGCCATGCACCCCGGTCATTAAAATCACCGCAAGCAGCTTGCCGTGAAACCAGGGGGCGGAGAGATATCCCCCGGTCCAGGCGAGCCAGAGGCCTAAGATCCACGCCAGCGCCATGGCCGGGTCCATGATGATGCGCAACAGCCGACGCTCCATCACCTTGAAAGTCTCGGACTGTGGCGAACCTTTGGGGGCATCGCAGTGATAAATGAAAAGACGCGGCAGATACAATAATCCGGCCATCCAGGCGATGATCGCAATGACGTGCAGGGATTTGACCCAAGGGTAAGCGCCGGGCACCCATCCCAGCATCAACGGTAACGCGAGGAGCGCGACAATCGCCAGCGCCACGGCAGCGCGCGTGGCAGCCGAGGGTCCAGCAGGGGGACCTGAATTAGGGATCGCCATGCCCTAGCCCTGGCTTTTGCGGATGCGTTTCATCAGCCGCGCGACGTTCTCGGGTGGCGTCTGAGGCACTATCCCGTGACCGAGATTGAAAATAAACCGCCGCCCGTGCATTGCCGCTAAAATTTCATCGACGCGAGCGTCCATGGCGTCGCCGCCCGCGACCAGCAAAAGGGGATCGAGATTGCCTTGCGCGACTTTACCGGCGTCAGAGACCGCCTGCATGACATGGATGGGACATGACGTATCGCACCCGAGACCCGCAACGCCCGTTGCTTCGCCGTAGGCCTCGAGCAGTGGGGTCGCCCCCTTCGGAAAGCCAATGATCGGAACGTTAGGATGGCGCTGGGCCAAAGCGCTGACGATTTTGGCGGTTGGCGCCACGACCCACTTTTGGAACTCAGGCTCAGGCAAGCTCCCGGCCCAACTGTCGAAAATCTGCAGTACATCGGCGCCGGCTTTGACTTGACCTTCAAGGTACGCAATCGACGTTTCGACCAGTTGATCGATCAACCGTTGGAACCCAACGGGGTCCCGGTACGCCCATTTGCGAGCTTCACCCTGATCGGATGATCCGCGGCCTTCAACCATGTACGTCGCCACCGTCCAAGGAGCGCCGCAAAACCCTATCAAAGCGGTTTCGCGCGGCAACTCTTGGCGTAATCGCGACACCGTCTCCCAAACGGCCGCGAATTTCTGACCCGTACGCGACGGATCGATTCTGCGCAAGCCGTCTTGATCGCGGATCGGTTCGAGGCGCGGACCTTCGCCCTCGGTGAACGTCACCGCCTGGCCCAACGCGTCGGGCACGACCAAGATATCGGAAAACAAAATCGCTGCGTCAAAGCCGAAGCGACGGATGGGCTGCAACGTCACTTCGGCCGCCAAGGCCGGGTTGTAGCAAAGCTGCAGGAAGCTGCCCGCTGTTGTGCGTGTGGCGCGGTATTCAGGCAGGTATCGCCCCGCTTGCCGCATCAGCCAAACCGGCGGGGGGTTCGAACTCACACCGCGAAAGGGCGCCATGACGGGCCGCTCGGCGGTGACCGTTCCGTTGTCTTTCATGCGCCCTGCTTCCCTTCACTTAAAACGATATAGAAGATTCTTAGATTCTCTTATTTTGATTATTAGGGAGATGAGTATCGGGGATCTCGAACTTATCCCATGCTCGCCCACAGCCTCTCAACATCTGACCGCAAACGCCTCGAGGTCTAGCGGGTGCCAGGCCCTTTCTGCAATAGCGATGAATAGTCTCGAGCGACCAGCGCTTTAGAAACAGTCTGCTGCAGCAACCTGAATGAAGGGCTTGTGGGAAAGCCAAGGACAAGCCAAGGACAGCCACATTATCCAGTCGGAGAGGGTTTGGGCCGAAAAAACAGTTCGTTTTTTGCCAAATGTGGGTATCACGGTGGACCATTCGCCAGTTGTTCTCTCAACTCGTCGCGGGCCTCCCAGGGCCTTGGATAACCCGCCTAGTTATCAACACCGCCAGGAGCGTTGCCCGCGCCCATGACCGCAGTACCTCCAAGTCTATTTCATATGCATTTGGTCTCGGATTCGACCGGCGAGACGCTGTCGGCGATCGCCAAGGCGGCCGCCGTGCAGTACCCCCGCGTGCGTGCGATCGAGCATATGCATCCCCTGGTTAGAACGCAGCGCCAGCTCAAGCGCGTCCTAACCGACATTGAGAAGGACCCGGGGATGGTCCTCTATACGGTCGTCAACAAAGCGCTGGGCGGTGAACTCGAACAGCGTTGCAAAGAGCTGAACCTGCCGTGCCTGGCGGTTCTCAAACCGATCATGCAAATCTTTGAGAGTTATCTAGGCGCGCCGCATACGCCGACGGTCGCCGGGCAGCATGTGCTCGATGCTGCATATTTTCGTCGCATCGATGCGATGAACTTCACCTTGGCGCATGATGACGGACGCCTGCCGGAAGATTTGTCGCAAGCCGATATTGTTGTTTTGGGCATCTCGCGCACGTCGAAAACACCGACCAGCATTTACCTCGCGCAGCGTGGCTATAAGACGACGAACTTGCCGCTCGTGCCGCAAGTGGCGTTGCCGACACAGCTTGAAAAACCGCATACGGCTTTCGTCGTCTGTTTGATCGCGAGCGCCGATAGAATTGCTGAAGTTCGCCGCAACCGCGCTGTTTTGATGGCTGACAGGGATCTCGATTCTTACGTCGATCGTGACGTGATTTCGGCTGAAATTGCTTATACGCGCCGGGTGGCAGCTGCCCATAGTTGGCCGATCATCGATGTGACGCGGCGATCGATCGAGGAATCCGCGACCATGATTTTGAAGCTTCTGCACGACCGCCAGGCCGGGCTTAAACTCGATGCCGAGCCTGAAAATGTCTGATGCACCACGTCTCGTTTTGGCATCGGGCAGCGTTGCGCGTCGGCGGATGATGGAGCAGGCCGGACTTGCGTTTGACGTGCAGCCGGCCAACATCGACGAAACGGCGCTGAAAGCCGCTTTGATGCGAGATACCACGGGCATGCTGCTGGAAGATTTGGCGATAGCGCTTGCCCAGAGCAAAGCACTCGATGTGTCATGCAAGCGGCCGGCCGCATGGGTGATCGGTAGCGATCAAGTTCTGGGTTTGGGCGAAATCGCTTTATCCAAAGCGCCCAGCCGGGACGAGGCTAGGCGAGCGTTGCTGAGCTTGCGGGGGCAGACGCATCATTTGCACGCGGGTGTCGCGTTAGCCAAGGACGGTGAGATCTTTTGGCGGCACGTCGAGACGGCCAAGCTCACGATGCGAAGCTTTTCAGATGTCTGGCTTGAAGACTATCTCGATCGCGCCGGTGGAGCGCTGACCCAGTCCGTCGGCGCTTACTACTTGGAGGGGCTCGGGTTGCAATTGTTCGAGACGATCGAAGGCGACTATTTCACTATTCTGGGAATGCCGCTGTTGCCGTTGCTCGGGGAGCTGAGACGACGCGAGGTTTTGCCGTCATGAAGCACGCAGCGGTGATCGGTTGGCCCATCGAGCATTCACGCTCGCCGCTGATCCACGGCTATTGGCTCGGCAAGTACAAGATCGAGGGCAGCTATAAAAAACTGGCCGTGGCACCAGATCAAGTGCGCGAATTTATGCTGACTTTGGAGGCGAACGGCCTTGCAGGCTGCAACGTCACTGTGCCGCACAAGGAAGCCGCGTTTGCCGTGGCCGATATCAAAGATGCGTCCGCTTTGGCCGTTGGTGCGGCCAACACGATCTGGCGCGAAGGCACGCGGATCGCGTGCGCGAATACGGACACCTACGGGTTCATGCGGCATCTCGAATTGTCAGCGCCCACCTGGTCGCGGCATTCGGGTCCGATCTCGATTCTGGGCGCGGGCGGGGCGGCGCGGGCAATTATTTTTGGTTTCCTGCAAGCCGGTGCCGACGAAATTCTGGTGTTCAACCGTTCGCGCGAACGGGCCGAAGCTCTAGCGCGCCACTTTGGTTCGAAAGTCAAAGTCTTGGATTGGGACCAGCGCACGGATGCGTCGAAAAATGCAAGCGTCATCGTCAATACAACGTCTCTCGGTCTCAAAGGCCAAGGCTCGCCGGATGTCGATTTTGCAAGCGTTCAGCCCAATTGTGTCGTCGCCGACATCGTCTATGTCCCCCTTGCAACAGCATTCTTGAAAGCGGCTCGCGCTCATGGCCTGCCAACGGTCGATGGCTTGGGCATGTTGTTGCATCAGGCCGTGCCGGGCTTTGAAAAATGGTTCGGCCGCCGCCCTGAAGTGACCGCTGAACTCAGAGCTAAGATCGTCGCCGACATCGAGGCTGCGTGATGCTGATCGTCGGCTTGACCGGTTCCATCGGCATGGGGAAATCGACCGCCGCCGCGCGTTTCGTTCACCTTGGCATCGCGGTGTTCGATGCCGATGCTGCGGTTCACACACTGTATAGCGGCCCGCTGGTGGCCGCGATTGAGCACGTTTTTCCCGGCGTGGCTGTTGGCGCAAAAGTCGATCGTGCGAGGCTGTCAGCAGCACTCCTTGCCGAGCCGCATAAATTCAAAGCGCTCGAAGCAATCGTCCATCCTGCAGTGCGGGCGGCGGAGCGCGATTTTGTTCGGGGCCAAGCGGCATCAGGTGCCAAACTCTGCGTGCTCGAAATTCCGCTGTTGTTCGAAGCTGGCGGGTTCGAGCATGTCGACGTCATCGTTGTCGTTAGCGCGCCGACAGCGGTCCAGCGGGCGCGCGTTTTGGGCAGGCCGGGCATGAGTTCAGAAAAACTCGACCGGCTGTTGTTCCGCCAGTTGAGCGACGGAGAAAAGCGCCGCCGCGCTGATTTCGTTGTGGACACGGGCGGTACCGTCCAAGCCTGTCACGCCCAAATCGATGTTATTATAACCGAGCTTGAGCGTCGGACGGGGTCGGCCTTCGAGCGCTTCTGGCGATAGTCGGGCACGCGCGTTTGAACGCCCCTTAAATTCGGAGCATTGCTTGCGCGAAATCATCCTGGATACGGAAACGACCGGACTTGATTTTCGCAAGGGCGATCGGCTGATTGAAATCGGCTGTATCGAACTGTTGAACCGGATGCCGACGGGGCGTGAATTTCACTGCTTCATCAATCCAGAACGCCATGTGCCGGCCGAAGCCGAAAATGTGCACGGCATCTCGACGGCGTTCCTGAAAGACAAGCCGCTGTTCAGCAAAGTCGGGCAAAAGTTTCTGGAGTTTATCGAAGATCACACGCTGGTGATCCACAACGCCGCGTTCGATATCGGTTTCTTGAATTTCGAATTGGAGCTGTTGGGTCTCAGTGCAATTGCGATGGATCGCGTCGTCGATACGCTGGCCTTAGCACGCCGAAAGCACCCGGCAGGGCCCAACAATCTCGATGCGCTGTGCAAGCGTTACGGCGTCGACACGTCAAAGCGTACCAAGCACGGCGCGCTGATCGACTGTTTGCTACTCGCTAATGTTTACATCGAACTGCTGGGCGAGCGGCAAGCCGCGTTCGGGCTGCAAACGGCGGGCGACCCCATTTCCAATTCCGACCGCCGGGCGAAGTTTGTCGCCGCGCTACCCCGGCCGCAAGCGCTTGCCCCGCGCGTCAGCCAGGAGGCTCGGCGATTGCACGAAACTTACGTGCAAGAACTCGGCCCGAATGCCATTTGGCTCAAATACCTGGCCAATGCTCAGATTTGAGCCGAAACGCTCAAGAGTCGTGTTTGACGGTCGTCGCCGCCGTCACCATCGCCGCCGAGCGTTCCTGCTGTCGGCGGAAATAAAGCGCGGCAAAATCAATAGGATCGAGCAACAGCGGCGGGAAGCCGCCCTCGCGGGTCACGTCTGCCACCAGCCGACGCAAAAAAGGAAACAGCGTTGTTGGCGCGGAGATCAATAGGAACGGCTCTAGAGCCGCGTCCGGAATGCTTTCGATCTTGAACAAACCGCCGTAGACCGATTCCAGCACATAGATTGTACCCAGATTGTTCGACGCCGTCGCTTTCAGATCGATGGAGCTTTCGAACAAATCCTTGCCGAGCCGTTCGGCGTTGACGTTCACCTCAACCTTTAGAGACGGCGGGTTGCCGGGGGTTTGGATGAGCTTACGGATGTTGGGATTTTCGAAAGATAGGTCCTTTAAATATTGACTGACGACTTTCGCTTGAATGGGGATGGGCTGCTGCTTCGCCGAAGTATCATTGGCGACGCCCTCGGTATTTTTGTTCTTGCCGTTCTTGGTCTCTGCCATCGATGGTCCCGCTGCCCGAATTCGGAAATATATTAGTATTATAAATCTCGCTAACACGCCGCGAAATTTGGCGCAATCGGGAGCGCACGCAGTGCATGTTTACTTTTTAGGCAGATGTATTACGTCGGCTTGTTTTGCCCGGTGTCGTGGCAGGTTTTTCGTCCACGCGTTCGTATTCTCCTTCGATCACAACGCCTGAACCAAGGTCGTTGTAAACCGGACCAGAGGCTGGTCCCGGCTCTTGGGGCTTGGCACCTTTGCCAAAGACGTGTCCATCGTCGGCCTCGCCCGCGAGGAGTTTGAAGAGCCCGGCTTTCACAACGAGCTGGCGAACTTGGGGTATTAGCAGCATTAACCCAATCACGTCAGTCATCAGACCTGGCAGCAGCAGTAGAATGCCGGCTGTCACCACCAGCAGGCCGTCGACCATCGGAACAAGTCCGCTACGGCCATCTTGTAACTGAGTTAGTGTTTTGAGGAACGTCTGAAGCCCCTGGCGGCTTATGATGCGCAATCCCGCGATTGCGGTTCCCAGCACGATGATCGCCACCGGCCAAAATCCCCAAGCCCGGCCCGCTCGTATGAGCAAAACGATCTCGAGCAACGGAAACGCGATAATTGCGAGACCGAAAGCGAGCTTAATGGGTGCGGGCATCGACTTCAGCCAAGGTTCCAGCGCAGATTTGAGACAAAGAGCTCTTCGTCCCTTTGGACAAAGCGGGTTGAGCCGAGCCCGGGACAAGCCTAGTGTATCAGCCTTGGACCAGCGATGCGTCCGAAAACAATGCGGGGCGCGGTCTTGTAAAACACTTCATTCGAAGGCTTAACGCACCTACATGGCTTAAGCAGTCATTGCACGTATGCCCATTATTGGTGAGTAGCCTGAGTCGATGCGTGTCCCAGCCGGCGATATTGAGAAAGCACTAGCGAATGAACGGTGAACTCAACCTCATCACACTGATTGCGCTGATCGTGGCGGCGGTCGCCATTTGGAAGCTCAAGAGTGTTCTAGGTCAAAGAAGCAGCGACGACGACGCGCGTGTCGAACGGCTCAAAAAGCGCGATCAGGAAGTACTGCGCCCGGCAGCGGGTTCAACGGGTGCCGACGTCATTAGCATGCCGCGTCGTAACCGCGAGCGCGATGCCGGGGCGCCGGTTGCGACCGATACTTTGGCCGGTGATGCGGAGGCGCGGATCAAAGCGTTTCCCGCAACCGATGCTGCGGTGACTGCGGGATTGCTCGAAATTGCCCAAGCTGATCCCAAATTAGACCCTGAGGGCTTTGTAAGCGGCGCGGGGCGCGCTTATGAAATGATCGTTTCGGCTTTTGCCGCTGGCGACCGTCGGGCACTAAAGGATCTTCTGAGCCGCGAGGTCTATGACGGCTTCGTTGCAGCGATCGCTGAACGCGAGGCGCGGGGCGAAAAAATCGATCAGCAGTTCGTCGGTATTTCGAAAACGGATATTCTAGAGGCTGAGGTCAAAAGCGGCGCGGCGCTGATCACGGTGCGGTTCATTAGCCAGCTCATCAACGCGACCCTGGATAGCGCTGGTACTTTGGTCGGCGGCGACCCGCAGAAGATCAAGGAAGTCACCGATATTTGGACATTCAGCCGGGATGTGTCGTCAAAGCGGGCGCTGGAAAACCCGAACTGGCGATTGGTCGCGACACAAGCGCCGAATTAGGCCATCATTCGTCGCACTACGGACGGTCGAGCTGCAACGGGGGTCGCGGCGGGCCGATGGGGACAAGTAAGCCGGGGGAACGGCCGACGTGCTTTGGGGGATAAAACCTGCGACACAGGGTGAACAGCGCTGGCCTAACGGCCGACTGGGACGGAGCTTGCGTCGAGCGGCTCTTCTATTTCATTCATCTATACTGATTTTATATTTGACGCCGACAGCCTATGCTGGTGGCGGTGAGGCCGTCACGCCGCCAACCAAAGTGCAATCAGCTCCTGCGTCCGCGAGCAAACTCATGACCGTCAGTTCCGCGGTTTTTTCCCCCGTGGCATTCGCTCAGCTCCCGGGCTGGGAGAGCGATGACCATTTGGCGGCATGGAAAGCCTTCGTTGCATCCTGCCGGGCGGTATTAGCGGCGAACAAGTCCGGCGATAAAACCGGCTCCACGCGCACCCCGGCTGAGTTGCTCGGGGTGTGCGAGTTGGCTCTCAGTGAGGCGGCCGCCAAGCCGAGTTTCAGCCGGGTGATGGCGAAAGCTTTTTTCGAAACGCATTTCGTGCCTAACCGGGTCGATCAAAGCAGCCACGAAGGCTTGCTGACGGGTTACTACGAGCCGCTGATCAAAGGGGCGAGGACCGTTATCAAGGGTTACGAGACGCCCGTCTACCGGCGGCCGCCTGATCTCGTCAACGTCGTCGCTGAAAGCGAGCGCGGCGCTAAAAGCCAACAGCTCACGCATATGCGCAAAACCGATAAGGGCCTCGTGCCATACTTGACGCGCGCGGAAATCGAACAGGGTGCGCTCAAAAACCAAAGCCTAGAGCTGCTGTATTTCCGCGATCCCGTCGATGTTTTCTTCATGCAAATCCAAGGTTCAGGGCGCATCGAGCTGCCCGATGGCGAAAAGATCCGCATCACTTACGATGGCAAGAACGGCTATCCCTACACGTCCGTCGGGCGCCATCTCATCGAAGCTGGCACGTTCTTACCAGAGTCCATGTCGCTGAAAGCGTTGGCCGGCTGGCTAAAGCAAGACCGCAAGCGTGCCGAAGACGTCATGTGGAAGAACCAGTCGTACGTGTTTTTTCGCGAACTCAAGGGCGCCGAAGCCGACGGCGCGATGGGGGTGCTCGGCATTCCGCTTCAGCCAGGGCGCAGCATGGCAGTCGACACCGCCTATCATGCTATCGGTCTGCCGATTTACGTCACTTCGCCCACGCTCACCCACGCAACGGCGTCGGGAAATTTTGAGCGCTTGATGATCGCGCACGACGTCGGGTCGGCGATTAAAGGGCCCGAGCGGGGTGACATTTTCTTCGGTTCTGGCGACAAAGCTGGTCGCACGGCGGGCGTCACCAAACATCCCGGACATTTCTTCGTACTCCAGCCCGTGGCACGGGCGCGATCTGCTCAGACTACGGGCCAGACCGCTGGCATGAGGTCTGGTCCGTGAAGAAGCCGCCGGCCAAATCCGGTCGCCGGCATCTCGATGACGACGAGGCGGCCGACTGGGATCATACAGCGCGTTCCATCGAGCCTCTGAAACGGGCAAAGCCGCGCGTTCACAAGGCGCTCGAAGTCGAGATCGATACGATTGCGCGGGCACGGCCGAAAGCGGCAGAGGTGGCGAGGTCCGCGTCCGGCCCTAAGGGAGCGAGCGCCAAGGAACACCCGCCGTCTGCCCAACCGAAGGCGACGAAGGCGGCCCCAATTGCAGAGTTCGATCGCAAGAAGGCCAAGAAAATACGGTCTGGCCAAATAGAAATCGAAGCTCGCATAGATTTGCACGGGCTGCGTCAGGACGAAGCGCATGTGATGCTGCAGGCATTTCTTGTGCGGGCGCAGCGCCGGGGCAAGCGCTGGGTTCTGGTCATCACGGGCAAGGGCAGAATTGCCACCGGGCGCGACGACGACGCACCGTTCGACATGACGCGCAATAGGGATCGCGGCGTGCTCAAACGCAATGTTCCGCGCTGGCTAGAAGAACCGGAATTGCGCGGCCTCGTGGTCAGTTACACGACCGCTGCAGCTGCGCACGGCGGCGACGGCGCGCTCTATGTGCACCTGAGAAAGCAAAATCAGTAGCCGTAGACCTCTGAGAGAACTCGACATTCTGGCAAATTTGATCAGAGGGCACCGGCGCCGAATTAGGCTTGGCCTTAACGCATTCATCCGTGTTCGGGTTATTTGCGGAATTTCATGAAACTACTATCTTATTTATGACCCATTCAATGCCCACCTAACTCCGTGACAGGCTAGGCCGTTGGGAGCTTCCGCGCTTTGGCTTTCCCCCAAATCATTTTACGATGGATTGAAACGGACAGCCGATGTGTGGATTTGCTGGTGTCATTGACCTTTTGGGCCGTCGTGAACCTGACCGCGCTATGGTCGAACGCATGGCGCAAGCCATTGCGCATCGCGGACCCGATGATAAGGGAAGCTACTGCGCGCCTGGTATTGGCATCGCCCATCGCCGCTTGAGCATCGTCGGCGTTTCAGACGGACACCAGCCGATCTATAACGAACAGCGCACGGTCGCCGTCGTCTGCAACGGGGAGCTTTTCGACTTTGTTGAAAAGCGCGCCAGCCTTGAAGCCAAAGGGCATGTTTTCCGCACCCATTCCGACAGCGAAACCATTGTTCATTTGTACGAAGAATACGGCGAAGATCTTTTCGATCACCTCAAAGGGCAATTCGCGTTCTGTCTCGTCGATCTTTCTAAACGGATCATTTTACTTGCGCGCGACCGCGTTGGGATTTGTCCCTTGCATTGGTCACAGCAGGGGAACCGGATTTTCTTTGGCTCTGAGATCAAGGCATTGCTCGCCTCTGGAGAGGTCAACGGCGGCGTCGATCCGCGCGGCCTCGACCATATGTTCACGTTCTTCGCCATGGGAACGCGGCGGACTATGTTTGCCGGCGTCTCGTCGATACTTCCTGGGCACTATCTGAAAATCGCGTTCCGCAACGATGGCACCGCAGCGGAAGTTATCGAACGGCAATATTGGGATCTCGATTTTCCCGATGCCGGCCACGAAGACAATCCCAGCAATCCGAAAGCGTTGATCGACGAATTCGAAGCGACGTTTCAACGCTCCGTCGAACTAAGGTTGCGCTCGGACGTGCCTGTCGTTGGCTATTTGAGCGGCGGCGTCGATTCGGCCGCCGTGCTCGCCATGGCCTCGCGCATTCGCGGCGAACCATTGCCCAGTTTCACGATCGGCTTTGACGATCCAAAGCTTGACGAGACGGCCAAAGCGATGGCGGCCGCCCGCCACATCGGCAGTTCGCCAACGGTCGTGAAAACGAGCGCGCGCGCCATCTCGGACATTTATCCGCAACTGATCACAGCGGCCGACTGTCCCGTCGTCGACACCTCGTGCGCGGCACTTTGGAGTTTGGCCGGCGAGGTTCACCGTCAGGGCTACAAGGTCGCGTTGACCGGCGAAGGCGCTGACGAGGCGATGGCTGGATACTTCTGGTTCAAGATCAACAAATTTCAGCGCATGTGGGATCGCGGTTCGTTTCAGCCGAGCCGCCCTGGTAGCCGCAAATTCCGTAACTTTATGACCCAGGACCAGAGTCTGGCCGAGTTGCTGCACATCGACACGATGATCGGTGGGCCGCACGCGCAATCGGAAATGTACAGTCTGATTTCGAATGCGCGGACCAAATTCTACAGCAAGGAATTGAAAGACCAACTTGGCGATCACGTGGCCTATGAAGATCTGCCGCTCAACACCGAACGCATGGGGCGCTGGCACTCTCTCAACCGCTCGCTCTACCTTGGCTACAAAACTATGCTGCCGGGCTTGCTGTTGAACCACAAGGGCGATCGCGTTGCGATGGCCAATGGAGTCGAGACCCGCTACCCGTTCCTCGACGAAGATCTGATCAAGCTGTGCGCCCGCGTTCATCCGCGCTTCAAGCTCAAAGGCATCCGGCAGGATAAATTTCTATTGCGGCAAGCAGCGGCCCGGTGGTTGCCAAAAGAGATCGCACTGCGGCCCAAGGCGATGTTCCGCGCGCCGTTTGCCTCGACGTTTCTTGATAACGCTCCGCCCTATGTTGCCCAACTGATGAGCGAAGAAAGTTTGCGCCGCACCGGTTATTTCGATGTCGATGCCGTGCGCGCGCAATTCACCCAGGAACGAACCGGAGCGAGTGACAAACGTTTCTTCTCAGGCATGGGATTGGCGACGGTGCTGGCAACGCAGCTCTGGCATCATCTCTATCTGGGCGGCGAATTGTGCGAACTGAGCCAGCCCGACTTTGCCCGCCAGCGCATTCCTGAAATGGCCGCCGAGTAATTTCAAGGACGCTTTAAAAGCAGGTCGACTGCAGTTCTTGCATTGCTTGGCCCAGACCCGAGAGCGAGTAGCTATCGGTCACTGCGGTTCCCGTCTGCGTCGTGGCTGCAATCGACAACTTCGAACCCTTTTTCATCGCATCGACGAGTTTGAGCTCCTGCGTTGCATCTTGCACGTAGGCGCGGTCGTCATTGGGCGACATGCGAAATGCGGCCGGCGGTACATTGGCTGTCACTTCGGTATTCTTCTTTGCGGGAAAGCCTAAGAAGACGCTGACTTCAGCCTTCACTCCATCCTTGGGCCAAGCCGAAATATAAAGATGCGGCGCTTCTCGCGCTGTGTCTTGCGGTTCGCTGCCCTTTGGCACGCTCGTCACGAAGCAGAACTGATGCGGCTTGCGATCGTCGGTGAAGAGTGACCAATCGGAAAATGTCCCCGTTTTCGATACAGCTTGCGCGTGTACGGAACTCACCAACCCGGCCCAGATAGCCGCGATCATTACCAAACATCTCAACCCGTGCATTCAAGGTCCTCCCTCGCCGACCGGCCGGTCTGCAAACCGGGCGAGCGACTTTACCCGATCATACATGACGATCGCTCCGGCCATCGCGACGTTGACGCAAAAGCTAGTCGGGATCTTGACGACATAATCGCAGCGCGCGAGCAGAGGCTCCGACAAAGAGCCCATCTCGGGTCCCAGCACATAAGCCGCGCGCAGAGGATGCCGGAAACTCGGCAGATCGATGGCCGTATCGATAAGCTCGACGCCAACGAGCTTGCAACCGTTCGGCAACGCTAGCTCGCTCAACTCGTCCCAGTTGTAGTGAGGGATATGCAATTGGCTTTTGGAGGTATCAGCGTGGGCTTCGAGCGCCCGGTAGGTGGCACCGACGGTAAAAGTAAAGCTGGCGCCGAAGGCGTGGGCTGAGCGCATCAGGTTGCCGAGGTTCAGAGACTTCGACATGCGTTCAGCGCCAATCGCGAAATAGCCTTTCGGAAGCGGTGGCCAGTTGGCCGTCGTCCTCGACATTTGCATGTTCTCTGTGGGCTTGAGTGGGCTGGAAGTGGTGTTGGCGTTGCCGCTTGGCTATCGTTACATGATCGGTGAAACTTTGGCGGCTGAAAAAAATCAACAAGGTCCGGAGAGCGTTATGAAGGCGGCACTGTGCAACTCTTTCGATGGTCCAGCGGGGCTTGTGATCGGCGACGTAGCCGAGCCTGAAGCGGGTGCTGGCGAGATCTTGGTAGCCGTTAAGGCTGTGGGCTTGAACTTTGCCGATACACTTCTGACGCGCGGCAAATATCAGCTAAAGCCCAGCTTACCTTTCTCGCCGGGAATGGAAATCGCCGGTGTCGTGGAAGCGCTCGGGGCCGGTGTCAGCGGGCCGCTCGTGGGCACGCGCGTGATGGCCTACACGAGCTTTGGCGGCGCGCGCGAGAAGATCGCCGTGGCCGCCGATATGGTCGTGGCGCTGCCCGCTGGCGTCGCTGACGACGTTGCCGCTGGCCTGACGGTGACCTACGGCACTGCAATGCACGGCTTGCGCGATCGCGGCCGGTTGACGGCGGGCGAAACAATTGTCGTCACGGGGGCGGCGGGCGGCGCTGGCCAGGCGGCCGTCGAGCTGGCCCGGTTGATCGGCGCGCGCGTGATCGCGGTGGCTTCATCGCCCGAAAAGTTGGCCGTTGCCAAAGCGGCGGGTGCGGGTGATGGCATTGTCTTTCCAGGCAGCGATTTAAAAGATGCTGTGCGTGGCCTAACGCAGGGCAAGGGCGCCGACGTGGTCTACGACTGCGTTGGTGGTGATGCGTCCGAACCGTTAATCCGGGCGCTTGCCTGGCAGGGACGGTTCCTGGTTGTGGGCTTTGCGTCCGGAGAAATTCCCCAAATACCGCTGAACCTGTTGTTGGTGCGCGGCGCCGAAGTGGCCGGGGTGTTCTGGGGTGAAGCCGTGCGCCGCGACCCGCAAGCCTACCGCCGCAACATGACCGAGCTGCTAGATTGGGTAGCGGCGGGGAAACTGACACCGCGGATCGACGGCACCTTCCCGCTCGCACAAATCAAAGAAGCGTTAGCGGTTCTGGAACAGCGCCAGGCGAAAGGCAAAGTTGTGCTGACACTCTGAAGCTTTGGCGCGTTTTTCCGCGTCGGCATTCAGCGAAAATTTGCCCTTTGTACGGCATGGTCGCGCACCGCGTTGTGATTTCGAGTGTTGTGTATGCGTTTCGAAAGCGTCGTCGTAACGGCAGGCCTCGGCCTGTGCATGGTTGTAGCGTCTGCGACGCCGACGCCTGCGCAAACGCTATTCCAGAGCTTGTTCGGTCTTGGAAATGACGCGCAACGTCTGCCACACGTCATGCGGCCTCAGGGCGGGACATACCTGCCAACGCATCGTTTTGTGCCGCGCCGAAGTCATCGCAGCCAAGCGCCGGTGCCAAGCGCTTTCGATCAACCAGACGAGGAGATTGGACCGCCAGACAGCGGCGGGCCGTACCGCACGATGTGCGTGCGAACCTGCGATGGATTTTATTTCCCAATCCGCCACGACGCGCAGCAGCGCAATTTTGCGCCTGACTTGAACTCGTGCCGCTCGTCGTGCGGCGGCGAAGCGAAACTTTTCTATTTTCCCGAAAATGGCGGCAGCGTCGATACGATGGTCGATCTTGGCGGCCATAAATACGCAGAGTTGGCGCACGACTTTGCCTATCGCAAAAAACTGATGGAGGGCTGCACGTGCAAAGCCGCGCCCTGGTCGGCGGAGGCGGCAGCGCTGACGACCGGTCGGAGCGCTACCAAGCGACGTTGTCGTCGCCTTGCGCCCACGCGCCAGCCTGCAGTTGAAACCGCTCTTCCGTCACGTAAGGTCCCCCGCCTGCGACGGGTTTAGACGACATCAAAACAAAATTTGTCACCGCGAACGGTTCCGAGCGGTAGGCTGCATAGCGGCTCAAGTAACTAGCGACCGCTTGCGGGTTGGAATTCTTTAAGTGAGCAAGCGTAACGTGGGCTTTGAAGCTGCGCTTCTCCGGCTTAAGTCCGGCATTGCGTGCGGCCCGCTCGTGGGCGCGGGCTAAGGTATCGAGCGCTGCCGATGGTTCAATGCCCGCCCATACCGCGCGCGGATCATGACTGCCAAACGTGCCCACGCCCGATACGCGTAAGGCAAACGCATCCGCCACAATGCCAGCTAAGTTCGCGGCGAATTCGCGAGCGACCGTATTATTTATGTCGCCAGCAAAACGCAGCGTCAGATGATAATCTTCCGGCTTCACCCATCGGGCACCCGGCAGCGGCAGGTGCAGAGCCTTGAGTTCTGATCGCAGCGCGTCTGGAATTTCGATCGCGGTGAAAAGACGGGGCATTGATGCGTCCTCGACGTCAGTTTGCAACGTCATGTCAATTTTTGGCAGCCAACTTCCGCTCGGTTATCGTTTTAATCAGAGCCTCGACGCTGGGCAGCATACGGGTCACGATTTCAGCGACGCCTTTGGCAGTCGGGTGCAAGCCATCACTCTGCAGCAATGCGGGCTCGGTGCGCACGCCGTCTAGAAAATAGGGGTACAGAGCGACGTTATATTTTGCAGCGAGGTCGGGATAAAGCGCGTCAAACGCCGTTTTGTATTCTGCCCCCCAGTTGTTGGGCGCGCGCATACCGGCCAGAAGTATATCGAGGTGTTTGGCTTTGAAGGCTGCGATCATACGGTCCAAGTTAGCGCGCGGAATTTTCGGATCGGTACCGCGCAGAGCATCGTTGGCGCCTAGTTCTAGAATGACGCCGTCGGCGCCATCCTGCAACGTCCAGTCCAGGCGATCGAGACCGTTCGCGGTTGTGTCGCCCGAGACGCCTGCGTTGGCGACATCGACCTTGTAACCTTTCGCGCGCAACGCCACTTGCAGCTGGGCGGGGAACGAGGATTCGGGCTTTAACTGATAACCGGCCGTGAGACTATCACCGAAGGCTACAAGTTTAACAGGCTTGCTGGCGATTTCCGCCATGGCTCCTCGAGGTGCGATGATAGCGAAACTTAACATGAGCCACAACGCAGCGTAGGATCGCAAGCTTCTCAGTCTGAAAATGCACTTCATTTTTCTCGCCTCAAGGCTCGTGACACTGCCATCGGGATTGAGGTAGCAACTGACGCCAACTCCGACAAGCCCGCTGCGGCGGGAATAGGGATCGCCGCTCTCGTGACAGCTGAAATTTTAAAGCTCAAAAGTGTCGATCTGACGCTGACCAGCCGGGCAGGCCCGGTTGAAATTCTCCGCGGTGTGTCGCTCGACATCGCTAAAGGCCAGGCCGTCGCAATCGTTGGGCCGTCGGGATCTGGCAAGACATCATTGCTGATGATCATGGCCGGATTGGAACGTCCGACGCGCGGCGAGGTCGTCGTTGCCGGGCGCGATATCACCCAAATGAGCGAAGATCATTTGGCGCGGCTGCGCGGCGGCGAAGTCGGCATTGTGTTTCAATCGTTTCATCTGGTGCCGGCAATGACGGCCTTGGAGAACGTGGCGCTGCCGATGGAGCTTGCGGGTGATGCACAAGCCTTTTTGCGGGCGCGCGAACTTTTGAACGAGGTTGGCCTTTCCGCGCGCGTCGATCACTTTCCAGCCGAACTTTCCGGCGGCGAACAACAGCGAGTTGCTATTGCGCGGGCCTTGAGCCGGCGGCCGGCTGTCATACTGGCCGATGAGCCGACGGGCAATCTCGACGGCCGGACCGGCCGCCAGGTCATCGATATTTTGTTTCGCATGCGAGAGCGCACCGGCGCGACGCTTGTGCTGATCACGCACGACGATAAATTGGCGCAAGCGACCGAGCGGATCGTGCGCATGGCCGATGGCCGCATCGTGTCCGATACGTTGACAGGCGCCAAGACGAGGGTTGCCGCACAATGACGATGGCGGCTGCCGATCACGGCCCTTTCTCGCCGACGAACGATCAGGCGAATGCAAGTGTTTCGACCATCGCGCGGATCGGTTTGCGGGGCTTGCGATCTGGTCTCAGAGGCTTCAAAATTTTTATCGCTTGCATTGCGCTGGGTGTCGCCGTGATCGCGGCGGTTGGAGCACTGGCCGATGCCATGAGCGCCGGGTTCTCCCGCCAAGGCCGCGCGATCCTCGGCGGCGATATGACGTTTGCACGGATGCACGTGCGCGCGACGGGCGATGAACTTGCCGCGCTCGAACGCCTCGGTGCTGTCAGTGAAACGGTGACGCTGCGGACGATGGCGCGGCGTCTGGACGGCGGCGATCAAGCGTTGATCGAACTCAAAGGGGCTGACAATTCCTATCCGCTCGTAGGCGCGGTCGAGATCGAGCCCGCTAGCGTCGGCGCATCGCCAAGCTTCGCCCAAGCGATTGCGGGCGGTGGCGCGGTTGCAGACAAGATGCTGCTCGAACGGCTCGGCCTCAAAGTCGGCGATAAATTCCGCATTGGCGAAGCCGAAATCGAAGTCAAAGCCATTTTGAAATCAGAGCCGGACGGCGTTGCCGATCGCCTGACCTATGGACCGCGCGTTTTCCTGTCGCAAGACGAGCTGGAAAAAACCGGCCTGATCAAGCCAGGTACGCTGGTGAAATGGCGCTATGCCATCAAAAGCCCAGACGGGGCACCGTCCGGCAAGGCAGATTTAAAGGCACAGCGCGACAGCATTCAAAAAGCCTTGCCGGAATCCGGCTTTACGTCGCTTGACCGGCATGACCCCTCGCCGCAGATGACACGCACCCTTGAACGCTTGCGGCAATTTCTGATCCTCATAGGGTTGGCCTCGCTTCTGGTCGGGGGGGTCGGCGTTGCCAATGCCGTCACGACATTCATCGATAAGCGGATCAAAGTGATCGCCACCCTGCGCAGCGTGGGGGCCAGCGGCTTTGAGATCATGGGGATCTTTTTTGTGCAGGTTTTGGTCGTGGCAGCGCTCGGCGTCGCGATCGGCCTGATGGCGGGCGTCGCCGTACCCTTAATCATCGACCACTTCTATGGCGAAGCGTTGCCAATCCGGGCAGAGTTTTCGGTCTCGGCATTGAGCCTTACAGTGGCGGCCGCTTATGGCTTGTTAATCGCGATGATTTTTGCGCTCTGGCCATTGGGCCGGGCTGAGCATGTTAAAGCCAGCGTGCTGTTTCGCGACAGCATTCAGCCCATAACCGGCTGGCCGCGTGCCTCTGTGCTAGGCTTGATCGCACTGATGATCGCCGCTCTGCTTGCGATTGCGGTGTTGGGGTCTGAGCCCAAATCGCTAGCGCTTTATATTGTACTCGGCCTCGCCGTGATGCTGATTGTGTTTGCGGCCCTCGGGCGCTTGGTAACGATGGCGGCACGCCGCTTGCCGCGTTTTCGACGGCCGGAAGTGGGTCTCGCCGTGCGCAACCTGGGCGCGCCAGACGGGCTCACAAACTCAGTGGTGTTGTCGCTCGGAACGGGCTTATCGTTGCTGGTTGCGGTGGCGCTGGCTGATGCCTCGCTGGTCAACGAGTTGAAGGGCCGGTTGCCCGAGAGATCGCCGGATTATTTCCTACTCGAAGTTCCCAAGACCGAATTCGGTGCACTTAGCGCTCAAGTCCAGCAGCTGGCACCGGGGTCGCAATTGACGCAAGCGCCGATGCTGCGCGGACGTCTGGTCAAACTCAAAAATCAAGCCGTCGAGGATATCAAAGCGCCGCCCGAAGCCCAGTGGGTGCTCAACGGTGATCGCGGTCTGACCTACACCAACGAAGTGCCGGAGAGCTCCAAGGTCGTGGCCGGCACGTGGTGGCCAGCCGATTACGCGGGACCAGCGCTCGTGTCGTTCGAGGCCGACCTCGCTAAAAAGCTAGGGCTGGTGATTGGCGATACCATCACCGTCAACGTGCTTGGCCGGAACGTGGATGCAACAATCGCGAACCTGCGCGAGGTGAAGTGGGAATCCTTGGCGATCAATTTCGTGATGGTTTTTTCCCCCAACACGCTGCAGGCCTCGCCGCATAATTTGCTGGCAACGATCAGGCTGCCCAAGGGCACGGCTGCCGCGACCGAAATCGCTCTGGTACGCGAACTGGGCAAGATCTTCCCATCGGTCAGCGCGATCCGCGTGCGCGACGCCATCGATCAGTTTAATAAGATTTTCGAAAAAATCATGACCGCTGTCCGTGTTGCCGGTAGCGTGACGCTCGCGGCTGGCGCGCTGGTGCTGGCGGGCGCGCTGGCGACAGCGCAGCGCCGCCGTATTGTCGAAGCGGTGATCCTGAAAACGCTGGGTGCGACGCGACGGCAAATTTTGACCGCCCACGCTATTGAATATGCACTCCTGGCGGCCATCGCGGCAGTAGTGGCGACCGGTCTCGGCGCGATCGCGGCATGGCTGGCGGTGTCGAAATTGATGGATATCACTTTCACATTTTCGTGGGGGACGGTGGCGGCGATCTTAGGGTTAGCCGCAGCGCTCATCGCGCTGTTTGGCGGATTTGGCACTTGGGCCATTCTGCGGGCGCCGCCCGTGCCTTATCTTCGCTCCGAGTAATATTGGTGGTGCGCCGGCTGTGTGCTCTTGAACCTGTCAAGCCAAGGGCGCATATGCGGTAAGCAGTTCGGCGGTTGCCGCCAGATCGCGAAAAGGGAACGAACCTCAAATGGCTCAAATCTATTCACCTCGCACAGTCCCACAGACCGGCGGACGTAGTGCTGCCACGCTGGACGCCGGATTGCGCTCCTTCATGCTCGGCACGTACAACTATATGGCGATGGGCGTTGCGGGCACGGCCGCCGTCGTGCTCCTGCTCATGCAAAGCCCTGAAGCGATGCATGCCATCGCCTCTGGACCGCTGAAATGGATCGTGTTCTTCGCGGTTTTGGGCTTGGGCTTCTTTGCTCAGAAGCTTTTCTATTCCGGTAGCGCGGTGGTGGCTCATGCCGCCTACTGGGGCTATTGCGCTCTTTGGGGCCTGCTCATCGCCCCGATGATCGGCCACTATATGCAGCATGGTATGGCGGGTCTTGTCGGCCAGGCCTTCATCGTAGCGGCCGCTACGTTCGCCGCGACTAGCCTCATCGGTTACACGACCAAGCGTGACATGACCGGTTGGAGCGGCTTCCTCAGCATGGCCTCGATCGGTTTGATCATCGCGATGCTGGTCAGCTTCTTCTTCATCACCGATCCTGGCACCAGCCGCATGATGAGCTTGGCCATCTCGGCCATCGTGGTGCTGTTGTTTTCGGTCATTACCATGTTTGAAACGCAGGCCATCAAGAGCATGTACATTCACGGCGCGAGCGAGGGGGGCGAAGTGTTCGTCCAGCGCTCGTCGATCTTCGGTGCCTTCATGCTCTACGGCAGCTTCGTCACGCTGTTCGTCCACATTCTGAATATTCTGGGCATCATGAACAACGAGTCGTAACGCTCAGCTTGTAAGTTCCAGAACTGAAAAGGGCCCTGCGATGCGGGGCCCTTTTTCGTGTCGCCATCGGTTACGTTAGCGCGCAACAACTTGAAGCCGGTCTTCTAACACCGCCAGCACGCGGCTTAGATCGTGCCCCCGTTTCAATATCAAGCCGGTGGCGCTGACGACGCTATAGGCGCCTTGCTTGCGCGCCAGTTTTTCTGATTTTTCAATCCGGTACACCGGCATTTCGCTGGCTCTGCGGAAAACTGAAAAGACGGCGCGGTCGCGGAGAAAGTCGATTGCATAATCGCGCCATTCGCCTTGCGCGACCTTGCGTCCGTAGAGGCTCAGAATGGCATTGAGTTCGTGCCGGTCGAATGAAGACTGGACTGCGCCATCGCGGGTGCGGCTGGAACTGGCACCGCCGCCGCCAGAAGCCTGCTCGCGCGGCCGGAAGGTTATGGGGTCAGTTCCGCTCAACGCGCGCTCCCATCACAATTGCTACCTTCAAGATCGCGCCAAGCCGCAGCGATTGCAAGGCCCCGATGGTAGACTTTGCCCCTCAGAGAAAAACTCTTCTCATCGAAATACCCAAACTTGGCCAAAATGGAACCGCTCTACAGGCCACAATCCGCCGTATTGCAAAGGCAGTATACGATTGTTGCTTGAGGCCCGGTATCGAGAACCGGCTCTGGATATCAGCCCCCCAGCCCCCCGGGGCTAAATTCAAGGTACTGGGCCTCCGGCGACTGTCCCTGATTGTCCCCCCCAAGGCGTCTTGGTCCCCCATCAAGACGCACTATGCCTCGCGAAGGACCGGTTCCCCCAACCGGTCCTTTCCCTTTTTAGGGCCCGCCCGTTAATCCGGTGAGCTGCTTGATCCAAAGCATCGTATAGATCAATGGCAATGGGAGAACATGATGCGCAAACCGGTGAAGCCCACGAAGTCGTCCGGCACTGTCACGCCTAAGTTTGGCGCCGATGCCAACCCGCTATTGGCGCGCTGGACGAAGTCTTTTGGGCTGCCGCCGTTCGAAAAAATTCGGACCCGGCATTTCAAGCCGGCCCTACAAGCGGGCTTGCGCGAGCACTTGGGTGAAATCAAGAAGATCGCCGCCGACCCGGCTAAGCCGACGTTCGCCAACACCATCGTGGCGCTTGAGAAAAGCGGGCGCGCCATCAATCGAACAGCGTCCGTGTTCTTCAATCTTGAAGCGACCGACTCGACGCCAGAGCTGCAAGCGCTGTCGCGCGAAATGGCGCCGCGCTTTGCAGCGCATGAGACGCAAATCCTGTTGGATCAGAAATTGTTCAAACGGGTTGATGATCTTTATCAGCGCCGCGACACTCTGAAGTTGACCGACGAAGAGTTGCGCGTTCTAGAGCGCCGCCATCTGGCATTCACCAGAGCTGGCGCGAGACTTTCATCCGCCTCCAAAGCGCGCGTGAAGATCATCAATGCCCGGCTCGCAACGCTTGTCACGCAGTTCATGCAGAATGTGCTGAAGGACGAGCAGTCGTGGCGGATGATCCTGGACGAAGCGGGTCTGAGCGGATTGACGCCGTCCGCCCGCTCGAGCGCGTCACAAGCGGCGGCAGACGAAGGACTTGACGGCAAGTTCGTGATCACTTTGGCTCGCGCCAGTGTCGAAGGTTTCCTGACATCCTCGAGCCGCCGCGATTTGCGCGAGCATGCCTTCAAAGCCTGGATCGCACGCGGCGCGGCGACGGCCGAGACCGACAACCGTGCCATCATGGCGGAAGCGGTCGAACTGCGCACCGAATACGCCAAGCTCATGGGATTTTCGTCGTTCGCCGAATACAGCTTGCAAGACACGATGGCAAAGTCACCAGCCAATGTCAGCGCGTTGCTTGCCGAGGTCTGGCCCAAAGCAGTCGCCCGCGCGCGGCAAGAGTGCGAAGAGCTGGCCGAGCAATCCCGCCGCGAAGGCGGCAATTTTGCAATCGAGCCGTGGGACTGGCGCTACTATGCGGAGAAGGTGCGCAAAGCGCGCTACGATTTCGACGAAGCCGAAATCAGACCTTACTTCGAGCTCGAACGGATCATCGAGGCTGCATTCGATTGCGCCAAGCGCTTGTTTGGCCTGAGCTTCAGAGAATTGCCTGACGCGCCGCGCTACCACCCTGAGGTGCGCATCTGGGAAGTGACGAATAATTCTGGCGACCACGTCGGCGTATTCCTGGGCGATTATTTCGCCCGCGCTTCGAAGCGCTCTGGCGCGTGGATGACGAACTTCCGCGCACAGCACAAACTGGGATCCGGCCAGAGCCCGGTGATCGTTAATGTTCTAAACTTCGCTAAGGGCGCCCCGGGCGAGCCCGTGCTGTTGTCGTTCGACGATGCGCGCACTTTGTTTCACGAATTCGGTCACGGACTGCACGGTCTGTTATCCGATGTCACGTTCCCATCGATCGCAGGCACGGCGGTTTCGACCGATTTCGTCGAACTGCCGTCTCAGCTTTACGAGCATTGGCTGTCGACGCCAGAGGTTCTGGAGCGGTTCGCGCGTCACTATAAAACGAACAAGCCAATGCCGCCCGAGCTGCTAGGGCGACTGAAAGCTGCGCGCAATTTCAATCAGGGGTTCGCGACTGTCGAATACACGTCGTCGGCGCTGGTCGATATGGCGCTCTACGCAATCGACGGCAGCGGCCATCTCGATATCGAAACCTTCGAGCGTGACACGCTTGAGAGCATTGGCATGCCGAGCGAGATCGTGATGCGGCACCGCTTGCCGCACTTCATGCACATCATGAGCGGATACGCGGCTGGCTACTACAGCTACCTGTGGTCTGAAGTTATGGACGCGGACGCATTCGCCGCATTCGAGGAAACCGGCGACGTGTTCGATAAGAAGACCGCGCGGCGCTTGAAGGAATTCATCTATTCCGCCGGCAACCGCCGCGATCCGCACGAAGCCTATATCGCTTTCCGCGGGCGCGCGCCCAAGATCGAAGGCCTCCTCAAAAAGCGCGGGCTGGCGGCTTAAAAATCACCACAGCCCCGCCCACGCGGCGCCGATGATGGGGCCGGCTTTGCCTTCTTGCACGAGCACAACTGATTTTTGCGTCGCGGGCAACATCACGGCGGCGCGGGGAATTTGGATCATCAGCGGCTGGCCTTTCCAAAGGCCAATCGGCGTCAGTTCGCGCACGATGTTGGTGTAAACGAGCGTCTGGCCGGCGTTCTCGCCTTTGGGGATTTGCACAGACCCGGTCGTCTGCACGACACCCAGCCAAATGGTGGCCTCTTTCACTTCACGGCCGGGCTCGGCGGCGCCTGTGGAAATGTTGAGCGTGTTAGCCTCTTGCCAGAACCGCAACGCGACGTGCGGCAAAGCCGCGTCTTTCGAGGTCAAATCGATCGCCTGATCAATCTCGGATTTTGAAGAGCCGTTGACGTGGATCGAACCGTTGATGACGGCTTGCGGCGTGTATATTGCGCCGTCGCCGCGCGATTTGGCGTAGGCGCGTTGCCGGTCGGTGTTGCGCGGCGAGGCAAACGTATCCTTCCAGCCCAGATAGTCCCAATAATCTACCGGCATCGACAGCGCGATGACGTTGGGATCGGCGGCATATTTTTGCAGCAGAACATCGGCCGGGGGACACGACGAACAGCCCTGGCTCGTGAATAGCTCGATCACGGCGCGGATCGGTTGCGCCTGATCGGCCGATCCAGAGGTCGCCGGGTTTCCCGCACTCAACGGCGCGGTGCCGCCAATCAACGCGGAAACGATCACAAAACACTTAAGGTTCATGCGCACAGGTCCTGTAAATGACGCTCTAGGGCACTACGCCTTCTGCACCGCAACTGTTACATCAGAACGCTTCAATGGCAAGAACGCCAGTCACGACTGGGTGAGCCCGAAGGCCCCCAGCCGTAATCCTGGCGTTCAATCAATTCGTTCGTCGTAGATCGGTTAGAGGACGAAGTCGTATTTGGTCAGGTGCACGAGGCCAGAAAGCTCGATCTGGAAATCGTCGTGACCGTCGCCATTGACGTCGCCGTGAACAACGGTTTTGTCGTGCGCGGAGCCGGCTTTGTCGACCAAGAAGAACTTGAGCTTGCCATCCATTCCCGGTGTGATGACGGCCGCTTCGCCCTTAAAGACAAACGCTTGATTGCCGCCCTTATGAACGCTCGCATCGATGCCGCTAAGGTCGATTTTATCGACGCCGTGTTTAAAGTCGGTGATCACGTCGCGGGTGCCCGCAGTCTTGCCAGTTTCAAATCGCGAATCGAATTGGAAGACGTCGCGGCCAAGCCCGCCGCTCATCACATCGCGACCCAAGCCGCCGACGAGCAAGTCGTTGCCATCGCCGCCGTGCATGGTGTCGTTGCCGGCACCGCCCAGAAGCGTGTCGTCGCCAGCTTCGCCATAGAGTTGGTCTTGGCCATTGCCGCCGTCGAGAAGGTCGTTGCCCGCGCCGCCGTTGAGGAGATCGTCGCCCTCATCGCCGAACAGGAAGTCGTTGCCATCTTCGCCGAAGATTGCGTCGTTGCCGTCGCCACCCGACATGGTATCGCAGCCAGAGCCGCCCCACATCTGGTCATCGCCTGCGCCGCCAATCATAGTGTCGTTGCCGTCGTCACCGAACATTTGATCGTTGCCGTCGCCGCCGTCGAGGCTGTCATTGCCGCTGCCGCCCGAAAGGCTATCGTTGCCGTCGCCACCGAAAACTTGGTCGTCGCCTTCGCCGCCGCTGACGTCATCGTTGCCGGCGTCGCCGTAAAGAACGTCGTTGCCGTCTTCGCCAACGATGGCATCATCGCCCGAGCCGCCGGAAATGTTGTCGTTTCCAGCGCCGCCCCAGATGTGGTCGCTGTCGGCTCCGCCGTCGATCGTGTCGGCGCCGTCGCCGCCGTAAATGGTGTCGGCACCGGCATCGCCTTGGATTGTGTCGTCGCCGTTGCCGCCAACGATGGTGTCGTTGCCGTCGCCGCCGTTGAGGTTGTCGTGCCCATCGCCGCCGTCGATATAGTCGGCTCCGGCATCGCCGAAGATTTTGTCGTCGCCAGCGTCGCCAGAGATGACATCGTCGCCGCTGTCGCCGGAAATCACATCGCAGCCATCGCCGCCGGAAATCACGTCGTTGCCGGTGCCACCCGAGATGTTATCGGCACCTGCGTCGCCGTAAATTTCGTCGTTGCCGGCATCGCCAGCGATCGTGTCATCGCCGTTGCCGCCAGAGATGATGTCGCAACCTTCGCCGCCGGAAATCGTGTCGTTACCGTCGAGGCCATCGAGGTGATTGGCGTTGTCGTCGCCCTTGAGGGTGTCGTCGAACTGCGTGCCGATGGCGTTTTCGATGCTGTTGAGCTGATCGACGTCAGTCCAGGCAAAATGCCCGTTGACGAAGCGGATGGTGCCGGTACTGGCCGATAAGTCGACTTCTACGCCGGTATTGACGCGCGGGCTGCCGACATATTGCGTGTAGCCCGAGAGCTGCGAGTAATCGACGGTGTCGTTGCCGGCGTAGCCGTTAATAATGTTGCTGCCAACTCCGCCGCTCAGAATGTCGTCGCCGTTCGTGCCGTGGATGATGTTGCTGCCCATAAGTCGCTTGCCTCTGCGCTCGAAGTTAAGGTCCCGCACCATGCGAGCCGATGCCGTCTGGAACGGTTGCGAGCAGCATTTGCAAAGGGCGGGCAAGTCCGATGGGTCAGGGAGGCAGGAAAAGTATGCCGACGCTTCAGGGAGCGGCTTGCCACGAAAAAAGGCTGCCTTTTCAGCCAGCCTTTCGCGGTAATGTTAATTCCGGATGTCCCGAGGATCAGGCAGCGGCGGCGAGATTGCGCAAGACGTAGTGCAGAATGCCACCGTTGCGGAAGTACTCGAGTTCATCAAGCGTATCAATACGGCACAAAACCGGCACGGCCGTAGACACTCCGTTCGCAGATGTTACGTGTAAGACCATTTTTTGCCTTGGCTTGATGTTAGCCAGATCGGCCAGCGAAACACTCTCGTCGCCGCGCAACCCTAGTGTTTCCCACGATGTGCCGTCCTCGAGCGTGAATGGCACGATGCCCATGCCGACCAAATTCGACCGGTGGATACGCTCAAACGAGCGGGCAATCACCGCGCGCACGCCCAGCAGGTTCGTGCCCTTGGCCGCCCAGTCGCGCGATGAACCGTTGCCGTACTCGATGCCCGCAAAAACCACCAGCGGCACGCTTTCCTGCGCATAGCGCATGGCCGCATCGTAGATCGGCATTTCGACGCCGGAGGGGTAATGGATCGTGACCCCGCCCTCTTTGACTTGGCCGTCAGCGTCCTGGACCATGAAATTCTTGATGCGAATATTGGCGAAGGTGCCGCGCATCATGACTTCGTGGTTGCCGCGCCGCGTGCCGTACTGATTGAAGTCTCCAGGCTTGACGCCATGCTCGAGCAGATAGCGCCCGGCGGGGCTCGCAGCTTTGATCGCACCGGCTGGCGAAATGTGGTCGGTCGTGATCTTGTCGCCAAAAAGCGCGAGGATTCGGGCGTCTTTGATATCCGCGATGCTCGCCGGCGTTTTCGTCATCGTATGGAAATAGGGCGGGTTCTGGACATAAGTAGACGCATTATTCCAGCCATAGGTTTGGCCTTGCGCCGTCGCGATCCCTTGCCAGTTATCATCGCCGCGGAAGACATCGGCGTAACGCGACTTGAACATCGCGCGGGTGATGTTTTCGGCGACGAAGCGCTGCACTTCGTGCGAGGTCGGCCAGACGTCGCGCAGGTAAACGGGTTTACCGTCGCGACCCGTGCCGAGCGGCTCGGTTGTGAGGTCGCGCTGAACCGTGCCGGCTAATGCGTAAGCCACGACGAGCGGGGGCGACGCCAAGTAATTGGCTTGCACGTCGGGGCTGACGCGGCCTTCGAAATTGCGGTTGCCAGATAATACGGCGGCGGCCACCAAACCGTTATTATTGATCGCTTGCGAAATCTCAGGCGCTAACGGGCCCGAATTTCCTATGCATGTCGTGCAGCCATAGCCGACGAGATTGAAGCCGGCTTGGTCGAGGTATTTTTGCAAGCCGGCTTTCTCGAGATAGGCCGCGACCACCTGCGATCCCGGCGCCAACGACGTTTTGACCCAAGGTTTGGACGTCAAACCGCGCTCGATCGCGTTGCGCGCTAACAGGCCAGCGGCGATCAGAACGCTAGGGTTCGATGTGTTGGTGCAGCTCGTGATCGCGGCAATCACCACATCGCCGTGACCGAGGTCGAAATTCCGCCCCTCGACGGGCACGCGCTTTGATAGCTCGCCGGGCTTTTTGTATTCAACGTCGAGCGAGGACGCAAAGCCGCTTTTAATGCCGGTCAGCGCGATGCGCCCCTCGGGACGTTTGGGGCCGGCCATCGAGGGTACGACGTCGGCGAGATCGAGCGCGATCGTGTCGCTGAACACAGGGTCGGCGCCGTCCTTGATGCGATATAGGCCTTGGGCGCGGCTGTAGGCTTCGACCAGCGCGATGCGATGTTCGTCGCGGCCAGAGATCGTCAGGTAGTTGAGCGTCTCGCCATCGACGGGGAAGAACCCGCAGGTCGCGCCGTACTCAGGAGCCATGTTGGCAATCGTCGCGCGGTCGGCCAGCGTCATGCTGTCGAGGCCCGGGCCATAGAACTCCACGAATTTATTGACGACGCCTTTTTTGCGCAGCATCTGCGTGACGGTCAAAACGAGATCGGTCGCGGTGACGCCCTCGTTGAGCCGACTGGTCAGCTTGAAGCCGATGACTTCCGGGATAAGCATCGACTGGGGTTGGCCGAGCATGGCAGCTTCGGCTTCGATGCCGCCGACGCCCCAGCCCAATACCGCCAAGCCATTGACCATCGTCGTGTGGCTATCGGTGCCAACGAGCGTGTCAGGATAGGCGACGGTCGTGCCGTCAGCCATGGTGTTGGTCCAGACGGTTTGCGCCAGATACTCCAAATTCACCTGGTGGCAGATGCCCGTGCCGGGTGGCACCACGCGGAAGTTTTTAAACGCGCCCTGCCCCCATTTCAAAAAGTTATAGCGCTCGCCGTTGCGCTCATATTCGAGTTCGACGTTGCGGCCCAACGCCCTGGCCGAGCCAAACTCATCGACGATGACCGAATGGTCGATGACGAGGTCGACGGGCACGAGTGGATTGATTTTGTCGGGATCGCCGCCAAGAGCCGACATGCCGTCGCGCATCGCGGCCAAATCGACAACGGCTGGCACGCCGGTAAAATCCTGCATCAAGACGCGCGCTGGGCGAAAGCCGATTTCCTTGCCCGCTTTGCCGGTGTCTTCAAGCCACTCCGCCATCGCTGTGATGTCGGCCTTGGTGACGGTGCGGCCGTCCTCGTGGCGCAGAAGGTTCTCCAACAGCACCTTCATGGAAAACGGCAGCTTCGATATGCCGGTCAGACCGTTTTTTTCGGCCTCGGGCAGCGAATAATAAACATAGCTGCTGCCGTCGACGGTCAGCGTTCTGCGGCAGTTGTAGCTGTCTAGGGAAATGGCAGTAAAAGCGCTCATCGTTGCCTCCTTGCAGGAACCACTCGAGCGCCGCGCCACCGGAGTGCCGATGGATCGCGGAACCCGCCGTTGGCTTTCTGGCTGCCAACGGTGCTTTCCCGCGTTTTTGCGCTAGCGAAATCTGATTGCTGTCTTTTATATAAGCTACTGGAAAAGTGGAACACCCGACTTCGGGCGCAGGCGACCTTGCGGTCAAATGCCACTCTCGATCAGCACGTTAGCGCCGGTGGTGACAACTTTTGCAGCTAATCGCCGAAAACTTGGGTGTCGAGCGCGGATCGCGCATGATCATCAGGGATTTGTCGTTCGTCGTGAGCGGCGGCGAGGCGCTGCTTCTGACGGGACGCAATGGCGCTGGCAAAACGACGCTATTGCGCGCTTTGGCTGGATATCTGCGTCCCGTTTCTGGGTCGATCCGGCTGGCAGGTGGCGATCCTCAATCGAGCCTTGGCGAGCAGGCCCACGTCGTCGCCCATGCCAATGCGATCAAACCGGCGCTGACCGTTCGCGAGAACGTCGCGTTTTGGCAAAAATTCTTGCACGTTGGCGCGGACCAGTCCGATGCGATCGACAAAGCGCTCGCGCAATTCGGGCTTTCGGATTTGAGCGATTTTCCCGCTGGCTATTTGTCTGCCGGACAAAAACGGCGCTTGGGGCTGGCGCGATTGTTGTGCGCGGATCGACGGGTCTGGCTGCTCGACGAGCCGACGGTCTCGCTCGACACGGCATCGAGTGCCATGCTCGCCGATGCCGTCAATGATCACACGCGGGCCGGCGGCATCGCGATCGCGGCCACGCATTTGCCGATAGGTCTTGAGCGCGCGCGTGAACTCAAGCTCAATGGCTCAGCCCTCTTGCAAGGCACCGCTTCGCCTTCGGAAGCTGGCGGGGCATGAAACCATTCCTCATCCTCGTGCAACGCGACCTGTTGCTGGCACTGCGTGAAGGCGGTGCGCTTGGAACGGTGCTTGGCTTCTTTCTCGTTGTCGTCGCGCTGATGCCGCTGGGTCTGGGGCCTGATCTTAAATTGCTGGGCCGGATCGCGGCTGGCATTCTTTGGATCGCGCTTTTGCTCGCCGCACTGCTATCGCTCGGGCGCATCTTCGAAACCGATCACGAAGATGGCACGCTCGAAGTTCTGGCGACGGGGCCACTGCCGCTCGAAGCCGTCGCTGCTGCCAAATCTTTGGCGCATTGGTTGTCGACCGGCATTCCCTTGGCGCTGCTCGCGCCGGTGCTTGGAATACTCCTGAACCTCGACGGCGCGCTTTATCCTCGCCTGGTCGCAACCATGTTAGCAGGCACCCCCGCAGTCAGCTTCCTGGGCGCTATCGGGGCGGCCTTGACGCTGCGGGCGCGGCGCGGCGGCTTGTTATTGGCACTCCTGGTGCTTCCCCTTTACATACCGACACTGATCTTTGGCATTTCGGCCATGAGTAGCGACGCTTTGGCGTCTGGCACATTTCAGGCCTCAATGTTGATCCTGATCGCGTTGTCTATGGCGTCTGTCGTGTTAGGCCCGGTGGCGGCGGCGGCCGCGTTGCGCATTCAAATGCAGTAGCGTCCTGACGAAGAATTCAACACGCCGCAGATTGCGCGCCAGGCTTCAAGTCAGATGTCAAGCGAGACTTCAAAGGGCATAAATCGACAAATGCAGACTTTAACCCAAAGACTGGCCAACCCGACCCGCTTCATGGAGCTGTCGGGCAAGCTCATGCCGTGGCTCTCGGGCGCGGCGGCTGCACTGCTTATCTATGGGCTCTATCTTGTGTTCTTTGCGTCTCCGCCAGATTATCAGCAGGGCGAGACCGTGCGGATCATGTACATCCACGTGCCAAGCGCGTGGCTCGCCATGATGGGTTATGGCTTCGTCGCGCTGTCGAGTTTCGGGCTGCTGGTGTTTCGCCATCCGCTGGCTGACGTATCGGCGAAGGCGGCCGCTCCGATCGGGGCGGCGTTCACGGCCTTGGCGCTGCTGACGGGATCGCTCTGGGGCAAGCCGATGTGGGGCACCTATTGGGTGTGGGATGCGCGGTTGACGTCGGTACTCATTCTATTTTTTCTCTATCTAGGTTTGATGGCTCTGCGGTCATCGCTTGAAGACGAGACGCTGGCCGCCAAGCTGACCGCCGTTCTGGCGCTTGTCGGCGTCGCGATCCTGCCGATCATCAAATTTTCGGTTGAGTGGTGGAACACTCTGCATCAGCCGTCGACCGGTTTTACCTCGACGGTTGATCCCAGCATGCGCTGGCCGTTGCTGGTTATGGCATTGGCGTTCTCATTGTTGTTTATCGCGATGCATATGAAGGCGATGCGCAACGAGGTGCTGCGTCGGCGGGTAAAATCACTGCGGCTCGCCGAGATCGAGCGCGGCGAACGGGCTCAATCTGTTGGCGATGTCATTTCGAGCGAGGCTCTCTGAGCATGGATCTGGGACCTCATGCGGCGTTTATTTGGGCCTCCTACGCGGCTGTCACGATTGTCATCGGCGGCCTGCTGCTTTGGCTGTTCTACGATGGCCGGCGGCAGCTCGCGGCGCTAAAAGATCTCGAAGCGCGCGGCGTCAAACGGCGCTTCTCTGGGCCAGCATCCGGGCCAGCATCGCGTGAGGCCAGATGAGTTCCGAAACAAGCCCCACAAAAACGTCTGGGCGATCAAACTACGTGCGGCTTCTGCCGGTCGGCATCTTTCTGGTGATCGCTGGATTTTTCGCGCTTGCCTTGCAATCGGGCGAACCCTCCAAGTTGCCATCGATGCTCATCGGCAAGCCCGTCCCTCAAACGACGTTTCCACCGATCGAGGGCTTACTGACTGACGGCCGGGCAGTGCCGGGCTTTTCCAATGCCGACCTCGCCAAAGGCAGAGTCAGCCTTGTCAATTTTTGGGCGTCGTGGTGCCCGACGTGCATTGAGGAACATAGCCTCATCGCCGACTTGAAAGCCGCTTCGGGCATCGATGTCTACGGCGTGGATTACAAAGACGAAGCCGCCGCAGCGCGTCGCTTTCTTGGCCGCTATGGCAACTCGTTTACGGCGCTGGGCACCGACACAAGCGGCCGCAACGCGATCGATTGGGGCGTCTATGGCACGCCCGAAACGTTCGTCGTCAACGGCCGCGGCGACATCGTTTACAAGCACGTCGGCGCGCTGACGCCGGAATCGATCAAGACCAAAATTCTGCCAGCGATCAAAGCCGCTAGGGCGGCTCCGAACAAAAGCTGACGCTTAGGCGGTCATTTACGCTGGCGTCAAAGTCCCACGAACTCACCGGTTTGCGAATTCAGCGCCGCCAGCACGCCCGATTTGATATCGAAGTGGGCGCCATAAAGCTGAAGCTTGCCCCGATCCTCTAAGTCTTTGACGAAGGGAAACGTGCGCAAGTTTTTCAGAGAATTCTTGATGCCTTCGCGCTCAAGCGCGGTCAGCCTCTCAGCGGTCGATTTCATCTGATGCGAGGCCAATACGCTGAGGCGGGCTTCGTCCAGCATCGACATCCAGCGCGAAATGAAGTGGCCCTCGGTCTCGATCGCGGCCGACTGATCGAGCGCTGCTTTGATGCCGCCGCAGCCTGAATGGCCCAGGATAACCAAATGTTTCACGCGAAGGTTCATGACGGCGAATTCGATGCCGGCGCTGACGCCGTGATATTTGCCGCCCGTCTCGAACGGTGGAACAAGGTTGGCGACGTTTCGCGCAACGAAAAGCTCGCCGGGCATAGCGTTGAAAATAGTTTCTGGGTCAACCCGGCTGTCCGAGCATGAGATGATCATGGTCTGGGGGCTTTGCCCGTAGGTCGCCAGTTCTTCGTACTGGTCGGCGTTGGGAACAAAGATGCGATGTTTGAAGCGGCGGTAACGGTCGGTCAGAGACTCAGGGAAGAACGACATCGATTTCTCCTCGGTCGGCGCGCAGGGACAGGTCTAAGCGCGCGATCTCGCTTAGGTCTCGCGACGGGCACTGCTGGCCAGAATGATATAACCTGCAGCGGCCGCCATTATTGATCCAGTTAGAACGCCGAGCCTCAGCTCGGTCGCGAGCGCTGGATCGGAGAACGCTAACATGCCGATAAACAAACTCATCGTAAATCCGATACCGCCCAAAACGGCTGCGCCAAAAAGTTGCGCCTGATTGGTCAGAGCGGGCATCTGTCCAATGCCTGATTTTATAGCAGCTAGTGAAAATCCATAAATGCCGATCGGCTTGCCGATCACCAACCCAAGGATAATGCCAAGCGGAACGGTATCGAGAAGCTGTGACGCTGAAACGCCGGCCAGCGAAACACCGGCGTTGGCGAATGCGAAGACCGGCAAGACGCCGAAGCTGACCCAAGGCGCAAGCCGATGTTCTAATTTTTCCAGCGGTCCTTCGGTGCCCCCTGAACCCGCCTTCAACGGTATCGCGAGTGCCGTTGCGACGCCCGCCAGCGTCGCGTGCACGCCAGACTGCAATACGCAAACCCACACGAATGCGCCAGCCAGCAGATGCGGCCAAATTTGGCCCACCCGTGCGCTGTTGAGATACGCCAGGAACGCAATTCCAGCCAGCGCCAGCATCAGGGCGTTGATCGACAAGTCGGAGGTGTAGAAGAGAGCTATAATCACGATAGCGCCAAGGTCGTCAATGATGGCGAGGGCAAGCAAAAATATCTTCAGGGCGGGTGGCACGCGCGAGCCCAACAGCGCCATCACGCCGACGGCAAATGCAATGTCTGTTGCGGCCGGTATGGCCCAGCCGTCGAGCGCGATCGAATTATCCCAATTGACGATCGCGTAGATGAGCGCGGGAACAAGCATGCCGCCAACTGCGGCGATGATCGGCAGGGAAGCACTTTTGCGCGACGCCAGGGCGCCAGCCAGAAACTCGCGTTTGATCTCGAGCCCGACGAGGAAGAAGAACACCGCCATCAAGCCATCGTTGACCCAATGGAGCAGCGATTTCGACAGGGCGAGCGGGGCAAGGCCAATTGTCGCGTGCGCATGCAACAGTGCATCGTAGCGCCCGCTCAACGGCGAATTGGACACCAATAGCGCTAGGATTGCAGCAGCGAACAGAACAACACCGCCTGCGGCTTCATGTTGCAGAAAATTAAAGTCCAGCGTTGGTTTGCGGCGCACGGGGGTTATTGGTCCTGTTTGCGCCGCTGGTCGCGGCTTGGGTGCAAGGCATCAGGTGCAGGCTCGAGTGTCCAGATTGCTGCCGCCGGACGCTAAGGTTGAAAGCAACAGCCTGCAAGCCGCAGGGCCACGCGATCACCGAAAGTTCTACTGGAGACCTGCGGCTAGCCCGCTATATTGCGCCGCAACAGTGACTATTTTTGAGGTCTTTTGCATGATCACCCGGCCGCGCCGCAGCGTTCTCTACCTTCCCGGCGATAACGGGCGTGCGCTTGAAAAATCGAAGACCCTGGCGGCCGATTGCCTGATCATCGATTTGGAAGATTCTGTTGCCCCTGATTCCAAGCCCAAGGCCCGCGAGCAGGCGTGCGCCGCCATTCGCAGCGGTGGGTTTGGCACCCGCGAGGTTATTTTGCGCGTCAATGCGCTTGAGACGCCATGGGGAATGGCCGATCTTTACGCCGCCTTCGAGGCCGAGCCAGACGCTATACTCGTGCCGAAAGTATCGCGGCCCGGCGATCTCGTCTCGACCGCCAAGGTTCTCAAGGCGTCCGGCTGCGCCGAAAAAATCCGTCTTTGGGCGATGATCGAGACCCCAATGGGCATTCTCAATGCGCGCGAGATTGCAGCGTCGGGCACCGATCCTGAAAACCGCTTGGCTTGCCTCGTCTTAGGCACCAATGACCTGCTGAAGGAAAGCCGGGCGCGCGCCACCAATAACCGGTTCGCGGTTGTGCCGTGGCTCGCTATGACGCTGGTTGCCGCGCGCGCATACAATCTCGATGTGATCGACGGCGTCTACAACGACTTCAAAGACGAAAGCGGTTTCCGCGCCGAATGCGAGCACGGCCGCACGCTCGGCATGGACGGCAAAACGCTCATTCATCCGTCTCAGGTTCTGCCTTGCAATCAGGTGTTTTCGCCGACGGACGAAGAGGTGTCCTGGTCGCGTAAAATCATGTCGGCATTCGATGAACCAGCAAACAGAAAAAAAGGCGTGATCACGGTCGAGGGCCGAATGGTCGAGCGGTTACATCTGGTCATGGCGCGCCGCGTGGTGGCCATTTTCGAGGCGATCAGCATGAAGTCGAAAATCGACGAGCCTTGGTTCTAGGACCGCGACACCGAGCAAAAATTGTATGGCATCGCCCAGTACACGCCGCTTTACGGCCTGAAGCATGCTGAGTACAAAAACCACCTTGTAGGGAACAAAATTAGAACTTATATATTGCTTATCTATTGTGGCGGAAAGTCAACAGGTGTGTCGGGCCGACTCGCGTTATCCACAGTGCGCCCCTGTGGATCAGCGTATGCAGAGCAGCTTTCGCGCTTTCGACCGGTCCACTGATCGTCAAAGATGATCGCCACGCGAGTACGGCGTGCAGGAGGAACCAACGATGGTTGACAAATTCAAAGATATTCGGTCGACTGATGATCCAGAAAACCAATTTGGTTCGGCCACACGAATAATTTTTGTGTCGCCAAAAAGCGAGCCGAATTTGGAAAGCGCATTTATTTTTCCAAGGGTAGGCGATGACGAATCAGAACTCGAAGCCGGGCCAAGCGACGACCGGCGTGCCGTCATTTTTGGCTCAATTTCCCCGTACAAATGAAATTCCTAAGCAGTCACCTAAATACTGGGCAAAAGAAAAAGATCGGTATATTCGTCAACTTTTAATCGCTGATATAGAGGCCGAAACCAATCGGCCTCTTTTTGTGTACTTTTCACAACTTGACCAAGAAATTAATCACACCGATCCCGACGATCTTTCGGAGATCATTCAGGGTTTATCGGGCCGCTCTGCTGACTTTTTTATTCAAACTCCGGGCGGTAATGTCGACGCGACAGAAAAAATCATCGCTCTTCTACGTCAGTCGCTCGACGACTATCGAGTAATTGTGCCGAGTTGGGCTAAGTCCGCGGGGACCGTTATAGCGCTCTCTGCAACAAAAATAATTTTTGGCATTAACTCGGAGCTAGGCCCAATCGACCCTCATTGGAGAGTCAACACTGGGATGTGGCCGTGCGAGCTTATTGCAAAGGATGCACAAGCATTCCCGCAGCACGTCCGCGATGCTGCTACGCTGTCCGCCGAAAGGATGCGACAGATGGCCAGAGATATTCTGGCGCGAGGCATGATGAAGACAAAAACAAACGCCGAACGCGATGCGCTTATCGATAAGATCAGTAGTAGCAAGGGGTATATGTCTCACGGTGCCGTCATAGACTTTGAAGAAGCCAAGCAGCTAGGCTTGGAGGTTGAATTTTTGACACCGGATAGCACGTTGTGGAAGCGCCTTTGGTTGCTTTACTGCCTCTACGACTACGATACTAAGGCATCTAAACTTGGAAAGGTTTTCGAAGGAAATCGATTTTCAATCGGGCGCCCTAAGTGAGTGCCTAGTCGCTGCGAAAAGCGCTCAAACCGTATGCGACACAGCCGACGACACTAGATTGCGTGCCAGCGAACCGGTATTGTCCGGCGTTGATCTCTGATCCAAGCCGCGTGCCGGCATCCTTCCACAATAATCCGCCTTCAAATTGACTGAAATGCCGGGCCGATGGCGGGCGGGATTGAGGGCGCTCAGGCAGCAAAACGCCGACAGCACCCATCAATGGGGGGCGACGTCCAAATCGAGGACTTTAGCCCATGAAGTTCGTTCGCTTGTCGCTAACCGCAATAGGTCCGGCGTGCGCGGCAATAGTGATGTGCGGTTGCGCATCGATCGAATATGAAAATGACCGGGCGAGCGCTCATCACCGTGGAGGGCAAACCTGCGACGTGGCGAGCAGCGAAGGCACATCCGTCTCGCGCGCTCATGCACGCAGTTTAGCCGAATATGGCGTGCGCCAGCAGTTGACCGATGTCCGCGGCTCGTTGCTAATCGCCGGCTTCAAACATATCCGCGCCCGGCCCTTGACCGTCTCATGCAGACCCTACGTCCTCGGCGGCGGTTTGACGCAATGCTCCGCCTCCCGGCAGCTGTGCGGCCGGTGAGCGCAACCGATCGTGGAAAATAGGGGTTGCGGGCGCTACCAACATCAGCACATGAAGCCCTGAGCGGTGGCACGTCGCGGGCGTAGCGGTGGCCATTGCGGCAATGCAGATATTTCATGCGCCACATTTCAAGCGGGACAGGGGCTGCCACGATGACGGGTACGAAAACGAACGTTGGAAATTTCTTCGAGGACTTTCGTTTCGGCCAGATCATCAAACATGCCACGCCCAAGACCGTGACAGTCGGCGACGTCGCGCTTTACACCTCGCTTTATGGCTCGCGTTTTGCGGTGCAGTCTTCGGATGTGTTTGCCAAGGCGCTGGGTTATCCGCGCGCGCCGCTCGACGACATGCTGGTGTTTCACGTTGTCTTCGGCAAGACGACGCCTGACATCTCGCTCAACGCGATTGCCAATCTCGGCTACGCCGATTGCCGCTTCATGAAACCGGTCTATCCGGGCGACACGCTGTCGTCGGTGTCGGAAGTTATCGGGCTCAAAGAGAATTCGAATAAGGAGACTGGAACGGTTTATGTCCGCTCGACCGGGCGCAATCAATCTGGCGAGGTTGTTCTGCAGTATTGCCGGTGGGTCATGGTGCGCAAGCGCGATAAGGCCTCGCCGCCCCCTGCTGCCGTCGTACCCTCCCTGCCAGATCGCGTTGATCCTTCGCATCTGGGCGTTGCTGTGCCAGCACTCGATGTCTCGCGTTATGACGTTGATCTTGCTGGTTCCGCCCATAAATGGGCCGATTATACGCCCGGCGAGAAGATCGATCACGTCGACGGCATGACACTGGAAGACGCCGAGCATCAAATTGCGACGCGGCTTTATCAAAACACTGCCAAGGTCCATTTCAACAAGCATACGGAATCGAAGGGCCGCTTCGGCAAGCGGATCGTCTATGGCGGTGTTGTGATCTCGCTCGTGCGCGCCTTGTCGTACAATGGCTTGGGTAACGCGTTCCACTTGGCCGCGATCAACGGTGGCCGCCACGTCGCACCGACATTCGCCGACGATACGATCTACGCTTGGTCCGAAATACTCGAAAAAGCCGAAATCCCGGGGCGTGCTGACGTTGGCGCATTGCGCGTCAGAATGGTTGGCGTCAAGGATATGGCGTGTGATGCATTTCCGTTGAAAGCCCCCTCGGGCGAATATATGGAAGGCGTCGTCATCGACCTTGACGTCTGGTTGGTAGTGCCGCGTTGAGTGGTCAGCCGAGCGTTCAGGGTTTAAGCTAGTCACACGAGGCGTCTGCGATATAGTTCGAGCGAAGTGTCTCTATGGGGTTCGTCAGATGGCATTGCGGTTGAGTACTTTGGCGTTCGTAGCTGTAGCGCTTATGGCCACAGGCTCACCGGTTTATGCAGCTGGGGAAACCGCCACTGCCGTCATGAAACTGGCTGACGGCAAAGAGGCAGGCCTCATTACTCTGACCGAAGCCACCTCAGGGGTGTTGATCAAGTTCGATCTAAAGGGCCTGCCGCCGGGCAAACACGGTCTGCAAGTTCACGAAACCGGCAAATGCGAAGCCGACTTTACCTCGGCTGCTGGAATTTATAATCCACTGGGCGCCAAGCACGGTTTTCTAGATGACGAAGGTCCAATGGCGGGGGACTTGCCCAATATTTATGCGGCGGCCGACGGAACAGCGGTTGGAGAAGTTCTCAGTCCTTTTTTGACGTTGAGCAAAGAAGCAGAAGAGACGCTGTTTGATAACGATAAAACCGCTATTTTAATTTTTGGTAAGGGCGACGACTACATCACCGACCCAGATGGCGGCGTGGGCCAGCGCATTGCGTGCGGTGTTGTCGTTGCAAAATAAATTGAGCCGCCAACTGAACTTTTGCGCGTTTGTTCACAGCTTGGCGTAATACTTTTGTAATGCGATTACCCTACTGGTTAATTTTGAGATAGATGTTGTCCGCGTTGTGCGGGCGCAAAACGGCTGTTCGCGCATATTTGAATCGTCGTCGACGCGGAAACGAAGTGACAAAGCGAGCAGCAGTTATTGGCGCCGGACTGGCCGGACTCTCGTGCGCACGCACCATGCGCCGCGCTGGGTTTTTCGTCGAAGTTTTCGAACAAGACCGCGTCATCGGCGGCCGCATGGCGACAGCCAGGCTCGGCCTTGAGACCTTTGATCACGGATCGCAATACGTCACCGCACGAACGCAGTCGTTTCGCACTTATATCGATGAGCTTGTTGGCCTGGGCTATGCCGCGCGCTGGACGCCGCGCGCCCAGTTGAACGGCGAAGAAGGTGCCGGCCAAATGCTCCCTTGGTATGTTGGCACACCGGGCATGGCTTCTCTTGTGCGGCCGATGGCCGAGAGCGTACGTATCCACACCGGTCGCAAAGCCCATACTATCGAGCGCGGCGACCGCGGCTGGCACATCTGGTTTGAAGACCAGACCTCCGTCGGCCCCTTCAATGCCGTCGCGGTTTGCGTACCTGCGCCGCAAGCGCGGTTGTTGTTGGGCCGCCTCGACGACCTCACCCAACCGCTGTCGCGTGTTCGCATGGCGCCGTGCTGGGCGTTGATGGTGCGGCTCGATGAAAAGACGCTGCCTGACCAAGACGTGTTCTCCGATATGTCCGAAGTCATCCGGTGGATCGCACGCAATAATACCAAGCCCGGTCGAACGGTGCGCGGCGAAGCAATCGTGATCCACGCCTCGCCGTCGTGGAGCCGCGAAACCGAAGACACTGATCCCGAAGCGGTGGCGGAAGAACTCTGGGGCGAAGTTAGCCACGTGTTGGGTTTACCCCCGGTGCGCCCGGTCAGCATGACGGCTCACCTTTGGCGGCACGGCCTTGTCGACCAGTCGCTCGGTGAGACCTACCTGTATTCGACCGATCATAAGGTGGGCGTTGCGGGCGATTGGTGCCTTGGCCGCCTCGCCGAGCATGCGTTTGAAAGTGGCGACCGGCTGGCCCGCGCGATCGTCGATTCGCTGAGCTGATCTCAGCCCGCTGGCGATTTTATAGCTATGCCCGTGTGGCAATTGGCGATTTGCGATTTTGGCTGTGCGCGGCTAAAACTTGTGGCCAGAACGCATTCAAGGATCATCCCGATGGCCGAGGCCAATAGTCGGCATAAGGCTCGGCCACAGCGGCCGTTGTCTCCTCACCTGCAAATCTACAAGCCAGAAATCAACATGGTGATGTCGATCGTCCACCGGTTGACCGGTGCGGCGCTCTATTTCGGAACGTTGATTTTGGCTTGGTGGCTGATCGCGGCGGCCGCTGGTCCCGATAGCTTCAACTTCGCGACCGGCATTCTCAAGAGCTGGCCGGGACAGCTCGTACTCATTGGCTACACCTGGGCCTTCCTGCATCACATGCTCGGCGGTTTGCGGCATTTCATCTGGGATATGGGCAAGGGCTACGATCTCGCGATGATCGATCAGCTGTCGTGGTCCAATCTGGTTCTGTCCGTCGTACTGACGGCTGGCATCTGGGGTTGGGTTTTGACCTCGCGCGGGGGCCTGTAGATCATGGTTATGCGCACGCCATTAAAAGTTGCCCGTCAACTAGGCTCGGCAAGGACAGGCACAGACCACTTCATCAGGCAGCGCGTGACGGGTCTCGCCAACGCTGCGCTCGGTGTCTATTTCGTGTGGCTCATCGCTTCACTGATCGGGGCCGACCTAGCTGTGGTCGAAAAAACATTGGCCAATCCGCTCGTCGCGCTCGCTCTGCTGGCATTGGTCATATCTGGCGCCATCCACATGCGGATCGGGATGCAGGTGATCATCGAAGACTACGTCCACGACGAAGCCAACAAAATTGGTTTGCTGCTGCTGAACACGTTTTTCTCGTTCGCCGTCGCGTTGGCGAGTGCGTTCGCAATTCTAAAATTGAGCTTTGGGGCTTGAAGCCAAAATGCCGTCAGGAAATGCCAAGGGGAACGGGATCAGTAAAGCTCCAGCCATCAATGGTCTGGCCTATCCGCTAACCGATCATGCCTACGACGTGATCGTCGTCGGCGCGGGCGGCTCAGGCTTGCGCGCCACGCTCGGTGCCGCCGAAGCCGGGCTGAAGACGGCTTGCATCACCAAAGTTTTCCCGACGCGCTCGCACACGGTCGCGGCCCAAGGTGGCGTTGCCGCCGCATTGGGCAACATGGGTCCAGACAGTTGGCGCTGGCACATGTTTGATACCGTCAAAGGCTCAGACTGGCTCGGTGACCAGGACGCGATCGAATATCTGTGCCGCAACGCGCCAGACGCCGTCTACGAGCTTGAGCACTACGGCGTGCCGTTCTCGCGCACCGAAGACGGCAAGATCTATCAGCGCCCGTTCGGCGGTATGACGACGGATTTCGGCGAAGGCCCGCCCGCACAGCGCACCTGCGCTGCCGCCGACCGCACCGGCCACGCCATGCTGCACACGCTCTATGGCCAATCGCTGCGTCATTCGGCTGAGTTTTTCATCGAATATTTCGCCATCGACCTGATGATGGATAAAGACGGCGCCTGCGTCGGGGTGGTCGCGCTGTGCCTTGAAGATGGCTCGCTGCACCGCTTTCAAGCCAAGCGCACCATCCTCGCCACTGGCGGATACGGTCGGGCTTATTTCTCGTGCACGTCGGCGCACACCTGCACGGGTGACGGCAACGCCATGGTTCTGCGCGCCGGACTGCCGTTGCAGGATATGGAATTCGTCCAGTTTCATCCGACCGGTATTTACGGGGCTGGCGTTCTGATTACCGAAGGGGCGCGCGGCGAAGGCGGCTATCTCACCAACGCCAAAGGCGAACGCTTCATGGAGCGCTATGCGCCGCACGCCAAAGATCTGGCTTCGCGCGATGTCGTCTCGCGCTCGATGACGATTGAAATTCGCGAGGGCCGCGGCGTCGGCGCCGAGAGCGATCACATCTTCCTGCACCTCGACCACTTGGACCCCAAGATCCTCGCCGAGCGTCTGCCTGGCATTACCGAAAGCGCCCAAGTGTTTGCCGGAGTGGATCTGCGCCGCCAGCCAATCCCTGTGTTGCCAACCGTGCATTACAATATGGGCGGCATCCCAACGAACTATCACGGCGAAGTGCTGACCAAGAAGAACGGCGATCCGGATTCGGTCGTGCCCGGCTTGATGGCGATCGGGGAAGCGGCTTGCGTTTCCGTCCACGGCGCCAACCGACTAGGTTCGAACTCGCTGATCGATCTTGTCGTGTTCGGCCGCGCCGCCGCGCTGCGCTGCGCCGAGAAGATCGAGTTGGGAAAAACCCACTCCGAGCTCCCCAAGGGCGCTCATGACCTCGCTGTTTCGCGGCTAGATCGTTTTCGCTATGCACGCGGCGATGCGCCGACATCGCAACTGCGCCTGCGGATGCAGAAGGTCATGCAGACCAATTGCGCGGTTTTCCGCGATGGTCCGGTGCTGCAAGAGGGCGTCGAAAAAATCGCCCAGATCTGGAAAGATGCAAGCGATATTCAGACCGTCGACCGGTCGCTGATCTGGAATTCCGATTTGATCGAGACGCTCGAATTCGACAATCTCATCGTGCAGGCGGCCGTGACCGTGGTTAGCGCCGAGAGCCGCAAAGAGAGCCGGGGCGCGCACGCTCGCGAAGACTTCTCCAAGCGCGACGACGTCAATTGGATGAAGCATACGCTCGCTTGGGCGGACGGCGCGTCCAAAGCCGTGAAGCTCGACGACCGGCCGGTGCACAAGAACACGCTGACCAACGAAATTGCGTACATCGAGCCGAAGGCTCGCGTCTACTGAGCGGCCCAAGGCCTGCGTTTTATTGATCGTTTGCCGGGTAAGATCACGATCGGGCGGCCAACAGTATTAGCCACTCTGCCACAAGGCAGAGTAAGCTTCCCTGACAAATCAGAAGAGCGCAAAGGTGGCAAAGTCTGAACCCGAAGATGTTGACGACACGGACACCCGGATGCCGCCCGATCCATTTACGGCCGTACTGCCAGCGCTGGCGGCGTTAGGCGCCATATCATCCATCGCCGCCATCCACTGGTCTGGCCAGCAGAAAACTGGCTCGCGCTCGCGCGTCAAACGCAAGACCGGGTCGAGTCTGCGCGATCTAGAAACCTGCTGCTTGGGGCTGGCCGAAATCTTCCGCCGGTTCCAGCGCCATCCGAAGGTTTTTGCCGGCGAGGGCGCGCAAGCTTCGTCACCGTTGAAATTTGGCGTTCACGGCACGCGCATCCGCGCCGACGCGCAACGTCTCTATCTCCTATTGATGAACGACATCGCATCCATGCTGGTGCTCGCGGCGCAAAACGCCTTCGACGTCATGACCGCCATCGAAGATGGCGATATCAATGCGCCTGAAGACGTTTTCTTCGGCTTTGGCGAACAGCAAGAGCGATTGAACACGATCATCCAAAAGCGCGCCACGTTGCGCGTCGCCGTCGACACCGGCGCCGACATTGCCGACAAGCTGACGGCACTTGTCCGCGAGCTCAAAAAGCATTCCAAAACTACCTGATCGCGGTAAAGAACCGCAGATCGGGGCGGTCCCGGCGCGGTTGACACGAGAGCGCGTGCCAGCTCTGGTATAGGCTCGAACTCAAAATTGTGAGCCGGACAAACCCCATGGTCGAACTGACGCTGCCGAAAAACTCCAAAGTACAACGTGGCAAGACTTGGAACGAGCCGGCCGCCGGGGGCGAGTGGAAGGAATTCAAGGTCTACCGCTGGAACCCCGATGAGGACGAAAATCCTCGTGTCGATATTTATTGGGTCGACCGCCAGCAGTGCGGCCCGATGGTTCTCGACGGTCTGATCAAAATTAAGAACGAGATCGACCCGACGCTGACGTTTCGCCGGTCGTGCCGCGAGGGCATCTGCGGCTCATGTTCGATGAACATCGACGGCACCAATACGCTCGCCTGCCTGAAGTCGATGGGCGACGTCAACGGCGCGGTCCGCATCTATCCGTTGCCGCATCTGTCGGTCATCAAGGATCTCGTGCCCGACATGACCAATTTTTATGCCCAGCACCGGTCGATCGAGCCGTGGCTGAAGACGGATACGGCAACGCCTCCTAAGGAATGGAAGCAATCGCGCGACGACCGCGAAAAGCTCGATGGGCTGTACGAGTGCATCTTGTGCGCCTGCTGTTCGGCGTCGTGCCCGAGCTATTGGTGGAATTCGGACCGCTATTTGGGGCCAGCGGTGCTGCTGCAGGCCTATCGCTGGGTTATCGATAGCCGCGACGAGGCCACCGGCGAGCGGCTCGATAACCTCGAAGACCCATTTCGGCTTTATCGCTGCCATACCATTATGAATTGCGCCAAAGCCTGCCCGAAAGGCTTATCGCCGGCCAAAGCGATTGCGGAACTCAAGAAGTTGATGGTCGAACGCCGCGTTTAAACTTCTCTGTTTTGCGGACTTTGTCATTGTTAGTTGGATTGGGCGAATGCGATGCAGGATATTCTCGATCATATCGGCTTTCCGGTCTCCAACTACGCACAGTCGGTCGCTTTCTATAAAGCGGCGTTGGCGCCACTTGGAATTGCGCTGTTAAAAGAGACGTCGCTGTCGGACGATGGCGAAGATGGATATGCAGGCTTCGGGCGGACACGGCCGCAGTTTTGGATCGGCACCGGCGAGGCCCTGACGGGCCGCTTACACGTTGCTTTTGTTGCGAAAAATCGCGAAGAAGTGATGGCTTTCTACGATGCGGCTTTGGCAGCGGGGGCGCGCGCCAACGGCCCACCTGGTCTGCGGCCGCACTATCACGCCGATTATTTCGGTGCGTTCGTATTAGACCCAGATGGGCACAATATCGAAGCCGTCACCCATTTTGCGCAATAGTGGCACTCTATATATAAAAAAATGACCGGCGGCACATGCTGGCCACCGGTCTCATCAAAAGTCGAGATCGTCGTATATAACCGCTATTCGGTCGTGCCCCGCTGCCCGAGATGCCCAGTCTCAAGAGCAGCGGGCACGAAGCCGAATTAGGCGGCTTTCCGCTTCGCAACCTTCTTGGCTGCTGGCTTACGGACGGCTTTCTTCACGACTGCCTTCTTAGCGGCCGGTTTCTTTCTTTTTGCTGCAGGTGCTGCTTTAGCCATGGTGATATTCTCCCTCTAGTGTCCGAATCAGCTCGAACAAATAAAACATGGGCAATTTCGTCGAATTTGTTGACAACGAAATTGGAATATGGATGCGAAATATCAGGTAATGCCAATTTGTGTTGCGTTATTGTCGCATTTTTTATGTTTTTGAGGCGACTATTTCCGTTCTTGTCTGCGCAACGCGCGTCGCGTCGAATCTCTGCGATCGCGTCGCGCGCGCAAAATGCATCGCGATAGTTCCAAATTTTCAACGACAGCGACGCGCGATTTAAAGCGCAGTCGCAGTGAGAGATTTTCCGATCAAGGCGTCGATCGCTTGGCGTCTCATTCAACTGATACTGGCACCTGAAACAGGCAGACGTTCGCCGTCGTCGATTATCCGCAGCGGAATTTCACGCGGCTTTGTGCCGGTTGCGTGATTGCAAATCGAGCACGGCTAGAAATATCCCTATGCGATCGTCGAAGGCTTCCGTGGCGCGCGACAGATAATCGGAAGACTTCGGCACGATATCGGCAATGACCGCGCCGTCTTCAATGCGCAAATCTGCGTCGTATTTCACCGCAATTGCCCGCATTTTGGCATTTTCGATTAGGCAATTAAGCACGAGGTGATGCACGCCGCGATTGCGCGCCGAGCGAATGATATGCCCCATGAGTTCTGTCGCGATGCCGCGATTGAGATATGGGGATTCAACCGAGAATGCCGCTTCTGCGGTTTTGCACGATACTGAGTGCTCGCACTTAAGTTCGCCGACACCGCGCAACTCGCCGTCGTCAAAATATCCGAAGATAATTGTGCCAGCGTCGCTCGCGCGGCCGGCATAGCTCTGGATGAAGCCATCAGACACGCTATGGGCAAAACGTCTGCGCCGCGCTTCGTCGTCGAGCCGCAAGAGATGCTCGCGATAGAGATCAAGTTCTCTGCGCAGCAGTTTGCGGCAGCTAACTTTCAATTCCGGTCGATCCTTCATGCCCAACCCTCCAACGCGTGCCGCTCGAACAAAGCGAATCACGTAACGTGCTCAGGCTAATTGGAGATTGTGCCTCGATTGTGCGCTGCAATAACATCTTAGCTTCCTTGCGCTAAGCGCCGAGAGTTATTGTATAAACAGGGTGTTGAGGGACGGAAATTGCTATCCAGTGCGTCAATCGGTGACGGGTGGCATGATGCTATTTTCGCGACAGGGGCGTGATGGTCAACACATGAACGGTACAGTTCTGCTACGGTACGAAGAACGTCTTGGGCTGGCGGAGATTGAGTCAGACAGCGCGCAGCGCGATGTCGCGGCGCGCCTCGGCCAGCTGCAACAATGGTTGCAGGCGGCTGAACCCAACGGCGGCGTGCTCGCGAAATTATTCCGATCAAAAGTCTCGGCCGCCGTGCCGCGCGGGCTGTACATTCACGGCCCCGTCGGCTCCGGCAAAACAATGCTGATGGATTTGTTTTTCGAAGAGACGCGCTTCGAGCCTAAGCGGCGCGCGCACTTTCACGCGTTCATGGCCGATATCCATGACCGGATCGGCGACGCGCGCAGCCTCGTGCCGGGCGACCCCATACCGCACGTCGCTGAAGGGCTGGCGCGCGAGGCCAAGCTTTTCTGTTTCGACGAACTGCACGTCAGCGACATCGCCGACGCCATGATCTTGGGCCGCCTGTTTGAATCCCTCTTCGCGCACGGCGTGGTGGTCGTCTCGACCTCCAACGCGCCGCCCTCGGGGCTTTATAAGAACGGCCTTAATCGCCAGCTTTTCCTGCCGTTCATCGACCTAATCGAAGCTCACATGGACATCATCGAGCTGCGGGCCGCCAAGGATTTCCGGCTTGCCAAGCTGTCAGGCGCTGCACTCTATTTCACGCCCAACACCAACGAGGCGCGCGCCGAGCTTGATCGTCATTGGACGCGGCTGACCGGCGCACACCCTGGCCGCCCGGCCGTCATAAACTTCAAGGGTCGGCAGTTGAACGTGCCGCTTGCTTCGATGGGCGTCGCGCGGTTTTCGTTTGCAGATTTGTGCGATCAACCCCTTGGCAGCCTCGACTACCTGCACATCGCGCACGCGTATCATACTGTCATCCTCGACGATATTCCGATGATCGAGCGGTCGCGCCGCGATCGCGCCCGCCGCTTCACTGTTCTCATCGACACGCTCTACGACAGCGGCGTTTGCCTGATCGCGTCGGCCGAAACCGAGCCGTCAGGCCTGTTCCCAGCAGGAGACGAGGCTGGCTATTACGAGCGCACGGTTTCGCGCCTGATGGAGATGCGCTCGGAAAAATACGTGGCGAGCCGTGCGGCTAAGCGTGCCTGAGCCTTTTCTCCCCTTGGACCGCGAGTTCTATCCAACTTTCGTTTGAGCTTGGCTCGGCGCCCTTGACGCACTTGCGAAATGCAGTACGCACGTGCTCAAATCCTACTCGCATCCCGCATTCAAGGAGACACGACGCATGGCGCGCACAAAGATCGCACTGATCGGCTCAGGCCAAATCGGCGGCACGCTGGCCCTGCTCGCGGGCCTCAAAGAGCTCGGCGATATCGTGATGACCGACATCATGGAAGGTGTCGCCAAAGGAAAAGCGCTCGATCTGTCGCAAACCGCCGCCGTCGAAGGCTATAACGCCCGCATCACGGGCGCGGGCCCAGACGGCTATGCCGCGATCGCTGGCGCAGACGTTTGCATCGTGACGGCCGGCGTGCCGCGCAAAGCCGGCATGAGCCGCGATGATTTGCTCGGCATCAATCTCAAAGTCATGGAACAGGTCGGCGCGGCGATCAAAACGCACGCGCCGAAAGCCTTCGTCATTTGCATCACCAACCCGCTCGACGCGATGGTGTGGGCGCTGCAGAAATTCTCAGGCCTGCCCGCCAACAAAGTTGTCGGTATGGCGGGCGTGCTGGATTCGGCGCGCTTTTCGCATTTCCTGGCGGAGGCTGCCGGCGTCTCGATCGAAGACGTGCGCGCCATGACGCTTGGCGGTCACGGCGACGACATGGTGCCGATGGTGCGCTACTCGACCATTGGCGGCGTGCCGCTGCCAGACTGCATTGCGCTCGGCATGTTCAGCCAAGAAGCGCTCGACGCGATGATCAAGCGGACGCGCGGCGGCGGCGGAGAGATCGTTGCGTTATTGGGCAACGGCTCGGCGTTTTACGCGCCAGCTGCATCGGCCATCGCGATGGCCGAGAGCTATCTGCGCGACAAGAAACGCATGTTGCCGTGCGCGGCGCATCTCTCGGGCCAATACGGCTTGAACGAAACTTACGTCGGCGTGCCAGCGATCATCGGCGCGGGCGGCGTTGAGAAAATTATTGAATTGACGCTCAACGCTGAAGAAAAAGCGATGTTCGATAAATCGGTCGCGTCCGTGCGCGGCCTCATCGACGCCTGCAAAACAATTCAACCGAGCTTGGCTTAAACAACTCACTCTCCCCACGCTCTTAACTTGCGTGGGGAGAGGGCTAGGGTGAGGGGCGGCCGCTTTTTTCAACGTCTGCCGCCCCTCACCCCAACCCTCTCCCCTCTCGGACCACGGGTCCGCAGGGGAGAGGGGGTAGAAACCCCGCAGGATTTTGATTCATGAACATCCACGAATATCAGGCCAAAGAGCTTTACCGCGAATATGGCGTTCCGACGCCTGCGGGTTTCCCGGCGTTCAGCGTCGATGAAGCGGTGGCTGCCGCGAAGAAACTTCCCGGCCCAGTGTGGGTGGTGAAGGCGCAGATCCATGCTGGCGGGCGCGGCAAAGGCACGTTCAAGGAAAAGGACGCTGGCGAAAAGGGCGGCGTCAGGCTCGCCAAGTCAATTGATGAGGTGAAGCAATTTGCGACCGAGATGCTCGGCAAAACTCTGGTGACGATCCAGACCGGACCAGTGGGCCGCGTCGTCAACCGGCTCTACGTCGAGGACGGCTCGCAGATCGCGCGCGAACTTTACCTCTCGGCGCTCGTTGACCGCGAAACCGCGCGCGTTGCCTTCATTGCCAGCGAAGCTGGCGGCATGAACATCGAAGACGTCGCGCACGACACGCCTGAGAAAATTTTCACAATGTCGATTGACCCGGCGACCGGATATCAGCCATTCCATGGCCGCAAGATCGCGGGCGCGCTCGGCCTTAAAGGCGCGCAAGCAAAAGACTGCGGCGCCATCATCGAGAACCTTTACCGCATGTTCGTCGAGAAGGACATGAGCCTGCTTGAGATCAATCCGCTCGTCGTCACCAAAGACGGCAAGCTGATCTGCCTCGACGGCAAAATCGATTTCGACGGCAACGCGCTGTACCGTCACCCGGAGGTCGTTGCTTTGCGTGACCTTGGCGAAGAAGATGCTACCGAAATCGAAGCTTCCAAACATGAGTTGGCGTTCGTCAAGCTCAATGGCTCGATCGGCTGTCTCGTCAACGGCGCGGGACTCGCGATGGCGACGATGGATATCATCAAGCTTTACGGCGCCGAGCCCGCAAACTTCCTCGACGTCGGCGGTGGGGCCTCGAAGGAAAAAGTGCAGGAAGCTTTCAAGATCATTTTGTCAGACCCCAACGTGAAGGGTATTTTGGTCAACATTTTCGGCGGCATCATGCGGTGCGATATCATCGCCGAGGGCGTGATTGCAGCCGCGCGCGAAATGGCGATCACCGTGCCGCTGGTTGTGCGGCTGGAAGGCACCAACGTCGAGCTGGGTAAGAAAATCTTGAAGGCGTCAGGCCTCAACATCATTCCCGCCGACGACCTCGCCGACGCCGCCCGGAAGATCACCGATGCGGTGAAGCAGGCGGGTTAGTAATGGCAGGCTATCCGATCACGTGGGACGACTTTTCCCCAGACGGGCGAACGCTGTCTACAAGGTGCCCATTCTCAATCGAAGAAATGCAAACGTATCTGAGCTGGTGCCATCATAACTTTAGCCTCGCAGTACCACCGATGACGTTTTCCATCCCCAAGTTGGTTTCAGAAAGAAAATCGATTGCTCGAACATTGTGGTTCTGGGAACTGAAAGATGAGTTGGAGCGAGACTGGTGGATCATTGTCGGTACTGGAACCAGTCTGTTTTATGGTGCGGTCGGAAAGCTGACATGGCGCTGGATGTGTGCCCAAACCAAGATATCTTCTGAGACCGATGACGACTTGGCAACAAGATTAGACTTAGAGCTACATCAGCATTGATTTCTGCGATGTGTCATGCGCAAGACAATCGCAAACTCTACTACCCCGCCACCACAAGCTGAGCTGCTTTTGACTTCGTCGCTCGCGCGGGTTCCACGACGATTTTCACGTCATGGCCAAGCGCCACCAGAAAACGCATCAAGCGCTCAACCGAGAACTGGCGGAACTGACCGCTCAACATTTTTGAAACATCAGGCTGACCGATAGCTAAAGTCTTTGCCGCTTCGGCCTGCGTCAGCGATTGAGCTTTGAGAGCCTTGGTAATACGGCGCACCAGTTCAGCCTTCAGTGCGTGCTCGCTTGGATTTTGGAATCCCAGATCGGCATAGACGTTGCCAGAGCTTGCAGTAATCTTAGTGCGGATCATGGCTGTTGGTCCTTGGAATGTTCAAGCGCCAATTTCAAACGCTTTTCGATGAGTTCGATCTCGCGCTTTGGCGTTGCGATGCCGGACTTCGACTTCTTTTGGAAAACATGCAGCACCTAGATCGCGTTCTGGATCTTGACCGCATAAACGGCACGCCAAGTATCGCCGCCATAGTTCGCAACGATTTCAACTACGCTTGCGCCTTTGAACCCTTTAAGCGGTTTGGCGCTCTCGTGCTTCTCACCCTTTTGAGCGAGTTCGAGGGCATAGCCTACACTTTGCTGTACGGCGTCGGGCCATTCCTTGAGGTCATCCAGTGTCGAAGCCATCCACAACAAGGGCCGCAACATCACCTTGTCCCACATATATCCACTGCCATGGTGACATTACCATAAATTTTTAGGCTCAGCAATCCGGCGACGCACCCGCTAGCGCCCATTGACACCCCACACAGTTACACATATCCTGTGTAGATGAAAAACATCACGCTCGCCATCGACGAAAAGCTTCTGAAGGAGGTGCGCAAATACGCGGCCGAGCACGACACGAGCGTCAACGCGATCGTGCGTGAGAAGCTTGCCGAGGTTGTCGCCCCCAAGAAGCGCATGGCGGATGCGCTAAAGCGGATGAAAAAAATTGCCAAAGAGGGCGGCATGGAAGTCGGGCCCATAACCTGGAAACGCGAAGACATCTATGAGCGCTGAGGTTTTCCTCGACACGAATGTTCTATTGTATGCCGCCACCGCCGCAGCTTCAGAGGCAGCCAAGCAAGACCGCGCCTACAAATTGATAGCGGAAGACAACTTCGGAATTTCCACGCAAGTCCTGCAGGAATTTTACTACAACGCGACCGTCAAAGCGCGGCATAAAATGCTGCCCGAAAAAGCTCTCGAATTTCTAGCTGAGATGGACCACCGGCCGTGTGCTGTGGTCGACGGGGCAGTTTTTCATCGGGCCATTCAGATTTCGATCCTCTACAAAATAACCTATTGGGACGGCGCATTACTCGCGGCGGCCGAGGCGTTAGGCGCCGCCATCGTTTTTTCCGAATACCTCAACCACGGTCAATCGTATGGCGCGATCAAGGTCTTGAACCCGTTCAAATAGTGCCCTCCCACCATTGTCGCTCTTGCTGCACTGCAAAAAATGGTAGAAACTACGCCAAATCAGCGTGGGGATAGCCTCCCCTTGCTAAAAGCTAAAAAAAACGCGCGGGAATTACATGGCCATCCTTGTCGACAAGAAAACTAAGGTTATCTGCCAGGGCATAACCGGCAGTCAGGGTACGTTTCACACGAAACAGGCGCGCGAATACGGCACGCAAATCGTTGGAGGCGTGACGCCCGGCAAAGGCGGCTCCAAACATCCAGACGCAGACCTTGCCAACGTTCCGTTGTTCGACAGCGTCGAGGAAGCCGTGCGCGTGACCGGGGCCACGGCCAGCGCCATCTACGTGCCGCCGCCATTCGCTGCCGACGCCATTCTCGAAGCGATCGACGCCGAAGTGCCGCTGATCGTGTGCATCACCGAGGGCATTCCCGTGATGGACATGGTGCGCGTCAAACGCGCGCTCGAAGGTTCACGCTCGCGCCTGCTCGGGCCCAATTGCCCAGGCTTGCTGACGCCCGGGCAATGCAAAATCGGCATCATGCCGGGAAACATTTTCAAGATCGGCTCGGTCGGCATTGTTTCGCGTTCCGGCACGCTCACCTATGAAGCCGTCAAGCAGACGACGGACGTCGGCCTCGGCCAGACGACTGCGGTCGGCATCGGCGGCGATCCCGTCAAAGGCACCGAATTTATCGACATCCTCGATATGTTCCTGTCGGACAGCCAGACGCAATCGATCATCATGATCGGCGAAATCGGCGGCTCGGCTGAAGAAGAGGCGGCCGACTTTTTAAAACACGAAGCCGCTAACGGCCGTAAGAAGCCCATGGCTGGGTTCATTGCCGGCGTCACTGCACCCCCTGGTCGGCGCATGGGTCATGCTGGCGCTATCATTTCCGGCGGCAAGGGCCGCGCTGAAGACAAATTGGCAGCGATGCGATCGGCGGGAATTGCTATTTCCCCGAGCCCAGCTGCTTTGGGCCGCACGCTATTGGAAGTCTTGCGGGGCTAGACTTGCGTAACGACATAGTGAGGCTCAGTGAGGCTCACGGCCAAATCGGCGGGCAATCGCTTTCTTTTAGAGCCCCGCCCTAGCGAACTTAAGGAGTGCCAATGTCACGGCAAGCGCTGAACGAGGCCTTTCTGCGCACCTCTTTTTTGAATGCAGCGAACGCGCCTTATATCGAGGATATGCAAGCTCAATACGAGCGCAATCCCGGCGCGGTCACCGATGAGTGGCGGCGCTTTTTCGAAAGCTTGAAAGAGCAGCCGTCCGGCAATGGACACGCCTCTGAGAGTCCGAGCTGGGGTTTGCCCGCAGCGCTGTTGCAACCCCAAACGGATAACGATGATTTGGCCGGCGCTCTGACCGGCGATTGGGGCCAGGCCGAACGCGTCATACGCGAAAAGATGGCGCAACGGGCGCATGGCGCCGGGTTCGAAATGTCGCCCGCGGTCTCGCTGCGCGCGACCCAAGACAGCATCCGCGCCTTGATGTTGATCCGCGCCTATCGCGTCATTGGTCATTTGGCAGCAGATCTCGATCCGCTCGGCATCTCAGACCGCAAAATCCACCGCGAGCTGCTGCCTGAAACGTATGGTTTCACAGATGCCGATCTCGACCGCCCGATTTTCATCGATCGCGTGCTGGGTCTGGAGACGGCGACGATGCGGCAGATCCTCGCGATTGTCCGGCGCACGTACTGCCAGCAAATCGGCGTGCAGTTTTCGCACATCACAGACCCGGCGCAAAAAGGCTGGATTCAGAAGCGCATCGAGGGCGAAGAAAAAGACATCAATTTCACGGCCGAGGGCCGCAAAGCGATTTTGAATAAGCTGCTCGAAGCCGAAACTTTCGAGAAATTCTGCGACGTCAAATACACCGGTACCAAGAGGTTCGGTCTCGATGGCGGCGAGGCGATGGTGCCCGCGCTTGAGCAAATCATCAAGCGCGGCGGCCATCTGGGCGTGCGCGAAATCGTCATCGGGCTCGCCCATCGCGGCCGCTTGAACGTTCTGGCCAACGTCATGGCCAAGCCGTTGCGCGCGATCTTCAAAGAATTCAAAGGTGGGTCGTTCAAGCCAGACGACGTCGAAGGTTCGGGCGACGTCAAATATCATTTGGGCGCTTCGTCAGACCGCAGCTTTGACGGCAACAATGTCCATTTGTCTCTGACGGCTAACCCCTCGCATCTCGAAATCGTCGATCCGGTGGTGCTCGGCAAAGTCAGGGCGAAGCAGGATCAGCATGGCTGCGGCCCGGGCGAGCGAACACCTGTCTTGCCGTTGCTCATTCATGGCGATGCGGCGTTTGCGGGCCAAGGCGTCGTTGCCGAATGCTTCGGGCTATCGGGCCTGCGCGGCCACCGCACCGGGGGGTCGATCCATTTCATCATCAACAACCAGATCGGTTTTACGACGAGTCCGCACAATTCCCGTTCGTCGCCCTATTGCTCCGACGTTGCGCTGATGATCGAAGCGCCGATTTTCCACGTCAACGGCGACAACCCTGAAGCCGTCGTCCACGTCGCCAAGATCGCAACGGAGTTCCGCCAGCGGTTCCAAAAGCCTGTCGTCATCGACATGTTCTGCTACCGCCGCTACGGCCACAATGAAACCGACGAGCCGATGTTCACGCAGCCCGCGATGTACAAACGGATCAAGGCGCATCCGAGCGTTTGCGAAATTTACAGCCGCTACCTCGTCAACGAAGGCGTCGTGACGGACGCCGAAGTGGACGAAATGCGCGCCAAGGTGCGGGCCAACCTCGACGCCGAATTCCAGGTGTCGGAAAGCTACAAGCCCAACAAAGCCGATTGGCTCGATGGACGCTGGTCCGGGATGGGCCGTGCCAGCGATGACGAATGGCGCGGCAACACCGGCATTGCGATCGATACTCTCAAAGACGTCGGCCGCCGGTTGACCTCGATCCCGCGCGATCTCAACGTCCACAAGACGATCACCAAGCTGCTCGAAAAGCGCCGCGAGATGGTCGAGAGCGGTCAAGGTATCGACTGGGCGATGGCCGAGCACATGGCGTTTGGCACGCTCATGATGGAGGGCTTCCCGGTTCGCCTGTCTGGCCAGGACAGCGAGCGGGGAACTTTCTCGCAGCGCCACGCCGTTCTCATCGATCAAGAGACAGAGCGCCGCTTTGCCCCGCTCAAGCACATGGCGCCGAGCCAGGCGCGGTTTGAAGTCGTCAACTCGATGCTGTCGGAAGAAGCGGTGCTAGGATTCGAATACGGCTACACGCTTGCCGAACCCAACGCTCTGACTGTTTGGGAAGCGCAATTCGGCGATTTCGCCAACGGTGCCCAGGTTATTTTCGACCAGTTCCTGTCGTCAGGCGAGCGGAAATGGCTACGCATGTCAGGCCTCGTTTGCCTGCTGCCGCACGGCTACGAGGGCCAGGGTCCGGAGCATTCCTCGGCGCGCCTCGAGCGCTTTCTACAATTGTCGGCGGAAGATAATTGGCAGGTCGCCAACTGCACGACGCCCGCTAACTATTTCCATATCCTGCGCCGTCAGCTGCACCGCAAATTCCGCAAGCCGCTCATCTTGATGACGCCGAAGTCGCTGCTCAGGCACAAACGCGTCCTGTCGCGTCTTGATGAGCTCGGTCCGGACACGACGTTTCATCGCATCTTGTGGGATGACGCGCAGCTCGATGGCTATTCCAAAATCAAACTAAAGCCCGATGCTGACATCAAACGCGTCGTGTTGTGTTCGGGTAAAGTTTATTTCGACCTGTTCGAAAAACGCGAAGAGACAGGCAACGACGACGTCTACATTCTGCGCGTCGAGCAGCTTTACCCCGTGCCCGCGCGCGCCTTGATTGCCGAACTCAGCCGGTTCAAGAACGCCGAAATCGTGTGGTGCCAGGAAGAGCCGAAGAACATGGGCGGCTGGTCGTTCATCGCGCCCAACATCGAATGGGTTTTGGCCCATACCGGTTCGACGTTCAAAGCGGCGCGTTACGCGGGCCGTGCTGCATCGGCCTCCACCGCTACCGGTCTGCTGTCGCAACACGTCAAGGAACAATCAGCGCTCGTGGCCGACGCGCTCGGAATTTAATATTTATAAGGAACACCGCCGTCATGGGTATCGAGATCAGAGTTCCGACGCTGGGCGAAAGCATCACGGAAGCGACTGTCGGCAAGTGGTTCAAGAAGCCGGGCGACGCCGTGAAAGTCGACGAGCCGCTGGTTGAGCTTGAAACCGATAAAGTAACCGTTGAGGTTCCAGCGCCCGCGTCGGGCATCATGGGCGAGATCTTGGTGCAGCAGGGAATGACGGTGGCGGTGGGATCGTTGCTGGCGGGATTAAATTCGGGTGGCGCTGCAGAGACCGCGCAAGCACCTGCGGTGGAAAAGGCAAAGCCCGCGGCAGCAGCCGCAGCAGCACCCAAGCCTGCAGCGGTTCAGCCGCCTCCAGTTGCCACCCCTGCCAATCAACCGGCAACCGCGATGCCGCCAAGCCCGGCCGCGCGCAAGGCGATCGCCGAATCGCAATTGGATACAGATGAGATCGCAGGCTCGGGCAGGCGTGGCCAAATTCTCAAAGGCGATGTGCTGGCGGCCAACAACAATGCCGCATCTCATGCGCCTGCCGCTCAGCCAAAACCAGCGCCAAGCCCGTCGCCTGCTTCTGCAGCGCCCGCCGCAAACGCCGTCCTTCTCCAACCCTCCGTGCCAACAACGTTGAAGACTATGCGCCTGCCGTCAGCCGCCAACGATGCCGCGCGCGAAGAACGCGTGCGCATGTCGCGGTTGCGCCTAACGATCGCGCGTCGCCTCAAAGACGCGCAAAATACCGCCGCGATGCTGACGACGTTCAACGACGTCGACATGAGCGCGGTGATGGCACTGCGCAGCCAATATAAAGAATTGTTTGAGAAGCGTCATGGCGTGAAGCTTGGCTTCATGGCGCTGTTCGTCAAAGCCTGCATTCAGGCGTTGCGCGATATCCCATCGGTCAACGCCGAGATCGACGGCGATGAGATCGTCTACAAAAACTATTATCACGTCGGCGTGGCGGTCGGCACCGAAAAGGGCCTCGTCGTGCCCGTCGTGCGCGACGCCGACCGGATGTCGCTGGCCGAAATAGAGCAAAAAATTTCCGAATTTGGCCGCCGTGCGCGCGATGGCAAGCTCACCATCGACGAGATGCAGGGCGGAACGTTCACCATTTCGAACGGCGGCGTCTACGGCTCGATGATGTCGACGCCGATCCTCAATGCGCCGCAGTCTGGCATTTTAGGTATGCACCGTATCGAAGACCGCGCCGTCGTGCGCGCGGGCCAAGTCGTCGTCCGGCCCATGATGTATTTGGCACTATCCTACGACCATCGTATCGTTGACGGAAAAGACGCTGTTAGTTTCCTCGTGCGAGTGAAAGAATGCCTGGAGGATCCACAGCGTTTCATCCTGGAACTTTGATCGGAGGGGATATGGCCAGCGCTTTCTATAAAGACGATCGCGTCCCGCAGTGGGACCGGCAGCGCGCCCGCTGGTTGATTGGCAAACATACCGTTGTCGCGATCACCAAGCTTGCCGGCGACCGGCAGACCGTGATCGAACACGATCAGTATCACGGCATCATTGTCGCGGTTCACAAGGCGCGCGGCATTCGCATCAATTGTTTAGGCGAGCTGACCGGCAAGCAGCGTATCCTGCCGCCAGATACCAGCGCCTTCGAAGACGCAGAGCCCGGCGAATATTGGCTGCGCGCAACGGGCGAGAAAATTATCGACCCAGATCTCGTTTCAACATGGACATTGTCAGCGCCTTTGCATTGAACAATCGATTTCATCAGCCCGCTTGCAATAAGGCGGCTCATATAGAAGAAGCGGTGAATGCCAGGACCTAACGATCTGATCGTCATCGGTACGGGCCCTGGCGGCTACGTGTGTGCTATCCGCGCGTCGCAACTTGGCCTCAAGGTTGCCGTGGTCGAGAAGCGCGCGACGCACGGCGGAACGTGTCTCAACGTTGGCTGCATTCCCTCCAAAGCCTTGCTGCACGCCTCTGAAAGTTTTGCGAACGCGAGCCACGGCTTTGGCGACATGGGCATCAAGGTGTCGCCAGAACTTGATCTGGCAAAGATGCAAGCGTTCAAAGATCAGGGCGTCAAAGGCAACGTCGATGGCGTCGCTTTTCTTTTGAAGAAGAACAAAATCGAGAGTTATCACGGGGCGGCCCGCATCGTGAAGGCGGGCCACGTCGAAGTGACCTTCATCAACGGCGAGAAGCAAAGCCTAGAGGCCAAGCACATCGTCATTGCGACCGGGTCGGACGTCGTTGCATTGCCCGGCATCGAGATCAACGAGCAAGATATCGTCTCGTCGACCGGTGCCCTGACGTTCGATAGGGTGCCTAAAAAGCTCGTCGTGATCGGTGCGGGCGTTATCGGTCTGGAATTGGGTTCGGTTTGGCGCCGCCTCGGCGCGGATGTTTTGATCGTTGAATTTCTCGATCGCATTCTGCCGGGCATGGATGGCGAGATCGCAAAATCGTTCCAGCGCATTCTGGAAAAGCAGGGCTTGGCATTCAATCTCGCCAGCAAAGTCACCGGCGTTGAGCGGGCGGCGGGCGGCGGTTTGAAAGTTAAAGTCGAAGCGGCGGGAGGCGGCGCGTCCACGATGATCGATGCGGACGCTGTCCTGGTCGCCATCGGCCGCGCGCCTTACACGGAAGGCCTTGGCCTCGCCGAGGCTGGCGTCGCACTCGACAGCAAGAGGCGCATTCCCGTCGATGGCCAGTTCCAAACCAATGTCACCGGCATCTACGCCATTGGCGACGTGATCGCCGGCCCGATGCTGGCTCACAAAGCTGAAGACGAAGGCATTGCAGTTGCCGAGATTCTGGCTGGCCAAGCTGGCCACACCAACCCTGACGTTATCCCAAATGTGATCTACACCGATCCGGAAGTGGCCAGCGTCGGGCGCAGCGAAGAAGAGTTGAAGGCGGGCAATATCGCCTACACCGTTGGCAAGTTCCCGTTCCTGGCCAACGGCCGCGCCAAGGTCAACCGTACGACCGACGGCTTCGTCAAAGTTCTGGCCGACGCGCAGTCTGACCGAATTTTAGGGGTGCACATCATCGGGCCGCACGCGGGCGATATCATTGCAGAGGCTTGCGTCATCATGGAGTTTGGCGGCTCGGCGGAAGATCTGGCGCGCACCTGTCACGCGCATCCGACGCTGTCTGAAGCCGTGAAGGAAGCAGCGCTCGCCGTTGCCAAGCGCGCGATCCACATGTGAGCTGCTATAACAGCAAGAACGAGGCGCTCATTCGATTGGCGTCACGGTATATCCAGCTTGCCGCAATAGCGCGACGAGGCCTTTATCGCCCGACAGATGCAACGCACCAACCGCAATGAACGCTCTGCCCTTATCGAGCAGCGGTTTCATGGTGTCGCGCATCCGTTCGTTGCGATCGAACAACAATGCCTTTTGAAAACCGTCGAATGCCGACGGGGGCACGCCGGTTTTGGCAGCCAGCGCCAATTGAAACGGAATGGCCGCGCCCATCTGCCGTTTGAGATAGAGCTGAACGAGCGTTTCCATCATGTCGTCGGTGCGGTCGGCATATTTGAGGCCGGATTTCAACATGAGCACTTGTTGATCTTCGGGCATCTCCGACAGCGACGCGAGCTGTTGGGCAATCGATTCCAGCCCTACGACGGGAATGGCGCGGTTCTGGGCCTCCTCCACGAGCCGCATATCAAGCACGGTCGCGCCCGCAGCCATCTGCCGGCGTTCGCACTCAGAGACCGACAGCAGCATATTCAACAGCCAAGGCCGGAGCAGGTGGGCCGATTCGATCGGCATGCCTGATTTGCCGACGATAGCCTCGACCTGTGCGATCTCTGCCCCCGAGAGTTTATCGGTCAACGATTTGCCGTCGGAGTACATCAACGATTGCGCGGCATCAGCCATCGCCGCGCCCATGGCGCTATCGGATAAATCCGCCACCTCGACAGCGAGCTTAGCGGATTTTCCGAGCGTCGCTTTTACGTTGTCCGACAAAACCGACACGCGCGGATCGCTGAGGTGGATCGTTCCAAACAGATGTGATGTCTGCGCGCTTAGCCCCTCGACCTTCCACAACACCGCCTCAGCGTTGCTACTGGTCCGCTTGGCCTGCATGACCGTTGCGTAAATTTCGGGATCGGTCGTCGCCAGCTCCGCCAGCATATCTATTCCGCCGCAGGCCGATGCAGCGGCGGCGTGCGCTTGCTCTTTTGCCAGCACCAATGGCACCAATGTCGACAACGGCATTGCCGCCAGCAACGCCAAAGCAACCGCAGTTCTACATTTACGCATGACGATCGCTTTCATCTTTTTTGGCGGCGTGCCGATCAACGCTCCGGCGTTCGTGACCGTGGGTGCGCCTGATCGTAAACCGCCAACAAGCGTGCCTGATCAACCTCAGTATAGACTTGCGTGGTTGAAAGCGATGCGTGCCCCAGAAGTTCTTGAATTTGTCGCAAATCGGCGCCTGCCGAAAGCAAATGCGTCGCGAATGAATGACGCAGAGCGTGGGGCGTTGCTGTGTCGGGCAATTGCAGCGCGTGGCGGAGCCGCTCCATCGTCAGCTGGATGAGACGCGGCGACAGTGGCCCGCCACGAGCGCCCAGAAAAAGCGGCCCGTCCGGACTGAGCTCGAACGGGCAACTTTCCACGTAGCGCGCAATCGCTTCCGTGATCACGGGCAGGATCGGAACCATGCGTTCTTTGCCGCCCTTGCCCGCGATTCGCATCACGTCGCGGCCGCATATGGGAGCATCGCGCCTCGCGATGGCGAGCGCTTCGCCGATACGCAACCCCGCGCCGTAGAGCAAAAGCAACACCGCCGTATCGCGGTCGTGTATCCAGCTCTCCCGATCGGGCTCGCCGTCGATCACGGCGGCTGCTGCTTTGATGTTCAGCGGTTTTGGCACGCTGTGAGGGATTTTCGGCCGCGCCACTTGCAGGATAGCGCGGTTGGCTGCGATGTTTTCGGTTTCTAGCCAGCGAAAAAACATCCGCAACGCGGAGAGCTGGCGCGACAACGAACGCGAAATCGCCCCGTCCTTGCGGCGCGCGGCTAAAAAAGCGCGAAAGGTTTTGGCGTTGAGCCTGGCGATGTCACCAAGGCACGGCGCGTATCCCAAGTGATTGTTTAAGAAAATTAAGAATTGGCGGAGATCGCGTTCGTAGGCTTGATGAGTGTTGGCGCTTTGGCCGCGCTCGTGCGTGACGTGGGCCAGCCAGCCGGAAACTGCGTCGCCCAAATCCTGGCCGAGCGGCAAGTTTCCATCGTCGTGTGCCATCTGTTTGGCTGCTTTCGTCACGGTGGTCGCGTCCTGCCCCAACGCTGATAGAAAACGAATCCCTCTGGCCAGTCTACCACACCCAACACCACGGCGCAGGGGCGCAGATTTTAACAGACCGTGCCGGCCTGGTTCTGGCGGCCGCTGGTGCTGCAACTTTCAACGAAGCGTTGCGAACGCGGCTAAAATTTTACCGGCAATTATTTTGATTTCGATTGCGCCCGTAAAGCCGACTTTAACGCTATTTCAGATCGCTGAAAAATTTAACATTGGGTTAGGCGGCAGGCGGTAATTATTGCGTTACTGCGTTATTGCGTAGTTAGAGTAAAGGCTTTGAACTTATGAAGCTGAGTGTGTGTTCTCCGGTCGGCCGGGATAGTGCAAGCCGTACGGCAAAGAATTTCGCGCACGATACCGCTGGCGCGATCAGCGTTATCTTTGGCGTTTGTGCCATCGCGCTGTTTTTGGTCATTGGCGCAGCCGTCGATTTTACGCGCTGGTATAACGCTCGCTCGCAGACAGCATCTGCGATGGACGCAGCGGTACTGGCAACGGCGCGCGCGCTGCAGACGAATGGTGGCAATCAGGCCGAAGCCATGGCTGTCGGCGAGAAGTATTTCGACCAAGCCACGATCGGCATTTCCTGGGTCAAAAACCACACGATAAAAATCGAATTTGTCGACGGCGGTGCTGGAATTCTGGGATCGACTAAAGCGTCCGTTGCAACGCCGTTCATGGGGCTTGCGGGCGTCAAGTCGTTGCCACTCTTTGTGCAAGGTAATGGCGGCACCGGCGATGCATCTGCCAACGGCGGGGAGTACGCCAAAAGCATTCTTTCTGTCGGCGCCAACTCGAATACTAGTTTTGAAATTTCGCTGATGTTGGATGTCACCGGCTCGATGTGCGACGATGGCAACGGTCCGTGCACGACCGGCGTCAAGATCGACGCGCTCAAAGCTGCCGCCAAAGATCTGGTCAACATCGTCGTCTGGAAAGATCAAGGCCAGTACACGTCACGCGTCGCACTGGTGCCGTTTTCAACGCGCGTCCGTGTCGCAGACGACGGTGCCTCGACCTATATGAAGAAGCTGACCAACCTCGACGATAATTGGAGCGGCTGGTACAAAACCTGCACCAGCGGTTCGGGCGGTGGCGCAAGCGAAAGCAACGGCAGCTGGACTTGTAACGCCTACGACACCGTGCGCCAGAACAACTGGAAAGTGATGCCGTGCGTCACGGACCGCACCGGCCCGCAAGCATTCACCGATGCAGCGCCCGATGCTAACGTCTGGATCAACGCGCATGGCGGCGATCGCATGGCGACAAGCTTGGACAGTTCCGATCAAGCTCCAACGACCGCGACGGGAAAGAGTAAGACCGACCCCGCGACTCACTGGAATTATAACGACGATGGTAGTTGTGCAGACATTGGCCGACCCGACATCGTCGTGCCTCTGACATCCGACAAGGCGCTCTTGGCGGATAAAATCAACGGTCTGCAGGCTTACGGTTCGACATCCGGCGCGCTTGGAACCGCGTGGGCTTGGTACATGCTATCGCCCAACTGGCGCAATATTTGGCCGTCCGAGAGCCGTCCTGCGGACTATGCGGGCTTGTCCGAAACGAATGCTAGTGGCCAGCCTAAGCTCAAAAAAATTGCTGTCTTGATGACGGACGGAAGCTACAACACCTACCGCGGCTGGAAAGAACAGCCGCAAGCAGCCGTGTCGGCCAACGCCAAAGCCATCTGCGACAACATGAAAGCCAAAGGCATCAGCGTTTATTCAGTCGCGTTCAATCTTGATCAGCTTCCGCCGGGAGAACGCACGGAAGCGGAAAAAGTGTTGTCTGGGTGCGGAAGCTCGAAGGAGAACTTTTACAAGACGACGAACGGCGAACAACTCCGCCAAGCCTTCCGCGATATCGCTCTCAAGATTTCAGATCTCCGCATCGCCAAGTAGAAACCGCGCGACTAAAGCACCTTGCCGGGGTTGAGAATGCCGTGCGGATCGAGCGCCTGCTTGATACCGCGCATCATTCGCAGCTCAAGATCAGATTTGAATTCCTGCAAGGCACCGCGCTTTAACTGGCCAATGCCATGTTCGGCGGAAATCGATCCATTCATGTCAGCAACGAGGCTGTGGACGGCCTGCGCCATCGGTTCCCACAACGCTAAAAAGCTAGCGCTTGCCATGCCTTCGGGCTGGGAAATATTATAATGCAAATTACCATCGCCAAAATGGCCGAACGGCACTGGGCGGGCACCGGCGCACACGGCCTCAATGATCGGCGCTGCACGTTCAAGGAATTCTGGGATGCGCGCCACCGGCACCGAAATATCGTGCTTGATACTGGCGCCGGCCGGCTTTTGCGCTTCCGATAAGCCCTCGCGCAATTTCCACAGATCGCGCGACTGCTGGATCGATTGCGCAATGACGGCATCCGAGATCGCGCCCGCCTGGCTCGCTACTTCGAGAGCGTCCTGAAGCAATTGCGCAGCGCGCCCATCGCTTTGGCCGCTCGAAATTTCGATCAGGACATACCAGGCGTGACGCTCAGCGAACGGGTGGCGAGTTCCGGGCATATATTCAACAACGAACGACTGCGCTAAGCCAGACCACAGCTCGAAGGCCGTCAAGGCTTGCCCGGCGCTGCCTTCGATCAGGCGGAACAGTTCCAGCGCCAGGGCCGGCGTTTCCAGCGCGACGAGGGCGGTTGCCTGTTCGGCGGGCTTGGGGAAAGTTTTGAGAACGGCCGCAGTAATGACGCCGAGCGTGCCTTCCGATCCGATAAAAAGGTCGCGCAGATCGTAGCCGGTATTGTCTTTTTTCAGGCCGCGTAGGCCATTCCAAATTTCGCCGTTGGCGGTGACGACCTCTAGCCCCAACGCTAAATTGCGGGCGTTGCCATAGGCGAGCACGGCTAGCCCGCCAGCATTGGTCGCCAGCACGCCGCCGATTTGGCAGCTGCCTTCAGAGGCCAGGCTCAACGGAAAGAGCCGACCGACATTGTCAGCGGCGGCTTGGGCGGCGGCCAACGTCACGCCCGCCTCGACGATCATCGTGCCCCCGTCGGCGTCAATGCTGCGCACCGCGTTCAGCCGCGACAGGCACAGCACGATTTCATTGCCGACGGTTGAGGGGATTTGTCCACCCACCAGGCCTGTGTTGCCGCCCTGGGGCACGATCGCGATCTGCTCGGCGTGGGCCAGCGCGAGGATGCGGGACACTTCGCTTGTTGAGCCAGGCCGCAGGACGACGGGCGTTTTGCCAACGTAGAGCCCGCGCCACTCAGTGAGATAGGGAGCTTGTTCGTCTGGCCGCACGACAGCATTCTTTGCGCCGACGATGTCGATGAAGCGCGCGATGAGGGCCGGGTCGGGGGAGGTCAGTGGCAAAGTCGGATCTCGGTAGCTCGGCACAACGGCTAGTCGTTTGGAATAGCGGCGGCGGCACTTTAAGGCAATTCTTAAAATTGACAGACTTTGCCAAAATCTGGCATCCTTAGGCAGGAGAAAAATTATGGCTACGATGAACGTGTCTTTGCCGGACCCGATGCGCGAATGGGTTGAAGACCAAATCAAAACCGGGCGTTACGCCAACGCTAGCGATTACATGCGTGACCTGATCCGGCGGGATCAGGAAGCTAAGGATGGGTTGATTGATGCGTTAGAGAAAGCTGCCACTAGTGGGGTCAGCCGCCGCACGCCGGACGATGCGTGGAAGGCGGCGAAAGCCCGCGCGAAAAAGCATGGCTAAGATCAGCTACTCGGAGCAGGCGATCGCCGATCTTGAAGATGTTTTCGCCTATACGATAGCGACGTTTGGTGAAGCTCAGGCACAGAAGTACAGGGATGCCCTCGAGGGTGGGTTTAAAAGGATTGCCGACGATCCAAGATTAGGTCGCCCAATCGCTGGAAGGACGCACACGTTCAGCTATTACATTTGCGAGCGCCATACTATTTTCTACACCAACAGCGAGGGCGGAATTTTTATCGTCCGCGTCTTACACGTCGCAATGGATTTTATGCGGCATTTTCCCGAGTAATCGGCTTCGCCTCGCTGCGAGTAATCGGCATTCGCCTCTCACACAATTTTCTGGCCGGTTTTTTTCCAGTCGGCGGTGAAGATTTCGATGCCCTTGTCGGTCAGCGGATGCTTGATCAGGGCTTTCAAAATTGCTGGCGGAACGGTCGCGACGTCGGCGCCGATCATCGCTGCATCTTTGACGTGATTGACGGTGCGGATCGAGGCCGCCAGAATTTCCGTTTCGAGTTCGGGATAGTTGTCGTAGATGACGCGGATCTCGCGGATCAGATCCATGCCGTCGATGCCGATGTCGTCGAGCCGCCCGATGAAGGGCGACACGAACGTCGCGCCGGCTTTGGCCGCGAGCAACGCTTGGGTGGCCGAGAAGCACAGCGTCACGTTGACCATCGTGCCGTCGCTGGTCAGTGCCTTGCACGCCTTCAAGCCCTCTAACGTCATCGGCACTTTGACCGTCACGTTTTTGGCGATCTTGGCGAGAGCACGGCCTTCCGCCATCATGCCGTCGTAGTCGAGCGCTGCGACTTCGGCCGAGACCGGGCCCGGCGTGATCGCGCAGATCTCTCGTATGATATCCTTGAAATCGCGCCCGGCCTTGGCAACGAGCGACGGGTTGGTGGTGACGCCGTCGAGCAGACCGGTTGCGGCTAGCTCTTTGATCTCGGCCACGTCCGCAGTATCGACGAAGAATTTCATTTGTGTCCCCTTGTGCCTTGTTGGCGGCATAACTGCCAAGCCGTGATGCCCTTCGTTTGCCTTATCGGCAAGACTAGGGTGAATGCTTGATTCTGGAACTTCAGCTTCTAATCCGGCAGTGGGGCATTTGGATAGTCTTCTCGATAGTTTGGAAAATGACAGCAGAGCCAGCTTGCCACGCGTTCCCGTGGTGATGCCGGTCGCGCTTGACCAGACCTATGACTATTTGGTGCCGGCGGGCCTTGAGGTCACGCCGGGTATGTTCGTTGCCGTGCCGTTTGGTCCCCAAACCCGTATCGGCATTATCTGGGATGAACCGCAAGGGCCGCAAAAGCCGGTCAAGCCCGAGAAGCTGAAAGCCGTCGCCGCCTGCCTTGACGTGCCGCCGCTGCCCGTTATTTCACTGCGCTTTGCCGAGTGGATTGCCAAGTACACGCTGGCGCCACTCGGCATGGTTGCGCGCATGATGATGAGCGCGCAGAACGCGTTCGAACCCGAAAAACCCCGTTTTGGCGTCTGCCTCGTCGATGGCGCTCCGGCACTGGCGAAAATGACGGCGGCGCGGGTCCGCGCGCTAGAATTTGCCGCCGACGGGCTGATCCGGGCCAAGTCCGAGTTGGCGCAATTGGCAGGCTGTTCAACCGGCGTGATCGATGGCTTGGTGAAAGCTGGCAATCTCGTTGACGTTGCCATTCCAGATCGGGGTTTTCCGCGTCCACGCGCCCGCCATCACGCCACCGATTTCTCGCACGACCAGCAGCTGGCGGTTGACGGTTTACGCGCCGCGGTCGATGGCCAAAACTTTTCCGCGACCCTGCTCGATGGCGTCACCGGCTCGGGCAAAACGGAAGTCTATTTCGAGGCGGTGGCGCGCGTGCTCGAGCTTGAGCATCAAGCGCTGATCATGTTGCCCGAGATTGCACTGACGAGCCAGTTTCTCGATCGCTTCGAGCGGCGCTTTGGCGTGAAACCGGTAGAATGGCATTCGGCATTATCGCCGCCCGAGCGCGGCCGGATCTGGAAGGGCGTGGCGCAGGGCCAGGTCCGCGTCGTCGTCGGTGCCCGTTCGGCATTGTTTTTGCCGTTCCCTGAACTGGGCCTCATCATTGTCGACGAAGAACACGACCAAGGGTACAAGCAGGATGATCGCGTGCACTATCAGGCACGCGATATGTGCGTGGTGCGCGCCAACCTGGGCAAGTTCCCCGTCATATTGGCGTCGGCGACGCCCTCGATCGAGAGCCATGTCAACGCCATCACGGGGCGATACCGGCACCTCGTCCTGCCCGGCCGGTTTGCGGGCGCGGAATTACCGCAAGTGCAAGCCATCGATTTGAAGCGCGAAGGCCCAGAGCCCGGCAAGTGGCTCGCACCAAGGCTTGTCGCCGCGATGACCGAGACGTTGGCTAAAGGCCAGCAATCTCTGTTGTTTTTAAATCGTCGCGGCTATGCTCCGCTGACGTTGTGTAAAGCCTGCGGGCATCGCCTGGAATGTCCGCAATGCTCGGCCTGGCTCGTCGAGCACCGGTTCAAAAAGCGGCTCAACTGTCACCACTGCGGTTTCTCTTTGCCAATCCCAGAGACGTGCATGAAGTGCGGCGCGGGCGGTTCGCTCGTCGCTTGCGGACCCGGCGTCGAGCGCGTCGCGGAGGAAGTGGCCGAACGCTTCCCCACCGCCCGGCTCGCTTTGCTGTCGTCTGATTTGATTCCCGGCCTCACCGAGATGCGCGAGATGATCCACCGCATCGAACGGGGCGAGATCGACATCATCATCGGCACGCAAATCGTCGCCAAGGGTCATCATTTTCCAGATCTTGCTTTGGTCGGCGTTGTCGACGGCGACTTGGGATTGGCGCAAGGCGCGGACCCACGCGCTGGCGAGCGCACGTTCCAGCTCCTGCATCAAGTCACGGGACGAGCGGGGCGCGCGCTGGCGGTCGGACGAGGCCTCGTGCAGACGCACATGCCCGATCACCCCGTGATGGCGGCCATCGTTGCGGGCGACCGCGAGGCGTTTTTGAATTTCGAGGTCAAGACGCGCCAGGCCGGAATGTTGCCGCCTTACGGGCGACTGGCCGCAATCATCGTTTCGGCGCGCGATAAGACACTGGCCGAGCAAACCGCGCGCGCGGTGACGCGGCTTGCTCCCCCGTCAGAAAAAATCACGGTTCTTGGACCGGCAGAGGCGCCCATTGCGGTGGTGCGCGGTCGCCATCGCTGGCGCATCCTCGTCAAGGCCCCGCGCGACATCGATATTCAGGGCTACCTGCGCGCCTGGGCGGCATCGATCCCCGCCATCAAAGGCGACGTGCGCCTGACGCTCGACATCGATCCCTACAGCTTTTTGTGACGGACGACGTTCGCTTACAACAACTGCGAAAAGCCAAGGTACGCCACAGCGCTGAGCAACGCCGCAATCGGCAGCGTCAAAACCCACGACAGCAAAATACTGCCGATCACCGATTTATCCGCCGAACCATTGACGATACCGATGCCTGAGATCGCGCCGACCGAAACGTGCGTGGTCGAAACCGGCAGGCCGAACTTGCTGGCACATATGACCAGCATCGCGGTGACGAGATTAGCGGTCAGAGCTTGCCCATCATTCATTTGGGAAATCTTTTTGCTCATCGTCTCGGCGACCTGGCGCGCGTTGAGCAATCCTCCAATGGCCATCGCTGCAGCAATGGCCAACATGCTGATTTGCAAATTGAAGGCTTTAACCGCGAACAACAATCCAACGATCTTGGGCGTATCGTTGAGGCCGCGCGCGAAGCTGACAGCGGCGGCGCTCGAATAATGCAGGCTGTCGATGAACTTCTGCGCCGTGATCCCCAACACCGAGCCGCTATATTTGTCGACGCACGCCGGCGCCGTGCCGGTGCTGACCGTGACGGCTGGCATAATCGCTCCGGCGCGTTCGAAACTGCGCGCCATTGCTGCCGCGCCTGCCATCTGGGCCGTCACCGCTGCGAACTGGCCGGGCGCGATGCAAATGCAGGTATTTTTTTCGATGCGGAAATATTGCCGAAGCCACGTCGCCAATTTGTAGAGGGGCATCGTCAGCAACACAGAGACAATGGGGCCGAGCAGCAGTGGCAGCACGAAGACCGATCCTAAGACGCTCAAATCGAGCTTGTCGCCTGCGGCGACGAAGCCTGCTCCAACGAGCGCGCCGGTCAGTCCATGCGTTGTCGAAATGGGGAAGCCCAGCAACGTTGCCAGAATGACGGTGAGGCCGGCGCCTGTCGCCACGGCCAGCAGAAATACCGGCGAGGCAGCGACAGCGTCGGGAACCAAGCCCCTGCCGGAAAAGGCTTTTACCAGCCCATCGGCGAGAAATACGGAGGCAATGCAACCCGCAAACGTGGCAATTGTGGCGATCGTGATCGCCTTTTTATAATCAGCGATGTTGGCACCGTAGAGCGTCGCCACGCCTTTGAAGTTGTCATTGGCGCCGTTGGCGTAGGCGACAAACAGCGTAATCGCCAACAAAAGTGCGATGACGGTCATGAGAATTTCCCTCGTTATGCAAGGTCTTTACGGTGCCGTGCTGCTTAGCATTACGGCGGCTCAGAACATTTTAATGACTTGCGATATTCAGGCCGGGGATGTTCAAATTCTGAGCACGCCATCCACAAATGCGGCAACGCGCCCCGATGGCCACGGTTGAAGCCCGTAAGGCAGCATGTTAAGCACAGCCCGGCTTTACAAGGGGGTGGCAGGTTCGTCAGGGCCCCTCACGCTTCCTTTTTGCCGTATGAGACCTTCCCTTAAGCGGGCGAAACACGGGGCTATCTGGCCCTGGCCCCCAACGCGCCTTTTTGGGCGCCGATGAGCACAACGTGGCAACCGACACAATCGTTGAAGGCATGGCAGGGCGTTACGCGGCCGCGCTGTTCGACCTAGCCAAAGACGAAAAGCAAATTCCGCAAGTTGAAGCCGATCTCGCGAAGTTTCAAAGCCTTCTCGACATGAGTGAAGATCTGAGGCGCATGGTTCGCAGCCCGGTCATTTCATCTCACGAGCAGGGCAAGGCGATGACCGCCGTGCTGGACAAAGCCGGTATCGGCGGGCTGGTTGCCAACTTTCTGAAGCTCATCGCTGGCAACCGTCGGCTGTATGCGGCACCGGAAATTATCAAAGGGTACATTGCGTTAGCTGCCAAAAGCCGGGGCGAAGTGACGGCCGAAGTGACCAGCGCGGTCGCTTTGAACGATAGCCAACTCGCCTCATTGAAAGACGCTTTGAAAGCGTCTGTCGGCAAGGCCGTCACCATGAACACTCGTGTCGATCCAAGCTTGCTCGGAGGCCTCGTCGTCAAAGTCGGCAGCCGCATGGTCGACAGTTCCTTGCGCACCAAATTGCAGAACCTCAAGACGACGTTGAGCGGTCCGGGCGTCTGAACAAGCTAAGAAGGCCGTCGGCGACCTGAACGTCGCCAGCGGTTGTGTTGGAATTTGCAAATCCGAACCCCGATTAGAGGGTTCGAAATCGAAACGACCAAGGGAAGAGGTCTTTAGTCACATGGATATTCGGGCCGCAGAAATCTCGTCGATCCTCAAGGATCAGATCAAGAATTTCGGTAAGGAAGCGCAAGTTTCCGAAATTGGACAGGTGCTCTCGGTCGGCGACGGCATCGCGCGCGTCTACGGCCTCGATAACGTCCAGGCCGGCGAAATGGTCGAGTTCCCAGGCGGCGTGCGCGGCATGGCCTTGAACCTGGAAACCGATAACGTCGGCGTCGTTATTTTCGGCGACGACCGATCCATTAAAGAAGGCGACACCGTCAAGCGGACCGGTGCCATCGTCGAAGTCCCCGTCGGCAAGGGCCTGCTCGGCCGCGTCGTCGATGGTCTTGGTAATCCGATCGACGGCAAAGGCCCGATCAAGTCCGACAAGCGCATGCGCGTCGACGTCAAAGCGCCTGGCATTCTGCCGCGCAAATCGGTGCATGAGCCGATGGCAACGGGTCTCAAGGCGATCGATTCGCTGATCCCGATCGGCCGCGGCCAGCGCGAACTCGTCATCGGCGACCGCCAGACGGGCAAGACCGCCGTCATTCTCGACACTATCCTCAACCAGAAATCTCTCAACGCTGGCAATGACGAGAGCCAGAAGCTCTATTGCGTTTACGTCGCCATTGGCCAGAAGCGTTCGACGGTCGCCCAGTTCGTCAAGGTGCTCGAGGAGCGCGGCGCGCTGGAATACTCGATCATCGTAGCCGCCACCGCATCAGACCCAGCTCCGATGCAGTATCTCGCGCCGTTCACCGGCTGCACCATGGGCGAATATTTCCGCGACAACGGCATGCACGCCATGATCGCTTACGACGACTTGTCGAAGCAGGCCGTCGCTTATCGCCAGATGTCGCTGCTGCTGCGCCGCCCGCCGGGCCGCGAAGCTTATCCCGGCGACGTGTTCTATCTCCACTCTCGCTTGCTCGAACGCGCAGCCAAGCTCGGCGATGCCGCCGGCAAGGGTTCGCTCACCGCGCTGCCCGTCATTGAAACTCAGGGCAACGACGTGTCGGCGTTCATTCCAACGAACGTGATCTCGATCACCGACGGCCAGATCTTCCTTGAAACCGATCTGTTCTATCAGGGCATCCGCCCGGCCGTGAACGTCGGTCTGTCGGTGTCGCGCGTCGGCTCGTCGGCGCAGACGAAAGCCATGAAAAAGGTCGCCGGCAAGATCAAGGGCGAGCTCGCCCAGTATCGTGAAATGGCAGCCTTCGCTCAGTTCGGGTCAGACCTTGACGCTGCGACCCAGCGGTTGCTCAATCGCGGTTCGCGTTTGACCGAACTCTTGAAGCAGGCGCAGTTCTCGCCGCTCAAGATGGAAGAGCAAGTCGCGGTCATCTACGCCGGCGTCAACGGTTATCTCGACAAGGTCGCTCTTGAGAAGGTCAAGCCGTTCGAGGAAGCGCTTCTGAATAATTTGCGCGCCCAGAACATGCCGATCCTCGACGACATTCGCACGACGAAGGATCTGACCGACGCGACGGCCGCCAAACTGAAAGCGGTCGTTGAGCAGGTTCAGAAGACATTCCTCTAAGTCAGCTGGTTGGAAATAGGAATATCGGCCAATGGCCAGCTTAAAAGACATGCGCAACCGCATTGCCTCGGTCAAGGCAACGCGCAAAATCACCAAGGCGATGCAGATGGTCGCCGCGGCCAAGCTGCGCCGCGCGCAAGAAGCAGCGCAAGCCGCACGCCCCTATGCGCAACGCATGGATGGCGTGCTGGCGAGCCTCGCTTCTAAAGTTGCCGACAAGAACGGCGCGTCGCCGTTGCTCGTGGGCACCGGCCGCGATCAGGTCCACCTGCTCATCGTCATGACGGCTGAACGGGGTTTGTGCGGCGGCTTCAATTCCAATATTGCCAAGCTCGCCCGCCAAGACGCGATGAAGCTCATGGCCGCCGGCAAAACCGTGAAGATCTTCACGGTCGGCCGCAAAGGCCTCGACAACTTGCGCCGCGATCTTGGCCGCAACGTCGTCGACAAAGCCGACTTCCAAGGCGTCAAGCAATTGAACTTTGCTCATGCCGAAGGCGTCGCCAACAAAGTGCTGGCGATGTTCACGGCCGGCGAATTCGACGTCGCGACGCTTTACTTCTCGCAGTTCCAATCGGTCATCTCGCAAAAGCCGACGGCCTTGCAGTTGATCCCGGCGAAAATTCCCGAAATTAAAGCCGAAGCCGGCAAGACTGCCGCGAGCGCCAACGCGATCCACGAATACGAGCCGGGCGAAGAGGAAGTGCTGAGCTATTTGCTCAACCGCAATATCGCGACGCAGGTGTTTCGCGGCTTGCTAGAAAACTCAGCCTCCGAGCAGGGCGCGCGCATGTCCGCGATGGACAACGCCACGCGCAACGCTGGCGATATGATCAACAAGCTGACGATCAAGTACAACCGCTTGCGCCAAGCCAACATCACCAAAGAACTCATCGAAATCATTTCAGGCGCCGAAGCGCTGTAAAGACGAACAAGGAAACGAAGCAATGGCCACGAATAAAGTCGGAAAAATCCGCCAAGTCACAGGCGCCGTCGTCGACGTTCAGTTCGACGGCCATTTGCCTGAGATTTTGAACGCGCTGGAAACAACCAACCACGGCGTTCGTCTCGTTCTGGAAGTCGCGCAGCACTTGGGCGAAAGCACCGTGCGTACGATCGCCATGGATTCGACCGAAGGCTTGGTTCGCGGCCAGGATGTGACCGATACCGGCATCCCGATCTCGGTGCCCGTGGGCGATGAATGCTTAGGGCGCATCATGAGCGTCATCGGCGAGCCGATCGACGAAGCTGGCCCAATCAAGACCGCTGTCAGGCGCGCGATCCATCAGCCGAGCCCCAGCTTTGCCGAGCAGTCTTCAGAAGCGCAAATTCTCGTCACCGGCATCAAGGTCGTTGACCTGCTCGCACCGTACGCCAAAGGCGGCAAGATCGGCCTGTTCGGCGGCGCCGGCGTCGGCAAAACCGTCTTGATCATGGAATTGATCAACAACATCGCCAAGGTTCACGGCGGCTACTCCGTGTTCGCCGGCGTCGGCGAGCGCACCCGCGAAGGCAACGATCTTTATCACGAGATGATCGAATCCAAGGTCAACATCGACCCGAAGAAGAACAACGGCTCGACCAAGGGCTCCAAGTGCGCACTCGTGTTCGGCCAGATGAACGAGCCGCCGGGTGCCCGTATGCGCGTCGCGTTGACGGGCCTCACGGTCGCGGAAGATTTCCGCGACAAGGGCCAGGACGTGTTGTTCTTCGTCGACAACATCTTCCGCTTCACGCAGGCCGGGTCTGAAGTGTCCGCCCTGTTGGGCCGTATTCCTTCGGCTGTGGGTTATCAGCCGACGTTGGCGACCGACATGGGCGCGCTGCAGGAACGCATTACCACGACGCAGAAGGGCTCGATCACCTCGGTGCAGGCGATCTACGTGCCTGCCGACGACTTGACCGATCCAGCGCCCGCCACCTCGTTCGCGCATTTGGACGCGACCACCACGCTGTCGCGCTCGATCGCTGAAAAAGGCATCTACCCGGCCGTCGATCCGCTCGACTCGACGTCGCGCATGATGGACCCGCGCATCGTCGGCGAGGAGCACTACAACACCGCGCGCCGCGTTCAGTCGATTTTGCAGAAGTACAAATCGCTGCAAGACATCATCGCGATTTTGGGCATGGACGAGTTGTCGGAAGACGACAAGATGACGGTCGCCCGCGCCCGCAAGATCGAGCGCTTCATGTCGCAGCCGTTCTCGGTCGCCGAAGTGTTCACCGGTTCGCCCGGCAAACAGGTGGCGCTCGCCGATACGATCAAGGCCTTCAAGGGGCTGTGCGACGGCGATTACGATCACCTGCCCGAGCCCGCGTTCTACATGGTCGGCACCATCGAAGAAGCGATGGCCAAAGCCGAAAAGATGGCCGAAGCAGCTTAACGATTTCGGCCAGCCCGCGCTGGCATAGCGGAGACTAAGACCCATGGCAGCGGAAGCCAAAACGAGTTTCGGCAGTTGCTGCCCTGAGTTGAAAGAAGCGATCGAAGGCGGCGATTTCGAACCGCTGATCACGGTCGGGGCGGACACCGTTATTTACATGACGGTCGGGCTCGTCGATTTGGAAGAAGAAGAGCCGGGCCTCGTCGACCATCCGATGTTCTTCTGCCCGTTCTGCGGCGCTAAGCTGCAAACGCGCGAAGATGTCCGCGCCAAAGCCGGTGCCGAAGGCGAAGCCGGAGACGACGAAGAAGAAGACGAAAAGACGGTTTGACGAACGTCCTTCTCCCTTGGGAGAAGGTGCCACGAAGTGGCGGATGAAGGGGCGGACTTGGGCCCGCTTGGCCGCCTGACTTGAACACCCCCTCACCCATGCCCTCACCCCAAGGGGAGAGGGGTAAGAAAAGAGCGACGGAAAATCATGGCAGGCACATTCAAATTCGAACTCGTCTCTCCCGAGCGCGTCCTGATGGCAATCGATGCCGATCAGGTTGTGGTGCCCGGAGCTGACGGTGATTTCGCCGTGCTCGCTGGCCATGCGCCCGTCATCTCGACCCTGCGCCCCGGCGTCATCGACGTAACGGCACCCGGCGTGAAGAAGCGCTTGTTCGTCAAGAGCGGGTTCTGCGAAGTCGATCCCGGCCGCCTCACTGTGCTTGCCCAGAAGGCCTACGATGTCGACGAGATGACGCCAGCGATCATCGCCGACGAACTTAAAACCGCCGAGGCCGAGCTTGCCGCCGCCAAGGACGACAACGCGACGATGATGGCCAATACGCTCGTCAGCGAACTACGGCGCCTGTCCGGCAAAGCGGCTTAACTGGCCAAATTGCTGGCTGCCGGCCCCGCGCTTAAGGTGCCCAAATCTTTGGCGTTCAACGCGCTTTCGCTCGTCGCTGGACAGTTAGCAGGGCTTGTCGCATTCTGTTCCAATCGCCCGCTCCGGAGATTGGCATTGCCGCGTGCAAACGCTTTCGCAAAAACGCTATTGGCAACGGTTGTCTTTGGGCTGCTGTACCTTGCGACGGCCGTATATTCGCTGAAGTTGTTAGCGCCGCCTACGGGCCTTGCGCTGTTTTGGCCGGCGGCTGGATTGGCCTCAGGACTGCTGATCGCTTTTGGACGGGCGTTCGCGGTTCCCGTCGTCGTCGGCACCGTGGCGGCAACTCTAGCGGCCAACGTCTTCAATGATAAATCTGCGCTCATCGGGATCGGGTATGGCATCGCCAACGCCGTCGAGGCGCTGACCATCTCCTACGTGGTCACGATCGAGCACCCGTCACCGTTTCGCCTCGACAAATTCTCTGAGGTCATCACTTTCTTTTTGGCGGCCGCTGTGGGCACGGCGTTATCGGCAATCATTGCCGCAGCAGTCATGCTAACCTCGGGCGCGCTGGAGCATGGATATGCGGCTGAGGCATGGACGTGGGCGCGGTCTGATTTTGTCGGCGTGATTGCGGTCGCGCCAATCATCATCGCCGCGCGCACGATAACGATTGCCGACGTGCCGCTTCGCGATCACTTGCTGGCACTGGCGCTCGTTGCCGTAACGGCAGCGCTGGCGCTTGTGACCTTCACGACGCGCATTGATGGCGACGGCTCGATCCCTTCGGCGGCGCTATTCATCCCGCTTATTGCGCTCGCATTCTTGACGCCGTCTTTCTATTGCGTCGTTGGTTCGACGGTGGTGTGTTCTATTGTTGTTGTCACCGTCATTGCTAAACTCAGTGGTGGCTTCGATCCCAGCAGTACGGCGTGGGCTATCATCGCCTTCGCTCAGCTTTCGATCATTGCTGTTGCGGCCGGTGCGCTATCTCTTGCGGCACTGCTGGGTGAGCGGCGGCGCATGGAGCGGGAACTTGCTCTGCAAGCCGATCACAGCAAGATGCTCTTGCGAGAGGTGACGCACCGCTGCAAGAATCTGCTCGCCGTCGTCCTTTCGATGGCGCGGTTGGCGCCGCGCGGCGCATCGGTCGACGACTTCGTCACGAGCTATACAAAGCGGGTGATGGCGATGGGCGAATCCTTGAACTTGCTGATCAAGGAGAGTTGGCAGCCGGTAGACCTGCTGGAGCTTGTGCAAGTCCACATGGGCGGTATCTCGGGGTTAGCAAATCGGATCCGCGTCGAAGGCGTGCCGATCGCTTTGAAGCCGGATGTGGCGCAAGCGCTCGGCATGGCACTCTATGAACTTTTCACCAATGCCAGCAAATACGGCGCGCTTTCTAACGACACGGGCACGGTGTCTTTGAGCTGGTCTGTATTCCGTGTGGATTCGATCCCAACCGTGCGGCTAATCTGGCAAGAGCGCGGTGGATCGATGTCAGCGCCACTCGCGAAACCTGGATTCGGAACGAGCGTATTAAAACGCGTCGCGCCGTCGACGGTCGGTGGCGAAGCTGAATTGCTCTACGGACCGCAGGGCTGCACTTGGATCTTGAAGGGGCCGCTTGAGGGATTTTCGCCCGTCGCCGTTCCGCTCGGGCGCGCTCCGATCATGGCATTGGAGACAGAAGACCAAGATACAGTCGAGCGGGACGCGAGCGGGTCAGCCGAGCGGGACGCGAGCGGTTCGAACATCCACGTGCTCTATGCTGACCGAGGCAGTGGCAAGCGCTAACTTCGCAAAAAGTTCATCTAGGAGTTCTCAAGTTGGGCACGAGCCGAATGTCATTGGGGCGCGCGACGGCCGTTTTTCTGGCGATCATTTGCATCTCCGCGCCAACGCTGGCTGAGGAGAAATTCAAACGCATTCCGACACAGTTCATCGCCGCATTGGGCGATCCGGGGGCAGCGTCTGGATCCGGCGCGCAATCGTGGGGTCTGTGGCGGGAAGATCCGGGCCCCCGTGGCGTTGGACTTGAGGCTTACGAAGAACTGGCGGCGGCGGGGGGAATCGCTCCCGCTCAGTGGCAGTTCGATCCGGCGGACTGGTGGCTCGAGGAACACGGGCTGATCATGGAGAAGCCCGATCCGGTGCTGCCGCCGGGCCGGTACCTCGTGACTGGCGGTCGCAAAGTGACGACGGTGCTGACGATCTATCCCAAAGACAATGATGGCGCTCAGCGCTGGGAGCTGGCCGACGGCGCCAAGCTCTATGACGTGACGCACTTGCCGTGCCGTTCTGCGCGCTACGCGTCGGCCTCGGGCGCGAACTCGTGTTCCCCGGCCAAAGCGCAGTCAAAGGCTTTCCCCGTCGCACCGGGTGCGGCGATGCCAGCGGTCGAGGGCTGCTTGAAGCAAGATTACGCCGTGCTGTTCGTCACGGCGGTCGCGGTCGAGAATTGATTAATTAGAGTTGCGGGCGCGAGGGATGCCCCACATTCAAGCGATCGCCAGATGCCCGAACGCGCCGGTCACTTGCTCGTAGACGCCGCGCTTGAAGGGCACGATAAGCTTCGGCACCAGATCGAGCGGCGCCCAACGCCAGCTCTCGAACTCGGCTTTGAGACCGTCTTTGGCGAGAATATTAATCTCCGAGTCCGACCCTAAAAATCGCATCGCAAACCACTTCTGGCGTTGCCCGCGATAGCGCCCTTTGAGGGCGACGCCCAACAGCTTCTCCGGCAGCTCGTAGGTCAGCCATTCGGGATGTTCGGCGAGGATTTCGGCGTTGGTGACGCCCGTTTCTTCGCGCAGTTCGCGCAACGCGGCCATCCTTGGTGGTTCGAAGCGCTCGATGCCGCCTTGCGGCATCTGCCAAATGTGGGCGGCGTGATCGCCGGCCCACTTTGGGCGGCGTCGTCCAACCCAGACTTTGCCTTGAGCATTCAACAGCATTATCCCAACGCAAGCCCGCAGGGGCAGGGTGCCCTCTGGCTCTTGTTCGGAATTTGCCCGTTCGCTTCTCATGCTGGTGTGCGCCCGTGAATAAGTTGAGGATAACTCGTTTCGCCGATTCGACAAGTAATGAAAAAACATAGCTTCGATATGACGATAGGCTGTCATCTTGGTCACAGTTGCGTGCGGATGCGAAGCAACGGTCGCCCTTCAAACTCGCGCGGGAACTGCGAGTGCTCCCAGGTCTGCAATGACAGCGCGATAGACCTCTCGTTTAAAAGGAACGATGACGGCCATAAGTTCCTCAAGCGGCGCCCACCGCCAATCGACAAATTCAGCCGCCTGATCGTCCGTGGCCGCGATATCGATCTCGCTGTCGTCGCCAGTGAAGCGTACGCAGAACCACTTTTGCGTCTGGCCCCGGAAACGTCCACCCCAGGCTTTGCCCAGGAGGTCGCGCGGCAGGTCATAGTTGACCCAAGCCCCCATCTCGCCGGCGAAGCTGACCGAGCGGATGCCTGTTTCCTCCCGCAGCTCGCGCAGGGCGGCTTCGGCTGGATCTTCGTCGCCATCGATGCCGCCTTGCGGCATCTGCCACCAGGCGCCGCGCCCTTCGGCCTCGTTTTTGGCGTCAGCCCGGCAACCGATCCAGACAAGGCCTTGGGCGTTGACGACCATGATGCCGACGCAGCGGCGGTATCCGAGCTGGGAGTAATCGGGGGGAGCTGCTTGGGGCGTCATTGCGTTTGCCTTCCATTGAGCGGTCGTGAGCCTGTGACCTCAGGGTCGAAAAAAAATGGGCGCCGCGAGGGCGCCCATTTGGTTTTACACAGCAAGCCTTGCAGCAAGCCTCAGTTCGGCGATGGCTTTGGTTCGGTCGTCGCGCCAGCAGATGGTTCTGTTGCCGCGCCTTCAGTCGGCGTCGGCGTGCTCGACCCCGCTGTTGGCGGCTCTTTGGCGGTACCGCGCAGGAACGACAAGGCATACTGCAGCTGCGTATCTTTCTCTGGCTCCTTGGCGACGTAAGACGCGGAACCTGAAGCTTCCTGCTTCTCCTTATCCTTGTCTTTGGCGTCTTTGGCATCCGGTGCCTTAGAAACCTTGTCGTCTTTTTCCTTGTCTTCCTTCGACCCCATGCCTGGGTTCTTGAGATGGCCGCGCAAGCTTGCTTCGCCACGTGGCTTTTCACCAGCGATCTTGGCTTTCAGTTCTTCCGGCAGCTCCTCTTCGACCATGATGTCGGGATCGATGCCCTTGGCCTGGATCGACCGGCCCGACGGCGTATAGTAACGCGCCGTTGTCAGACGAATGGCGCCGTTGGCACCCAGCGGAATTATCGTCTGCACCGATCCTTTACCGAACGAGCGCGTTCCGATGATCGTCGCACGCTTGTGGTCTTGCAGGGCACCCGCGACGATTTCAGACGCCGATGCCGAGCCGCCGTTGATCAGAACGACGATCTTCTTGCCGTCGGTGACATCGCCAGGACGGGCATTGGCACGCTGTGTTTCTTCGTTATTGCGGCCCTTGGTCAGAACAATCGCGCCGCGCTCGAGAAAATCGTCAGACACGGCAATCGCCTGATCGAGCAATCCGCCGGGGTTGTTTCTCAAGTCGAGAACATAACCTTTGAGCTTCGTTCCAATCGTCTTGTTCAAGGTGTCGATCGCCTTGATCATGTTGGTGTGGGTCTGTTCGTTGAAGGTCGTGACCTTGACATAAGCGACGTCGTCTTCGACGTGAGACTTGACCGCGTTAATGCGGATGACATCGCGCACGACCTTGACGTCGAATGCGTCGTCTTTGCCTTTGCGCAGGATCGTCAGCGTGATCGGCGTATTGACCGGTCCGCGCATTTTCTCGACAGCTTGCTCTAACGTCAGGCCAGAGATCTGATCGTTGTCGAGGTGGGTGATCAGGTCGTTGGCCATCAGACCGGCTTTGGAAGCCGGTGTATCGTCGATGGGGGACACGACTTTGATGACGCCGTTTTCCATCGTCACTTCGATGCCAAGACCACCGAACTCGCCGCGCGTCTGGACCTGCATGTCGCGGAAGCTTTTCGGGCTCATGTACGACGAATGCGGGTCTAGAGAAGCGAGCATACCGTTGATGGCGCTCTCGATGAGCTGCGTATCGTCAGGCTTTTCGACATAGTCCGAACGGACGCGCTCAAGCACGTCGCCAAACAGATCGAGCTGGCGATAGAGTTCGGAATTCTGCGGTGTGGTCGCGGAATGTGTTTGGGTAACATTCAGTAGCGTCGTGGCGCCTGCTAATCCTGTCATCAGCAGGAACGTCCAAAACGCGTAATCTGTCTTGCGCATCATCCTTGTACCTTCTGCTGACCTGCAACCCACCAAGGGTCGGGGTCGATGGGCCGCCCGTCTTTGCGGAGCTCGATATAGAGAACTGGTGAACTGGCCTGAGTCTGAGCCGCTTTCGAACTGACGCTCATCGTTCCGACCGGTTCAGCAGCGAGAACGAACTGCCCTGGCTGGACGTCGATCTGCGACATGCCAGCAAGAAGCATATGATAGCCGTCTCCTGCATTGATGATCAAGAGTTGGCCGTAACTGCGGAATTCTCCCGCGTACACTATCCATCCGTCGCATGGCGATGTCACCTGCGCGCTATTGCGCGTTTCGATCACCATACCCTTCGACTGTCCGCCGAATTGGGTTTTTTCCGCAAACGCTAAAACGCGCCGTCCCTGCACGGGGAGCGGCAGTTTCGCGCGTGCGGCCGAAAAAGCAATCGCTGGTTTTATGCGTCCTGGATTGCCAGGTAGCAAACTGGCGCCCGACGGCGCTAATTCGACGATGCGCGGCTTAAAGCGTGGCGGCGGCGCCAATGCTGCAACCTGCGTTTCCTTGCCGGCATCGACGGGACCGCCCGTTGCCTGCGCACTTTCGGGATTTTCCGACGGCGCGACTGCGGCCGCGTCGATCGGTACAACCACCGTTGGTGGAGCGGCAGCCGCCGTCGGCGCGGCGGGTACCGGCTGCGACGCCGCCGTCTTCTTCAACTCTAGCTGATAGGCACCAAGACCGGTTTTTTCGGTCACCGTTTGGTCGAGCTTGGTGATGAGGTCCGACAAATCGCCAACGCTTTTGGTGATTTCGGCTGTCGCGGTGCGCACTGCGGCAAGCTCCGTCTGGCGCTCGGCGATGGTCATCTTCTTGGTTTCCATCAATCCGGCCAGCCGCGTGCGTGCTTCCGTCAGGCGCTGGGTCTCGGATTTGAGCCGGTCGCCTTCCGAGCGGATGTCGCCCATGACGCGCACCAGATCTTCAAGCCGGTCAGAAAGCGCGGTGGCTTGGCCCTTCAATTCGGGAAAAGCCGATGACAGCAGCATCGCGCTGCGCACCATCATCAGGGCATCCTCACGGCGCGTGATCAGCACCGGCGGGGGGTTGCGCCCCATGCGCTGCAAAGCGCCGAGCAATTGCGAAATCTGGCCATGACTTTGGCTGAGAGACCCGCGCACCAGCTTTTCCTGTGCTTCAAGCTCGCTCAGCCGACCTTCGATGGCCGTCAGCTGGCCTTCGCTTTTCTGAATGAGGCCGGCGGTCTCGACCAGCCGCGTGTTCAGACCTTCGCGCTCCACATCGAGGTCCGTGACGCTCGATTGCAGCGCCTGAGCCCTGACTTTGGCCTCTTCCAGCTCATGACGGCGCTTATCGAGCTCGCGCTGGGCTTCAGCTGTTGGCGGCGCGGGCGCGCCCGTCTGGGTCTGTGCCGGGGCAGCGTACGGGCTTGTCAGCGGGATCAGACACGCCAGGGCCAGCCAGGGAAGATCCCGGCCAGATGCCCTAAGAAGACGGCGCGCAGGTGGAAACCTCACGTGGTACAAGCCCTCGGCGTCGACAGTTCAGACATTCGAAGTAAGCAGGCCATGGCGGCAGCGGCGCTGATCGATCTGGCCGCGATTCAAGTTGGGAAATTAAGGCTTTTATTCAGCCACGCAAATTTCAATTGCGTAATGCGGCGATATTTCTGCGTTTTTTGCGGCCGTCGGCGTGGGGTGAGGTGTTTAAATCTCATTGCAGGCGATACACCTTACGTCCTATCACGGCCCCCTCGAACTATAGAGGAATTGCGATGCAAACCCTACTTTACCACGCCACAACGATTGCCGTGATCGCCGTCTTCATCGTGTTATTGCTTGGCCTGTGGACGATGCTCAGGGGCACGAGCCCCAATCTCAGCCAAAAAATAATGCGTTGGCGGGTAGGCCTTCAGTTCTGCGCAATTCTTATCATTATAGCCTATGCCTTGCTGATGCGCATGCCGGCTTGATACTGGGCGGCTTTTTTCTTCGGGTCTGACAATCATGGTCGTTCTCAATCGCATTTACACCCGAACGGGGGACGCCGGCTCCACCGGATTGGGATCTGGCGAACGGGTGTCCAAAACCTCCGTGCGAATTGCCGCCTTTGGCACCGTCGACGAAACAAACGCGCAAATCGGCATGGTTTGCCTGCACCTCGATAAATCCGAGACGCTCGTCGCGGCGATGCTCAACAGGGTGCAGAACGACCTGTTTGATCTGGGTGCCGACCTGTGCGTGCCCGATAAGGGCGAACCGTTGCCCTACGAGCCGTTGCGGATTACCGACGCTCAGGTGAAGCGGCTCGAGACCGAAATCGATCTCATGAATGCCGAGCTGTCGCCGCTCAAGTCATTTATCCTGCCTGGTGGCGTAGCAGCCGCCGCGGCACTTCATGTGGCCAGAACGGTCTGCCGTCGCGCCGAGCGGATTATGGTCGAGTTGGCCGAAATGCCCGCCGAACCGGTCAGCGGCGCGGGGCTTAAATACATCAACCGGCTGTCAGATTTCCTGTTCGTTGCGGGCCGCTATGTCAATCACCACGGCAAAGCCGATGTGCTTTGGGTGCCGGGCAAAAACCGCTGATGTAACGTCCGGCGTTGAATTCCCTCGAAAGGCGTTTCATTCGTGTTTGTACCCATCGGCGACGACAACCCACTGAAACGCATTCGCTACCAATACGTAACGGTCGCCATTATCGCCCTGAACGTCCTGATTTTTTTGATCGAGAGCGCGGGCGGATATGCAGACGCGTTCGTGGCGAGTTTTGCCGTCGTGCCGCAAGAGCTGTTCCAAGTTCATGACTTCCACGGGGAGGCACCCATCTCCGCTGATGCTCTAGCCATCCCGGAGCGCGCGACCCTCTTAACCTACATGTTCTTCCACGGCGACGTCATCCATCTTGCCAGCAACATGCTGTTTTTATGGGTCTTCGGCGACAATGTCGAAGATGCCTTGGGCCACGTCCGCTACTTTGCGTTCTACATCACCTGCGGCGTCGCGGCCGCGCTGTTGCATGCCGTGATGCTGCCAGACAGCCAGGACGGCTTGATCGGGGCCAGCGGCGCAATCTCTGGCGTCATTGCCGCTTACATGATGCTACACCCCAGGGTCGGCGTCTGGATACTGGCGCTGAAATTCATTCCCCTCAAGATTACGGCTGCGTTCGCTCTGGGACTTTGGATCTTACTGCAGTTCGTCATGGTGGCTCTGCCGCAGTCGGGCCCGACGGCTTGGTGGGCGCATATCGGCGGCTTGATTGCCGGGGCGACTTTGATCCTGTTTCTGCGTCGGCCGGGTGTGCGCCTGTTCGAACGCTGACTGACCCTGACAACCGGCATTCCGGTCCCTTTTGAAAAATAATCTTATTGCGCGTTCTTGCGACGCGGCCAGCAATTGACTTGAGCCAAAGCTACCCGTAGCTTCCGCCTTCGCAACTGCGAGAGCTTGCTTGTTTTCGACTTGCGGTTAGCCGTATTCGCTGCCTCGCCGAGCGCATTGCAACGCAAACAGTGCGCGGACGTTGTAAGCAGGGACACAATGAAAAGCCGGGAGCGCTTAAGGCATGAAGATTGTTGTGCCGGTCAAACGGGTCGTTGATTACAACGTCAAGATCCGCGTCAAACCGGACGGCTCAGGCATCGATTTGGCGAACGTCAAGATGTCGATGAACCCGTTCGACGAAATAGCCGTCGAGCAAGCGGTTCGGATGAAGGAAAAAGATCCGGCAACCGAAGTCATCGTTGTTTCGGTCGGGCCTCCCAAGGCGCAAGAAACAATTCGCACGGGCCTCGCCATCGGCGCCGACCGTGGCATTCTCGTTGAGGTGGCCGATGGCGCGACGATCGAACCGCTCGCCGTCGCCAAGATTTTAAAAGCCATTGTCGACGCGGAAAAGCCAGACCTCGTTATCTTGGGCAAGCAAGCGATCGACGATGACTGCAATCAGACCGGCCAGATGCTGGCAGCACTTCTAGGTTGGGGCCAGGGCACGTTTGCCTCGAAGGTCGAACCCGGTTCAGATGGGGTTTCCGTCACCCGCGAAGTCGATGGCGGCCTTGAAACTGTGAAGCTGAAAATGCCAGCCGTCGTCACGACCGACCTGCGCTTGAACGAGCCGCGCTACCCATCGCTGCCCAACATCATGAAGGCGAAGAAGAAGCCGCTCGACGTCAAGAAACCGGAAGATCTCGGTGTCGATATCAAACCGCGCCTAACCGTAGTGAAAACCTCCGAGCCCGCGACGCGCAAAGCCGGCATCAAAGTCGCGAGCGTTATCGAACTCGTGCAGAAGCTCAAAACGGAGGCCGGCGTTCTCTAATGGCGATTTTGCTCCTGGCCGAACACAGCAACGAAGCGCTTTCGCCATCAACCGCCAAGGCGATGTCGGCTGCATCCCAAATCGGTGGTGACGTCCATATTCTGGTCGCCGGTCATAATGCCAAAGCGGCCGCCGATGCCGCCACTAAGCTCAAAGGCGTGACCAAGGTTTTGCTCGCCGATGCGCCCCACCTCGCGCACGGCTTGGCGGAAGAAGTGGCCGAGCTGATCCTCTCGATCGCCGCTGGCTATGATGCGATCATCGCGCCCGCCACAACATCTGGCAAAAATATCTTGCCGCGGGTCGCCGCCAAGCTCGACGTGATGCAGATCTCAGACATCATCAAGGTGATCGGCGCCGATACTTTCGAACGGCCGATTTATGCCGGCAATGCTCTGCAAACCGTGAAATCTAGCGAAGCGAAAAAAGTCATCACGGTGCGCACATCGGCGTTCCAACCGCATCCAGAGGGCGGTTCGGCGGCCGTCGAGGCGATTGCCGCGCCGCCAGCAGTTGGCCTGTCGATGTTTGAAAAAGCCGAACTGACGAAGTCTGACCGGCCGGAATTGACGTCGGCTAAAATTATCATTTCCGGTGGTCGCGGCATGGCCAACGGCGAGAATTTCGCCAAGTACATCGAGCCGATCGCTGACCGGCTTGGAGCGGCAATGGGTGCCTCGCGCGCCGCCGTCGATGCAGGCTTTGTTCCCAACGATTGGCAAGTCGGGCAAACCGGCAAGGTCGTGGCGCCAGAACTATATGTGGCAGTCGGCATCTCTGGCGCCATCCAGCATCTGGCGGGCATGAAAGACAGTAAAGTCATCGTCGCGATCAACAAAGATGGCGATGCACCGATTTTCCAGGTTGCCGATTACGGTCTCGTGGCGGATTTATTTCAAGCGCTGCCGGAACTCGACGCCGAGCTTAAGAAGGCCGGTCACTGACGGGTTATCGCCCGGCGGCTGTGAAGGATTGAGAAGTTATGGTTCAGGCTCAAAAGTTGATGGAACGAAGTAAGAGCGCCGCCAAGCCCGCGCGCACGATCACCAAGGTCGGCATCATCGGCGCTGGTCAGATGGGCAACGGCATCGCCCACGTCGTGGCGCTGGCCGGTTATAAGGTTGTCATCAACGATCTGAAGCGCGACGCCTACGATAAAGCCATCGATACGATTACAGGCAACATGGCACGCCAGGCCACCAAAGGCTTGATCAGCGATAAAGATCAAGCAGAAGCGCTGGCTCGCATCACATATGCTGCCGACCTCGCAGCTCTGGGCGATTGCGATCTGGTGATCGAGGCGGCGACGGAAAACGAAGAACTCAAGCACAAAATATTTGCCAGCTTGTGCCCCCACTTGAAGCCGACGGCGATTGTTGCTTCCAATACATCTTCGATTTCCATCACCCGGCTGGCGGCGACGACCGACCGGCCGGAAGACTTCATCGGCATGCACTTCATGAACCCCGTGCCCCTGATGGAGCTGGTCGAGTTGATCCGCGGCATTGCCACGGAAGACGAGACATTCGCGACCGCTAAGACATTCGTTGAGAGCCTCGGCAAAATCACCGCCGTCTCGGAAGATTTCCCAGCCTTCATCGTCAACCGCATTTTGCTGCCGATGATCAACGAGGCGGTCTACACGCTTTATGAAGGCGTCGGCACGGTCGAGGCGATCGACAAAGCGATGCGGCTTGGCGCGCACCACCGCATGGGTCCGTTGGAACTTGCAGACTTCATCGGGCTCGATACGTGTCTGAGCGTGATGCAGGTGCTGTACGAAGGCTTGTCGGATTCTAAATACCGGCCGTGCCCACTACTGGTGAAATACGTCGAAGCCGGCTGGCTCGGCCGTAAAACCAAGCGCGGCTTCTATGATTATCGCGGCGAAAAGCCTGTGCCGACGCGCTGAACGCGCTGGCTTAACTTAAGGGGTCTGGCCATGGCTCAGGCAAAAGTCGCTCTCGTCACTGGCGCCAGCTCGGGAATTGGACGGGCCGCTGCGCTTAAGCTTCAGGCTGCGGGCTATGACGTTATGCTGGCCGCACGCCGCGCCGATGAGCTGGAAAAAGTGGTCAGCCAAGCCGCACCGGGCGGCGGGCGCATGCAGTTTTCATTGTGCGATGTGACCGATCAAGCAGCGGTGGAAGTTCTCTTCGCCCGCACCAGCGACGCCTTCGGCCGGCTCGATGTGCTGTTCAACAACGCTGGCATTTTTGCCCAAGGTTCCGAGATCGGCGATGTCGATTACGAGACCTGGAAAAAGGTCGTCGATGTCAACATCAACGGCATGTTCCTGTGCGCTAAGGAAGCTTGGCTGATGATGAAGCGTCAATCGCCGCAAGGCGGGCGCATCATCAACAACGGCTCGCTCTCGTCGCACAACCCGCGGCCTTTGTCGGCACCCTATACAACGACCAAGCACGCCATAACTGGGCTGACCAAATCTCTGTCGCTCGATGGGCGCCAGTACAATATTGCATGCTCGCAAATCGATATCGGCAATGCGGCAACCGAATTTACCGAGAGGATGGCGGCGGGAATTTTGCAAGCCAACGGCAGCACAATGATCGAGCCGCGTATGCACGTCGAACACTGCGCGGATGCAGTGCTTTACATGGCAAATCTGCCGCTTTCCGCCAACGTGCAGTTCATGTCGCTGCTTGCCACCGCGATGCCATATGTAGGTCGGGGTTAAATAATCCTATCTTGCCGTCGCGCTTTTAGGTGCGAACTTGGGCAGCAAAAAAAAGCGCGATCCAGGCCGGGGGTGAGGGAGGACATGAAACCCGGACCGCGCTAACCGGCTGCCGTTCGTTAGTTTGGCAGCATCACGGTATCGATGACGTGGATCACGCCATTGGACTGATTGACGTCAGCGATGGTAATGCGGGCTTTGTCGCCCTTCTCGTCCATCACGACCCAATGGCCCTTTTGCTTTTCAATCGTCAGCTTGCCGCCGGCGACCGTCGTCAGTTCAACTTTTCCGCCCATCGCCTTGGCTTTCATTTCCAAGTCTTCGGCCGACAAGCGTCCCGCGACGACGTGATAGGTCAGAATGCCAGCGAGCTTATCTTTATTCTCGGGCTTCAACAGCGTCGTGACTGTGCCCTTAGGCAACTTATCGAACGCTGAGTTGACGGGCGCGAACACCGTAAACGGGCCTTTGCTCGACAACGTTTCGACGAGGCCCGCAGCTTTGACGGCTGCAACGAGCGTCGTGTGGTCCTTCGAGTTGACGGCATTTTCGACGATATTTTTGCTGGCGTACATCGGCGCGCCGCCGACAGTGATCGAGCGTTCTGCAAACGAAGGTGTGGTGCCTGCAGCACCGAGCGCTAAAGCCAAAGCCAGTGCCGAAGCACTAAGCAGCGAGACGCGTTTGAGCGAATTTACGTTGAGGGGCATGAGCATTTCTCCAGTTGGTTATGGAGATAGCTACGAAGCCCGGTGCAAACGGGTTTCGATTTTTTCTTCACGTTGTATTGAGAAATTTTTGTGATCCAAAACGCCGCGCGCTTTTTCTGCCGTCAGTTGCGTGGGGCTACTTCGACGCTTCGATCATCTTGCCGGCAAACACCACCGGCCCCGACGGAGCGCCGGTCTTCGAGCCGCCTTCGGGCTCCAAGCTTACAGCCAACGTCGCGCTTTCGATGACATCTGACTTATAAGATGCCAGTGTGGGCCGCATCATCGGCCCGCTCTCGTCGATCACGCCGAGAGATTTAGGCGCGCCAAGACTGTCCTGAATGATCCAAAGCTCGTAGCTTTTGCCAGCCTCGTGTTTGGCCGCGACCGGACGCACCGTCATCAGCTTGGTATCGACGTTGACCGTCACGAGGAATGCCGGTGAGGCGGCATCCTTTTGCAGCACGGCAACTAGGTCTTTGCTGGGCGGGCGCGGCGTAAACTTATCGACGCCAATGGCCATTGCCAAAGATGCCGCCAGTGCTGAAGCTGTTAACGCACCGGCGCGCCAACGCTTCATCCGCCGCGTCACGTCGATCACATCGGCGCCTAAGCGGCCACCCACGCTGGAACTCCCAAGGCCGCTGAGCCGCTTAATAATCTGCTCGTAAATCCCTGTCGGCGGGGCAATGCCAGCGACAAGCTCATTCAGCGGCGCGAGCAGCGTTTCCCATTCAACGATGGCCGCTTCAAGCGCGGGCTCGCGCATCCGCCGTGCCGCGACTTGCGCGCGCTCGGCCGCGTTGAGCGTTCCCAGCACATACTCGGCCGCCATGCCGTTGATGTCATCGAGCTCGATCATGATGAGAGACACGTTTTCAATTGCGCCAAGGACCGGCGTAGCCATGTTTTAATAGTATTCGCAGGCTGGCCGAACCTCGCGCCCAGCTCGTCGCGGCTCAGGCCATCGCAGTAGGCGAGCACGACGATTTGGCGGCGCTCGGGTTCGAGCAGCGTGAGACAAGCGGCGAGTTTGCGGCCGTCTTCGCCTTTCAACACGAGATCAAGTGCGGGCTCGTCGTCCGATGGAACATTGAGCAGCTCAGGGTGCTCTTCGATCGAGGCGGGCTTTTTGCGTCGAGCTTCGTCCAGCGCGCGATTGCGCGCGATCGTCGCCATCCACGTGATGGGTGATGCGCGTCCTGAATCAAAATCGCCCGCCCGCTCCCAGATTTTCACGTAAACCTCTTGCAACACCTCATCGGCCAAATCCCGACGATGCAAGATACGCAGCACGATTCCATAGAGTTTCGACGAAGTGGCACCATAGACGAGTTTAAACGCTTCGCGGTCGCGCTGTGCTACGCGCGCCAAAAGTTGGGTGATTTCCGGCGGAGTGGTCATTGAAACTTAATGGCTGGTTAATTAATGGGCGGCGGCAGTTGCGCAACTTCTATAGCGCGCCTTCTCTTGGGCTACTAGTCACTGGGCGAGATTGGCGTTGGCTGTTTGAGGATCTCAGAGCCGATAAAGCCGGTCAGATCGTCCGTGCTGTGATGCACGTGCGGCGGTAATTCGCGCCATTTGCGCATTTCGAGCTGCACGGGATGGTCGATATAATCCGATTTGACGAGCACGGTTGTCATGCCCATCGCGTGCGGGGCTGCCAGATTGTGCGGCATGTCTTCAAACATCGCGGCGTGGCTGGCGACGACGTTATGCTGCCGGGCCATCAGATCGAAGGCGCTGCGTTCGGGCTTGGGCACGAAGCCAAGCGCTGCGATGTCGCAAATGTCCTCAAACAGATGCAGCACGCCGATTTTGGCGGCGACGTTTTCAGCGTGCCGACGCGATCCGTTGGTGAAAATAAGCCTTCGTCCTGGCAGTTGCACTATGGCGGCTGCAAGTTCTGGCAAATGCGGCAACACCGACAGATCGATGTCGTGGACGTATTCGAGAAACGGTTCGGGCTTCAGTTTGTGAACTTTCATCAAACCAGCGAGCGTCGTGCCGAACTGCCGATAATAGGCTTTTTGCAGATGGCGGGCGTGGGCGTACGGCACGCCGAGATTTTTGGCGATGAAGTCGCCCATGCGATGGTCGACTTGTGCAAACAAATCGCACGACGCGGGATAGAGCGTGTTGTCGAGATCGAATATCCAAGTCTCGATGTGATCGAAGCCGCCAACAGGCTCTTGTGCGCTGTCACTCAAGCGCGGTTCGGTTTTTTGGCTCATCAGCTTTGTCACGGCTTTGGCTTTTTGCGTTCGGGGCGGCCAACGAGGGTGCCGACGCCATGCTCGGTGAACAGTTCCAGCAAGACGCAATGGGGAACACGGCCGTCGATGATTACAACGGCTTCGACGCCGGCCTCGACGACCTCGATGCAGCCTTCGATCTTTGGAATCATGCCGCCGGTGATCGTGCCGTCTTTAATCAGCGCGCGCGCCTCGTCCGTCGTCAGGCGTTCAAACAGCTTCTTGTTCTTGTCCAAGACGCCCGCGACGTCTGTTAACAGCAACAAGCGCTTGGCTTGCATGCGAGCGGCGAGTGCTGAGGCGAAACTGTCGGCGTTGATATTCAGCGTTTCGCCGTCGCGGCTGATGCCGACGGGGGCGATTACGGGAATGAGATCCGATTTGGAAATCACTTCGACGATATGAGGATTGACCTCTTGGGGATCGCCAACGAAGCCGATGTCGACGGTGTGCATTTTGCCAGTCTTGGGATCGGGCAGTTCTGTGATCTTCTTGGCGATCATCAAGTTGGCGTCTTTGCCGGAGATGCCGACAGCCTTGCCGCCCTGCCGGTTGATGGCCGAGACGATTTCCTTGTTGATCTTGCCGGCCAGCACCATTTCGACGACTTCAACGGTCGGCTTGTCGGTGACGCGAAGGCCGTGAACGAAGTCCGAGACGATGTCGAGCTTCTTGAGCATCTCGGCGATCTGCGGCCCGCCGCCGTGAACGACGATTGGGTTGACGCCGGATTGCTTCAAATAGACGATGTCCTGCGCGAAGGCGTCGGCCAAAGCCTCATCGCCCATGGCATGGCCGCCGAACTTGATCACCACGGTCTGCTCGTCGTAGCGGATCAGATGGGGGATGGCTTCGGCGAGGATGCGGGCCTGCAAGTGCGCGGAAAGGTTGTCGCCCACCTCGGCCACGGGCTTTAAAGTGATGTCCTTCGGTGTCTTCAAGGATGTGTCCCCATCGGCAAATCGAGGTGCAAACCGCACAATTGGTGTGGGCCAGGCACTTATATCGGCTGGGCGGCTGGTCTCAACGGATTTCCCACACAATCGCTGCCTACCAACAGGCAGACGGGCCCAGTTTAGCGGCGCATGGGTGCATGTCGCCAGCGGATGGTCTATTTTGCGCAGCAAAAGGCCTTATCTGAGGTGCCAGGGGAGGAGGCCTTACCCTGGATGGATGCAACGGGGTGCCGGAATGGTGGCTTTGACGAGTGCGGACTTTAGCCAGATTCCGATGTCGGCGTCGCTTGCCGCAACGCTCGCGCGCGCGTCGGAAAGCGCCAGCGTAGCGGGTTCGGGCGAAGTGACGCTCGAGCATGTGCTGTCAGCACTCTGTGACGATCCGGAAGCTGGCGCCGTGCTTGATGCCAGCCAGGTTAACGTCGAGCGCTTGAAAGCCGAGGCGGCCGAATATCTATCGCGCACGATGCAGCGCGCCGAACCTGGCCAGTTGGAGCTGGCGATTGCTCCAGCCGTCAAACGCATCCTTGAAGCGGCCGCTGCCGCTGCGCGCGGTGGCCGCCGCCGCGATATCAACGGCGCAATTGTTCTGGCGGCTATCATCGGCGATGGCAAAAGCGCTGCCAGCCAAATGCTGCAAGCCCAGGGGCTGACGTTTGATGAGGCGATCAGGGCTTTGCAAGCGGCTCTATCGCAGCCCCAACGCGATGCTGTGGCGGCCGCCAATCCAGCCGCAGCAGAAGATGTGTTGGCGCGCGCGCGCGAACGGGTGAGCTCGCGTACGGCGCCGTCGCTGCGCGAGATCATGCAAGACCTGCCACGGCAGCCGGCACCCTTACCACCCTTTCAGCCATTGCCGCCAAACCATGAGTGGCCACCTCAAACCAACTCGGTGCCTGAGCCCGTTTCTCAGCCGGACTGGCCAGCGCTTCAGATGCCATCGATGCCGTCCGCGCCATCGCCTGGGCCGTCGCACAACGGCATTTGGCAGAAGGCTGAGGAGACCGTTGAGATCGAAAGGGACGCGGAGACGTCGACGGGTGGTTCAGTCCTAACCGAACAGCCGACGTCGCCTGCGCCATTTCCGATAGCACCGGCGCCATCGTTTCCCGCTAGCGGGCCCGAACCTAGTCCCGCTCAGCGTGGTGGCGGAGTGGCCGCGCCATCGTTCGACATGTCCCACATGGGATCGTCAGCAGCGGCGCCAAGAACGGCCGAGCCGCAGATCATGCAGCCGGTACCGCAGCCCGCACAACCAGTGGCGCTACCAGCGGCTCCGGCACGTTTACCGTCGGCGGCTCCGGCTTCTGAACACTCAGCGGCTCCGCCGCCTGTCGTGCCGCAGCCGTATGCCATTCCGCAAAGCGCCAATCAGGGCCAGCAGACAGCGCCACCCGCACAGTCGTTCAATCACGGCCAGTCGCAGCCAGCGGGCCCATATGCCTATCCTTCAGGCCAGCCGATGGGCCGCCCGGCGGCAGCGCCACCCGCGTCGCCGTTTGAACGGCCGCATGCGTTCGATCTTGGACGGGTCGCGCCCGGTGCGCCGCCGCCTCCTATGCCCCCGCCAATCCCGCGGCCTGCCGGACCAGTTGCTGGCGGCGGCGGGCCGCCTTCAAATGCAAAGTTCTCGGCGCGATCGCAGCCCGCGCCAGGCGGCATGCGCCCTGGCCCGCCCGTCGCTGACGCCATGCCGTCTCTCCAGTCGCGCGAGCCAGCCGCGCCGGCCAAGCGCGAGCGTCAGCAACAGGCAGAGACAGGACAACTCGCCGAGAACATTCCTCGTTCGATGCGCGTCGGCGCAAGCGAGCGGGTCGAAGTGCGAATAGCCAAAGCGCACGTCAAAGCGATCGCGCAAGGGCTCGAAGGCGGCGGCGCGGCCTGGCATCACGATGTCACCGTCACGCAAGCGATGTCGGTGCGTTTACGCGCGCCGGACGGCGGTTTCTTCATCGAGACGGCATCGCCCGAAACGCAATGGGTCGAAAACCAGCTCGGCCTGATGTCGGGCGATGACGTCGCAAGTTGGCGATTTCTGGTGACGCCGCAAAAGCGCGGCAAGGCCCGGCTGCAGATCATCGTGTCGGCCCGAACGGTAGGTGGCGATGGCCTGGCGGCTGAGACGGCATTGCCCGATCAAGTCATCGAGGTCAAAGTCCGCACCAATTATAAGCGCGTTCTGTTGCGTTGGACGGGCTGGCTGCTGGCGGCGATCGCCGGTGGCGCACTGGCAAAGTTCGGCGAGGGTGCTTTCGAGATGGCGCGTGCGCTCGTCATGCAGTTCCTGCACTGAACCCTTCTCCCCTTGGGGAGAAGGTGGCCATCATGCCGAAGGCGTGCCTTCGGCAGGAGGGCCGGATGAGGGGGACGTCATATATCGATAGCCCACACCCTAACCCCAACCCTCTCCCTGAAGGGAGAGGGGGAATATTTTAGACGCGCTGCGACGCTAAGAGCTGCGCAATCACGGCTCTGAGTTCGGGAATGCCAGTTCCCTTATCAGCTGAGGTGGCGAGCACTTCTGGAAACGCTGCGGCGAATTTCTTCAAGCCCTCGGCGGTCGCTTCGATAACTTTGGGCACGGCCAGCTCGCCGATCTTGTCGGCCTTGGTCAGAACCGCCTGATAGGACACGGCTGCGCTGTCGAGCAGGCTCATGATTTCGCGGTCGCCGGGTTTAAGGCCGTGCCGTGCATCGACCAAAACGAAGACGCGCAGCAGCGTTCGCCGGCCGGCGAGATAACCCCTGAGAACTTCATTCCAGGCTTTTATGATGTCCTTGGGAGCCTCGGCATAACCGTAGCCGGGCATATCGACCATGTAGACGCGCGTCAGCGGCGGCGCGAAAAAGTTTAGCTCCTGCGTGCGCCCCGGCGTGTTGGAGGCGCGCGCCAAACCGTGATGTCCAACGAGAGCGTTGATCAGCGTCGACTTGCCGACATTCGAGCGGCCGGCGAAGGCGATCTCGGGTCGGTCGTCGGGCGGTAGATGATCGAGGTCGGGCGTGCCGCGCGCGAAATCCCACCCCTCGGCAAACAGCAACCGGCCAGCTTCGATGTCCGCGCTGCTCAATTCCGGAGGGCTCATGGCCCACCCGTCAAGCCAACACTGAGGCTTGAATTAGCTGCCATCGGTACGCGCACCAAAAAGCCTAAGAATAGGTGCCAATTGCCTCTTGAGGTTCGCCATCAAGTGAACTTCAGCACCGTTTTTCTTGTTGATGTAATACTGCTGGATGATCGAAAGCGTGTTGCTCCACGCCCAATAGATGACGAGCCCAGCTGGGAAGCTTGCGAGCAGGAACGTGAAGATCAGCGGCATCCAGGCAAACATTTGCTGCTGAATAGGATCGGGGGGCGGCGGGTTGAGCTGCATCTGCAGCCACATTGTGATGCCCATGATCAACGGCCAGACGCCGACGTGAGCAAACTCTGGCGCGGTGAACGGCAACACTCCGAACAAGTTCACGATCGATGTCGGATCAGGAACCGACAGGTCCTTGATCCAACCGATGAATGGCGCATGACGCATGTCGATGGTGACGAACAGCACTTTATACAGCGCAAAGAACACCGGGATTTGCAGCAGCATCGGCCAGCAGCCCGCGAGCGGATTGACCTTTTCTTTCTTGTAGAGATCGAAGATCTCTTTTTGCTGACGTGTCGGATCGTCTTTGTAGACTTCCTTTAGGCGCGCCATTTCCGGCTGCATTTTCTTCATGCGCGCCATCGACTCGAACTGCTTGTTGGCAATCGGGAAGAAGGCCAAGCGCACGATAACTGTCAGGATCAGAATGGTCACGCCGAAATTGTGAACCCAGGAGTTGATCCACTCCATGAGCTGGAACAGAGGCCGCGTGATGAAGTAGAACCAGCCCCAGTCGATCATGCGATCGAACTGTTGGATGCCTAAGCTTTTTTCGTATCCGTCGATGATCGTCGCTTGCTTGGCGCCAGCATAAAAATGGTTCTCGACGCCCTTGCGGGCGTTGGGCGGAATGACAACGGCGCCGCGCAGATAGTCGGCTTGAAACGCATCGGGTTCGGTCGGCGTGCGGCCTTTGAAGGCTGAAAACCGGACGCGGTAGGGCTCTTTTTGGTCTGGAACGAGCGCTGCGGCCCAATATTTGTCGGTGACGCCGAGCCAGCCGCCGGTGACGTTTTCCAACACCTTGGGTGTCGCGCTTTTGGCAGCGTCGGCATAAGTGGTCTCTTGCAGGCCCTCTTTGCCAGAGACGCCGATCAGACCCTCATGCAAAATGTAAAACGCTTGGCTCTTGGGAATGCCGTATCGGTAGATAAGCGCGAAGGGCATGAGCGCCACTTCAGCGGCAGTGCGGTTTTCGATCTCGTCGACAACGCCGAACATGTATTCGGCGTCGATTGAAATCGTGCGGCTGAAAATCAGGCCCTGGCCGTTATCCCAATGCAAAGTAATCGGCGTCGATGGCGTCAGCACGTCGCCTTTTTCAAGGGTCCATAGCGTATCGCGGTCGGGAACTTTGGCCGTCGTTCCGGTCTGTGCGATCCAGCTCTGTTCGGAGAAATAGGGATCGGGCGTACCAGCCGGCGATAACAACGCGACCTTCGCGCTGTTGGGATCTGCGGTTTCGCGATACTTGACGAGCACGAGATCGTCGATGCGGCTGCCCTTCAGCGCAATCGATCCTTCAAGTGATGGGGTTTTGATGGCAACGCGTGGCGAAAGCTTCAGCGCTTCTTCGCGCGACACGGCCGCTTGCGGCGGCTGAGCCGCCGGAGCTGATGTCGGAGCAGATGCTGGGGCCGGCCCGGGCGCTGCAGGCGCTCCAGCAGGCGAGCCTGGCACTTGACTATCGCCGCGCGGCTGATTGGGGGTGGCCGACATCTCCTTGCGCGCATGCTCTTCGCGCAGCTTGGGAGCGGCAAAGAAGTATTGCCAGCCCATCAGCACAGCCAGCGACAGGATGACGGCGAACATTAGATTGTTTTGATCTTGCGGATCTTTTGGGGAGTTCATCTCAACCTCGGCCTAAGGCCGTTTGTAAGGAGGCGTCATTAAAGTCCGCAACCGATGGCCGAAACCGGGGCCAAAAGAAAGGGGACAGGGGGTCACGTCGGCGATATTTTCACATTTGGGCGTGGCGGTTCGGACTTGTGCACGCCGACGCTGTTTTTTGAGGGCTGGTCGGCACGATTTTTGTGGATCAGGCTAAAAGCGCGGCGAACATCTTCAAGCAGTCCGGTGTACGGCCGCTTCAGCGCCGTCGCGCGCGCCACCACGACATAGTCAAAGCCCGCCATCGCACCCTCGCCGGCAAGCTCCGAGACAGCAGCTTTCAGCCGTCTGCGAATGCGATTGCGGGTTACGGCGGGCCCAAGCTTTTTGGTGACCGTGAAGCCGAAGCGTGGCGGCTGGGCTTTATCGGCGGGCGTGCCACGCGGCCGCGCTTCCATTAAAAACGACGGCACAGACGCACGAACGCCACCGCGCACGGCCAAAAATTCGGGACGTTTTTTGAGTGTGGTAATGGCCAATGATCGTGTCCTCGACAGACCGCGCTCACGGACCCTTGCCGACGGCCATCCAGCAGACGGCCCTCTAGTCGATAGATTGGCCGCTCAAACTAGGCCGAAAGGCGCTTTCGGCCTTTGGCGCGGCGGCGGCCGATGACTTTTTGTCCACCAGCCGTCAACATGCGCTTGCGGAAGCCATGGCGACGCTTGCGGACTAATCGGCTTGGCTGATACGTGCGTTTCACGACAAATTCTCCGTCTAACCAAATCCGACAGCCGCTGGCCGCAGGTCCGGAAAAATTCCAATGATTTCAGTGCAGTAGACCAAAGCAGTCGCACGGGATCAATGGCCCGGCAAAGCTGGTCACCGCTCGGAAAGATGGCGGTTTATATGTTGCGATCGCGGTGGTGTCAACGAAACGATATCGCAGCGGCTCGCGAACTTCAGATGAGCGTGCTTTAGAGGTGCGACAGACAAAACCGCGATCGGAGTGACACGGTATGGGGTATTTCGGGCCGAAAGGCTGGATAATGGCAGTCTTAGTACTTGTCATGGCCGCGGGCGATGGAATGGCGGCCGATGCCGCCGATCAATTTGAGGCCTTCAAGGCTGGATCTTCAAAAACCATCGATCATTCGGCTTGGGCGAGCCTTTTGAAAACTTACGTCGTGCCAGGCCCGGATGGCCTCAATCGCGTGCGGTACGCGGCCTTCAAGTCGGAAGGCCAGCCAGCGCTCAAGGCTTATATTAAAAGTCTTGAAGGCAGCGTCGTCAAAGACCTCGATCGTCCGGAGCAGTTCGCGTTCTGGGCCAACCTCTACAACGCCAAGACGATCGACCTCGTCCTTGATCATTATCCGGTGAAGTCGATCAAAGATGTGTCGCTTGGCGGCAGCCTTACGACTCTCTTCACAGGCGGCCCATGGAAGGCGCAGGTGACAAAAGTGCAGGGTCAGGCTCTGAGCCTTGACGACATCGAGCACGGCATTTTGCGCGGCATATTCGAAGATCCGCGCGTGCATTACGCGGTCAACTGTGCGTCAAACGGATGCCCGAACCTCGCTACTCAAGCTCTGACCGGGGCCACGTTGGAGGCAGCGCTCGACGCCGGTGCCAAAGCCTACATCAATCATCCGCGCGGTGTGCGGGTTGAGAAGGGAGCCGTCGTCGCGTCGTCGATCTATGATTGGTTCAAGGCAGATTTCGGCGGCAGCCCGGCGGGCGTGCTGGCGCATTGGCGCAAATATGCGGCGCCAGCATTGAAACATGAGCTTGAAAGTATCAGCACAATTTCCGGCTACGACTACGATTGGAGCCTCAACGATGCAAAACAGTGAGAGAGTGACAACAGCTGTCCAGCTTCTGAGGAAACATCGATGAAGGATGACTTAGCGCCTGAGCCCGCGAAGTCGGCTGTAGGACTTGGCCGATGGCTTCCGCTTGTGGCGTTGGCGGCCGTGATGGCGCTGGTGTTCGCGATGGGCTGGCACAAATATCTCTCACTGAAGACGATCGGCCTGAATTACGACGCGCTCAAAGCCTTCATCGCTTCGCATCAGGTCGGCTCCATTCTCATCTACATGCTGGCCTATATTGCGGTCGTGGCGCTATCGCTCCCGGGCGGATTGGTGATGACGTTGGCCGGCGGCTTATTGTTTGGCTGGCAAATCGGTGCGCCGGCGGCGATTATCGCTGCAACGATCGGGGCCACGTTGCTATTCCTGATTGCGCGGACGTCGTTTGGGGAATCACTGGCTGCGAAAGCGGGGCCCGCGCTTGCCAACTTGCGCGACGGCTTCAAGGAAAATGCGCTGAGTTATTTGTTGTTTTTGCGCCTTGTGCCAGCGTTCCCTTTTGTCGTTGTCAATCTTGCGCCAGCCTTGCTCGGCGTGCCGTTGAAGACCTATTTGCTTGGAACATTTCTAGGCATCATTCCCGGAACAACTGCATTTTCTGTCGCCGGTGCCGGCCTTGGCAGCGTGGTTGAAGCGCAAAATAAGGCGTATCAAGACTGCCTGGCCAAGGTGCCAGCCAACCCTGAGACGGCATGCCCCTATTCGATCGATACCAGCGCGCTCGTTACCAAAGAGCTGCTGGCGGCGTTTGCGTTGTTGGGCGTCGTAGCCCTGATCCCGGTCTTGCTTAAACGTTGGAGAGGACGAAATGCCTAAGGATATTGCCAACGCTACTCAGACGGACACGCAAGGCGAGACGATCAAGGCCGACATTTGCGTCATTGGCGCGGGCTCCGGCGGATTGTCTGTCGCGGCGGCGGCGGCCAATTTTGGCCAGCGCGTGGTGCTCATCGAAAAGCACAAAATGGGCGGTGATTGCCTGAATTACGGCTGCGTTCCTTCAAAAGCTTTGCTGGCCGCTGGAAAGCGCGCCAATGCGATGCGGACGGCTTCGAAGTTCGGCATCGCATCCGTTGTGCCCAAGATCGATGCGCGCGCCGTGCACGACCACGTGCAAGACGTCATCGCGGCAATCGCGCCAAACGATAGCGTCGAGCGTTTCACCGGCCTTGGTGTGCAAGTCATCACCGCTGCCGGACGCTTCATCGATGCCGACACGGTTGAGGCTGGTGGTAAGCGCATTACCGCGCGCCGGTTCGTCATCGCGACCGGATCGTCTGCCGTCGTGCCGCCCATCCCCGGCCTATCGGACGTGCCCTATTTCACCAACGAGACGATCTTCAGCAACGCCATGCCGATGGAACATCTGATCGTCATTGGCGCTGGGCCGATCGGTTTGGAAATGGCGCAAGCCCATTTTCGCTTAGGCGCCCGTGTCACCGTTTTGGATGGCGCCAAAGCGCTCGCCAAGGACGATCCTGAATTGACCGCGATCGCGCTCAAACACTTGCGCGACGAAGGTATCGTGATTTTCGAGGAGACTAAGGTCGAGCGGATCGCGCAGGTGAACGGCCGCATCAACGTGGCTATCAACACCGCCGGCAGCGCGCAAACGGTCGAGGGTTCGCACATTCTTGTGGCGACCGGCCGTCGTCCAAACACGGCTGATCTCGGGCTCGATGCGGCGGGCATCAAATTCGACAAGAAGGGCGTCACGGTCGATGCTGGCCTCGTCACCAGTAACCCGCGTGTTTTTGCCATCGGCGATGTGGCCGGCGGATTGCAGTTCACTCACGTCGCCAACGATCACGCGGGCATCGTCATCAAGCGCGCGCTGTTTCGCCTGCCGGCCAAAACCACGGGGCGTGCCGTGCCGTGGGTGACGTTTACCGATCCTGAGTTGGCCCACGTTGGGCTATCTGAAGCCGACGCCCGGCAGGCCAAGACCGAAATTAATGTTCTGCGTTGGCCCTACCACGAGAACGACCGGGCGCAAGCCGAGCGCGAAACCAGCGGCCACATCAAGGTCATCACAGACAAGAAAGGCCGCATTTTGGGCGCTTCTATCGTCGGCGCGCACGCCGGCGAACTGATCCAGATGTGGTCGTTGGCCTTGTCGCAAAAGCTTAAGATCAGGGCGATGACGGACTGGATCTCGCCCTATCCGACCCTTTCGGAGATCAACAAACGCGTTGCCTTCCGCTATTATGCGACGGCGGCCGGTAAACCGCTTGTGCGCAAAGTGATCGCGCTCTTGGCCAAGCTCGGGTAGATCTTGGCTCACCGCGCGCTTATTCGTTGCGCCCCGTCAATAAAGGGTCAGCTTTAGGTTTTGGACGCCAGCACGAAAAATTCAGGTCGCAATGCAAGCTCCCGCGCCCAGGCGAAAGGATCGTGGAGCCATGCTTTGCGCCAAACATGGTCGGCGCTGGGTTTACCGATCAAACTTCTGATGCTGACGGCGGCGTTCGTGCTGATGGCGGAGACGCTGATCTTTCTGCCCTCCGTCGCCAATTTTCGCGTCGGCTGGTTGAACGAACGATTGACTGCCGCACAGCTGGCCGCGCTTGCCTCCGAAGCGTTCCCGGGCGGCCAGGTGCCATCGGCCTTGCGGGCTGAACTGTTGCGCACGGCGCAAGTCAAGGCCGTTGCCATCCGCCGCAATGGCGAGCGCCGTCTGGTTTTGCCGGTCGAACCGGGGTTGCAGATCGACCAGCATTATGATTTGCGGCCGGATGGCATAGCGGGCCAAGGCTTTGCGCCGCGCATTCAGCAGATCAAGGACGCGATTGCCGTATTCTTTGCAGAGGACGGCCGTATCATTCGCGTCGTCGGACGCGACAGTGACGATCCCAACGACCTCGTCGAGATCGTGATCCCGGAAGCGCCGCTCAAAACGGCGGTGATGCGCTACAGCCTGAACATCTTCTGGCTATCGGTGATGATCTCGGCATTGACTGCGGCCCTTGTTTACTTCGCGCTTAGTCACTTGTTGGTGCGGCCGCTGAAACGCATCACGCAAAACATGCTGTATTTCGGCGCCGATCCGGAAGACCGGAGCCGGATCATGACGCCGTCCGGGCGGCTCGATGAGGTTGGCGTCGCAGAGCGCGAACTCGCACAAATGCAAACCGAGCTGTCGACGCTACTGGCGCAAAAAAACCGCTTGGCGCAATTGGGCTTGGCGGTCAGCAAGATCAATCACGATCTGCGCAATATGTTGGCCAACACCCAATTGATTTCAGATCGTCTCGTTGATCTGCCTGACCCAACCGTGCAGCGGTTCGTGCCGAAACTGATCGCCTCGCTCGATCGCGCCATAAGCTTTTGCAATTCGTCATTGCAATTTGGCCGCGCCGCCGAAGCGCCGCCGCGCCGTGAGTTGATGCGTTTGAAGCCACTCGTCGAAGAGGTCGCCGATAGCCAGGGGCTGACGCGCGATGGCCCCGTCCAATTCTACACCGACGTCGACGATACGCTACGCATCGATGCTGATCGCGATCATTTGTTTCGCATCTTGAGCAACCTCGTTCGCAACGCTGCCCAGGCGGTTGAAAGCGTCGAGGGTAAAACGGACGGCGAAATCCATGTCGCCGCCCGGCGTGACGGCCGCCGCGTGACGGTTGACGTGCGCGACAATGGCCCCGGTGTGCCGCCGCGTGCGCGCGAGAACCTGTTCAAGGCGTTCCAGGGCTCGACCCGAAAAGGTGGCACGGGGCTGGGTCTGGTGATCGCCGCCGAGCTGTTGCAGGCGCACGGTGGAACGTTGATGCTCGTCGAGGGCACCAAGGGCGCGCTCTTCCGCATCGAACTGCCTGATCGGCACACCGCTTAAAGCCGGGCGCGCCGCGATTTCGCTGGGTCGTAGCTGGCTTTTTGCCGTCCTGCCAAGCAGCGTCTACAGGCCCAGCTCTGCGCCGTCGTGCCCCAAGGGCTTTGCCCTTGCGCTGATCGGCGCCAACGACTAGAGAGAGTGGCTTCGCCGCTCCTTGGTCGGGGTTTTAAGGGATCGTCTACCCTGGCGGCATGACGGTTTGCGCCCGTAGCTCAGCTGGATAGAGCATCAGACTACGAATCTGAGGGTCGGAGGTTCGAATCCTTCCGGGCGCGCCAGTCTTTTCAACAAGTTACCATCCTTTCATCTCACCGAAGAATTCGCTTGGGTACCAAATGGGTACCACGACGTCGCGCGCTGATGTGCGGAGCCCTGATGTGCCCTGAGGCGACGACAAGCTCCGACTGTCGCGGTGTCGCGTGACATGTCGCGACCCGTCGCGACATGTCGGGGGCTGTCGCGACAAGACACAGTGGTTGCGATGTTTGAAACTAGAGCTGACCCAACTTCGCCAGCGCGATCCGGCGCTTTGCCATCTGCATGTAATCCGGATCTCGTTCGATACCGATGAAGTTTCGGCCGAGCAGTGCGCACGCGACACCGGTGGTACCGCTCCCCATGAATGGGTCGAGAATGGTATCACCGGGTTTAGAGAAAAGTTCGATGCACCACTTCATGACTTCCAGTGCTTTCTGTGTCGGGTGCGCGACGAGCGTCTCCTTGGAGTCTTTGAGGAAAGCCGCGGTGGCGGCAGTTGAAGACCTTCGATTTCGTGCTGCATGAAGTCCAAGCCATTTCGCATTCGGAGAATTGCAAGGGCGGCAGACCATCCATTTTGTACCAGACAAGCCATCCACGTGAAGGTGGAAGTTGGTGTGCAAAATAGTTGCCGCCCCAAATGATGTGCCTTTTTGCGACGCGCAAAATTTCTTGGAATGCGGCAGCGGTGGGAATGGAACTGTCCCACGATCCCGTTGTGCCCCGACCCATGCAGGATGTGGAGGACTGCTTAGCGAAATCGATGCCATATGGCGGGTCTGTCAGGACGAGGTCGACGCACTCTGATTTCATTTTTTGTATTTCAGGGATGGAGTCTGCGAGGATGAGCTTCGACATGACATTGTCTCCATGAGAACGGAGACAATCAATTAGTCGCTGGGTTTTCGCAGTTCACCGTTCGCTATTTGGTGCGGTGAGAGGTAGCGAGAAGGGGAGAGGTGGGACGGTGAGAAGTATAAAGTTTTCGTGATGCTTCGTGTGCTGTCTGCGTCGAGTGGCGGGTGATGATGAGAGCTGGGTGATATGATTTAATACTGTCGTGTCCTGCCCTCGGCCAATAGAGTGCGGACGAGGCTGTCGCGTGAGAAAGGGTGATACCGGCACTCAATCTCCTGCGACCTGGCCGGCTAGCACTGGCCGCCCTTTCACTGGGGCGGCCTTTATTGTTGTTGAGAACTGGATCTGCAGAAACTCCCAGACAAGGTGGTCTACGAAACTTCCGCAGCGCTGGACTGCGCACAGAAAGAAGCGCGGTCAGTCGGGGGGGCGTTGATGCTGGGGCAACGAGCACCGTGCTGATCTAACGAAATCGGATTTGGTGCATTCGAATATTGTGGACAGCCGGCCTCGACGACTTGCGCATGGTGTACGGTGGTGTACACTACGTACCATGATAAAGAGAGTCGGTTCAGATCAACTACGGCCGGGTGATCGGAAAGCACTTACGATTATCCGCAATCGCATCGTGCATACGGGTTCTGCGCCGTCCGTGCGTGATCTCGCGAGTGAGTTGGGCTTTTCGTCCGCGCGTTCAGCGGTCGTGATCGTAGATCGACTTATCGAGGCCGGGTATCTCAAGCGGCGAGAAAGTGATCGGTCGCTGCAACTTCTAAAACTGCCCGACGAGACCCGGGAGCGTGAGGCGACGGTTGAAGTGCCGCTGGTGGGAAGTGCGGCCTGCGGCGTGCCGCTTCTTGCTATCGAGAACGTCGAAGCGATGGTGCCTGTTTCGACAAGTCTCGCGCGGCCGCGGCAGAAGTATTTTTTGTTACGAGCGAGCGGCGACTCAATGGATGCGGCGGGGATCGATGATGGTTCACTCGTGCTCGTGCGTCAGCAGTCTACGGCGGAAACGGGGGACGTAGTTGTGGCGCTGGTCGATGACGAGGCGACCATCAAAGAGTTGAGGACTTCGCCGGACGCCGTGGTGCTTGTTCCCAGGTCGAAGAACAAGAAACATCAGCCGATCATTCTCCGCCGAGATTTTCAGGTTCAGGGTGTGGTGGTGGCGACGTTGCCCGACCTAGGAGAATGATATGAAAGCCCCAAGGGCATCGGAGGAGCAATCGCGGAGTATTCCGCCCGAGACGAAATTGAAGCTCGCTGTTGCGTCCGGTGCGCGGTGCGCGTTTCGAGGCTGCAATGAATATCTGTTCGAGCACCCGATTACGTTGCAAGGCGGAAACTTCTCCGAGCACGCCCACATCTATCCTTTCAGTGAGAGGGGAGCCCGCGGGAAGGCAGGAGAGCGTCCCGTTGATATCCATCAAGTCGAAAATCTGACGTTGCTTTGCCGCGCTTGCCACAAGCTCGTGGATGACAACGAGGATGAGTATACCCTCGAAGTTTTGCGCGAGATGAAAAAGGAACACGAAGATCGCATCCGTTACGTTACCAGCTTCGCCGCGAACAACAGGACGCGCGCACTGATCTTGAAAGGGAGTGTTGGAGGCCGTCCGGCGGACATAACGTTCGAGCAGATCCGGGAGGCCGTCGCTCCCATGTATCCAGCTGATGTCAAAGGGTTTGTAATCGACCTAACTGTCCTAGGCGATGATACCGCAGCCGACTATTTTTCGGCGGCCGAACGTATCATCACGACGAAGCTAAAGGAGTTTTATGATCGACAGATCGACGGGACGACCCCCGCGCACGTCTCGGTATTTGCGTTGACCTCAATTCCGCTTCTCGTGCTCTTCGGTCGACACTTGAGCGACAAGGTCGCGACCGACTTTTTTCATCGTCATCGTGACGCGAAGCAGCCTTGGCGGTGGCAGTCTGGTCAATCGCCGCTAAAGCTTGGCACTCGCGAACTTCAAGTCGGAACGGACCAATCTCGCATCGGTGTTTTGGTCTCGATGAGCGGACCGATTGAGCGCGAATCGTTGCCGCAGGAGATCGCCGCTTCGGCTTCCCTCTATGAGATCTATGTGGAACGGCAGGACCCAAGTGTGCGCGTTCTAAATACGGCCGACGACTTCTTGCATTTCCGACAGACCTACGCAGGCCTGATCGCAAGGCTGGCCGTTCAGCATCCTAAGTGCCACGAGTTCCATTTGTTTCTGGCAACGCCGCCGCCGTGCGCCATTTTGTGTGGCCTCGAGCGGCTGCCGAAAGTCGAACCCACGCTTCATCTTTACGACAACATCATTAGCGGTGAAACGAAGCAGCGAACCTTCGTCCACCGCCTAACAACGAGATAACTATGACAAACTACACCTACCTTCAGAGCGTCCTCGACGCCCAAGTCGTCGGCGACGACGGCCAGGAAATGAAAAATTTGCGCGCGGCCCGCGCGGAAGTCGAAGGTCTTATCAACATTCATTTTTCAGGGTCCAGCCCGACGATCCGGTACGGGGGCTCGAAAGCCAAGGGAACGATGAATCTCATCGACTACGATCTCGACATCATCTGCTATTTTCCGAGAGGTGACACGCCAGCTGGCAAGACAATCGAAGAGATTTACGGAAACGTCAAAGCGGCATTGGAAAAAAAGTATAGTGTCGTGCCGAGGACGACTGCGCTACGGATACGAGACAGCAAGCGCGACCTGCACATCGACGTCGTGCCCGGACGCTTTATCGATGACACTAAGACGTATGCTTTCGTTCATCAGAACGGCGGGGATAAGAGTTGGCTGCAAACTAATCTGGACGAACACGTCGACTATATCCGGGATAGCGGATGTGTTCCCGAGATTCGGCTCGCCAAACTTTGGCGTCACTGTGCGGGTGTCTCCGTGCGGACATTCCCACTTGAGTTGCTGGTGATCAAGATACTGAAATCAAGCAATGTCGCAGGTTTGGAAAATCGCTTCATGCGCGTGCTCGAGGAGTTCAGGGACAACAGCCGGGGACTTTCCATCAAAGATCCGGCGAACGAGGGTAACGATCTGAGCGGTGCATTGAACGCGTCCGTTTGCGCTGCCTTGTGGGCGGCTGCCGCGGCGACGTTGAGAACGGTCGCGAACGGAGGCTGGGAAGCGGTGTTTGATAAGGTGATGGCGAGCACCGAAACTGTCCGAAGCGCAGCCCTGCGTACAGCTATTGTTACTAACCCAAGCCGTACCCAACCTTGGGGTATCAAGTAGTAAAAGGTCATGTCGGCCGAAAACCGATCTCTCAATCCTGAAGAAATTCGGGATCTACTGCGCCAACGTTACCCGGGTCTCGCGTTAGTGAACGTGGGCGATGAGTGTGAAATTGAGGGAACATATGATTTGAGGGAGCGCGGCGACTGGGTCGACAGCTTCCTGATCCGAATGCATCTTCCTCAGGACTATCCGCGCAGTATTCCGATCGTGCACGAGATCGGTGGACGAATACCCAAGTCAGTCGATTTTCATATCAACACGGGCACCGATGGCAGTCTGTGTCTCGGCGTGCCAGAGGAGCTTTGGATTGAATACAACGGCACGTTCGACGTTGCCACCGTCCTGGCCGGTCCGTTGCACACCTATTTGCTCGGCGTGACGGAAAAGATTCAAGGGCGTCGGTGGCCCTATGGTGAGCGTGAACACGGCGCAAAAGGTCTTTGCCAATTCTATGGAAGCATTATCGGGACGACTGAATCGATCCGCGTTCTCGACCTCATTATGATGTTGTCGAAGCCGATGATCAAAGGACACTGGCCGTGTCCGTGTGGTAGCGGCAAAAAGTTGCGCAAGTGCCATTATAGCGAAGTGGTAAAGCTGCATAGTGAGCGACTACCCTCGGACATTCTAATTCGGTCGGGCGAGCGCATAGCTCACGCGCTTGGGCAAGATGTCGAGCGAAAGAAGTTTGGGTTGAAGCGGGCGTTTGGTCACGGGCGTGCGCCCTCAGCCCGGTCATGGTAGCGTAAGGGTACGCGACTGGGGGACAATCAAAACTATGAGCAACGGCCAAAACGAAGCATTCTCGCGCATCCTGATCGACAGGGCGCTTGAGTTCAGCAAGTGGGATCTGCTCGACCCGCAACAGGTGGAGTTCGAGACGCACACATCGAGCGGTCGAGCTGACTACTTATTGAAGGACAAGAACGGGCGCGTGTTGTGTGTGCTCGAGGCGAAGAGGGAAGACGTTGACCCGTACGATGCCAAGGAGCAGGGCCGTGGCTACGCAGAGAACCTGAAGGCTCCGTTTGTCATCCTGTCCAATGGCCGCGAGCACTGGTTCTGGAACTACGAACGCAAGGATGAGCGGGATGCGTACCGCATCGAGCGGCTGCCATCACGCGAAGAACTTGAGCGGGTGCGGTTCAAGAATATGCAACCGCCAAAGCCGCTCGGTAGTGAGATCGTAAGGCCGGGCTACCTGCAGCAATTCCGAAGCGATCTGTTGCTGCGCGGATACCAGATCGGCGCGATGGATGAAGTGGCGAAACAGTTCGACGCCGAACGTCGACGGAAGTTCTTGCTTGAGATGGCAACGGGCACGGGCAAGACACTTTTGTGCGCGGCATTGATCCGTCGGTTCCTCAACACGCGCAACGCAGAGCGCGTGCTGTTCATCGTCGACCGGATCGAGCTTGCCAAACAGACGATGGAAGATTTTGCAGTCGTACTGCCGGAGTTCAAGCCGGTGATTTTTAAGACCGCACGACGCACGGGTGAGTTGCTGGGTTCTTCAGTTGTGGTCGCTACCATTCAATCGTTGATGGTGGACCGCCGGTACCGAGAAGAGTTCACGCCGTTCTATTTCGATCTCGTGATCAACGACGAAGCCCATCGATCTATCTATGGAGACGCGCGTGAGGTCGTACAGTTTTTCCAGGCGACGCGTGTCGGGCTCACGGCGACGCCGAAGGCGTATCTGAAGAATATCAACATTGAAGAGCTGGGGACCGACAACCCCAAGGGGCTCGAAGCCAGGCAGTTGCGCGACACGTATCACTATTTCGGCTGCGAGCCAGGGATGCCAACCTATCGGTATGACATCATTGATGCGGTGAAGGATCCCGAGGGGCCGTTTTTGTGCCTGCCAAAGATCTTTGATGTTCGCTCTGACATCACGACGAAGGCGCTGGCCGAGAAGGGGTGGGCGGTGCTTGTGAACGAACAGGAAGAGAACTTCAAGATCCAGGATCTCGAGCGTAAGATTTTCACGCCGGCGCGCAACAGGCTCATGTGTGAGGCGTTCCTAAAAGAGGCACAGCTAGATCCGACGGGAGCGATAGGGAAGTCGATTGTATTTGCGGTCAATCAGCGGCACGCGACAAACCTCACCAAGATCTTCAACGAGCTGCAGCCCGAGCTCGCGGTTACGATCACGTCGCGGATCAAGGATGCATCCTCGATTGCGAAAGAGTTCCGTGACGGCAAGAGAAAGGAGCGCATCGCCATCTCGGTCGACATGCTCTCGACGGGCTACAACTGTCGGGACGTACTCAACATCGGTTTGATGCGGCCGATATTCTCGCCAACCGAGTACATTCAGATCAAGGGCCGCGGTACGCGGCGCTACACGTTCAAGGTTGGCAATACGGAGTACGAAAAGAAGCATTACTTCATGCTCGATTTCTGCGGGGTCGCCGAATATTTCGAGGAGAAGTACGACTATACGGCGCCGTTGCCGATGCCGCGAGAGCGGGGAGATGAACCGCCGCGGCCGCCAAGCGGTGGAGGCACACATGGTGGGGACGGACCGGGGCCGACGCCACCACCACCACGAACCATTCCAACCTGGGAAGGGCACGACGCGGTTGTGAGCCGAGATGTTGTCGAAGTGGGTCCCGATGGGCAAAAGGTTGATGTTATGACCTTCCGCGGTGCATTCGAGCGCGACGTGCAAACATTTGCTGAAAGCGATGCAGAAATGAAGCAGGCAGTCGCCGATGAAGACGACGACGCGGTAGAGATCATCATGAACGAGCGGTTCTATCACCAGCCGACGATGTACTACTCGCCGGACAAGTTGGTGCGCTCATATGGTGTCCCGGCGCCGACGCCGGCGTTCGTGTACAATGCCGTCGGCAAGAAGCCGCTGCCAACGACTGAGGATATCGTATCAGACACGGTCGACTCAATCGCGGCGCGTTTCAACCTGCGATACCAGGAGCAGAAGTGGCTCGATGCAACTGCGCAGCTGCTAGCTGAAGATGAGGGCGCGCTCCATAAGTTCATCGACGGCGACATGACGGTGTTTAGCTCGACGCGGTTCAATCGCCTTGGCGGCGTCGGAACGCTGAGTAAGTTCGGGCAGCGCGACGAGGTGTTCGAAGCGTTGCGGCAATCGATGTTCGTGCGCCAGATCTCACTCGCTATTCAATAATCTATGGTCCCAATGCAAAAAGACATCAGCACCTCGAACTTCTTTTCGTCGGGTCTTCGTCAGAAGGTCGACGGGTAGATGAACGTTCTCTATTCTGGGGGCGTCAACAACCCGATGGATTCGATCGAGCAGATTTCCTACCTGCTGTTCATCCGTCTGCTTAGTGAGAAAGACGAGGCGCTCGCCTCGCTCGACAAGAAGTACAAGCGCATCTTCGCCGACGACTGGGCGCGCTTCGCCTGGGGCAACTTCGTCACGCTTACAGGTGACCAGCTGTTCAATGCGGTGCGCGACGCGATCGAGAAGTTGCACGAGCTGCCGGGGATGTCGGAAACCGGCAAGCTGTTGTTCAGCCGTGCGACTCTCAAGATTTATGATCGGCCGACGCTGCGTGCGGTGGTGCAGGGCCTGCACGATCTCGACCTCGCGGCACACGACGGACACGACTTCAAAGGCGACATGTACGAGCACCTGCTGTCGAAGCTGGCGGCCTCGGGTACCAATGGGCAGTTCCGAACGCCGCGGCACATCATCGATATGATGGTGGCGCTTGTCGATCCGCAACCGAGTCAGAGGATCTGTGATCCGGCGTGTGGCACGGCCGGGTTCCTGATCTCTACGCTCACGCACATCTTGCGCAAGAATACCAAGCCCAGTGATTTGAAACGCGGCTTCATCGATGGAAGCCAGCTGAAGCCGTCACAATGGAAGTTCCTCGAGGAGCAGGCATTCACCGGCTACGACAACGACGCCAACATGGTGAAGATCGCCATTCTCAATCTCTATCTGCATCAGCTCGAGAAAGCGCACATCGAGCTGCGCAACCCGATCACGACTGGCTTCGGCATGTATCCCGGCAAACAGTTCGACGTCATTCTGGCAAACCCGCCGTTCTCCGGCAACGTGCAGCAAGACAGCATCCTTGGTGATCTTAATTACAAGCTCAATACCCGCGCGACGGAGCTGCTGTTCCTCAAATGGTTCGTTGATCACCTGGCGCCTGGCGGGCGAGCCGGGGTAATTTTGCCGAACGGTGTTCTCTTCGGTTCGAACAATGCTGCGAAGACAATCCGAGAACTGCTCCTCACCGAATGTGATCTGCAGGCGGTGATTAGTCTGCCGAGCGGTGTGTTCAAGCCGTATGCCGGCGTCGCGACGGCGGCTCTCATCTTCGCGAAGGGAACACCGACAAAGAGCGTCTGGTTCTACGACCTCACGGCGGACGGGTTCAGTCTCGACGACAAGCGCACGGAAATCGCCGCGAATGATATTCCCGACATGCTTGCCAAGTGGCCGCAGCGAGAAGAGGGGGCGAACAGCTATTGCGTGTCGATTGACAAGATCCGCGAGAACGACTGGAGCCTTGCTGCCGGGCGATACAGACCAGTCACGACCGTCGACGTTATCCACGATGCACCCGCTGAGATCCTTGGTGCAGTGCTCAAACTCGAAGACGAGATTGTTCGCCGGGGTAAGGCCCTGCTCTCTCAGCTTGGGGAACCGTCATGAAAGGTAACGCGCCGTTGACGAGGTTGGGAGACATTGCGGAAGTCAAATCGGGCGCAGGGTTCCCTATGGAAACGCAAGGCCTACAAGACGAGGCGATCCCGTTTTTCAAAGTCGGGGATATGAACACGCTTGGCAACGAGCGGAACATGCAGATTGCGAGACATTCGATTTCAGATGAGACGCGTCTGCAACTGGGTGCCACCCTCTTGCCACCAGGCACTGTAATTTTTCCGAAGGTTGGCGCCGCCATCGCAACGAACAAGAAGCGAATCCTCACTCAGAGCGCTTGCGTAGACAACAACGTGATGGGGGTTATTCCCGGCGATATGTTGCTTTCACGATTTCTGTTCAGGCTGCTAGCAACGAAGGACCTCCTGGACTTTGCAAGCAATTCGAACCCGCCATCAATACGCAAGACAACCATTGAGGATTGGAAGATCCCGGTACCGGACCTTGCCGAACAGCAGCGGATCGTGAGACTGCTGGACGAAGCGGACGAGTTGCGGAAGCTGCGTGCTCAAGCCGATGAGCGGACTGCCACTCTCATCCCGGCGCTGTTCCATGAGATGTTTGGTGACCCGGCACAAAACACATGGGGGTGGCCAATAAAGCCGTTTGGCGAACTGGTCCGGAACAAAGACGGCAAGCGGCGGCCGGTCAAAGCGGCTGATCGCGCTGAGCGGAGGGGCGAGTATCCTTACTATGGAGCGAGCGGTATCATCGATTATGTAGAGGGATACTTGTTTGACGAGACCGCGCTTTTGATAGGTGAGGATGGTGCAAATTTACTAGCGCGATCAACGCCGATAGCGTTCGTGGCGCACGGAAAATACTGGGTCAACAACCACGCGCATGTTGTCACGTACAACGGCAATGCTGATTTGACCTTTCTTTGTGCGGCTCTCAATCTCCGGAACTTGGCGGATTACGTAACAGGCAGTGCGCAGCCCAAGCTGAACCAAGCGAACTTAAATCGAATACCAATTCTCGTTCCGCCACTGGCATTGCAAGACCAGTTCGCGCAGCGTGTTCGTGAAATCCGCGAACTGGGAGTGCAGCAAGCGGCGAGCGGGAAGCGCCTCGATGACGTTTTCCAGTCGATGTTGCACCGCGCGTTCAGTGGCGATCTTTAAAGCGATAGTGCTGTGGCAAATCTCACGACTTGGTACGATTTATTAGGTCGTGGTCCGCTCGTCTGGCATAAGCGCCAGCGACTGCCGAGGGGCCGGTGATACCGGCGCTGGTCTTTACCGGCCGCCCGGCCATTTGGGGTCGCTCCACGTTCGGTGCGGCCCCTCCAGTATTTGCGCAGTCGAGGTTGTCGACGCGATGGGTGACATTCATCGCCCCGATTGGATTATAAAAAAGCCCCGCCGGAGCGGGGCTGTAGGCAGAACAAAGTTTCGCTCTTATACTTGGAGCTGCTCCTTCGTCGCTCCCTGGTCCAGTTTCTCCTGCATCCACTTCGGTGGTTTACCTTTGGCCGTCCACGTATTCTGCGGGTGTTCCTGGTCGCGATATTTGATCCGCGGCACCTGCTTGCGACGCTTCGGTTCGGCTTCTCCCTTTATGCCGAACAACTCCGCAATCGAGATGCCGAGCGCAGCGCAAACGGACGAGACCTTTGACTTTAGCTTCTCGACTTCACCATCTTGGCAGCCGGCAATCTCCAAGTCGAGATTGCGCCTTTTTTCGACGAGTTCGTCGAATGGAAGCCCGGAGTGGGGTATTTGTGGTGCTTTTGGTTTTCCAAACATCAGGTTTCTCCAAAGGTTGCGAGGTTGAATGGCGGGTGGCCAACCCGTTCAAAGGGGCCAAGCATATCTCCATTGGGGGGAGGGAACCGGGGTGCGTTTGCCCAATCTGTCGTGTGGGCAAAAAGGAGGTAGCTACAGGGACCTATGACCTCCCCGCATAGTTCCATCATGCTCGCCATGCGCTTGGGCGACGTGGTGATGAAGAGGACGATGGAATTCGGGAACCCGTAGTGGCGGGTATAGAGCTTGTTAGAAAAGCATTCAGCGTAGTGCTCGAACTTCTGCCGGATTGAACGGCGGGCATGGCCTGTCGAAAGCGGCTCGGTGCCGCGGTCAATCTCTTTACCGAGAATGAAGCGCCAGGCATTCCCGTGTTTGATTGCGAACGGTTTGCCATCAGGAATAAGCTTGCCTGAAGCAAGGGGAATGGCGTGCGGCTCGGAGCTCTCAATCGTCGCCTGTGGGATCTTTCCCGTTGCGGCAAGATCAAGCCAAGGGATGAGCTGAAGATCAGGAAAGGATTTGAGCCCGAGTGCGATTGAAGCCTGGACTAAATCCTCGAGCAGGCGATGGGCGAAAGGATCGCGGTCGCGCACGCGGCGCTCACCCAGGTGAACATCGGCCTTTGTCGTGCGCGAATAAATGCCGTGCTTGTACCAGTCTTGCCGACGTTCGAGGAAGCCGTGCGGTTCGCGTGCTAGGCGGCCTAGGCGCTTTGCGACTCTGAGTTCGTCGCCGCCAACGAAGGCACGAATCCAATTTGATGGGAGGTAGTGATAGCCATGCTCTGGATCGAGCAAGCGGAAGATTTTCTCGTCGCGGGTGGAGAGGAAAAGCGGACGATCATCGGCATTGCGTCCGACGTATTCGAATTGTGATTTGTGATTCCGCTTTTCCATGAAAATAAACATGGAACGCACGCGAGGCGACGTAAACGGTTAGTAAGCGGAACATTGGTTAGGCACTATTTGGTATGTGCCGCGATGACGAAAGGCATCACTTTATCGAGAGGTGCATGCGCTACTGCAACGCAGAGGAAGCGGTCATCGCGACCGTTTCGCGGAAACTGCCTTCGCCAAATAAATGCATGTCTGCTGATCGATTCAGAGCGATCATAGCGCAAGAGCCCTCACTCCGCGAGCAACGACCAGAATGCCGGCTTGCGCGGATGCTCGCGCCTGAGCCGCGCCATGAACTCGTCGTGGCTCTCGTGTCGTCCATAATCCTTGATATCGGACTGCTGGCTTTCGATTTCCCACACATGCCGCACGGCGTGCCGGTACCGCGTGGAGCGTGCTTTCCGTAGTGTGAAATCGATCAGGCGCCGGCGCAGCAGAACGGCCGCCAGTGGATGCTTGCTCTCCAATGCCGATGCCGCCGGATCAAGCAGCTCATAAAGATCGCCGTTGATCTCCTTGATGCGGGCATCGACGAGACGGGCGGCACGACCGAGTGCCGGCCAATTGATCAGAAAGACGAGTGCGGCATGGACGTCGGCGTGGCTCTCCACCTTGGTGAGCGCAGGGCTCTCGGCCTCGACGTCATCGAAATCGTTGAGCTGCTTCAAGTATGCCTTGAGATGAGGCGCGCTTAAGTATCGTTCGAACAAAGAGAACCGCAGTGTCTGAGCCTCATCCTGACGACCGAGCGCATTGAGCACGCCGATCCGTACATCGCTCCAATCGAGTTCTTTGAAGCGTCGGTTCCGGTCGTTTGGCCCTGCCTGGTCGAGATAGACCAATGCCTCTTCGGCCCTACCGGCACGCAGCAGACGCTGCGCGATCTCTGTCGCATAGGCGGGATTGGTGAGGTCGAAGCCTTCGTAGGTGTCGATGAAAGTATCGACGTCGTTCTCGCAATCGGCGATGTCGCGCAGCGCAAGCAAAAGGCCACTCAGTGTGTAATCGAATTGACCGGGTCGGACGGCGGCACGCTTTTCCGAAACGAGATGCACTTCATGGGCCTTGTTGAGTAGTTTACGCAACTCATTCCGGCCCTCGCGTCCTAGCGCGTCGTTCAGCGCTAGTACGATCCCATCATAGATTCCATAGCCATTGTCGGTGATCCGGCGCAGCACCATCGGTGCGAGTTCGCCCGGTTTGGTTTTGGCGCGCTTCAATAGGGAGCCGAGTTCCAGGCAGGCGGTCCGGAAAATCGTACCGACGCGGCCGCTGCTGTCGTCGAGTCGTTGGAAGATTGCGGTATGAAGATCGAGAAGCTGCCAGAGCAGCTCGACAGCTAGCTTCGGACTATCGGCCCCGATGGTCTCGACAATGGCCGATTTCAGGCGCTCAAGCTCTGTCGCAAACTCCCCAGCCTTCTCCCACGATATGAATGTTCCGGAACCAGCGAGCTGAGTAAGCCGCTTGCGGATCTGGTGGGCCAATTCAGACGGCCCGGATTTGGCGGCGAGTGCCATGTTCACCGCCTGCTTGAGCTGGCGGTTGCGTCCGGCCTCTTCGATCAGAATCTCGGCCAGTCGTGTGGCGCCGAGCTTCGTTAGACTCTCGACGGTGAGCTTCGGTTTTGCCGCCATGGTACCCAATTTCGTGACTTCGCTGATGCTACCTTGCCCGCGAAAATCGATCTATACACTTGCAGCATGGAGGTTTTCCACTGACGAAGCGGTTGCGAACCTAAGGCGGATGCACAAACCGCCGCTCACGCTATTGGGTGCACCAAAAATTCAACTGGGCTAAAACCGTCGCGGCGGAGCCGCTGCCCAAGAACGTCGCTGGGCAGAGAAAGCTGCCGTCGACGATCAACCCCGACCAATCGCAAGGTAGTCGACGTGCCGCGACCGCACCACCTCAAACAGCGGTCGTCAGGTCCACGAGTTCATGTCGAAGCTCGCTGCCGCTCATGCAGGTCACGAACCCTCTCGCGCCGAATCACCCCAGTGTCGGCTAGGTAAGCCTGCACAACGCAGCACGGGCTGCCCGGCGTGCGAACGGGAGACATAATGATGGCACGCGCACCAACGCCCATAGATGCCGACAAGCTCACCATCGTGCGCGGCCTGTTCATCGCCACGGCCGATGACAACTACATCACCGCGCGCTGGTGCCACCAGCATGGCCTCAATATTGATTTCTTCTGGCTCGCGGTTCACGCGCTCGAGAAGTACATGAAGGCCGTGTTGCTGCTGAACGGTCGGTCGGCGACCGACTACAAGCGCGCATCCGGCAAGCCCAAGCCATTCGGCCATGATCTTGAGGCTCTTTATGGCGAGCTCGGGAGCATCGCCGCTAGGTTGCTACCCGAGCGCTTCGCCAGACCAGTCATCATCGATGTCGGCGCATGGATCGACGAGACGATTCCAGATTACATGGCCTGCCTTCATACCAAGGGCAACGCCGACAACCGATACATGGTCTTCGGGTACGCCTTCATTCCCGACCAACTTGCAAAGTTCGACCAAGCTGTCTTTGCGCTGCGCCGGCTTTGCTATCCCCTCGATACCTGCGTGCTTGGCGGCGCGCGGTCCAAGAGTGTCTCGCGCCGCGAGTTGCTGGCGCGGAACCCCAAGAGGCATGACTGCCATTTCGGACTGCCGCTGGAGAAGGCGGTATCCGGCAAGCGCGGCGCCGAGCTGCGCCATGTCGTTCTCAACTTCAACTTCCCATTCGCACCCGCCGACTACCGGCACGACGCCTCGATCACCCTGCGCAGTGCCTCCCACGAGCCCGTTCTGCTGCGCACCATAGTTGAGCCGTTGACAACCGTAGATGCACCCAGTGAGCACCGCCAACGTGCGCACGAGCTTCGTGACTGGACTCTCGACAACATTAAGCTGCCCAAAGCCCTGCGTGCGCAGCTCGAAGCTTTGCCCCCAAAACGAAAATCACAATGAATTGCTCACTGACGCGGCAACCGCGCGGTCAAGATAGATACAGGGCTTACCAAAAAGAATGCGAGGGCAGGACAGAGCTTCCGGCGCGGAAAAAGGAGCGTGTGGACAACTAGGGCTCACAATTGTTGTTTCGCTGCCAGATCAATATGCTGCAAGCAAAGCGCCGAGCGGTGTGGTCCCAGAGCTGAACATGACCGAAAGTAAGCCACCGATCGATATTGAGGCGCTGCTGTCTCGGATGCGGCCGCCGGGCTTGCCGGACGAAACGGCGGCGGCATCGCCGGACCTCATGACTGAGATTGGCCAGTGGAGCCGCACTTATGCGGTCGACATCATTGCGGGTCTACTCACCGAGCCATGCCTACACGCCAACGACATCCGCCTTGAATGGCTGCTGCGCATGGTCATCTCCAGGTCGAATGGCAAGCGGAAGCCGACGCGGGAGCAGCTATCCAAGGTTCTGAATGATTACTTGGTTGAGGCGCGCGTCGAACGACTGGAAGACCCAATTGAGGACGTGTTCTGTGATCAGATAAATACTCGGGAGGGAAGCTATCGAATTATCCTCGGCCGTTGGGGGGCTGCTGCTCCATATACGCAAACTGTCTATGATGCCTTCGTGTCTCTCCCGGACGGAGACCTAAAGGAGAACGCATTGCAGGCTGTGCATGAACTGCTTCGTCTCAGTGATGCACTTGCAGAGCGCTCGTCACTCTCGCGCGATATTGACTCGGCGGGCGAGCCTATGGGCGCCATTCCACTTCCAAACAAGGAACGTCTTGAGCAACTGGCGCGGCGAGTCCGCTTCCGGAGTGATGCTTTGCGAAAGCTGGGCATCAATCCGGATCAACTAAGTAGCTTCGTCCTTCAAGAAGAACATTTTCCCTACGTCAGCGACAGGGAGGCCGGTGATACCCCGTTGGAGTTCCATCCTCTCTTGCAGGATGGCGAGTGGATCACAGTGGCAGCGCCGTCGAACATCTCGGTAGCTGTGCGGTCGGTGCTGATTGGCGCGGCGGTTTTTGGCGGGATTGAGCAGACTCTGCAATGTCGGCTGCTCGAACAGCAAGAGCGATATTCGGAAGCTACGGGCTTCTGGCCGGTGCCGCACATTCAACTCTCGCCGCCCAACAAATATGGGATGCGTGCGTCTGTACGCTCTTTTCGTCCTGGGCGATTCCTGCACATCGTCCAGTTGCCCGTGCAGTTCGATGGATTTCCTGCCGGTGGTTTCGCAGCAGTCAGGAGTTTGCCCGAGGACGCGAACAAGTTTCTGGGCGAAGACATCAAGCGATTCTGGCGCTTTACAGAAGAGCAGCCGGATTGCCGATGGAGCGCAACGGTTCTCTTGGCTAGCGGTTGGGGATGCCCGCATATTGTGGCCCCACCGATCGACGAGTCAAACGTTCCTGATCATTGGCAATTCTTGACACTCGGCTTCGCGGACGCTGCGACCCTCGGCCCGTGCGATGATGGGAAATTCAACGACTTATTTCGGATGCTCAAGCAGCAAGACATGCTGGAGAAGCAGGGGTTCACGTTTACGAATCCGAATGGACTGCTAAACATGTTCGGATTCTGGAAGGGAACGAAAGGGAACCTGGTTCCTGAGCACATGTGGGAGATGACACCGCCGTGCAACATTCTCATTGATGTCGGTGAAATCCTGAGGCCTCGGCATGAAGGCATCAGGCGGCAAGATCAGCGTGCATTGCCTCTGCCGGAAGGCGGCTACAAAGTCGTTCAACGGAAGGACTGGGGGCGAGACGGGATCAGGCCGATCTATGCGAACGTCCAGGACCTGAGCGAGTCTAGATTGACAGGTGCAATCTCGGTGGCCAGTAGGACTTGGTGGATCGAGACGACGGCCCGAGATGGCGAACCACGCAGTTGGCGCTATCAGATATGGAATGCGGTTGTCGAATGGTTTGCTGAGATCGCGCCAACACTGATCCGGGAACAGTCGGCGATCTTCCCGCCCGGAGCGTACAGGGTCCGCATCGATCTTCCGGAAGATGCTCAATTTCATGCCGGTGCGGTTGACGGTGACGAACCGGACAAAGTGCCGCTGCCTGCGACTGTCGAGTTCGCGGGTGATCATGGCGTAGCGCGGTGTGGAAGAGTTGCGATCTCGGTCGATTGGCCGAGCTATCTCAGAACAGCACAGAACATTGCAGAAGTTGAGCTCGTTGCGGCGGCACTGGAAACCTTCGCGGATAAGAGTAAGTCGGGCGTGACCCGCGCACGGCTCGTCGCGCTTGTGGAAGCGGCTATCGGGTCAGAGGATTGGCGTTGGCTTCACGCGCAAGAGCCGATCACGCCGCTGCAACGGCTCGCGGGACGTGGACTGATAGATGATTTCCGGGCGATATCATTTTCTGCGCATGCGCTAGCCAAATGCGGATCGGTTTGGGCATTCCGAGGCAGAACGAAGGGAAGCGAGATTGACGGCGAGGAACAGTGTCGTGAATTCCTGAAGGAGTATCGGGATCATATGCTCGACTCGATCGTTTCCGACGTTCGACGGTTTGACCGGAGAGCGTTGGTAGAAACCGCTGCCCGCAGATTTCAGGCGGCGCGCTGTGAGCAATCACGTTGGCGCAGCACGATCCGTGCGCTGAGGTCGATCCGCGGTAACCAGGCAGACGACGATGCGTTCGCCCGTCAGAACGAGATCAATGCCGTGCAGAGAGCGGCCAAGGGGATCTGCGAGATAGCCGCCTGCGAAGCTGCGCAAGTCGGTGGTTTGATCCCAAGTCGCGTTGAAGTAGATGAGCTGTTTGCGAAGGCGCTGTTGCTAATGGCAAACGGCCAGTTGTTCGCTGCTATCAGAGGCGGCCTTATTCCGCCCAAGATCCGCGTGAGTCCGGCGGGTGACGTACTTTGCGAGAGGGATGTGTTTGCAAAGCTGCTCGCTCCCGGAGCGACATGGATTCATACGCGGGCTCTCAATGAAGCGGACAAGCGGTATGGCAAGCGCAAGGCGTCCAATGAGGAACCGCCACCCGAACGCTTAGGCTGGAGTGCGGAGCTTCGTGCTGCCGTGGAAGGTGAATATCAGACCTCATCAGAGGCTTTTGTGGACCTTCAGTTCGCCCTGGTTCAAGCCGCCGAGAGGCGAGGACAAGGGGTATTCTTTGCTCGGCATTCCGAGCTTTTGGACGAGCTTCGAAAGAATGACGCTTATCCTCGGTTAGATGTGTCGGAGTTGCTTCGCAGGCTCACGCTGCGGTGTCGGCCGGCGTGGGGCGCGGAGCTGCCCGAGGCAGATCGAGATCTCAGCAAGTTCGACCGAAAATACTCTCTGATTAATCGACCTCTGCTTGCGATTAATGATGCGGACGATCCGACGGTGCTTGTTGTTCCGGCATTCGTGAGCGATGCTATCATGTATGCGATTTCTGGGCTTAATGAAGGGGAGCTGCAAGGCAATTACTGGGACTCGTCGGTTGCACGCAGCCATGCCGGTGCTATGGCGAATGCAAGCGGGGAAGCTTTCGAGAGGTCGGTAGAAGATCGACTGAACGTGCTTGGCCTGAATGCTCGGATGCGATGCAGTTTGTCGGCGCTGCTCAACGAGAAGGTTGATCCTCAGTTCGGTGACATCGACGTCTTCGCTATCGCCAAAAACAAGCGGACTGCGTGGGTGATCGAGGCCAAGAATTTGAGGCTCTGCCGGACGGAGACGGAAGTAGCTGCGCGACTCTCCGAGTATCGAGGCCGGATGGTCAAGCATTCAAAAGGCAGAGAGAAGCCAGACAAGCTGCTGAGGCATATCCGTCGCGTCGAGTATCTTCGCGCCAGGCTTCCTGCCCTAGCGAAGAACCTGAAGTTAGGTGGGCTGCAAGCAGTCAAGGGATTGCTCATTGTCGACGCACCGCAACCAATGAACTTCCATATGCTGGATCAGTTGGCAGATGCGGAAAGTGTGTTCCTCGACGCGATCGCTTCATTCAAGTTTGATCAATAGTGGTGGACTTACGCTTACGGGTAAGGACGAGCCGCGAGATGTCGGCTTGGGGATTTTTGGTTTGAGTCAGGTCTGCCCCTAGCAACGGACGAGATTGAGGTGGTGTATTCCGTCGCCGATCACAGTGAGGCTGAGGGCCGCTTTTGTATAACCACTGCCGAACGGTTGACGGGCGAGAAGGGCTAACAGTTGCGCAATGACATTACCACTCGCTAGCTTTTGTCGGATCATCGACCGGGGCCGGAGTGGGGGAAGGGGTTACCCTGGCCGGTGCTGCAACCGGTGTGACAAGTACAAGTGGCGTTGCTACGAGTGCCCGTGATCGAGCGAGTGCCGCCGCATACTCGTCCTCGGTCATCTGCGGCTCCCGTTCTGCGCTGCCGATCGGAATGACGAGCTTCACGGCCGAGCGCGTGACGTTGCGGACGTAGCATGCGAACTCGGTCTCCTCCCTCCTCTTATGCATCCCCATCAGGAAACCCGCGGTGGTCCTCATGTCGGAATCGAGCGCATTGGCATCCTTTTGCGAGACGCCACCGGCAAAGCGCACGGCCGGATTCGTCATGATGGAAGCCCGCAGGCTGGGGGTGAGCTGATCGAGGAATTGATGGGCCAGCGTGACGCTGAGCTTGAACTTTCGAGCTTGAATCAGAAGCGTGTCTATGTTGCCGTCGAAGTAGTCGGCGGCTTCGTCAATGTAAAGAAAGGCGGGACGACGCTGCTCTTCCTTTTGCGCCGCGCGCTCGAATGCAGCCTGCATGACGAGCGCGATCATGTAGCGGCCAAAAAAAGCAGAGGCTTCGGATTTGAGAACATCCTTCGCCGTGTTGATCAGAATGACTTTGCCGCTGTCGAGTGCCGCCGTCATATCGAGCTTGTTAGCGTCGCTCGAGAACAGGCGCTCGAATGTTGGGTTTGAGAGGATGCCGTAGAGGCGGCGGCGGATCTGCTGCTTGGTGCTGACAAACGAACGGTCGGCAAATTCATTGTCGAAGAAAGCCTTGGTCGTACCGGTCAGCCGGTCAATGTACGGGCGGAAAGGCTTGTCGTCCTCCATCAGCTGTCGCAGCGTTTGGATATTCGCATGCGGGATGTCGAGCATGAGGCGGGTGATATAGCGGAAGACCACGCTCTGCTTCTGCGTGAGGTCTGCACCTATGGCGCCGAAGATGTAGTCGTAGAGCTCAATAATGCCGGCGAGGATTTGCTCGCGCTGGCCGAGCGTGAGCGCATCGAGGCGCTCCCTGTGAATGTCGAAGATATTCAGCGCGAGCGGGAATTCTGTGTCGGAAGGATCAACGATAATGAGCCGGTCGCTGTTCGCAAAGCATTTGAGCCGTGAGAGTTTGCGCACCATGTCGCCCTGGCTGTCTATGATCACAACCGAGGGCGCAGTGGGGTCATCAAAATCGGCGAGCGCGAGTGTCTGCAGTAGCTGGGTCTTGCCGTGCCCCGTGCCGCCGATGATGTGACAATGCTCGAAGCGGGCGGCGAGCGGGATCGCGAATGGAATTGACAGCTTGATGAATTCTGCAAACGGCGTGTGGGCGAGGTACGTTTCGGCGAGCTGCATGGGGGGAAGCTGAGATGCCTCCGGCAACACGAGCTTCGTCGGATTGGCGCGGAATTGTTCGGGCGTGAGATTTGACGCCGCGAGGGTGTTGATGATGATTTGGTTGCGAGTGATTGAAAAGGGTAGTGTAGCGGCAGCATCGTTGCTTTGGTGAGCTTCTCTCAAAAACGTTGCGACGATTTTGGCGACGAACAACTGTGGATTAGGCATGAGCGAAAGCAATGGCGCAGAGAGTGTTGGTTTGCTTGTCTCAACGTCGTAGCCTATGGCCGCATCCGGCAAATCTTCATCGCAGATGCCGATGATGAACGTGGCGATAGTTCGAACGAAGTTCGAAAGGATTTTTTTCTCATGAACGAGATAGGGCTCGATGTCGGCCAACCGGCGGCGAAGCGGCATGGAGTAGGCTTCGTTATTGGCATGACTGGGATCGAGGGCGGGGAAGTCGAACGCCAAATTATTCTGAACGAGCAGACCAACGAAGAGATCGGCAAAGCCGATGCCTACTGGCAAATTGGGATGACGATCGGCAGTGCCGATGCTTTCGGATGTCACATCGAACGCGAGTTCGCGCAGGTGCTCGGAGTTTCCATAGATTGAGCGATCATAGAGTTGGCTGAGTCGTTGGTGGTAGGAAGTGATTGGCTCAAGTTTGCCGGTGAAGACGCGATGCGGCCGCCACCCGGCGTGGGACAAATCCTCCAGCCAATGCGGCATCGCTGCCAAGATCAGGGACAACGACTCGCCTAGAGTAGGTTCTAACTTGGCCATGGATCACAGCTTTAGATTGGTGCTGAACCAGGTCTTGGCCGCGGTGATCGAGCGCAGTCCCAGACCGAATACTAAAAAGACGAAAAAGATAGCTACGGCAGTCGCAGTATCCTGGCGGATGAGTGCTGAAACAAACGAAATCAAGGTGAAGACCACGATCCCAGTCCAAACCCATCGGGTGAAATTGATTGTTTTTCGGGTGCCAGTGACAGCGCGATCAAAAGCAACCTGGGTGCCCGAGATGTTTTGAGTGCGTACCAAGGCCTTGCGGTATTCGAGATTGCCGGGTTCGAGGGCTAGGGCCTTTTCAAAGGCTTCGATGGCACGAGCTTTGTTGAACATGTCAGCATGGAGCGTTCCGATCCAAAAATAGGCATTGGCCGCGTCCGGGGTCTGTTCCAGGCATTGCTCAAACAATTGAACGGCGCGCTTTGGACTGTCGGCCATCCGGCACGTTGCTTCATAGTACAGGGCGGCTCCCTTCATCATCGTCAATGAGAGGGTGTTCGGTTCGCCATCCTTACCCTCGACGGTCAGGGTCGCCGAAGGATCGGCACGATCGGCGATGTCGAGCTGGCGGCTGATTAGCGATAGAGTGTTGAGCGTTTGCGCGGCAAACGCGGGGTCAGTCAATGTATTGCCGATGTCATCATGGAATTCGCTCATGTAGGCATGCGCAAGTTGCATCGCATCAACAGCGGTTTCGGTATCGCGTGGTGGATCATCAGTCACAGATGCCGGCAGCATTGTGGGCAACGGGGGAGGAATTGCCGGCGGCGCTGAAGCCTCTGTGGCAATCTTGCCAGATCGGCGCATCGCCATTGCGCGAATGACTCTGCGTCGTGCCGCGCGCCGGAGTGAGCGCCAAAGGGGCAAAAGACGCTTGCGTTCAGCAACCGGGGGAGCGGTGCCGACTACTATTGCGCCAGACGCCTTTGGGATGGGTGTTCGGCGAGCCAATACCCAAGCGAGCGTCATGGCGAGGAAAGAAGCAACTCCACCTGTGATCTGGGTAGAAAGTGGCAACTCGCGGATCATGGCGGGGATTGATTGCGCCGTCGCGAGCGCCACCGATCCGGTGGTGATGACTGTTGCTGCCGCTTGCGTGACGGGCATCGCCGCAGCGCGCCATTCGATGAGCTTGCTACGGTCGTCAGGAGTGGCGGCTGCAGAACCGATGGCAGTGTTACACGCCTCAATTTTTCCAGTCTGGCAGGCAAAACGATCAGCACGAAAGACCAATGCAGTCGTGCGCCAGTTATCTACGGCACGGAATTCCGGTCTGCTGGCATAAGGCGAGGCAAGAATCCGATCGCAGCCGTCGGCATCATAGCGTCCGCATGCATCGAACGCCGAAGCAAGATCGCTAAGTGCGGTGGCTTCTTTTTCCTTAGCGTCGCGCTGACGAGCTTGTTCCGCCTCGGCCTGTTGTGCGTCAAACGCTTGTTGGCGTTGCCGTGCGGCTGCTTGATCCCACTCAAATTGGAGCCGTCGTGCCGCCTCGTCGCGTGCCAACTGCTGCCGTTGCTGTTCGTTGGTCGCCTCGATCTGAGCTTGCCGATCGCGTTCGATTTGTTCGGCGCGCTCGCGTCGCGCTTGGTCCTGCTGGGCCTGAATTGCTGTTGCGATGTCGGCACGCTGCCGGGCCAAGTTGTGGCGATCATAGCTCGAGAGTCCATCAAATTGCATTGCTTCATCGCAGCGCTGCAAGATGCGCGCCTTGAAGCAATCAATCCATGCCGCGTGCAATGCGTTTTGAATATTTTCGATCTGTTGTTGTTGCTGACGCTGATATTGGCGCTGTTGCTGACGCGCCGCTTCATTCAGGATCTGGTTTTGGAAGAAATCGAATATTCTCGCCGGGTCCTGCGCGTGTGCGCTTGTGGCGAGAATTGTGAAAAAAACTGCGAGGCATTTGGTGCGCCAAACCTGCATTGCATCCGCCCCCGCCGTTTGAAAGCGGAATACTCGCGCTGCATGGAAATATTCGTCAAGCCCAAAACCCGGCTCTGTTTGGGTTCTGCACTATGAGATTCAAAAAGCTAAAGGAGTCACGGAGGGCAGCACATCGGGGATGTGGCAGTATGAGGTGCTCTGAGGAGCTATGGAGATAATGCTCCGGGCAGGGAGCACGGCCTTTGAGAGAGGCCGTGCGAAAGGCCATCCCTGCATACATGGAAAGGCCTCCGGGTTGGAGCCGGAGGCCCGCTCCATTAGGAAGCGTTGCGTTCAGCGAGCCTCGATTCGATCCAGAAAAAAATCTCATCTTCGAGCCAGCCCACCCTGCCCGTTCGGTGCGAGCTCAGCCGTACCCTTTTGGGGAATTGGCCTGCTTTCTCGAGACGGTCAATGTGTGCGGGGCAGTAGAGGACGAGGTCTCTTACCTGTTTCTTCGAGAGCAAGCGCAGTTTCTTCGTCATCACGGACACTCCGGTTGGGGAGCATCGCGCGACGCCCCAGGGGTTAGCCTAGGTACCGAGCAGAATGATCTGAGTTGGCGAGCGGTGCAAGACTCGGCGAATGAGATTTCAACATCGAAGTTTAAAAGTAGAAGAGCCCACCTTGGTTGGCGGGCTCTCAATGCATCTTCCGATGGGCAAGGCGTTACGCGCCTTTTTTCTTTGCCTCGGCGAGTGATGGCGGCTTCTGCGGTTGTTCATCCTTTGTAGGATCGTACTCGCGCATGACGATCTTGCCCTCGCCATAGATCGGCAGCGCCTGCAACATGATGTTGAAGCCCTGGCCATCATCATGGGCGAAAGCGACGCCGATATTTAGCCAAAAATCATCCTGCTTCGGGCGCGGAACGATCGAATAGACACGATACATCTTGGACTTATCAGCCATTGGATACTCTCCGTTGGTTTGCGACCCTCTGCACAGAGGCCGGTATTCGCATGAGCACCGGCGTGAGCAGGCGGAGCCGCGAGAGCTGGATTAGCTGCTCGCGGCCAATGCCTGACCACGTGAGAAGGGGAACGATAGTGGGAGAGGTTCTGCCGCCATCGTACCTGGCAGCAGCCCATTGTCCAGGGCTAACGCAATGAACAATTTTCCGCCGACGATCAGGCGATTTCGGCTGCCATGATCCATCATTCTTTTTGGTGGGACCATCTGACATTCTTTTCGGAGCCGACACGCGCGAGCGAAAGCGCGGCACGGCCGGCGGTCAAGCGTCCCCCCAACGTCGTATCCGCCGCAGCGCTTGACGGTCGGCAGACGAGACGCGC
>JANLPU010000064.1:0-63143 GCA_031367425.1 Hyphomicrobium sp.
AAGCAGCGCGCCCACGGCGGGCCTGCGGGCCGGTCGTCTTCGAACGAGCCTGCTGCTTAAGTTTCTCTAGTCACAAATTTGAAAAGGCCGGGATGCAAATCCCGGCCTTTTTTTGGCGCGTGTCGTCGAGCCGTCATCCTATCCACAACCCACCCGTTATCCTGTGCGCAGCGCATCGTCGTCGACAGTGCGCTGCGCACGGGATAACGGGTGATTTCACAGGCCGACGGGTGATTTTATGACGACGAAGTCAACGTGGATGCGGCGTAACCTCTTCACATCTGCACGTCGGACGGGAACGAAATGGCGGCTCATTCGTCTCGTGTACGGACCGCCCTCACCGCCAACGAACAACCCAGGTCCGAGGAGTGAAACATATGCTTTCAACGATGAAATCATTGGCGCTTGCCGCCGTTCTATCCGGCGCTGCAGCGTTCGTAATCCCTGCAATCGCCGCTGATGCGCCAGCGCCCGCCGCCGACAAAAGTGCCGAATGGTGCACCGATGCTCACATGAAGACGATGGACGAGGGCGTTGGCAAGATGACCGATGCCGCCAAGAAAAAAGAAGCGATGATGCACCTCGACATGTCGAAAGAAGCTATGGGCAAAAAGGACATGGCTGGGTGCGCGCAGCACATGACGGAAGCGCACAAAGCGATGGGAATGTAAGCTTCTTTATCGTCGCAAAAATTTTCAACGATCGTACTGGCCGACTTGTTTGCAAGTTGGCCAGTTTAGTTTCGGGCAAAGTGCCTAAAGTTTAGTTCTCCTACTCTTTCAGCAGCGCTTGCATCGTCGCGTGGAATGCGCTCGGCAACAGAGCGATATAGTACTTGCGATTGTGGCGCGTTCAACACGATGGCCTATCCATAGTGCCTCTGCCCTCTTCCTGAATTGGAGGGCAAGGAACGTCGCCATAAGTACAGAAAACGCAGCAGTCGCCTTTCTTAGGCTTCATCTGCAGGCCGCAGCGCTTGCAGGCATAGAGATATTGGCACGCATCCGTCGGCATCGTCTCCGTCGCCTGATGGCCGCACTCTGGGCAGGTGATTGTCGATTGCAGTTTGGTCATAAGCCGTCATTCCTTGACCTTGGCCGGGAAGCCCGCATCCCGCGAGGCCTCGGCGAACTTGTCCTAATTTGTCAAACCGTCATCGAACACGACGACGGCAATCTTCTTAGCGAAATCGACTTTGACGTCCTTCACGCCGACCACTCCACTGATTGCCGCTCTAACCGTGATCGGACAGGTGGCGCACGTCATGTTTTCTACCACCAGCGTGACGTTTTTCTCGGCAGCCACTGCGACCGTCGAAGGTATCAGCATTGTCAGTACGATTGCGAGCCTGCGCATTATCCGCTCTCCTCAAGTCAAGAGTTTCGCCCACCACTCGGCCGACGCGGCCACCGCAAGGATGACAATGCCTGTCCACAGTGCAATTTTGGTTGCCCGGCGCGACGCCACGCTTCCGCATTCCGGCCCGGCGCACGCCACGTGTCTGCGCCCGTAGCCAGACCAGAAACCCGCCGTGATGCATGCTGCTGACAGCACGAGAAAGATCGGCTGGTAAGGTGCAAGCTTGGTGAGGGTTCCGATCCAAGCCCCGCTGATCCCGACCGACACGAACAGTAGAGGCAGCACGCAACACGACGATGCCGCAATGGCTCCTAGGACAGCGCCAGTTGCCAAAACCCTTTCGCGTGCTGTGCTTTCAGATGGTTCCTTTTCCATTGGCACAATGCTACTATCTGTAGTCACTACAGATGCAAGGCTAAAATATGAGGATGCAAAACACGACTTCGCGAGCGATCATCTTGACCATCGGCGGCTTGTCTGAACGCACCGGCGTCAACATCGAGACAATCCGGTATTATGAGCGCATCGGTCTGCTTCCGCCGCCCCGTCGCTCGGAAGGACGGCACCGTCTGTACGACGACAGCCTCACGCAGCGTCTCCAGTTTGTCCGTCGTTCGCGCGAGTTGGGCTTTTCGATTGAAGAAATCCGGGCGCTGCTTCGCCTTGTCGATCAAGGCGGCCTTGCCTGCGCTGAGGCAAAAGACATTACGGTCAGCCACCTTGCTGAAATTCGCGGCAAGATCGCCGACCTTAGGAAGCTCGAAAGGGTTCTCGCGCCGATCGCCGAGGCGTGCGAAGCCAATCAACTTCCAGCGTGCCCAATTCTGCAGGCGCTCGCACAAGCTGATTGACGTAATCCGAACTCAGGCTTGGTGTCCTTGCTCGTGATGCGCCCCATGCGGACGCTGGGCTCTAGCGGGCTAAGCCTGTCCATCTGACCAGTACCGTTTGCGTACCCTTTTCTTGGGGTGAGCGCCGAGGGCCGAACGGTTCTAAGTGTTTGAAAGTGTTGGTGGAGCCAAGCGGGATCGAACCGCTGACCTCTTGCATGCCATGCAAGCGCTCTCCCAGCTGAGCTATGGCCCCGAACCAAATCAAACCAAAGGTGGGCCTTCGGTCGAAGGGGCCTGATAAGTCTTTCAGACCCCAAATGCAAGAACGTTATGTACCCTAGTCGCGCGCCTGAGCGTAACCCCAATACGGTAGCAGATTAAGCTAAAGTCTGCCTTGAAGTCTGCGCGGCCAGTTCGCCCTGATCGCGGCCTGCGCGACCACGGAGCCCGTGCACTAAGTCCGCCGCCATTGCGGAGCGCTCCACAAGACGTAAAACCTAATGCCTAATGCCTAATGCCTACTGCCTACTGCCTACTGCCTACTGCCTACTGCCTACTGCCTACTGCCTACTGCCTACTGCCCAAGCCCAAGCCCAAACCTCAAACCTCTTCTTCGCCCTCGACGCTGCCGCCGATGATGTTGGCCATGTCGCCGCCCTCCTCTTCCTCTTCTTCAAGGAAAGTCTCGTCAGCTGCGGCGTCCACTGTCTCATCCGCCTCGACGTCGGCCGCTTCCTCGCCCTCGGCGGCGGGAAGCTCCGTCTGAGCTTCCGTCTCGTCAACGAACACCGGCTTCTTGACCTTCTTGGCGGCCTTCTCTTCAGCGAGCATCGCAGCCAACGCGGCCGGCGACGACGCAATCGTGTAAGCCGCGCCGCAATCAGGGCAGGTAATCGGCTTTTTTTCTAAGTCGTAGAAGCGGGTAGAACAACTTTGACAGGTGCGCTTAGTCCCGCGCGAAAGCTTAGTCGCCATCGGTCTGGCCTCGATAAAAGAATGGAATTGCAGGCCGGTCTGCCATACGTGTCCCGCCCTGTCAAAAGCAAATCGTTGCCTATCCCGGATCACGGGGGCTGGAGGCTTGAAATTAGCTGCGCGAAACCGCGTTGACATGGGGTCCGCCCAGCGCTCTATCTGCCGTCTGGCTACCTCTGGCCCCCAGCGGCGCAATTCGGCCAGCGCTACAAACACTCTTTTCGCACCCGGAATTTCCAGCTTGCACCACGCCCCCCCTCAATCGCTGTCAGCGCAGCGTGCTTCGGCGCTCTCTGGCACGACAAAAGTTCCAGGCGACAAATCGATTTCCCACCGCGCGCTGATATTTGGCGCGCTGAGCCTTGGTGTCACGCGCATTACCGGCCTGCTGGAAGCGCAAGACGTGATCAATACCGCCAAAGCCGTCGCAGCGCTCGGCGCGCCGACCGAAAAGTCGGGCGATGTGTGGATCGTCACGGGCCGGGGAACGGGCGGGTTGGTGGCACCCGGCGCGCCGCTCGATTTCGGCAATTCCGGCACGGGCACGCGGTTGATGATGGGCGTCGTTGCAGGCCACCCGATGACCGTTCAGATGACCGGCGATGCGTCGCTGTCGAAGCGGCCCATGCGGCGCGTGCTCACGCCATTGAAACAGATGGGACTGCAAGTGTTGGAAGAGGGCCGCGAAACGCTGCCGCTGACGCTCAAGGGCTCTGCCCGCCTGCTGCCGATCGAATATCTTCTCCCCGTCCCCTCGGCTCAGGTCAAAAGCGCGATTTTAATCGCGGGGTTGATGGCGGCTGGCGAGACGACCGTCATCGAAACCGAAGCGACCCGCGATCACACCGAGCGGATGCTGCGCTATTTCGGCGCCGAGGTGCGATGCGAGCCGGATGGCGGTGGCAAGACGCGCATCACCGTCCGGGGCGAGGCTGAAATGCGCGGCCGCGATGTCACCGTGCCGGGCGATCCGTCATCGGCGGCATTTCTCGTTTGCGCCGCGCTGATCGTGCCGGGTTCCGACATCACAATCCGCGGTGTGCTCGTCAATCCGTCGCGCACCGGGCTTTATACGACGTTGCGCGAAATGGGCGGCGATGTCGAATTCCTCAACGCGCGTGAAGAGGGCGGCGAGCCGATTGCCGACATTCGGGCGCGGTCATCGAAATTGCACGGCGTTCACGTTCCCGCCGATCGCGCGCCCTCGATGATCGATGAATATCCGGTGCTGGCGGCGGTTGCGGCCTTCGCTAGTGGCGAAACACGTATGGACGGGCTCGCCGAACTCAAGGTCAAGGAAAGCGACCGGCTTGCCGCGACTGCTGAAGGCTTGCGCGTCAATGGCGTTGCAGCGCGCGTCGATGGCGATTGCCTGATCGTCACCGGCGGGGCAACCGTCCAGGGCGGCGGCACAGTTGCAACGCACCTTGATCATCGCATCGCGATGGCGTTTCTCACCATGAGTTTAGCGAGCGAAATGCCGGTGACCGTTGACGATATGGCTATGATCGCGACAAGCTTTCCCGAATTCCGGGGGCTAATGGAGCAGCTCGGCGCGCGCTATAGTACGGGTGCTTGATCCGATACGTTAGGGTTCCTTAAGGAGACGATTGATGCACCCGATACTGGGCGGACTGATCGATAGATTGAGCCCGACCGCGCTGGTGTTGCTCGATCAAGCTCGGCTGCTGCTGCAAAAGTTTTTCGCCTCGCCCTACGTCGTTGTGTTGGCGTCCTTGGTCGCGGCCATGGCGTTTGCCGGATATCGCGCGATGTCGCGCAACGACGATCGCTTTCGGGTGTTGCGCGGCCGCTGGTTCAGTTGCGGATTTTTGCTGTTCGCGATTGCCACCGTAATTTTGGGTGTCATCATTGGCACCGCGCCAGAGGTCATTGAAGAAAGCAATCCCGAACCTTGGTTGCGTACGGGTTACAGCAGTGCAGTCGCCGCTATCGCGGGCGGTTTAGGATTGGTGATTTCGGGCATCGGGTTTTCAATCGGTGGACTATTCGCGAGCCGACAAACAACGCGCATCAGGCGCGGCCATCCCGTCGTGATCGCCATCGACGGACCTGCGGCATCTGGCAAGGGCACGCTCGCCAAGCGTATCGCCGAAATCTACGATTTGCCGTGCCTCGATACGGGTTTGCTATACCGTGCGGTCGCGCGCGATATCGCGTCGAACGGCGGCGAGCTCGAAGATGCAGCCGCAGCGGTTGCCGCCGCCAAAGCGCTCGATCCTGCCACACTTTCAGATGAAGCGTTGCGCACGGCGGCGGCCGGCGAGGCGGCATCGGTCGTGGCAAAATTTCCCGCTGTGCGCACCGAGCTTCTCACTTATCAGCGCGCCTTCGCGGCCCGCAGCAAACGCGGCGCGGTGCTCGATGGCCGCGACATTGGTACGATTGTGTGCCCTCAGGCGGACGTCAAAATCTACGTCACCGCGACGCCCGAAGAGCGCGCGCGACGTCGTCATCTGGAACTCGAAGCGCGCGGCGAAACGGTAACCTACGAAGTGGTGTTGGAAGATATCCGTCGCCGCGACAGCCGCGACATCGGTCGCACGATCGCGCCGCTTTGGCCAGCCAAGGATGCCGTCACGCTCGACACCACGAAATTGGATGCCGACCAAGCTTTGAAGGCCGCGCTTGGCATCATCAAAACCCGTCTCAAAGTCGAGACAGTCGCCACTTGAACGGGGGCGCGGAAAAAAAATGAAGCAGCGGTGGCGAACGGCTTGAAAGCAGGCGTAAACAATAAAACCGTAACGGTCGTTGGTGCCGGCGTGCTCGGCCTCTGGCAGGCCTTGACGCTGGCCAGCGCCGGGTGGCGCGTCAAACTTTTGGAGGCCAGCAGCGAACCGTTCCTCGCCAGCGCCAGCCGCTGGGCCGGCGCCATGATCGCGCCGGAGTGCGAGGCGGAATCAGCGCCGACCATCGTGCGCGATCTAGGCCGGAAAAGTTTATCCCTCTGGCAAACTGCGATCCCAGGCGTGATCGCCAACGGCACGCTGGTACTGGCGGCAGCGCGCGATCAGGCCGAACTCGCCCGCTTCGCGCGCGCGACGCAAGGTCACGATAAGGTTTCAGACGGCGAATTGGGCAAGCTCGAACCCGATCTCGCTGGGCGGTTTGGCGGGGCGTTATTTTTCGCCTCCGAGGCGCACATGGATGCCACCGCCGCGCTGAGCGCACTGATGTCTGCCTGTGTCCGCGCAGGCGTCGACGTTGCATTGGGCGTCCGCTGGGAGGGCGATCCTCGTGGGCTGACGATTGACTGCCGCGGTTATGGTGCGCGCGCCGATTTGACCTGCCTGCGTGGCGTGCGCGGCGAGCGCATCGTCATCCGTTCAGCTGAGATCAAGTTATCGCGCCCCGTCCGGCTGCTGCATCCGCGTCAGCCGATCTATGTCGTGCCCCAGGGCGATGGCCGCTTCGTGATCGGCGCAACGGTCATCGAGCGCGAAGACCAAGGCGCGATGACCGTGCGTTCGGCGTTGGAGCTTTTGGGCTCTGCCTATGCGTTGCATCCCGCATTTGCCGAAGCTGCGATCTTGGACATGGGTGCGGGCGTCAGGCCAGCGTTTAGAGATAACGTTCCGCGCATAATGATCGAGTCGGGCGGCGATATAATCCGCGTCAACGGCGCCTACCGGCACGGTTTTTTGCTGGCCCCCGTGTTGGCGCAAGCGGTGTTGTCGTTCCTGGCCGAGGGCACGCGCGCGCCAGGCCTGTTCGAGACCGTTTGAAGCGTCCTTTGCTGCTCGCGACCAACGTGCATCCTTCCAAGGGGAGAAGCCCATGACTTCATAGCCCACCCGTCATCCGGTGCACGATACACCCGTCATCCTGTACGCAGTGCAGCGTCGTCGACGGTGCGCTGCAGATACAGGATCTTATTGGTGCCATGTGCGATGCGGCCGACAAGATTCCGGATCAGCGCCGCAGCAATTAAGAATTGCCGCGTCGCATCCGGAATGACGGGTAGAGAGACGTGTAGACGTGCGCCCAGCCCCAGATCCGGTCGTCATCGCGAAGTGATGCTTCAGGTCCAACCCCGAAGCGATGCTTCGCGGCCCCTTCACGAAGCGATGCTTCGGGCCCCTTCACGTAGCGATGCTTCGCGGCCCCTTCCCGAAGCGATGCTTCGCGGCCCCTTCCCGAAGCGATGCTTCGGGCCCCTTCACGAAGCGATGCTTCGGGCCCCTTCACGAAGCGATGCTTCGCATCGACGGACCACCTTCTCCCCAATGGGAGAGAGGAAAAGCGGCCGTCTTCGCGCCCTTTGAAGGCAGGCGTGCAGCATCTTTGCTTCCCGGGCGCGAGGTTGCTAGAACGCAGCTGCACAATTCGTACGAACGAAAGATCACATGATGTCTAAAGACGCGAACACTGGCGGAGCCGGCCCAGAGAAAACAGCTGGCGGAGCCCGCCAAGTGAAAACAACTGGCGGAGCCGGCCAAGAAAAGAAATCTGGCGGAGATGCAAAAGCGGGGAAGGGCAACACCGCGACCGCTGAAAAAGACGGCCGCGACTGGAGCCTGACGCTCAACCTGCCGCAAACGGAATTTCCGATGCGTGCCGGCCTGCCCGACCTCGAGCCCAAGCTGCTCAAGCGTTGGGACGAGATGGGGCTCTATCAAAAATTGCGCGCGCAATCCAAGGGCCGGGCGAGATTCGTGCTGCACGATGGCCCGCCATATGCGAACGGCAATATCCACATCGGGCACGCGCTCAACAAGATCTTAAAAGACCTCGTCGTCAAGTCGCAGCAGATGTTGGGCCATGACAGCAACTACGTGCCGGGCTGGGATTGCCACGGCCTGCCGATCGAATGGAAGATCGAGGAGGAATATCGCGCCAAGGGGTCAACCCGCGTCAAGGACGAAATTCCGATCAACGAGTTCCGCAAACAGTGCCGGGATTTCGCGGCCAAGTGGGTCTCGGTGCAGCGCGAGGAATTCAAGCGCCTGGGCGTCATCGGCGATTGGGAGAACCCTTATTCGACGATGAACTTTGCGGCCGAAGCGGTGATCGCGGCCGAAATCATGAAGTTCGCGATGAACGGTTTACTCTATCGCGGTTCCAAGCCGGTGATGTGGAGCGTTGTCGAAAAGACCGCGTTGGCTGAAGCCGAAGTCGAATATCACGATTACCAGAGCGACATGATCTGGGTGAAGTTTCCTGTGATCCGTGCAAGTTCGAGCTCAAAAGAGCCACGCAGTGCAGATGCATTTGACCTTCTTGGGGCCAGCGTCGTGATCTGGACCACGACGCCATGGACGATCCCTGGCAACCGCGCGATCAGCTTTTCATCGCGCATCGACTACGGCCTGTATGAAGTCACGGCCGCCGCTGAAAACAATTGGGCCAAAGTCGGCGAAAAATTCGTGCTTGCCGATAAGCTGGCCGCTGAAGTTATGAAAGCCGCAAAAGTCGAAAGTTGGCAGCGGCTCGCCACCGTAAACTCGGACAACTTTTTTATGATGTTCTGCGCCCACCCTCTCCGTGGAGAGGGTTACGACTTCGACATTCCCCTGCTCGACGGCGATCACGTCACCGACGATACCGGCACGGGTTTTGTTCACACGGCTCCCGGTCACGGCTCTGACGACTACATCATCTGGATGGGAGCTGAACTCACCAAACTAAAAAGGCGGATTCCGGCGGCAAACGTCGCGATCGAAAATTACTCCTTAAATTTCAGCGCGCCTAATACATCAAGTCCGATGCGAGTTGAACTTGGTGAGGATCGGCAGCTTGCTAGTAAAGACGAAGAACGAATTCGAGATATCGAAGAACAGATTCCCTTCACGGTTGACGGCGATGGCGTGATGACCAAGGCCGCGCCCGGCTTTGAAGGCAAACGCGTGCTGAAAGAAAACGGCGACAAAGGTGACGCCAACGACGCGGTGATCAAAGCGCTGTCCGACGCTGGCAACATCATCGCGCGCGGCCGCTTGAAGCATCAATACCCGCACTCGTGGCGGTCGAAAAAGCCGGTTATCTTCCGCAACACGCCGCAGTGGTTCATCGCCATCGACAAGGCGTTGCACCTTAGCCTCTCCCCTCGGGGAGAGGCGGGCGCCGCAGGCGCCGGTGAGGGGGCGGTTGGGTCAACAACAAGCGCCGGCAGTCCACCCCCTCACCCCAACCCTCTCCCCGAGGGGAGAGGGGGTATCGCCCCTCACCCCAACCCTCTCCCTCTCCACGCGGAGCGTGGCTTCGCCACGACGGGGAGAGGGGGCGAAGCACCTCACACTAACCCTCTCTCCAATCTTGGTGGCGGTAACGTGCTGTTCGAAGCGATGGGTGACACGCTGCGGTCGCGCGCGCTGAAGGCCATCACGCAAACGCAGTGGGTGCCGCCATCAGGCGAAAACCGGATCACCGGCATGATCTCCGGCCGACCAGATTGGGTTGTCTCGCGTCAGCGCGCTTGGGGCGTGCCGATCTGCGTCTTCCGCAACACAAAAACTGAAGCCCTGGCACCAAGCCGCGACTTCGCCAAATCCGGCGACCTGCAAAAGCGCATCATCGCCGCGTTCGAAAAAGACGGCGCCGATGTCTGGTTCGCCGACGGCGCTAAAGAACGCTTCCTCGACGGCATCGTGCCCGCCGCTGAACAGGCCGACTGGGAACAGGTGCGCGACATTCTCGATGTCTGGTTCGATAGTGGCTGCACGCACGCCTTCACGTTGGAAAAGCGCGACGATCTTGCGACCCTGCGCGAAGACGAAGGCGGGCCAGACCGCATCATGTATCTGGAAGGCTCAGACCAGCATCGCGGCTGGTTCCATTCCTCGTTGCTCGAAAGCTGCGGCACGCGCGGACGCGCACCTTATGACATCGTGCTGACCCACGGTTTCGTGTTGGACGAGAAGGGCCGCAAGATGGCCAAGTCTGTCGGCAACGTCGTGGCACCGCAAGCGGTCATCAAGGAATCCGGTGCCGACATTTTGCGCCTGTGGGTCGCAGCATCTGATTACTCCGACGATTTGCAAGTCGGGCCGACGGTGCTCAAAACCTTCAGCGAAACCTACCGCAAACTGCGCAACACGCTGCGCTGGATGCTCGGCGCGCTCGCCCACTTTAAACCCGGCGACGAGGTTCCCCACAACGACATGCCCGAGCTCGAACGGCTCATGCTGCACCGCTTGAGCGAACTCGATGGCGAAATTCGATCTGCTTACGAGAGTTACGATTTCCGTAAAGTTGTCGGCCTGTTGTCGCAGTTCATGAATACCGAACTGTCGGCGTTCTATTTCGATATCCGCAAGGACGCGCTCTATTGCGAAGCGCCTTCGAGCCACAAGCGCAAGGCGTCGCTGACGGTCATCGATATTCTGTGTGACGCGCTGATCAAGTGGCTGGCGCCCATCCTGTCATTCACGAGCGAAGAGGCGTGGCTGCAATATCGTCCCGGAGATAACGGCAGCGTGCATCTGCAGCCGTTCCCCGATGTGCCGGCAAGCTGGCGCGACGACAAGCTCGCGCAAAAGTGGGCCCGCGTGCGCGCCGTGCGCTCGGTCGTCACGGGAGCTCTGGAAGTCGAGCGTGCCAACAAGCAAATCGGTTCGTCGCTGGAAGCCGCACCGGTCGTCTCGATTTCGGATCCCGATTTGCTGGCGAGCCTCAACGGTGTTGATATGGCGGAAGTCGCGATCACGTCTGCGATCAAGGTAGCTAACGGTGCAGCGCCCCCCGGCGCGTTCACGCTGCCCGACGTCAAGAGCGTCGGTGTCGTCGTGCACAAAGCCGAGGGTAAAAAGTGCGCGCGCTCGTGGCGTATCACAACAGACGTCGGGTCAGATCCGGAGTTCCCAAATCTGTCCGCCCGCGACGCCGCCGCCATGCGCGAAATCGATGCGGGTTAGTCGTTAGCGCACAAGGAGATCCCGTATCTGCGGCGCACCGCTAACGCGCTGCACACGCGCACGGGATGACGGGTGGGTAGAGCGAACGCGAACGCTGGGAGCGAGACTTGATGCTCGTGGGACGGGTGATTGACGTTTCACTCATCCACCCTTCATCCTGTATGCGATGCAGCATCCTTCATGGTGCGGCGCTGGTCCGGGATCTTGTTACGGCGCGCAAGATCCCGTATCTGCGGCGCACCGCTTACGCGCTGCACGCGCGCACGGGATGACGGGTGGGGTTGGGGAAACGTCGGCGCGCTGAAACGTAGTTAGAGCGAAATCCGCATGACCCACGAAGCAGTGATATAACGATGCCGCAATAGGCTTTGAGAGTTTTGCATGAACGCTGATACGGGCCACGATCGAAATTACCAGCAGCCGGCGTCCGGATATCTCTGGGGGCCGTACTCGCGCTTTGGTCTCGTCGCGGCGCTTGTCACCCTCGTTGCCGACCAGATGCACAAATGGTGGATGCTGAACGTCTACGACATCGCCGCCAAAGGCCGCGTTGCCGTGACCTCGTTCCTAGATCTCGTGTTCGTCAAAAACATCGGCATCAGCTATTCGCTGATCAACCAGGATAGCTTTGTCGGCCAGATGATGCTGATGGGTTTTGCCATCGTCGCCAGCCTGGCCCTATGGGTGTGGATCGCCCGCTCGGCGACCGGACGGCTGATGGCGGTCAGCCTCGGCCTGATCATCGGCGGCGCGCTCGGCAACGCTATCGACCGGCTCGCACTAGGCGGGGTTGCAGACTTCTTCTCGCTGCACGCATATGGCTTTTACTGGTACGTCTTTAACGTTGCTGACGTGGCCATCGTTGCTGGCGTGGTGGGACTCTTGTATGACTCGTATCTATCGAGTCGCAATGACGCCGTAAAGCCGCTGTAGCCCCAAACGGGGTCGACCGGGCGGACCACGCGTCAGCCGACGGGGGATTTGAAACATGTCGCTGATAAATAGCTGGAAATCGATCTTGCTGGGAGTGGCCATCAGCGCCGCGTTTGGGCTGTCCGGCTGTGGCGTCGACGATGTTCAGCTCAACGGTAAAATCTTCGAGGCGACGGGCCTCACAACCAATTCGGCGCCGAAAAAGACGCCCAAGATGGCTGAGCGCTCTGGTCTCATCGTGCCCCCATCGCTCGATAAATTGCCAGAGCCCGGCAGTGGCGAAGCGCAGCAAGGCTTGGCCGATTTGCAAGATCACGACGCCAAGCGTCAGGTCAGCCTAGTCGATCAGCAGAAGGCGCAGGTTGCCTATTGCGATAAGAATTATACCGACGCCAAAATTCGCGGCGATCAGGATGCAGAGTTGGCGGTCGGTCCGATGGGGCCATGCCGCAGCTCGGCTTTGTCAGCGCTCAAGGCTTTGACGAACAACTCAGACGACAAGTAACACGCCGCCGCTTCTAAAGCGGCGGTATTTCGGCGCGAGACCGGCACCCTTTTTCTTGATCACAGCCTTTTTCGTGAGCGCATCCCTGCTCGCTAAGCACGCCTTTGTCCCCTCGGGATAAGGTCGTGGATGGCTGTCCTTCTCCAGTGGGAGAAGGTGCCGCGAAGCGGCGGATGAGGCGAGAGGGCAGGGGTGAGGGGGTGTGTTCATAGCAGAGAACGTCCCCCTCATCCGCCCTTTCAGGGCACCTTATCCCCAAGGGGAGAAGGGGAACACCCCATCCTTGGCGGAGCCAAGCTAAGCCAAGCTTCGCTTGCCTTGGCGGAGCCGCAAGATCAAAGGGGCATCAGGCAGACGCTAAACGGGCCTGTTTCAAACGGGCGAAATCTTCGCCGGCGTGATGGCTTGATCGCGTCAGCGGGCTCGCCGACACAAGCGCGAAACCTTTGGCATAGGCGATCGTCTCGTAGGCCTTAAACTCATCGGGCGTGACATAGGACTTGACCTCGGCGTGGCGGCGGGTCGGCTGCAGATATTGCCCGATGGTCAGGAAATCGACGTTGGCCGAACGCAGATCGTCCATCGCCTGGAGAACCTCGTCGCGGCTTTCGCCTAAGCCCACCATGATGCCTGATTTCGTGAACATCCCGGGATCGAGTTCCTTGACGCGCTGCAACAGCCGCAACGAATGGAAATAGCGCGCGCCGGGGCGGATCTTGAGATAGAGCCCCGGAACCGTCTCGAGGTTGTGGTTGAAGATGTCGGGCCGCGCCGCCACGACCGTTTCGAGCGCGCCGTCCTTGCGCAGAAAGTCCGGCGTTAGGATCTCGACCGTGGCGGCAGGTGCCGATCGGCGTATAGCTGCGATGACGGCCGCGAAGTGGGCCGCCCCGCCATCGTCCAGGTCGTCGCGATCAACCGATGTGATGACGATGTGGGCGAGACCAAGCTTGGCGACGGCAGAGGCGACGCGTTCTGGTTCGCTGGCGTCGAGGGCTGATGGTAGCCCGGTGCGGACGTTACAAAAGGAACACGCTCGGGTGCAGGTGTCGCCCATGATCATCATGGTGGCGTGACGCTGGCTCCAGCATTCGCCGATGTTGGGGCAGCTGGCTTCCTCGCACACGGTGTTGAGGCCATGCTCGCGGACGATCTTTTGCGTCTCGGCGTAAACCGGCGACGACGATGCCCGCACCCTGATCCAGGCTGGCTTGACGAGCTGAGGCGTTTCAGGCCGGTGCGCCTTTTCCGGGTGGCGAGGACGGCCATTGTTCGATTCGGCTTCACCAGATGGGGCGCCACGGGTGTCGACGATGGTGACCATGCGTTTGGTTTCTCTGAGCGACTGATGCCTGAGATAATGGCCCCGTAGAGCCCGCACCGCAACCCGGACAAAGGTTCGCGTATGGAAAACGGGCTTGTCGTGTGTCCCGGCCGGAGTTCATGCCCTTCAGGGTGCCGGGATGACGGAATTTGCATATAAAAAGCATATTATTGGCGTTCCAGGCCCAGCAAAACACGACGTCATCCCGACGAAGGCCGCGACCCACGACAAAGGGCAGAAAAATTTTCCTTAGTGCCCTTCACGATCAACATCGCTTGGTCCGAATGCAATTTCGCCTGTCGCCGGATTAAAAGGTTGAGCCACCTAGGGTTCATTGCAAGAATCAGTCGGACTTTCCAAGCGCGATGCCACTCTTTAAGACGCTTCTCGCGTTGAATGGCCTGCGGCATCGATTCGAAAAATTCGTAATAGACCAACTGCTTCACGCCATACTTTTTCGTGAAGCCATCGATCAGCCCCTGTTCGTGCTGCGCCATCCGCTGATGAAGATCGCTGGTGACGCCGATATAGAGTACGCCGTTTGGTGCACTCGCGAGGATGTAGACGCACGGGCGTTTCATCTCTCATCGGATCCTTCCGCATTGGCTCGATAGTGCTGGGGGCTCATGCCCTCCGAACAAAAAAGGGGCTGCGAACCATGACGATTCGCAGCCCCAATTTTTAGTTCTTAGCTTAGGCGGGTCTTAGTAGAAGATAACCGCGCCGGCAAGGAACATGTCGTTGTTTTCGAAGTCAAGCTTTGCGCCTGCAGCGTTCGTAGCTTCGTACTCGTGGTGACGCCACTTAGCCCAGAGCGACATTGCTGCTGCATCGATTTCCTGAACAACACCCACGCCCCAACGGGTCGCTTCGCTGCTGGTAACGCCGCCGAACGAGAAGGCTGTGCCATGAGCGAAGCCATCGTTGTTCAGGCCGTATTCACCGTAGAAGTGCGTCTGGCCGAGGCCGAAGTACTTCTGCGAGATACCAGCTTTGATGTAGATGCCTTCGATATCTGGATGGTTGTCAGCAAAGTTCGGGCCGTTGTCGATGAAGTTCAAGCCGTAGGTGCCGTGGACCCAGAGGCCCGAAGCGAGGTGCTTGATCATACCGCCAACCTGGAAGTACTGGTTGTCGTTCTGCTTTTGGATGCCAACGCCAAGGATGTTCTCGTCGGTGCTCTCAGAGTAAGCAGCAGCCAACGAAACCTTGAAGCCCGAGAACTCACCGGCGTAACGGCCAGCGACATCCCAGTAATCATCTTCACCCCAAGATGCGGAGAAGGTGAACCCGGCGATGGTCGGCGTGTCGTAACGGATACCGTTCAGACGGCCACCAGCGCAGTCGTTGGCGATGCCGACGCCGGCATGTTCGCACCAGAAGGCTGCCGTGATCCAACGGGTACCGGTGTAAACGCCCGTGCCCTTTTCGACCAGGTTCAGCGTCGTGCCATCGAAGGTCACGCTGTTGGCTGGGAAGAGAGTGCCCGAGAAGTCTGTGCCGAGTGCAGCGTTATCTGCTGCCAAGCTCTGCTTACCAACCGACAACTTGCCGAGCTGGTCGGACTGGACGAACCAGTACGAGTTTTCAATCGAGACGCCGTTGCCTTTGATGCTGCCGTTCGTTTCGTTAGCGCCGAGCGAGCTAGCGAGCGTGGTGTAGATCCAGAGGCTGTAGCCAGCCTTCCAACCTGGAGCGATCTGAGCAGAGCCTGTGAATTTCACGTTCGACGACAAGTCGTTGTTGTTGTCGACGATATAGGCGTTGCTCTCGATGCTGTCGTCGAACCAGTAGATTTGGCTCGATACCCAACCCGTGATCGTCAGAGAAACCTTGCGGTTACCCTTGCGAGCCGTGGTGGCTTCGAGTTCTGCAATGCGCTCTTCGAGATCTGCGCAGCAGTTACCACCGAGATCGGCGGCGAAGGCGCTACCGCCTCCGAGAAATGCAGTGGCGCCCATGGCCGCTGCTAGAAGTCTAGCTTTCATGTTTAGTCCCCCAATCATCGTGATACCCTTTCTCGCTTCGAGTCCCCAGCAACAACGCAACCCTAGGTGCTGAATTCTCAGTTACGTTGTTACGTGTTCGTTCAAGTCCGTGGCGGAAGGCTCCGCGTCATCAGTAGTTCGCTAAACCAAAACTGCTCCCTACTCAAGAATGCGAAGCCTCTTTTCCACTCGTTGTTGCCTGATTCAACGGCAACTGTTGCCTAAATAGCGCCCTTCTTTAGCTGGTCGGCCAAGTATTCGGCCTGCCGGATCGCCAAAGCGACGATTGTCAGCGTCGGATTGCATGAGGCGCTCGTTACGAATTGACTGCCGTCCGACACAAAGAGGTTTTTGATGTCGTGCGACTGTCCGTAACTGTTGACCACGCCATCCTTTGCCTTTGCGCTCATCCGGTTCGTGCCCATGTTATGGCTGGCCGGGTAAGCTGGAAGGTTCCAGATTTCTTTCGATCCCAACGAATCATAGATCGACGCCATCTGTTTGTAAGCATGGTTTCGCATGTTGGTGTCGTTGGGATGGTCGGTTTTCTTGACGATAGGTACCGGCAAGCCATACTGGTCTTTCTCGGTCTTATGCAGCTCGATGCCGTTCTGCTCTTGCGGCAGATCTTCGCCGCAGATCCAAACGCCTGATGTTTGGTCATATTTTTCGAGTGCACCGGAAACTTTATGGCCCCAGCCTGTCGGCCCTGGCACCATGAAGGCGGATAAGAAGCCCAAGCCCAGCGTCAGCTTTTCTAATGTATAACCGCCGACGAAGCCGCGCTTTGGATCGTGGTGGGCCTCATCGCGGACGATTCCCGCGACTTGCGTTCCACGATTCTGGTGAACCTTGCCCGGCATGACGGCGTAAACGCCACCCGTCATATGGGTCATGTAGTTCCGGCCGACTTGGCCGGACGAGTTCGCCAAGCCATCTGGGTACATGGCTGAGGCCGAGTTCAGAAGCAGTCGCGGGCTTTCGATCGAGTTGCCGGCGACGCAAACGACTTTGGCTTTCTGCGATTGCTGCTTGCCGTCTTTGTCGGCGTAAACAACGCCGGTGACCTTGCCGGACTTGTCGTGCTCGATCTTGAGAACCATGCAGTTGGTACGGATCTCGCAATTGCCGCTATCCACGGCTCGTGGCAGCTCTGAGTACAGCGTCGACCACTTCGCGCCGATTTTGCAGCCCTGCATACAGAACCCGATCTGTTGGCAAGCTGGACGGCCATCGCGCTCTTTCGAGTTGATAGACATCGGTCCGGCGGTGATTTTGCTGTAGCCGATGCGGCGGGCGCCCTCGGCCAGAACCTTGAAGTCCGAACTCCATGGCAGATGCGGCATGCCGGTGACGTCGCCGGTGGTGCCCATCTTGAGTTCGGCTTTGTCGTAATAAGGCTTCAGTTCATCATAGCTGATCGGCCAGTCGGCGATGTTGGCGCCGGGTACGCCGCCGGTCGTGGTCAGCATTTTCAACTCGTGCGGCTGGTAGCGCAGCGAGACCGCCGCCCAGTGCACCGTCGAGCCGCCAAGACCCTTGACGATCCAAGCGGGCAGGTTTGGATGGTTGACCGAACCGTGCCAAGTGCCGCCCGAATATCTCTTGTCGAGCCAAGAGATCTTCATGAACATCGCCCATTCGTCGTTTTCGATATCGTCCAAGCTGAGCGTCTTGCCAGCTTCGAGGACGACGCATTTTATGCCTTTTGCCGAGAGCTCGTGGGCCATAGTGCCACCGCCCGCGCCGGACCCAACGATGACGACAACGCTGTCGTCGTTAAGGTCAAATTTAGCCGCTGCCATTGTTTTGTTCCTTCCCTGGGATTTTTAAAGATTGAGCCAATCGACCTTGCCGAACGAAGGATCGTTGACGAAACCGCCCTTTTCCCAGGACGAACCGTCGTAACCGAACTTCGGATAGAGGGCTTTGTTGTTGTAGAGGCCGAACAGCAGGCCGCCGCGGATCTTCTGGAAGAAATCGGTAAGCTCGATCTGGCGCAGAATGCCCTCGCGCTGCAGGGGGTCTTTGACGGCGACGTAGTTTGATTTGTAGGTGCCGTTGGCGCGCTTCTCGAGGTCGGCCAACCCTGCGTTCACGAGATCGGCAACCTTGGCGTCCTTGCCAGCTTCGGCGACGATGGCATCGATGACGGCCTGATAGGGCGCATTGTCGAGCAGCGTTTCGTGCGGATAGATATCGCGCGCCACCCGCAGCAGCGTCAGCTTCTGGTCATCGCTGAAACCAGCGGCGGCCAGTGCGCGGCGTCCGAATGCCGTCGTCATGACGCCGGCAGCCAGCGCCACGGCGGCAGTGGTTCCAAGCAGCTGACGGCGCGACATGGGGGGAAGTTTTATCTGGCCCGGCGTCGCCGCCCTTACAATCGAGAGATCGTAATACATGGCTTAGGTGTCCTCCTTCATCATTTTTTGTTTGGGAGTTCCATTTGCAGCTGCCCGGCGCGAAGAGCGCAGGACGACTCACCTCTACTATTCAGCAAGCCGCGTGCCAAAATTTTGCAGGCACTCAAATGCGAGCGCTTCGAAAACAATCTGGGATTTTCCGGCGGGCCTGCGCGGATCGCGATATTTTTTTTTAATCAGCAGCTTGGCGTCATCGCGCGACGACCAAGACGGCGAACTCGAAACTTCGGCAGCGGCCGCGCTTCAATAATTTTGAAAACTGCGACGATCCCGCCACAGCTTTTCCGCTCGAACACTATCCGGTGTGGCACGGGCACCAGACTTTCGGTGCGCGGATGCGACGATCGTTCGCTCATCCTGCGACTAGTGTGTCAGGCGTGGTCTCCCAATGCGGCCGATCAAATACAGCAATTGAAACGGACAAAAATTGCTGCGGTGCGGATTGCGGATGCCGCGATGAACGCGGCGGCGTTCGACCTGCGCCAGTCGCCTGCAACACATGTTGCGCTGGTGCGACTGGAAACGAAAAATAACTCAACGAAATCAGATCGCCTGAAATGGCACGGCGCTTGCCAGTTTACTCGCGACTTACGTCGATACGAAATCGACTATTCAGAGAAATTCTAAGCTCGATTTGTAACCACTAACCCTAGAATCGGACATGTCATGGCAGACGGACACAGTGTGACGATCGCCCGCAATCCGCGCGAACGCGCCGACGATAGAGACCGGGCGCGCACGAGCACTCCGGCCGCCCCCGTGCCTTCTCTTGGTCATCAACCACTGACGGTCGGCGTGCCGCCGCCCTCATGGAACCTCACGCCGCAGCAGTGGCGCGTGTTTCTGCTGGTCGGGCGGGCGTTATCGAACAAGGCGATCGCGCATGAATTGAAAGTCGCCGAATCGACGGTCAAAGCGCACATTTCGGCGATCTTCAAAATCTCGGGCTGCCGCAATCGCACAGAAGCCGCTCTCCTGTCGCTGCGCGTTCGCTATGGCTTGTTCGACCGCGAAGCCGAAACAGCCGTGTCGCACACAGCGCTTGAAGATCTGCGCCGCACCAGCAAAGTCCGGGTGTCCCGCTAGCGTCAGCTGCGCGCCGCACTCCGTCCGCTGGCTTGAATACGGGACGAGCGCTCATAACGAGCCGGGAAGGTCCAAAGTCCCGGCTTGCCTGCGGTGCCCAGCCGTCGGCTGTTGGGATGTCACTGCTGATTTCCTCAGCGCGCGATATCGCAGCGCGGCGGTCGCATATGGCTGTTATGAAAACAACAATAACGACGGAGAACAAACGCCAATGTCGGAGCCCAATCCCGGACACGTCATTGTGGACCTTGCATGGGGTTACATCATGTCTGGCGCCCTGGCGACCGCCACGAAACTGCGCATTGCCGACCATCTCGAAGACGGCCCGAAGACAGTTGCTGTGTTGGCCAAAGACCTGAAGGTCGACGCCCAGTCGCTGCATCGGGTGTTGCGGATGCTGGCCAGTTTTGGCGTTTTTCGCGAGGACGACACAGGTCAATTTCACCTGACACCCGCCGCCGATATGCTGCGCACCAAGCTGCCCCACACGCTGCATCATGCCGTGCTGATGATAACGCAAGATATTTTCTGGAAGCCGGTCGGTGGTTTGGATGAAGTCGTGCGCAGCGGCGAGAACGGCATGGTGCCGATCTTTGGCGCGCCTTTCTTCGACTATCTTGAAACCAACAAGGCGGCGGGTGCCACCTTCCACCGCGGCATGTCCAGCCTTTCGGATTTGGAAAATGCTCCCATCGCTGGCGCCTACGATTGGTCCGCATTCAAAACCATTGTCGATATCGGCGGCGGCCACGGCGGCTTTCTCATCGAGGCTTTGAAGCTCGCGCCCAATGCCAAAGGCATCAACTACGACGCGGCCCACGTTCTGGCCGACGCGCGCATCGACGAACAAAAGGGGCAATGGAGCTGCGTTGAAGGCGATTTCTTCAAATCGGCACCAGCGGGCGACGCTTACATTCTCAAGCGCATCCTGCACGATTGGACCGATGATGTCTGCGTGACGATCCTGGAAAACATCCGCCGCGCCATGAACCCGGGCGGCAAAGTTCTCGTGGTCGATTGCGTCATCCCGCCGGGCAACGATCCACACGGCGGCAAGATCCTCGACGTGCTGATGATGTCGGCGCTGCCAGGTTTCGAGCGCACGCAAGCGGAGTTTGCCGCAATCTTCAAGCGCGCCGGCTTCAAACTATCTCGCGTCATCGCAGCGCCAGCTTTGCTGTCGATTACGGAGGCCGAAGCTGCTTGATAAGTCGTCCGCTACAGGTGAAGCACGAGCGCGACAATCGTCTCGGATGGAGATCGCCTTGCAGACCTAAACGCCTTCGAATTCGAGCGGTTTTAATCAACTGTCGGCATCGCGTTCTTGGCACGGCAGATGCTTAAGTCACGTCAATGGCGCTAAACGCCGAGCCGTCAAAAACAATCTAGGGAGGTTTCAACGTGTTACCGACTAGGGATCAAAAACTCTGGATGTACGAAAATATGTTGGTCAGCCGGTTTCTGGAGGAGACCATCGAGCAAATCTATCTCGAGGGTAAGAAGCCGGTCTTCAACATGGCGAACGGCCCCATCCCAGGCGAAATGCATTTGTCGAACGGGCAAGAGCCCTGCGCTGTCGGCGTCTGCGCGCATCTGACGGCCGAAGACGTCGTCACCGGCACCCATCGTCCCCATCACATCGCGGTCGCCAAAGGCGTCGACTTGCGCAAGATGGTCGCTGAGATCTTCGGCAAGAAAACCGGCTTCAGCGGCGGCCGCGGCGGCCACATGCATCTATTTGATCCGAAGGTGAACTTCGCCTGTTCGGGCATCATCGCCCAAGGCATGGGACCAGCGCTCGGCGCGGCCCTGTCGCGCAAAATGCAAAAAAAGTCCGGCGTCGCCATTGCCTTCATCGGCGAGGGTGCGGCCAACCAGGGCGCATTCCACGAAACCTTAAATTTGGCTGCGATCTGGAAAGTGCCGTTTATCACCATCATCGAAGACAACGCTTGGGGCATCTCGGTTTCCAAAGCGGCCTCGACGGCGGTCGCGGACAACTCCACGCGCGCGGCGTCCTACGGAATGCCGGGTTACCTGGTGCGCGGCAACGACCCGATCGAGATCTTCAAGGTCGCGGGCGAAGCCATCGCACGCGCGCGCCGCGGCGAGGGCCCGTCACTCATCGAAATCGAAACCTCGCGGCTGGCCGGACACTTCATGGGCGATGGCGAAGCCTATCGCCCCAAGGGCGAACTCGATGGTCTGCGTGCGCGCGACCCGATACCGGCTCTCAAGGCCAGAATGATGAAAGAAGATGGGCTAACCGAGGCAGACGATACTGCGATTGTCGCGCGCGCTCGTCACAAGGTCGACGATGCGATCGAATTCGCCCGCTCGAGCCCCTATCCAAAGCCCGAGGAGGCTATGGAGCACGTCTTCGCTTAAGTGCCAGCTGTCATTCAACCTACAACTGGCCGCCAACGTTGCGGCCGGATATCGCCCTCAATTAAAACAAGAGTTCCGGGAGGAGTTCGATCATGTCGACCGCTACCGCCACAGCCGTAAAAGTACCGCAAAACGAACGCCGCTTCACAATTGCACGCGCCATGGCCGAGGCCATCGCGCAGGAAATGCGCATCGACCCGAAAGTCTTCGTCATGGGCGAAGATATCGCCGGCCTCGGCGGCGTGTTCGGTAACACCCGCGGGCTCTATGAAGAGTTCGGCGCCGAACGCATCCGCGACACACCGATTTCCGAGACGGCATTCATGGGTGCCGCCGTCGGCGCGGCTTCAGACGGTATGCGCCCGATCGTCGAACTGATGTTCGTCGACTTTTTCGGCGTGTGCTTCGACGCGATTTACAATTCGATGGCCAAGAACGTCTATTTCTCAGGCGGCACAGTCAAGGTTCCCGTCGTGTTGATGACATCGACCGGCGGGGGATATTCCGATGGTGGCCAGCATTCGCAATGCCTCTACGGAACGTTTGCGCATTTGCCAGGCATGAAAGTCGTCTGCCCGAGCAACGCCTACGATGCCAAAGGCCTGATGACGCAAGCGATCCGCGACGACAGCCCCGTGATCTACATGTTCCATAAAGGCCTGCAAGGCATGGGCTGGCTTGGCACGGAACCCGGCGCGACGGTGCATGTGCCGGAAGAATCGTACGCCATTCCGTTCGGCAAGGCGGCGATAGTCCGGGCGGGCACCGACGTCACCATCGTCGGCGTCGCCATGGGCGTGCACAACGGTTTGAAAGCCGCCGAGAAGCTGGCGCAAGAAGGCGTCAGTGCCGAAGTCATCGATCTGCGCACGCTGGTGCCGCTCGACCGTAACACGGTGTTCGAAAGCGTCGCCAAAACTGGCCGCTTGATCGTTGTCGATGAAGATTACCAAAGCTATGGCATGACGGGCGAGATCATCGCCTCGATTGCCGAGCGCGATATCACCGTTCTCAAAGCCTCGCCGCAACGCGTGGCCTATCCAGACATCCCCATCCCGTTCACGCGGCCGATGGAACAATTCGCACTACCTAACGCGGACAAAATTGTTGCCGCGTTCCAAGCCATGAAAGGAAATAAGAAATGGTGGGTGTAAAGATCCCGACGGACCTATGGGATGAAGACACCGAGGCTGTGATCACCACGTGGCTTGTCAGCGACGGTGGTCAAGTTAACGAAGGCCAGTTGATCGCCGAGATCATGGTTGAGAAAGTACAGCACGAAGTTAGGGCGCCGGCGAGCGGCACCATTAAAATCACGCAAGGCGCCGAAGCCGTCGTCGCCAAGGGTGGCGAGATCGGAACGATCACTTAGTAGAGTCATTCCGCAGGCGGTGCATCATCCTTCATGGCGCATCGCTTGCCGGATCTCCATCCAGACCAGCTCCCCATGCCGCAGCTGCATCACTCATGTGATGCACGCGCGCACCCGATGACGGCACGACAAATATATGGACACCGCACATGACCGATACGGCAGCCCCGGCGACCGCGGCAACGGACGATAAGATCATTCGTCTGACGGCGATGCGGGGTATGATTGCCGCCAAAATGCTTGAAAGCCTGGCGACGACGGCGCAGCTCACCCATCACGCAGACTGCGACACAACCGGGCTCGCCGCGATGAAAGCGCGCCTGCAATCCGACGGGCTCAAAGCCTCCGTCGAAGACCTGATCATCGACGCCGTGGTGCGCTCGCTGCGCCAGCATCCCGGGCTCAACGCGCTGCTCATCGACAAAGAGATCCATGTAAAATCCGCGATCAACGTGGCGGTCGCGGTGGCACTGCCGGGCGATTTGCTTGTCGCGCCGGCAATCTTCGACGCTGGCGCGATGGATCTCAACGCGCGCGTTCAAGCCCGCCGCGACGTGGTCGAGCGGGCCAAGATCAACAAGCTCACGGTCAAAGAAATGACCGGTGGAACATTCACGATTTCAAATATCGGATTGACCCGCGTTCGCCACTTCACGCCGATCCTGAATGTTCCGCAGGTGGCTATTCTGGGCGTCGGTCAAACGGCGCTGCGGCCTTGGGTGGTTGACGGGCGCATCGAGGCGCGGCCGATCATGGGTCTTTCGCTGACGTTCGATCATCGTGCCGTCAATGGCGCCCCGGCTGCAGATTTCTTGACCACACTGTGCAACACCATCGAGGCCATGGCTTAAGCGGCGGGGAAGCAACAACGTGCTCGCAAGCCCTGGCCTTGATCATCGCTCGCTGATCCCATATGGCCAAGCGCTCGAACTGGAACGCCAACTGTTGCGCGCCATGGCGCAGGGCGACGGTCAGCCGCGCTTTGCGGTCTGGCGCACGCACCAAGCTTTGATTGTGCCGCGGGGCATGCCGGGCCGGGCGCATTTTGAAACTGCAAGCCGCAACGCGCAAGCGGCCGGATGGCCCGTCTACGAGCGCGATACCGGCGGCGATCTCACACCGCAGTCGCCCGGCATCGTCAATCTGTCGCTCGTCTTTCGCATTGATGACGCCAGGCCCAGCATCGCCGATGCCTACCGTCGGCTGACGCGACCGGTCATAGCGTTTTTGCAAGCTCAATACGGCATCGATGCCGCGACCTCGGGCGTGCCGGGCGCGTTCTGCGATGGCGCCTATAATATCGCCGTTGCCGGCCGCAAACTCGGCGGCACGGCTCAGCGCTGGCGGATGCTCAATGCTGGCAACGGCGATACGATCCACGGCGCCGGCGAACTGAAATCGGCAGCCGTGCTGGCACATGTCGCGCTCATGTGCACCAACAGCTTAGGACCAGCGGTCGGCGTGTTGAACGCGTTTTATCAGGATCTCGCCATCGACCGGCACGTCGAATTCGACCGGCACATCATTCTGGCCGAATGCGTTGGCGCGCGCGATGCCGACGCCGCCAACGTCGCCTTAGCGCTCGATCGGTTTTTACAAACCTATCCGATCTAGGCCTTAGATCGCGTTGTTGGGCGAGGTGATGGCGTAGCGCCGGATCTTGCGGTGCAAGGTTGCGCGGCTGACGTTGAGCTTGACGGCGGCTTCCGTGACGTTCCAGCGGTTCGAGCGCAACACTTCAACGATACGGCGGCGCTCGGCCGTTTCGTTCGCCTGGAGTAACGTGGCTCCAGAGCCTGAAGACGGCTCGCGCCAATCGTCGTGGTAATCGTCAGCGCCGGTATGGGTATCGTGTTCGTGGGCCTGGGTCTCGGCGCGCTTTTCGATTGTAGCGTCGTTGGTGCCGTGGCGCGAAAAGTCGAGCAATTGTTCGGGCAGATGCTCAACCGTGATGACGCGGTCTGAATGGAGCGACAAGATAAAGCGAATGACGTTGCGCAATTCGCGGATGTTGCCGGGCCAAGGATAGCGGCGGAAGATATCGAGCACGGCTTCAGAGAAGGTCACTTGCCGGTCTGCCGCGCCCTCTTCGTCGGCAACGATCAGCTGCACGAGCTCGGCTAAATCTTCGCGATCGCGCAGGCACGGCACGACGATCTGCGCGCCCCTGATGCGATAATAGAGATCCTTACGGAAACTGCCGTTGGCGATGAGATCCGTCAAATTGCGATGGGTCGCACAAATGATTTTTATGTCGACCGGCACGGCGTCCGCGCTGCCTAGGGGCGTCACGGTGCGCTCTTCTAAGATGCGCAACAGGTGGGCTTGCAGCTCAAACGGCATGTCGCCGATTTCATCGAGAAACAAAGTACCGCCGTGGCTGGCGACAATTTTGCCGGGCCGACCACCCTTGACGCCGCCGGTGAAGGTGCCCGGCGCATAGCCAAACAGTTCACTCGCCAGCAGGGTCGATGGAATGGCCGCGCAATTGACGGCGACATAGGGCTTTTCGGAGCGTTGGCTTTCGGCGTGAATGGCGCGCGCCAGCGTGTCTTTGCCGACGCCGGTTTCGCCCAGGATCAACAACGGGATGTCCTTGTCAATGATCTTGCGGCACAGCTTGATGCTTTGCGTCATCGAGGGGTCAGCGCCGGCGACCTTATCGAGCGGGCGGATTTGCGAGACCAGTCGCGGCCGTTTGTCGGCAACCGCCTGTGGGGAACGGCCGCTGGCCGTTCCTGCTGCTTTCTTTTTCGGCATGAATGCAGTGACGAAGGCACCCTTACCGTCGGCCATGTTCATGCGCACGCTGTGCGTTGAGAGCGGGCGCAAGTCGCCGAAGGAGACGTGCCAGAGATCTTTAATCCCCTGTCCAGACAACGATGAAAGATCGGGGACGCCCAGATGTGACAGCGCGTCCTGCGTCGCGCCAAGGATGCGACCCTCCTCGTCGGTCGCAACCAGAGCCTGAGCCGACATCGGCATCGGATCGGCTTCGTTGGTCAGCGCGATAATGCAATCGTTCTTGTGCCATTTGCGGAACAGCATCATCGAAATTTGGGCTGCGGCTTCGCGGGTGAAATACTGCGCGAAATTGTAGTCGGCGCTATCGGTCACGGCGCGGCCGGAGATGTCGAACACCGCGAGCACGCTGCCATCCGGGGCAAATATTGGCGCCGCAGAGCATGTAAATGACTTGAAGGTTTCGTTAAAATGCGCCGGGCCGCAAACCGTTATCGCCTGGCGCGCGACAAGCGCGGTGCCAATGCCATTGGTGCCGACCATTTCCTCCTGCCACATCGAACCAGTGGCTAAACCTTCAAGCGCCAACTCTTGGCTCATTGAACTATCGGCGAAGCTGCTGACGACGACACCATCGCTGTTGCCGATCATGACAACATAGTTGACGTCGCGAGCAATGCGGCGCACGCGATCTATTGTTGGCGATGAATCCGACAGCAACTCTTCCAACGGCGCACGCAACTCGCGCACCCGGTTCTCACCAATACGTTCGACGGGTTTACGGAGGGCCCGATCCAAATTATATTCGTTGAGACACCGGCGCCACGACGCTCGGACGATGTCGGTTGCAAGCGTGTTGGAGTTACTGGCTACTGTCGATAGACTACCGGTCAAATCCAACATCTCAGTCAAACTCCTTGGCGCATGGCCGCGACAGTGCCAGCAACGATTACCGTTTACAAGATTGGTAATGCTTGGCGCGGCTCAGAATTTTCTTTTTTTTTACAAAGCTAACCGGAAGCGTTTTACTTTATTTGACGGGCGTTGCAGAGATCGCCCATCGATAGTGCTTCGCACAATATGTGCGCCGCAGCATTGATGCGCCGCCGGATGTTTTGATTGCGTGCTGCCCAGTCTGGCCGATAGCGCGCGCGCAATGCAGGTCTAAACTTGAGGGCCGGTTTCATGTTACAGACGGATCGAAATTCAAAAACAAGCACGACCTGGAAAGAGCGATAATGATGACCGATATTCGATCAACGCTGACATGGATCGCCATTGCCCTTCTGGGCGCGGTTTCATTGGGGATCGTGGCGCTGACGCGCGGCGAAACAATCAACGCCGTCTGGCTCGTGGCCGCTTCGGTCTCGGTCTACCTGATCGCTTACCGGTTCTATGGCCGTTTCATTGCCGATACGGTGCTCCGGCTTGACCCTTCGCGTCCGACCCCGGCCAACCGCTTTAATGACGGCCTCGATTACTGCCCGACCGACAAGAACGTCTTGTTCGGCCATCATTTCGCAGCCATCGCTGGTGCCGGCCCGCTGGTCGGACCGGTGCTGGCCGCCCAGATGGGATATTTGCCTGGAACGCTATGGCTGCTGACCGGCGTCGTATTTGCCGGCGCGGTGCAGGACTTCATCGTGCTCTGGGCCTCGACCCGGCGCGATGGCCGCTCGCTTGGCGACATGATCCGCGGCGAGATGGGCGCGACGGCTGGCGCGGTGGCGATGTTCGGCGTGCTCGTCATCATGGTGATCTTGCTGGCTGTCCTCGCGCTCGTCGTCGTCAAGGCTTTGGCGCACAGCCCGTGGGGCACCTTCACGGTTATGGCGACGATCCCGATTGCCGTGCTGATGGGGATCTACAGCCGCTTTCTGCGGCCAGGCCAGATCGCGGAAATGTCGGTGATCGGCTTTGTGTTGCTGATGCTGTCGATTTTCTATGGCCAGCACGTGGCGCAAGATCCAGCGCTGGCCGCGATGTTCACCTTCACCGGCGAACAGCTATCAATGATGTTGATCGGCTATGGTTTCATCGCGTCCGTTCTGCCCGTCTGGCTGCTGCTGGCGCCGCGCGATTATCTGTCGACGTTCTTGAAGATCGGAACCATCGTCGGGTTGGCCATCGGCATCCTGTTCGTTCAACCCGATTTGAGAATGCCAGCCATCACCAAATTCATCGACGGCTCTGGTCCGGTGTTCGCAGGTACGCTGTTTCCATTCCTGTTCATTACAATTGCCTGCGGAGCAGTGTCTGGCTTCCACGCGCTCGTCTCTTCTGGCACGACGCCAAAGATGCTCGACAACGAAGGCAACGCGCGCTTCATCGGCTATGGCGCGATGCTGACCGAGAGCTTCGTCGCGGTGATGGCGCTGATCGCGGCGACCGCGCTCGAACCTGGCGTCTACTTTGCAATGAACAGCCCGGCGGCTTTGATCGGCACGACAGCGGCGGACGCTGCGACCAAAATCTCGAGCTGGGGTTTCGTCGTCACGCCGGAAACTCTGACGCAAGTCGCCAAAGACGTTGGTGAAACGACAATCCTATCGCGTACCGGCGGCGCGCCGACACTGGCTGTCGGCATGGCGCAAATTCTCTCGGGCGCGATCGGTGGCAAAGCTTTGATGGCATTCTGGTATCATTTCGCCATTCTGTTCGAGGCGCTGTTCATTCTAACGACAATCGACGCTGGCACCCGTGTTGCCCGATTCATGATTCAAGATTTAATCGGATCGTTCGTGCCAGCGTTCCGCGACACCAAATCGTGGACCGCGAACATCGTGGCGACAACCATCGCCGTCAGCGGCTGGGGATATTTCTTGTATCAGGGCGTGCGCGATCCGCTCGGCGGCATCAACACGCTGTGGCCGTTGTTTGGCATCGCTAATCAAATGCTGGCCTGCATCGCGCTGACCCTATGCACGGTCGTGCTGTTCAAGATGAAACGCGAGCGTTACGCTTGGGTGACGGCAGTGCCCGCTACATGGCTCGCGATCTGCACGCTGACGGCTGGAGGGCACAAGCTGTTCAATTCAAACCCTAACATTGGCTTCTTGGCACACGCTGAAAAATACGGGGCCGCTCTTGCCCGGGGCGAAATCCTGGCGCCGGCGAAGGATGCTGCCGACATGAGCCGGATCTTGTTCAACGACTACGTCGACGCGACGATGTCGGCGCTGTTGATCGCGCTGGTCGTGATCATGATCGGGTTTGGCTTGCGGTCAATCTGGGAGGCGCTCGGCAACCCTGGCATCACGGCACGCGAAAGCGCACTGCAGGCTGCGGAGTAAGCCCAAGATGGCAACATTTAAAAAGTTTACGTCCGCACTCACAAAAACGGCCCGCCTGATGGTCGGCGTGCCGGACTATGAGGCCTACGTCGCCCACCGCACGAGCCAACATCCGGGCGAACCGGTGATGAGCTACGAAGATTTTTTCCGCGAGCGCCAAGCCAGCCGCTATGGCCTAGCGGGTGGCAAAATCAGCCGCTGCTGCTGATTAGTTAAAACGCGTCATCCCCGAACGCTTCGAGCTGGCGTTCGAGGATGATGCAGACGTCACGTAAAAATCAATACGCGTCGTAGAAGTGGCGGCGGTAGTTGCCGCCGTAACGCTGGTAACGATTGTAGCCGTTGTTTCGCCGGTAGCGGCGCGGTTCCTCGTAACGCGTTTCACCGCGATCGTAACCGCCGCAACGGCCAACCTCATCAACGTCGGTCAGCTCACCATAATAGTCGACGTGAATGTGATAGCGCGTGCCATGCTTGCAGCCCGTGAAGCTGTACGGCAGGCTGTTGATACGCTCTGTGCGGATGTCGTGGTAACCGAGTGCTGAGAGTTTATCGCGGGCCTCGTAACCGGAATGCGCGCTTGCGAGCGACGTTCCAGAGACGAGCAGCGCAAGTGCGCCGGCGAGTGAGTATAAAGACGTGCGCATGGGAAATACTCCAAGGCGAGATTGCTGACCTGTCGGCCACCATCGTGGTTGCCGTACTTCAATATCGCTCAGCGCACCTGAACCTAGCGCCAAGCGAACGTTCATCGCGCGTTCAGATGACCGGGCGGCGGTCTCGATTTATTTCGCGGTCGGCATCGCAAACTCGGCGCCTTTGGCGATGCTCGCCGGCCAGCGCTGCATGATGCTTTTTTGCTTGGTGTAAAAACGCACGCCTTCTTCGCCATAAGCGTGCATGTCGCCGAACAGACTTTTCTTCCAGCCGCCAAAGCCGTGCCACGCCATCGGAACGGGGATTGGCACATTGATGCCGACCATACCGACTTCGACGCGCCGCGCGAACTCGCGCGCAACATTGCCGTCGCTGGTAAAGCAGGCAACGCCGTTGCCGAACTCGTGGCCGTTGACGAGATCAACGGCGTCTTTGAACGTCGCGACGCGAACGCAAGACAGCACTGGCCCGAAGATCTCTTCTTTGTAGATGCGCATCTGCGGCGTCACCCGATCGAACAAGGTGGCACCGGTGAAAAATCCGCCTTCGTGGCCAGCTACCTTGCAGCCCCGGCCATCTGCGATCAACGTTGCACCTTCTTCGATGCCGATGCCGATGTAACCTTCAATGCGTTCGAGCGCCGCGCGCGTGACGACGGGGCCCATCTCGGCCTCAGATGTCATGCCATTGCCGATTTTCAAAGTTTGCGCGCGTTCGGCGAGACGGGCGACGACGCGATCGGCGATATCGCCGACCAGCACGGCCACGGAGATCGCCATGCAACGCTCGCCAGCCGAGCCATAAGCGCTGCCGATCAGAGCATCGACGACCTGATCGACGTCGGCGTCCGGCATCACCACCATGTGGTTCTTCGCGCCACCCAACGCTTGCACGCGCTTACCCTCGCGCGCGCCCGTTTCATAAATGTACTGCGCGATCGGCGTCGAGCCCACGAACGACAGAGCTTTGACATCTGGGTGCATGAGAAGCGCATCGACGGCAACTTTGTCGCCGTTGAGAACATTGAAAACGCCCGGCGGCAAACCGGCCTGCGTCAACAACTCAGCCATGAACACAGCAGCGGATGGATCCCGCTCGCTCGGCTTTAAAATAAACGTGTTCCCGCACGCGATGGCGACAGGGTACATCCACATCGGCACCATGCAGGGAAAGTTGAACGGCGTGATACCGGCCGTGACGCCGAGCGGCTGGCGCATTGTCCAGTTGTCGATGCCGGTGGAAACTTGGTCGGTGAAATCGCCCTTGAGAAGCTGGGGAATTCCGCACGCGAATTCCAACACGTCAATGCCACGCGAAACCTCGCCCTCGGCATCCGATAGAACCTTGCCGTGTTCGCTGGTGATGAGCGCTGCCAATTCCCTTTTGTGAGCGTTCATTAGTCCAAGATACGTATTTAGGATGCGCGCACGGCGGATCGGCGGCGTATCAGCCCAGACGGGAAACGCGGCACGTGCCGATGCCACGGCTGCCATCGCGTCAGACTGAGAAGCGAGCGCGACGTGGCGGGCGACTTGGCCAGTCGCTGGATTATAAACCGGTTGGCGCTTGGAGCCAACTGATGCAACGCGGCGACCATCGATAAAGTGGGAGACGTCGTTTGCAGCGTCGATAGCATTCATGACTGGCTCCGAAAATGACGGGGAGATCTACTCCGTCGTGAACGGTTCAGTTTAGGCTATCGCGACTGATGAGCAAGGCCGCGGCGTGAAGTTTGAAACCCGTCAGCGGCGTCCGAATTGAGAATTTTCGCCGGGCTTCGTGCGCCGGGTCCGCAGATCCGTCTCCATGGCGCCCTTGAACCTGTCGCGTTTCACCTGTGCCGCTGGCACGGATTTTTTATCTGGCTGAGGTTTGGTCTTTAAAAACCAAAACATTCCGACGCCGATAACAGCGAGCAAGATAACGGCCGAAAACATGGGTCGAATGCTCCAAACAACTTCAGAGCAAAGCGCTCGTTTGGACCGGTTTTTAAAGTCGTTGCGTCCGGGCCAAGCCACTACCGTGGGCCACGAATGTTAACAAATTGGTAGGATTGTCGATTTGCCGCTGAATGAGCGGCGCGCGCTACGCTGTCGAGGTTAGACTTTGGCGCGCGTTAACGGGTAAGCCTTACTCTCGTAGAGCGCTTGTATGGCCTTACCGTCATAGCGCTCGTCACCCGCTTCGATGACGGTGCATGACAATTTGTCAGCCTGCAAACTTTCCATCACATACTGGATTGCTTCAGAGCCAGCGGAGAATCGTTTGTAGGTCACCGGCTGCGCGCGCGAACTATTGCGCTTGGCGGTGTAAACTTCAGCCGGGGCGGAGAAATCAAATAACTCTTCCATCAATCGTAAATGGGAAGTGGAAAGAGCTTTTGCAAGCGCTGCCAAAAGCTAACTGGAAAAAAAGACAAAAAAAATCGCAGAGCGTGGGCTCTGCGACTTTTTTCCTCAAGACAACATTCGTCTGAGTATTAGTTCTTCGTTGGCGGCTGGGTATTGGCCGGCGCCGGCACCTCGGTATTGGCCTGCTCCTTCGATTTTGGTGCAACGACGCCGGGCTCTTCAGCTTTCTTGCTGGCGTCCGTCGCGTCAGATTTGCCCGGCGACTGAACGTCGGTGTTTTCTTTCGTATCTTCCTTCACACCCGCGCCTGTGCCATTTGGCACTTGTGCTTTGGCGTTCCTATCTGGCGGCGTCGTGCCTTGGGGGGCAGGCGATTGCTTATTGTCTTGTGTTTCGACTGCGAAAACTGGCGTTGCAGCAACCGCTAGCGCAAATGCAGCCAAAAGAGCTGCCGATGACGTTTTCATTCCCATACTCCTCATGTGTTGTTCGACTGCATCCAAACGCGACAACTTGTGAGTTGTTCCGTACTCGCCGACGGCGCGCGCGAAGAAACACCGCACCAATTAAAGCGCATGGTAAAGTTTCGAGGCCTTGCGTCGTTGGCTCGCCCGCACTAAACCGGCCGACATGGCTCCACCTTTATTGACGTTGAAAGACATCCACCTGACCTTTGGTGGCACGCCGTTGCTCGAAGGCGCCGAATTGACGGTCGCCTCTGGTGATCGCATTTGCCTCGTTGGCCGCAACGGCTCGGGCAAATCGACCCTGTTGAAGATTGCCGCAGGGTTGGTCGAGCCAGATAGCGGCGAACGTTTCGCACATCCAGGGTCGGCCATCAGGTATCTACCGCAAGAGGCGGACTTTACCGGCTATCACCGCACGCTCGATTATGTGCTGGCGGGTCTGGGACCCAACGGTGATGAATACCGCGCCGACTATTTGCTGCGCGAGCTTGGCCTGACAGGCGATGAAGACCCAGCGCAATTGTCCGGCGGCGAAGCGCGCCGCGTCGCACTCGCCCGCGTGCTCGCGCCCAACCCCGATGTGATCCTGCTGGATGAGCCGACGAACCATCTCGACTTGCCGGCGATCGAATGGCTCGAAGCAGAATTGCGCGGCTTGCGTGCCGCCATCGTGCTCATCAGCCATGACCGCCGCTTTTTAGAAAACCTATCGCGCTCGACAGTGTGGCTTGATCGCGGCACGGCGCGCCGCATCGAACAGGGCTTTGGCTCATTCGAAGACTGGCGCGACAAGGTTTTAGAAGAAGAAGAGCAAGAGCGCCATAAACTCGACCGCAAAATTCTGCGCGAAAATTCGTGGATGCATGGCGGCGTCACGGGCCGACGCAAACGCAACGTGCGCCGCGTACGCGAATTGCGCACCATGCGGCAAGAGGTTCGCGACCAGCGCAAAGTGCAAGGTAATGTGCGGCTTGATGCGGCTGAAGGCGGACTGTCCGGCCGACTGGTCGCCGAGACCAAGAAAGTTTCAAAAACCTTCGGCAATCAGACCGTCGTCAGCGATCTGTCGATGCGCATCATGCGTGGCGACCGGCTCGGCCTTGTCGGGCCCAACGGCGCGGGTAAAACGACAATCCTCAAACTGCTGACCGGAGCGCTCGAGGCCGATCGCGGCACAATCCGGCTGGGCACCAATCTCGAACTCGTCATGCTCGATCAGCAGCGCGACGAACTCAATCCGGAGTGGACCGTTTCCGACGCATTGACGGGGGGCCGCAGCGACCAGGTCGTGATCAACGGTAAGGCGCGCCACGTTGCGAGTTACATGCAGGATTTCCTATTCCAGCCTGAACAGCGCCTGACGCCGTTGCGGGTGTTATCGGGTGGCGAGCGGGCCCGCCTGATGCTGGCGCGCGCTTTGGCCAAGCCGTCCAACGTTCTCGTGCTCGACGAGCCGACCAACGATCTCGATCTCGAAACACTCGATTTGCTGCAGGAGCTTCTGGCCGACTACCCAGGCACAGTTCTGCTGGTCAGCCATGATCGCGACTTCCTTGATCGGGTCGTGACCAGCGTTCTGGCACCAGAGGGTCACGGCGAGTGGACAGAATACGCTGGCGGTTATTCCGATATGTTGGTCCAGCGCAAAGGTGCCGATCTCGAGAAGGCAGCGTCAAAGCGCGATGTGCAAAACGGCAAAACGGGCCAGTCGGCCGCGATCGCAGCTCAGCCCGCGGCAAAACGCAAAATGACATTCAAAGATAAGCACGCGCTCGAGACGTTGCCGACCAGGGTTCAAAAGCTCGAGGTCGAAATCAGTGCACTCAGCGCCAAACTCGGCGACAGCGAGCTGTTCGTGCACAACCGTCCGGAATTCGACGCGGCTTCCGCGCGGCTGGCGGATGCTCAAACAGCGCTTGAGGCGGCTGAAACGCAGTGGCTCGAGCTGGAAGAGCTGCGCGCTGGCATCGAAGCCAACTAAGCTTCGGTCAGAGGAATCGGCACAAAAGAAAAGCGGCGTCCGATTACTCGGACACCGCTCGAAAGCTCTAGCTTAGAGCCGACGTCATCAATTAGATGAGGTCGATCTCAGCTGGCAGGTAGCTGGTGACTTCCAGACCGACTTCTTGTTCGCGAACTTCTGGCTTGGACCAAATCTTCATGGGAATTCTCCGTTAAATTTTTTGATATGATGTCGTCTTGCCAAATCTGTGTAGCGCTTAACTAAGATAAGCGCTAATCGCATTTTCGTGAACGGCCGATCAATATTTCTAATCTAGATGATCGATGGAACTGATCGCTCATTTGCCTTGCCAGTCGGCTTTGACTTCGTCGCAGCGCTTGTCAATAAAGTCGTTGATGTCTTCGACCAGCGTGGAGGACAAGATATTCACGGTGTTGTCAGCCGCTGTTGCCGTCCAAAGCGCGGTTTTGATCAGCGAGGGGGCTTCGATCTTACCCCAGTTGATCTTGGCTTTTGTCGCCTTGCCTTTCTCGAAGGTGACCGCAGGCGAGAAATCGAATTTGATTTCGCTGGGCGCGTCCTTTTCACGTTCGACCGTGCAGGCGACTTCGTGCTTGCCAAGCAGGCTCTGGAACTTGTCTTCCGTCATCGCCTTGACCAGATCGGCCCGGTTGAGCTTGACCGTCGATGAACAGTGGATCTTGCCGTATGGCCACGAGACTTTGAGCCGGCCGACGAGCTTGTTCAGCGCCTCTTTGCGCCAGCTTTTGATCACTGGACAGGAAATATCCGGGCCGTCCGCTTTTTTATTGCGAAATGCCGAGCAGATTTCGACCTTGCAGGCTTTACGTGCATCGCGCTCGGCGCGCTCTTCGGCCGTCATTTCAACTTCTGGCGGGTTGTCGGAAATTTTTGGATCGGCCGTGGGGGCGGTCGCAGTCGGCGCCTCAGTTCCGGCGGCTGCCGGCGCGCTGGCGGCGGGCGCTGCCGCATCGGGCGCTTTGGTCTCTTCGGCACGACAGACAAGTGCCGATAGCCCTAGTGCCAAGCTCGCGAATACGGCCATCCGGACATTTTTCATTTAACCCTCGCTGACTGAGTGATGTTGGGTGACGGTGGCTGACGGAGCGGCTTTTCAGCCATGACCCGCCAAGATGGCTCGCACATGCGGGATAACTCAGACGGACTTAAGGCATGTCCACGGCTGCGGGCTCGGCGCCCAGGGTTGGCGGGCAGGCTTTGCACGGATCTTGTAACGCGAGTTCCGGCTACCATATTTGCCATTCAAGTGCCTCGTGCCGCCGTTGGGCGGGGCTTTGACGGAAGGCAAACTGCTTCCGGTAACTTTTCGAAGGTCGCTTCCTTTACGAGGGCTTTCTCATGACCCGTATTCCATTGCTGTCTAACCCGCTGCTGCTTGGGTTTGATGAAATCGAACGTCTTATTGACCGGGCCGGCAAGGGCTCCGCAGACGGCTACCCGCCATACAATATCGAGCGCATCACAAAAGAAGGCGAGCGCGCCGAGCTTTTGCGCATCACGCTGGCAGTGGCCGGTTTCACGCGCCAACAGCTAGACATAACTTTGGAAGACAAGCAGCTGACGGTGCGCGGCAAGCAGCAAGACGACAAAGCGCGCGACTTTCTCTATCGCGGTATCGCCGCGCGGCAGTTCCAGCGCACCTTCGTTTTGGCGGACGGCATAGAAGTTAGGTCTGCCGAGTTGTCGAATGGTCTGCTGTCAATCGAGCTTCACCGCCTCGAACCGGAACGATTGATCCGCCGTATCGAGATAGGAAGTTCGGCAAGCGACAGCGTAGACACCGTGGCCAGCGCGCGCGTGTCGGCGGGGAACAAAGCTCGCGCATAGAGTCTTTCCAGACACAGCCAAACAATCCGAATCGATTGAGGATTGGTTGTTAGGAGATACATTTCTGGCACCACTCGAAAAAGCCGAAATGTTATCCTATATCCAGTGCTCATCCTCGCCAGAAGGAGGACGTGCCTCATGAACTCGAAGATCACTGCCAGATTGACAAAGGGTTTCGATCCGCTCGCCTTTCCAGGCGTGAGCGAGATTGAGTTGGCGCGCCTCGGTGGCGGAGAAATCGCTTACATCAAAATTCTGTCGCCGAATGACGCCGAGCGCATGTTTCCGATGATCGAGGGTTTGCCGAAAGGCATTAGCCTCTTCTCGTTGCACGCAGCTGACGGCACGCCGATCGCTCTGACCGACACACTTCAGGCCGCTATCGGCCATGCAGAAGAGGGTGAGCTGGCCATCGCCAGCGTCCACTAGAACGCATAGCAATAGTCGAATGCAAAAGGGCTCGCGCTTAAATGCGCCGAGCCCTTTTCTTTTCAGTAGCGACCTAGATGCCGGTCGCCCATCAGGTCCGATAGTGCGCGTATTGTCCTTTGGCTTTGAACCGCTCGAGGTAGCCCGGCACCACTGCTGAGACGGGCGTTGCTTCTTTTACGCCCAGTCCGCTGAGCGTCCGGCCATCGGCTTGCGCCGATTGTGAAACGATATTATCGCTTTGCAGCAGCCGCACCTGATCTAGCGTGACCGGACGCAGAGCATTGGGCAGCGGCCAGGTCATCACCGTCTGCAGCTTTGCCAGCCAGAATGGCATCGGAAAATATGGACGGTTGCGGCCGGTGTAGCTCTGGGTCATGTCCAGCAGGTCGCGAAACCTGAAAACTTCCGGGCCCCCTATTTCATACACGGTCGCGGCTTGGCCAGCGCCATCGCAAACATTGGCAATCGCTTCAGCCAGATCGCCAACGTAAACGGGCTGAAATCTTGTGTCACCGCCGCCGATACGAGGCAGCAACGGACTGATCCGGGCCATCGCTGCAAAGCGGTTGAAAAATTGGTCTTCTGGGCCAAAAATAATCGACGGGCGCAGAATAACGGCCGCGGGAAATTCTTCTAGAACAGCTGCCTCGCCCGCAGCCTTTGAGCGCGCGTAGTGCGCGCTCGATGCCGTATTCGCGCCGATCGCCGAGATATGCACGTACCGGGAGACACCAGCTTCGCGCGCCGCTTTAGCTATCGCGCGGGCGCCATCGACATGGATGCTGTCAAACGTTTGTCGGCCCTGCGGTGCCAAAATGCCAACGGCGTTGACCACCGCCGCCGCGCCCTCAACGGCCTGCTTCACAGACTGAGGGAAGCGCAAATTAGCTTGCACAGCACTGATTTGCCCGACCGAGCCCATGGGTTGCAGATAGCCAGCAAGTTCAGGCCGACGCTCGGCGGCGCGCACCCGCCAGCCGCGCTTTGCCAGCGCTTGCACGGTATGGCGGCCGACAAAGCCTGAACCGCCAAAGACCGTGACCAGTTTTGCGTTGTCCGCCATCCGTGCCTCAGGGCTATATTATTGCTGGCCTGCATACGGCCCGGGATGGCTGGAGGTTTACCGGCCCCAAGGCTCGCTGTGAAGGGCGGCCCACCGCCGCGTTTGCTCAATTGACTTCGCCGCCGTCTCACTCTACCTCAGGCCTTCGAAGTGATGCCCGGATGGCGGAATTGGTAGACGCACTAGTTTCAGGTACTAGCGCTCACAAGGCGTGGAGGTTCGAGTCCTCTTTCGGGCACCATCATTTCTCTCAAAATCTGGCTTTTCTCTCAAAACTACACACACGATACGGGCTTAGACGCCAGAGGCATCACCCATGGCCGATCCGACCATCAAACTGCACAAGGGTGACTTGCCGGACGGCCTGAAATTCCCCCAAGGCGTCGCCGTCGATACCGAAACCTTAGGGCTCAATCCGCACCGCGACAGGCTTTGCCTCGTGCAACTTTCGGGCGGCGATAACACGGCTCATCTCATTCAATTCGATGGCGGCGACTATGCAGCCCCGCGCCTCAAAGCGTTGCTGGCCGATGCCAAGACCACGAAAATCTTCCATTTCGCGCGCTTTGACTTGGCCGTTTTGGACAAATATTTGGGCGTGCAAACGACGCCGATTTACTGCACCAAGATCGCGTCGAAGCTAGTGCGGACCTACACCGACCGTCATGGCTTGAAAGACTTGAGCGCCGAACTACTTGGGCTCGAGCTGTCGAAGCAGCAACAAAGCTCTGACTGGGCGGCGAGCGACCTGAGCCCGGCGCAGTTGTCATATGCGGCCTCAGACGTGCTCTATTTGCACAAGCTTAAAGCCAAGCTCGATGCCATGTTGGAACGCGACGGTCGCATGGGCCTTGCCCAAGCCGCATTCGGATTTTTGCCAACCCGCGCCAAGCTCGACTTGGCCGGCTTCCCCGAAGTCGATATTTTCGCCCATTAGCGGACCAAAACTCAAAGGTATCGTCATGGCCGCGTCGCGGAGCGCGAGCTCCGCGATTGCGCGCGGTGCGCGCAACAGGCGGCCACCCACGTTAGCATCGGAGAGCTCGGTTTTGCCGCAGAGCGCGAGTGTTGCGGGAGTTTGGCAAAGTTACGAAATTTACGCCTTGTGGATGCTTGTCGTGGGTGGCCGCCTGCTCGCTTCGCTCGTCGCGTGCCGCGACGCGGCCACGGCAGGGTGGAGGAATAGGCAATTCACCGGATAGCCGCGACGCGGCCATGACGGGGGCGGCGCAATGGCGGGGGCAGAATAGCGAATTTAAGCCGGACAACTCGTGACGGGGCCTAAAAAGAACCGGTTTGGACCGTGTTTTGGGCCGGTCAGTCCCATTCTCTCCCCATTTGGTATTGACACTGATGCGGCGGATGGGGTTTCCGGAGGCGACCCGCTAAGGGTCTGCCTTATCACTTGGGGTACGCTGGGTTTATGGCGAGCACGACGGACAGCGCGGCAGCATCGAGCCGGGCGCGACCGGCCGGCAGCGGCATCGCGCTGGCAGGCGATCGCGCGCCCAGCCGCCGCCGCGCCTACCGCCATTCGATCATTGTAAAATTTTTGAAGATCGTGCTGCCGCTCAGCGGGCTGGTCGTTGTCGCGGCCTACAGTCTGTCGATCATGAAAGCGACTGGCTGGGGCAAAGCGATGATCGCTCTGGAATTGCCGACCATCATCCCTGACAACATCCCCATGGAGAACCCGCACTACAACGGCTACACCAAAGACGGCGGGCAATATTGGTTCACGTCCAAAACCGCGCATCAAGACCTGAAAAACATGGCCAACATCACGCTCGACGAAATTACCGGCGAGATGACCGACGCGCAGAAATCTAAGACGCACATGGTGGCGACGCGCGGCCTCTTCAACAACAAGACCAACATCCTCGAGCTGTACGATAGCGTCGACGTCAACGCCGACAACGGTTTGAAATCGCATTTGACGCGCGCCACGGTGCACACCAAAGAAAACATCATCACCTCGGATGAGCCGGTCGTCGTCATGATGGACGCCGGCACCGTCAACGCCAATCACATGACGGCGCGCCAGAAAACCAAGGAATACACGTTCGTCGATAAAGTTCGCACGTTTCTGAAGGCGCGTACACCCGCTCCCAGCGCCACCGATCCTGAAACGGGATTGCCGAACGCAGAAAAATCGCGATCGTCGTTTGGCAACTCCAGCGAGCCGATCGACATCGTTTCGCAGCGGCTCGACGTCAACGAATTGCAAAAAACCGCGCTGTTTACCGGCAATGTCAAAGCCGTGCAGGCGACGTCGTCGCTGTCTTCGCCCGAAATGCTGGTGACGTATGAAGGCTCGGCTGTCGCTGCCGGCGACCAAGCCAATGCCAAAAATGCAACCCCGCAAGTCGGCGGCGGCAAGGTGAAACGCGTCATCGCTAAAAACCCCGTCGTGCTCTCCCATGCCGATGGCCAAACCGTCACCAGCCGCGCGGCAGACTTCGACGCCCAGGCGCAAACGGCCGTGCTCGAAGGCGACGTCGTGATGGTTCAAGTGCCAGATAAGCGCGCAACAGGCGACCGCGCCGACATCGATCAAGCCGCCGATACGGTTTTATTTACCGGCAACGTGCTCGTCGTCCAAGGCGAGAACCAAATGAAGGGCCGCCGTCTGTTTTATAACCGGCGTGCCAACACCATGCAGTTGACCGCGCCAGGGTCTGGATCTGGGTCTGGCGCCGCTGGCCGGGTCGCATCGCATTTCAAACAAGGTGGCGCGGCAGGCTCTACTGAGAAAGTGCCGACTGCGGCGGCAACGCAAGGCTTCGCGATGGGCAACAACTTCAAGACCGATCCCAAGGCCCCGGTCGACATCGAGAGCGATCGCGTCGACATCGACGACACGCAAAAGCAGGCCGTGTTCACCGGCGATGTTCGCGCCGTTCAAGGCGAATTCGTGATCCGTAGCGCTGAACTTGTCGCGCACTATTCGGGCTCGGCGGGCCTGAGCGGGCCCAGTGCGCAAGCCGGTGCCAAGCCGCAGGAAGCTGCCCACCTCACCCGGCTGCAAGCGCGCAAGAACGTGATCGTCACGTCGAAAGACGGGCAGAACGCCACCGGCGATGCGGCCGATTTCGACACTAAAGCCAACATGGTCACGTTGACCGGCAACGTGGTGATGAACCAAGCTAAGAACGTTGTCCGCGGCACCAAGCTGGTGATCGACATGACGACGGGCGAAAGCGTCATTCGAACTGAACCGACCTCTGTCAGCTTGTCCGCACCGATGACCTCGGCGACGAGCGCGCCAACCGATCCTGGCGCCGCGATCATAAAATCCGGGCGGCCAAGCGCTGTATTTTATCCCAACGCCCTCAAAAGCGGAGCGGCCGCTGTCAAAGGCGGTGCCAAACCCGGCACTGCAGGTTGGAACGCGCAAACGGCTCCTACTCCGCCGCCATAACAACAACACGTTCGCACCTCGGCGATCCGAGCCAACATTTCAGACAGTACATTCAGAAGGCTTCTCACCACCGTGTTTAAGGCTTTGCCATTCCTCCGATCGGCCGGCAATCTAAACCAAACCCAAAGCAACGCGTCGAAGGTCAAGGCGCGCGCGGCATCGCCTGAGCCCGGCGACCCCCACGAGGTCGGCGCCGACGGCTGGCTGACGGCTTACAACGTCAAAAAATCTTACGGCAGACGCTTGGTGGTCAAGGGCGTGAGCTTGGCCGTCGGGCGCGGCGAATCGGTCGGCCTGCTTGGCCCCAACGGCGCGGGCAAGACGACGGTTTTCTACATGATCACGGGCCTCGTACCAGCGGACGCCGGGCGGATCACGATCGATGGCGAGAACGTCACGACGCTGCCGATGTATCAGCGCGCGCGCCTCGGCATCGGTTATCTGCCGCAGGAAGCCTCAATTTTTCGCGGGCTGACGGTCGAGCAAAATATCATGGCGGTGCTCGAGCTGGTTGAACCCGACCGCCGACAGCGCAAAGAACAACTCGACCATTTGCTCGAAGAATTTTCCATCACACGGTTGCGAAAATCACCGTCTATGGCTCTATCTGGCGGCGAACGTCGGCGCTGCGAAATCGCCCGCGCACTGGCCTCCAGACCCTCGTTCATGCTATTGGACGAGCCGTTCGCGGGCATCGACCCGATTGCCGTCGGAGATATTCAACAGCTTGTCCGGCACTTGACCGAACGCGGCATTGGGGTCTTGATAACCGATCACAACGTGCGCGAAACATTAAGCCTTATCGACCGGGCCTATATCATCTACGATGGTCAAGTTCTGACACAAGGTAAGCCTTCGGAAATCATAGCCAATGAAGATGTACGGCGCGTCTACCTCGGAGACATGTTCGTTAACACGCGTTGAGTATACGTGGCACCCAGTCATTCACCTGGGAGCAACGGGTTAGCGCATGGCGCTCACTGCCAAACTTGAGCTGAGACAAGGCCAGCAGCTGGTGATGACACCCCAGCTGCAGCAGGCTATTCGTCTATTGCAGCTGTCGAACTACGAACTCGCCGAGTTCGTCGACGGCGAGCTTGAGCGCAATCCGCTGCTTGAGCGCGACGAGCCAGCGCCGCTCGCCAAAAGCCCCGAAGAACAAATGCCGGTTAACTCGGCCGAAGCCAGCGAAGAAAACTGGTTGGATCTGCGCCAACCCGTGCAGGACCCCTCTGGCGGGCTGGACACGGATTTCGGCAACGTCTTTCAAGACGGCGGCACGGGCGAGCCGGTGGCCTCCGGCCCGCTGATGCAAAATGGCTTGGGCTGGGCCGGCGTCAGCCAGCGCATGAACAATGGCGGCGACGAGGAAAACAACCTCGAAGCTTACGTTGCCAATGAAATCTCGCTGCGCGACCACCTCGGAGCGCAACTGCCGCTGGTGCTCAGCGAACCCGTCGAACGCCTCATTGGTCAATACCTCATCGATCTTGTGGACGACGCCGGCTACCTGCAGGCAGATCTCGATGGCCTTGCCGTCAAGCTCGGTGCGCCACTGAAAGTCGTCGAAGGCGTTCTGGCAAAAGTTCAAACGTTCGATCCGACCGGCGTTTTCGCCCGCTCGCTGTCTGAATGTTTGGCGCTGCAGCTCAAAGATCAGAACCGCTACGACCCGCTGATGGCGCGGCTGCTCGCCAATCTCGATTTGCTCGCCAACCGAAATCTCGCAGCCCTCAAACGTGCCGTCGATGTCGACATGGACGAGCTTGCCGACATGATCCAGGAGATCAAGCGGCTCAATCCCAAGCCCGGCCTGAAATTCGGCTCGGTACAAATGCAGCCCGTGGTGCCCGACGTTATTGTGAGGGCCGCTTCAGACGGTGGCTGGCACGTCGAACTCAACAGCGATACGCTGCCGCGCGTCCTAGTCAATCGCACGTACTACACACGCGTCACGCAATCGGCCTCGACTGACAAAGACAAAGACTATTTGCTGGAATGCTTGCAGACCGCGAACTGGCTGGTCAAAAGCTTGGATCAGCGCGCGCGTACAATTCTGCGCGTTGCCGAACAAATCGTGCGTCAGCAGGACGCCTTCTTCACCCACGGCGTGCAGCATCTGCGCCCGCTGAATTTGAAGACCGTGGCGGACGCGATTTCAATGCACGAATCGACCGTGTCGCGCGTCACGTCGAACAAGTATGTTGCAACCCCGCGCGGGATCTTCGAACTCAAATATTTCTTCACGTCGTCGATTGCATCGTCCGACGACGGCGAGGCGCATTCGTCGGAAGCCGTGCGTTTCCGCATCAGACAAATGATCGACGGCGAGCGGACTGAGGATGTCTTGTCGGACGACAAGCTCGTTGAAAAGCTGAAGACCGACGGCATCGACATTGCGCGCCGCACAGTTGCGAAATATCGCGAAGCGATGCGCATCCCATCGTCGGTCCAACGCCGCCGCGACAAACGTCTCGAAGAGCGAATCGGCGGCGCTGCCTAATCAACCAGCAAGTACGCCTAAAGATTTCAACAACCCAATCGCGTCTTGGCGGCTTGGGGTCACACTAATCCATCAACCGTGAATTGACAGAGCGGGACCCGCTGCCTAACTTTCATGTCAGGATGTCGCGGCATTATTAACGTCGGCTGCAGTTCAACAGGCCGTGGAATATTACCCCAACGGGCGATCTGATAGGCTAGAATGCCACTTCAATGTTGCACAGCACCACAGCAGGCCCCCAGATGAGCATTCAAGTTACGGGTAAAAACGTCGACGCAGGCGACGCTTATCAAACCTACGTGACAGACAAAATTCGGGCCGTATTGCAGAAGTATATCGCGCGCGATGTCGGTGGCCATATTCGCCTTGAAAAAGAGCGAGGGATTTTTAAAACCAACTGCTCGGTCAAAATGGCCAGCGGCTTGCTGCTTGAGGCACACGGCGAAGGCGGCGACGCTTACGCGAGCGCGGATGAGGCCGTCGAACGGTTTGAGAAACGCGTCAAGCGTTACAAGAGCCGATTGAAGAGCCACACTGCCGCGCGCACGGCGGCCAGTCGGCTAGGGAACATCGACGCCCGGGATTACGTTGTGGACGTTGGTGAACACGATAACGAGGAGAGGCTGGAAGACCATCCGCTCATCATCGCGGAGACCGAGCGCCCAATTGAGCAATTAACAGTGAGCGAAGCGGTTATGCAGCTTGACCTGTCCGAATCACAGTTCATGATCTTCAGGAACGCTAAGCATTTAGGCTTAAACGTCGTTTACCGCCGACCGGACGGTCATATCGGCTGGATCGACGCGGAACCAAAGAAAGCCGAACAGAAGAAATTAGACGGCCTCAACGGAGACGCGAACAAACGCTGACAAAAGTTTTCTCGTTTGTACGAGCGGCGCAATCGATGCTTCGCGTTGACGTTATCGATTGATGACCGTTGGCGTATTTAATTTATGGATGGCTGACGATGGACCTTGGGGATCTTCTCGCGAGGGACGGTGTAGTACCGGCTCTCAAAGCAGACGATAAGAAGCAGCTCCTGCAAGAGCTGGCGACACGCGCTGGACGAATAACAGGCGTTCATGGCAGAGAAATTTTCAACGCGCTGCTGCAGCGTGAGCGACTGGGCTCGACGGGATTAGGGCGCGGCATCGCAATCCCGCACGTCAAGCTTTCTGGCATAAAGACCATCACCTGTCTGTTCGCGCGGCTGGAGAAGCCCGTTCCATTCGAGAGCAACGATGGCGAACCGGTCGACCTCGTGTTTTTCCTATTGGCTCCGGAAGATGCCGGTGGCGATCATCTCAAAGCGCTGGCCCGGATCTCTCGCCTCGTGCGTGATGCTTCGACGCTGGAGCGTTTGCACGGCGCCAAAGATGCCGAAGCGCTGCGTCGCGTCTTGACAGCTCCTGCCAAATCTCACGCCGCTTAATTTTTTACAGGCGCTCGCGCACCGCAGTTGCTGCCGGTGCGCGACGGCGCAAACGTTTACAGTAACCCCAACCACACGCTCGTCAGCAGCAGTCCGCCCATGAATGCGCGATACAGCGCAAACGGCCAAGTCGAGAATCTCTCGAGCACTTTCAGCAAAGTCCAAATCGCAAAGAACGCTGAGATCGACGCAACGATTAGGCCTACAGCCAGCACAGACCAACCGTGCGCATCGAGATTGGCGTGATAGAGTTCATAGAGTTCTTTGAGGCCAGCGAGCGCGATTGCTGGCAGACCCAGCAGAAACGAAAAGCGCGCCGCTTCATCGCGCTTGAAACCTAAGAACAGCGCGGCCGTCAGCGTCGATCCTGAGCGCGAAATGCCGGGAATCAAAGCCCCGACCTGGGCCAAGCCAACGGCCATCGCATCAAATAATGTAATGCTCTCCATACGCCGGGTGTGGCGCGCCATCACTTCGGCGAGCGCCATTAGGGCGCCCATCACGATGCAGGACCAGCCGATAACCGTCAGGCTGCGCAACGGCGAATTGCAGGTATTCAAAAGCTTCGACAGCAAAACGCCACCGATGACGATCGGAATGGTGCCCAAGACGATGAACATCGCCAGCCGAAACCAGCGGTCAGAAAAATCACGCCGCGCGATGGCTTGTATCGAGTGCACGGTCAAGTCTCGAACGTCTGACCAGAAATAGCTTATGACCGCTGCCAGTGCTGCCAATTGCATGGCTGCTGAAAACGCCGATCCGGGGTCTTGCCAGCCGAGCAATGCCGGCACGATGCGCATATGTGCCGTAGACGATATCGGCAACAGCTCGGTGATGCCTTGCACAACGCCCAGAGCCGCGACTTTTCCATAGCCTAGAGCGACGAAGCCCGTATCCAGCCCTTGCGTGCAAGCTTCGGCCATGACCCGTCTCCCAAAAAATTCGCAGATTGCATCGCGATCCCACGCCCGATTAGCAGAAATCAGGGCGGGCAGGTGACGCCGAAGCGCCACACGGCACGGCCAACGCTCAGCCGCTCCAACGCGGCAACGCAGCGAATCAATTACTATCTTTTGTTCATGCCCAAGCTGACCCAGTACCGGCTCTGTCCGCGCTCGCGCTCCGTGCGACTGGCGCTGGCGGAGCTTGGGCTCGAAACCGAATTGATCGATGAAAATCCGTGGGAGTGGCGCGCCGGCTTTCTAGCCCAAAACCCGGCAGGGGAATTGCCAATCCTGCAGATGGAGAGCGGCCTAACGCTGTGCGGCGTCTATTCGATCTCAGAGTTCATCGCCGAAGAGACCAAAGCCAACCCGGCCCAAAGCAAGGCGCCGGTGCTTTTTCCCGGCAACCGCGAGGACCGCGCCGAAGTGCGTCGGCTCGTCGACTGGTTCCACGGTAAATTCGACCGCGAAGTTTCCCGGGAAATGTTGTTTGAAAAAGTTTACCAACGGATGCGGCCATCAGGTCCGCTGGCACCCGACGTCGACATCTTGCGCGCCATCAACAGCAATCTAAAGTATCATCTGTCATACTTGAGTTATCTGGCCGAGCAGCGGCGCTGGCTCGCCGGCGATGAAATGAGCTTTGCGGACTTGGCGGCGGCTGCGCAAATTTCGACGATCGATTATCTGGGCGAGATGTTATGGCACGAGTATCCGAGCGTGAAGACATGGTACGTGCGGCTGAAATCGCGGCCATCGTTCCGCGCTCTGCTCGCCGACCGGGCGCCGGGCACGCCTCCACCGCTCAGCTACACGGATCTCGATTTCTGACAGCGCCGCGCGGGAGGCGCGCGTGACAGAGCCTCGCGTGACAGAGAAGACCGCCAACGACCATAAAACCGCATTGATCGAACATGCCCGCGCGCTTGGCCTCGACGCCATTGCCGTGACCCATCCAAGTGCCACCGGCGAAGCAGGCCTACGGCTGCGCGCGTTTTTGGCCGACGGTCGTCACGGCGATATGGCTTGGATGGAGACGAACGCTGATCGCCGCTCAGACCCCGCCATGCTTTGGCCAGCAGTGCGCTCGGTGATCATGGTGGGACAGAGCTATGCTCCAGACCACAATCCGCTTGCAGCGCTCGCCGACAAAACACGGAGCGCGATCTCAGTCTATGCGCAAGGGCGCGACTACCACGACGTCCTCAAAGCCAAGATCAAGATTTTGGCAGGCAGCTTTGCTGCCGTCAGCGGCGCAGATGTCAAAGTCTTCGTCGATACTGCGCCGCTGATGGAAAAGCCGCTGGCGGCGGCGGCTGGCCTCGGGTGGCAAGGCAAACACACCAATCTCGTATCGCGCGAGCACGGATCGTGGCTGTTCCTCGGCGCCATCCTGACCACCGCACAATTGCCACCCGATGAACCCGAGGCCGATCATTGCGGCTCGTGCCGCAAATGCCTTGATGTGTGTCCAACAAACGCGTTTCCGCAACCCTATCAACTCGACGCGCGGCGCTGCCTTGCCTACCTGTCCATCGAGCACAAAGGCCATATTAGGCTAGAATTCCGCCGCCCGATGGGCAACCGCGTGTTTGGCTGCGACGATTGCCTGGCCGTGTGCCCGTGGAACAAATTCGCCGTCCAATCGCGCGAACAACAGTTTTACGCACGGCCTGGAACGGACAACCCAGCGCTTGCCGAACTTCTTGTCCTCGACGACGCGCAGTTCAGAACGCGCTTTGCCGGCACGCCCGTCAAGCGCACCGGCCGCGACCGCGTCGTCCGCAACGCCCTCATCGCGGTTGGAAATTCTGCCGACCCGAAGCTTTCCGCCCAGGTGGAATTATTGCTGGAAGACGCAAATCCGATTGTACGGGCGATGGCGGCCTGGGCGTATTCAAATCTCGCCGAGGGGAAAGCGTTTTCAGATCGCCGCCGCTTTGCTCTCAAAACCGAACGCGACCCCGATGTTATTGCAGAATGGTGCCGCGAGCCATCTGGCGTCGCGTCATGACGGGACATCTTTTTTGCTTTGGTCTTGGCTACTCGGCCGGATACCTAGCCCAGCGGCTGACGCGCCAAGGCTGGACGATCAGCGGAACCGCGACCACGACTGAGGGCGCAACGCGTCTCAAAACGCAAGGCTATCGCGGCTTTGTCTTCGACGGCACGAACGCCGATCCGGAAATTGCAGATGTGCTCAACGACGCAACGCATGTGCTGTTGTCAATCCCGCCAACGGCCAGCGGCGACCCAGCACTCAGGGCGTTCGCAGATTCTTTAGCGCGCAGCCCTCGCCTCGACTGGATCGGTTATTTATCGACCGTGGGCGTTTATGGCGATGCTGGCGGCGACTGGGTCGATGAGGAGACACCAGCCAACCCAGGCTCGCAGCGCGGTCGTCGGCGTCTCGACGCCGAAAATCAGTGGCTTGCATTCGGCCAACGCACCGGCAGAAACGTGATGATCTTCCGTCTGCCGGGTATCTACGGACCAGGGCGCAGCGCCATCGATGACGTTAGGGCTGGCACCGCGCGCCGGATCATCAAGCCGGGCCAAGTTTTCAACCGCATCCATGTCGGCGACATTGCAGGCACCCTGGAAGCCGCCATCGCGCGCCCGCACGGAGCCCGCATTTATAACGTGACCGACGACGAGCCGTGCCCGCCGCAAGACGTGGTTGCTTATGCGGCTCATCTTCTGGGGCTGGCTTTGCCGCCGTCGCTCGACTTTGCAACGGCTGAGTTGTCGCCGATGGCGCGAAGCTTTTATTCAGAAAGCAAGAAAGTCAGAAACACCCGCATAAAGAATGAGTTGGGCGTTTCACTACAGTTTCCGACCTATCGCGAAGGGCTCACGGCTTTAGCTCGCGGGTCGTAAAAATCGCCCGCGTCAAACCGCACGCCGTCCGTCTTTCGGCCCGAATGTGGGGCGAAGATCGCGACGGCGCTGGCCATCGGCTAAAAGGCCAGCGAGCGCGATTATTTTGAGTGGGGAACGTATGCGCCTGATCTTCGCTATTGGCTGCGCCAGCGCTTGTTTGGCCTTCGGCCTCGCGACCGCGACTTCGGCAGAACCCGTCAATCCCGGCCATGCGTTAGCGCAAAAGTTTGCAATCGACGACACGACGCCCGCGCCAAAGCCGCAGCCGCCCGCTGCGGTTAAACCGGCACCGCCCGTTTACAAAGCCGCGCCCAAACCCGGCGCCGACTACGAGAATGAAATGCTCGAAGCGGCCCGCGCCGAGGCGGCCGCGCGCGCCAGCGCGAGCCCCAGCACTGCAGTCGTCAATCACACGCCGCAAAGTCCACCCGCACCAGCAGCGGCCGCACCCGTGTTAGCCCCCGCGTTAACGCCGACGCCAGCGCCAGCGACAGCGACAAAACCAGCCGTCGCGGTGTCGATCTCGGTCGCCGCTCCCGTGCGCCACGCCGCAAATGATCCGGTACCCGCTGTGTCGGCCCCATCCGCTGCGGCAGCAGCAGGCCAGCACGTCACCGTGTTGCTCGTGCTGACCTCGGCTGACAAAACGACCTCGAACGGCAAAGTCCAGTCCAACCCAATATTATGCGCGGCCAACGATTGTTACGTCGGTACGGGCTCGGCCAGCCCCGCCAAAATGGTGCCGCGCGCCGAGGCGATGGCCGCGAAAAATTCAGCACTTGGGCTGCCCGGTACCTGCCAGGGCTTTGCCTATTGCGTATTTCGCGACATCGCGTTGCAACCGGGTGTCGGCTTACAAGTCATCGATGCTGGCTTTGCGCGCAGCGAGCCCTACGAAACGTTCGAGGCCAAGCCAGACAAAACCTGCGTCGTGGAAGACGGCGACTTGGATTGCCAGCAGCCGATTACAACGAAAGATTACATTCTGTGGCTAGTGCCAGAGCAAGTCGCGCAGACCAGCAAGGCCGCTCAGATCGAAGACGCACTCTCGACCGGCCTCGTTGAAGAAAACGTCACGCGCGCCGACGACAAATAACTCAGACGGTCAACGCCTCGATTTCGCCGAGCAGCAACTCGATGTCTTGCGGCCGCGATAAACTGTGCTCGCCGCCCGCGATTTCGATCACCTTCACGTCCTTGCCTTTGAGGAACGTCGCCAGTTCGCGCGTATGGGCAAGGGGCACATCCTTGTCGTCGGTGCCCTGCAGGATGACGACGGGCCGCGCCGGGATCATCGTTTTGCGCGCCAACAAATGCTGACGGCCCTCGACGATCAAATTTTTCGTGATGGCATAGGGCTCGCCATAGTCGGACGGGTGATAGACGACGCCCGCCTCAGTGAGCGTCTGACGGTCAGCCTCCGACATTTTCTTCCACATCAGCTCTTCAGTCATGTCCCAGGCGGGCGCGATCAAGACCAGCGCCGAAATGCGATCTGCTTCGTCGCGGTTATCGCGCATCAATTTGCGCAGCATCAGCAAAGCGATATGCGCGCCCATACTCGATCCAACGATGATTTGTGGGCCGACGGTGAGCTTATCGAACACCTCCAAAGCGTCCTCGAGCCAAGCCCCGATCGTGCCGTCGATGAGCTTGCCCTCCGACACGCCGTGGCCGGAATAATCGAAGCGCGTGCAGCCAAAACCAGCTTCTTTCGCCCATTGTGCAACTGCGCTGGCTTTGGTCGAGCCCATCTCCGACATGAAGCCGCTAAGCCAGAAAATACCGCCCTCATCGCTGAGCGAGGGGGGCGGAAGATCCCACGAATAAGCGATACGGCGGCGATTTGCCCCGACGCCAACGTCGAGCATTTGCTGTTCAACTTCTGCCACTTTCGCAAATCCTTGTCTGCTTTGGACTTCGGAACTTCAAGACGCATGAACGTACAGATGCCTGATCGCCTGACCGTTCTGCAAGTCATTCCGCGCATGCGGGCGGGCGGGGCCGAATTGGGCTGCCTGCAGATCGCCGAAGCGCTGGTTAAAGCCGGCCATCGGGCGCTGGTGGCATCCGAAGGCGGCCAGTTGCTAGAGGCCCTCGCAGCGGTCGGCGCTGAGCACATCAAACTGCCGCTTGCCAGCAAAAACCCGCTCGTCGTCGCCAACAATGGCTGGCGGCTGGCGCAGATCATTCGTCTGCAAGGCGTGTCGATCATTCACGCGCGCAGCAGGGCACCTGCCTGGAGCGCGCTGGCGGCCAAGCGCCTGACCGGCATTCCTTTCGTTACCACCTATCACTCGGAATATTCAGAACGCGGCCGCCTGAAGCGGTTCTATAACAGCGTCATGGCACGCAGCGATGTGGTGATCGCCGTGTCGGACTACATGGCCCATTTGATCCGCACGCGCTACCACACGCCCGAAGCGCGCATTGTCGTCATTCACCGGGCCTTCGATCCGGTGAAGTTCAATCCAGCGGCTGTCACGAGCGAACGGGCGGCAGCTGTACGCCGCTTGCTTGGCGCACCTGAATGCCGCCGCGTGCTGCTGCTGGCCGGCCGCATCACGCCCCGTAAAGCGCAGCATCATCTTGTCGAGGCTTTGGGTCTGCTGAAGGCCGGTGGCATGCCTGCGGTTACTGTCGTACTGGCCGGCGAAATCGAAAAGCCGGAATATCGCGAGACGCTCGAACGGCAAGCGGCCAAACTGGGCGTTGGCAATTGGCTGCGCTTTCCGGGCCATGTGCGCGATATGCCGGCCGCCTATTCGATCACCGATGTGTCTTTAAATATTTCCGAGCAAGAGGGCTTGCCGCGCGTCGCCATTGAAGCGCAGGCCATGGGCGTGCCGATGATTGTTTCCGATACCGGGCCGGGGCGGGAGGTTGCGCTGACGGAACCAGATGTGCCAGCGTGTGAGGCATCGGGATTGCGCGTACCCTTCGCCGACCCAGCAGCGCTGGCGCGCGCCATCCAAACGATGCTCGGCGCTACCGAATCTGAGCGCAAAGCCTACGGAGCGCGTGGCTCGGCCAACGTCAGGAAGCGTTTTACGTTGCAGCAAATGACCGAAAAAACGCTCGCAGTTTATCACCGCGTCCATGCCGCCCGGGGGACGCGCTAAATGCTGGGGCAGCAGCAAGGGTCGGCCCAGCGCGTACCCCTGTCGTGCACCATCGTCGCCAAAAATGAAGCCGACCGCATCGGGCGCTGTATCAGTGCCATCAAGGATATTTGCGACGACATCGTCGTGATCGACAGTGGTTCGACCGATGCAACGGTTGCCATCGCCGAAGGGCTCGGAGCGCGCGTTTTCTTTCGCGTCTGGGACGGCTTCGGGCCCCAAAAGCGTTATGGGGAAGACGTAGCGCTTTATGATTGGATCTTAAATCTCGACGCCGATGAAGTTGTATCGCGCGCGTTGGCCAATGAAATTTCCGCCCTCTTGAGTGGCCCGCCCGAACTGCAAGCTTATCGCTTCAAACAGGTGACGGTTTATCCGGGCCAGCAGCGGCCCCGGCTGTGGGCCGACTATCACAACTACGTGCGCCTTTACGATCGCCGCGCCGCGCGCTTTCGCGATAGCTTAACCCATGACACGGTCGATTTAAAGGGCTTAGCCGCTGGCCAGTTGCACAACACAGCGTTGCACTTTTCGTTTCGCTCGCTCGACCACGTCGCCCGCAAACTCGAATTTTACACCGACTTGCAAGCGCTCGAGATCACCAAGCCGCGCTGGCAGCTGCATCTGCGGCGGCCGTTCGAATATCCCATTTTGATGTTCCGCTATTACGTGCTGCGGCGGCACTTTACGGGCGGACTGTACGGCCTCAAGGCCGCCCATACTTTTGCGGCAGGCCGCGCCCGCCGCATCGGCAAATTTTTGCGCGCGGGTGAAGCCCAACGCTAGAACGGCTCTTTGCGCAGACCGGCGTAATAAAGCTGCTTCTTGATCATCCGCAGCCATTTTTTAGGCCTCGATTTCGGCCGAGCCGGCATCATCGGATCGACCACATTGCGGCCGCGCCCGATGTGGCGGGCAACACCTGGCAGCAAATAGGCAATCGTGCGGCCATCCTTTTTGATCGCGCGAGACATCTGGTCGTGCAGCATCCGGCCAAAGGGCTTGTAGGTTTGGTAGAGCGACGTCGCGATCAAGCCCGGGTTAGACGACCAGCCGAAAAATTCCGGGTGCGCGTTGCCACGCATCAGCTGGAACTGAGCGCCCGCGCACGAGATCGTGTCAGAGCGCGACCGGTACTTGCGCTTGATTTCATCGAACGCGCGCAGACAGACATGCGCAACTTTCGGATTGCTCTGCAGCAACGCGATCGCGGCCGTCCAATCGATCGGCCCGTCGAACTGCCAATCATCTTCGAGATGAAAAATGAATGGCGTGCCAACCGCGCTATACAGGCGATCGATCGATCCCATCAGTCCAAGGCGCTCTGGCCCTGACAGAACCTGCATCTCGGGGTAGCGTTTCTTGAGTTCGGCGATGACGGCTGGATCGGTTGAATCTTCTGATACGATGTATGTGCCGCCCGAGTTAAACTCGCGAAACGAGGCCAGAGTTTGGGCCAGCAGATCAAGGCGCCCGCAGCTCGTGATGCAGACCGTCACGCTAGCTGGAATTGGGACGGTTTTGGCGGGCGCTTGGCTCATCGGATGATCTCTTGGACGTAGACGGTTCCATTAATCCAGGCTGGGGCCCAGAGCAAATGCGTCAGCACGGCCCGGACCCTTTGAGAGGGCCCCGTTGAGAGGGCCTAGTTGAGAGGGCCCCCTTGCGAGGCTGCTTTGCCCGCGATTGTTCTGTTTGGTCTCAATTGCTGTGGCGCTGGCAACGATACCGACAAAAATTGTGGTGGCGTTACGGGTTGCACTGCCCTCCCACGCTTGACTTTCCTCGTTTTGTTCCCAATCCTCTAGGCGCTTTCAGACGCTGCACTCGGGCTTTTAGCCACAGCGCATCGTTTGAGGCATGTGAGCAACAATTTAGGGAGATAAGCCATCCGCAAACCCATGCGCCCCGAGCCTCAGAGCCGGGAACAATCCGGGCCCCGCATCAACGACCAAATTCGGGCCCGCGAAGTGCGACTGATCGACGAGACCGGCCAGAATGTCGGCGTTGTTGCCAAGACCGACGCCATGCAGCGCGCAGAAACTGCCGGGCTTGATCTGGTCGAAGTGTCGCCCGACGCTGAGCCACCGGTCTGCAAAATTTTGGACTTCGGCAAGTACAAATACCAAGAGCAGAAGAAGGCCGCCGAAGCCCGCAAAAATCAAAAAATCGTCGAGATCAAAGAAATCAAGATGCGGCCGGGCATCGATGATAATGATTACGATGTGAAGATGCGCGCCATTAAACGCTTCTTCGAAGAAGGCGATAAGGTCAAAATAACTTTGCGTTTTCGCGGCCGCGAAATGGCCCACTCGCAACTTGGTATGGAGGTTCTGGTGCGGGTTAAGTCCGACACCGAACAGATCGCCAAGGTCGAAAGCGAGCCACGCTTTGAAGGCAAGCAAATGGTCATGGTGCTGGCACCGCGTTGAGCGACCGCATCATACTCCAAATTTTAACCCGCGCGCTTCTCTAAAAAAGGGGCGCGCGGTTTTTGTTTGTGGGCTAAGGGGCCCCCATCAGCTGGCTTGTTCAATCCACATGCTGAAGGTTTCGCACTGCCTCAGCCGCCGCTAACCCGGGCACCTTTGCCGGCTGGCGCGTCGGCATCCGGTCAATCCCCAAAATTTCCGGAATGGTCTGCGGCGCTTTGTTCTGGATGATCTCCCAGAGCTTGGCGCAGACCAACGGCTCCTTCCAATAATCCGTGTGCCCGCCGGGGGGAATGCCGATGTTTCTGACGTGTCGGCCGTCCCTGATGCAGAAGCTGGCGGAACCTTTAGGGTCGACCCAGTGACCGATGGGATCATCGACCCTAAACATATTGGTCCAGCTGTCGACAACGAGCGTCGGGTGCTCCGCCAGGACCCCGTAGCCATTATAATAGTACTCGTAGATGTGCGAAATCGGCGATCCGATGGTCAGAACGTCGACGCGCTTGTTGGCCAATAAACTGGTGTCGTGAAAGCGATCGACCGCCTCGTCGTGGCCGTTGAGATAGTCGTTCAAGATGACCGTGCCCTGGCTATGGGCAAAGAACACCAACCGATCGACATCGTCGTTGGCGACAAATTCCCCCATCAACGCCTGGAGCCGTTTTTGGATGCGGCGGCGGCGACCGAAATAGTTCTTTTCATCTGGCCTTTCGGCCGCGTATTTGCCCCCGCTCAGTCGACTGACCAGCCTGGACAGCGCGTACTGCAACCGCACCGGTCCAGATTTCGGATCCCTGTCGTATTGATGATCGACCAGATCGCGTCCGATGTGGATGGCCGATTGGGAATATTCAGCACCGAATATCAGCGCGCACACAAAGACGACCAAACCAACAGCGGGCGGCAACGAGGCGTCGTTACCGCCGCCGAATATGAATTCCTTGAAGTGCAGCGGAACTTCAGCGCCGAGAAAATATGGCAGGCCGTAAAACAGCGCGGCGTTGATAAACGCGACGGCGAACAGCACCGTGACGATAACCGGATGGGCGATGAGGCGAGGAAGTTCCAAGGTGCCATCTAATGCCGCCGAGGGATATGTCATCATGCGCGCGCGCCGCCATCTCAACACGAGATAATAGGTCAGGCCGATCACAGACGCGGCGACGATGTTTAGGTCTCGCACGTTGATCAAATGCTGATAGGCAAATGACAACTGGCACTTATCAGCAGCGCTGCCGACAATCTCTAAAAGCGATAGTTCGGCGCCGCACTTGTCGTAGGCCGTATCGGTGAGCAGTCCCAGATTGGAGATGACCAGAATTCCAAGAACTGCCAAGACGAGTTTCCAGATCACGCCGATGGTCACGCCAAGCCCGATCGCCGCGCCGGGCCGCGCGAGAGGCAACGGCCCATTGCGCCCGTAACTCTGGCCATCGCCGGTCGCTAGTCCTGGACCGCGTTTCGTGACCGCTGCCAGTTTTCCAGCCGTCCGCCAAAGCACGCGCTTAATGCCGACGGCGACAACTGTGAGGATCGCTGCGATGTTGAACACGCCCCACAAGAACCAGAACAGCAAGATGAGGCGTATGGCGATGGAGATATAGGTCGTTGGATCCTGCATCGTCTCAGGCGCGACCAATATCCAACCAGCCACCACCGCAATTGCTAAAACTACCGACGCGACGAAGGCCGCAAGACCGATATCGGCAACGCCCGGTCTTCTGTGCTGAAGGGTGAGCGTCGCCCACAGTCCTAACCCGCCAATGGCCACGAGCGTGACCGTAACGGCGATCGGGAGCAGCTCAAAAGCTTTAAACTGGTGCAGGATCATGGCAACAAAACAAGCCGGGAAAACCGCAGCATTGATGCCAGCGAGCGGCCAGCGCATAATCCAGTTGGAGCTTAAAACCAGCGCCCGCACGATCCTATCGAATAGCTTGGTGTCTTCGCCGAGAAACGCGCGCCCTAAGAAAAATGGCGCTTCGAGGAACAATTGCACCATGAGGAAAAGGCGGCTCAACAAAATACCGCCACTGGGCGACAAGTCGGCCCAAAACATTTCCGTGACGATGACCTCTCGATCGGGCCACAGCCATCGCCGGGTGAACGATTTCCAGGTTTTATAAGACTTGTTGCTTTCAGGGTCGCGAACAGAGTTGACTTCGCACCGGGGCGCGAAGGCAGACGTCGTGGGCACATTGAAATATTGCAACCGCGCAACCCAATAGGCCGCGTCGTGCTCAAGCAATTTTGCATCCAATTCGTCGAGCAGATCATCGCGATATTCCAGTCTTAGCTGCGGCGTCGAATAGGCCAACCGCTGAGCCAATACGTCATCCCCCACGGCCCGGCAAAATGCTTCGAAGTCATCGTTGTGCTCAAGCGATACGGCCAGGCAAACCCCATCTTTTGTTTTGCCGGCGAGCAGAAGCTGGCCTTTCTCCTTGGGGCTTCCCAAGCTCGTATTCATACGCGCTAAGCCCGCGACTCGGTCGAACGCCGACCAGTTTTCCCACGGCGGAATGAGGCTCTCGCTGGTCCAGCCCACGTCGGTCTGGCCGACACCGTGGATGACGATAACGCCGACCTTCTCACGCAGCGGCTGCTGCGGCGCTTGGAAATTCATGGCCGCCCTCGGGTAATCAATAAACTCAACCGGTCGTGCAAAATATCAACGCTACCAACTAGCCAAATATCCGGGGTACACGCAATCGATCACAGCACAGTGCAGCGCACGCGCGTGACGCCAATTTGCCAGCCGCATGCAAGGCTGGCGGCTAAGCCGTTGCCGCAAAGCATACTTTTCAAGTAGCCGTAAAATGGCGGCGCGCGCGAAAATTATTTCGGGCGGCCGGGCTTAACGCGTTGTTACGCTGGACCCGATTTTGCCCAATCGCGCCGCATCTTCTGATGAGCTTCGGGATGGCATTCAAGGATACTGGCCTCGAGCGGCAGAAGGGACCGAATTCTTTTAAGCGTTTCGATAAACCGTTCCGATCGAAACAGCGCTTCTACCTCTTTCAAGCCCGAAGCCAGAGCACGATCCGTATCGCCATAAGCCACGAACAGACTTGCCAGACAATGCGATGCTAGGCTGCGCGCCGTGTCGTTGAGAGCCGGCTCGATTAAAATCGCTTGCACGATGAAATAGAATTGCCGCAGCGGGCTTGAGGTTTCGGTATGCTCGATGACGTGCTGCTCCAGCAGAAACGTCGCCTCGTTCAGCATCTCAATGCCGACTTTCCGGTCCATCCGCAAAATCGCTCCGTTGACGAAGAGGCGATCGCCACCGCGCACGGTAATTTTCAATCTCGGATCCGCTTTCATCTAAGTTTGCCAGCTCTCTCGGGCAATGCAAATCACCACGTAAGAGATAGCGCGATTGAAGCCGCTGGCGAACAGTTGAACGTAATGCCAGTGCACCAAAACGTTCGTGTTTCTGCGAACTTTGATGCACTGATATTCGTTCTTCCAAGAATGTATCATTGAGGAAAACCGGGGGAAACCGCGCTCGCCGGCCCAGTATTCCGCTAAGTTGGCGATTACAGATAATCGTTTCTTAAATCAAACACCTTAGCGTTGTGGGCGACGAGCTGATCCCGGGCTGAAGGCCTGGAGTAATTCAGACGCATCACGCGCTCTCGTCAGCCGTGCCCCGGCATCTCACCATTCATTGCCGCTGCGCCAATTATTGCGCTGTCGCTCGCGGCGTTAAATTTTTCAATCGGCAAAAAGAAAATCACCATGTCCCTTGCTGGTCTGAGTTCGGAAAAAAGTAGCGCGCGCCGCCGCAAGCCCGCCAACCGGCATTTGCCGCATTCGGGCACAGCTTGGGGGGCGCAGGCTTATGCGCTCGCGCTAGAGCAGCTGGGCTTTGTCTCAGTAACAGACGTCAAAGGGCGGATCACTTACGTCAACGATGAGTTCCTACGCGCCTCAAAATACAGCCACGACGAACTCATCGGCCAGGATCACGGCATTTTGAATTCCGGCCACCACCCGGCCGAATTCTTCGCCCAAATGTACCGAACGCTCAACGCTGGCAACCCCTGGCGCGCACCAGTTAAAAATCGCGCCAAGGACGGTACGTTTTATTGGGTCGATGCCTTGATCGTACCGCTGCGAGGCGTCAACGGACGCATCGCTGGATGTCTCACCGTTCACATCGACATTACGCGCGCCGTCAATCTGCATTGCGAATTTGGAGATCGCACGACGCTGCTCCAAAGCGTGCTCGATAATTTTCCTGGCGGCGTTTGCGTCTTTGACGAACAATTGCGCATGACCGTGTGCAACGACCGCCAAAAGGAAATGCTTGAACTGCCCGATGAATTGTTCAGGGGCGGCGCGCCGAAACTTGAAGCGCTGTTCCGCTTCAATGCAGAACGCGGCGAATTCGGCCAAGGCGATGTCGAAGAACTTGTCGCCGCCCAGATGGCGCAGGCGGAGGTGAAAACACCGCAAGTGTTCGAACGCCGCCGACCCAATGGCACTTTCCTGGAGATTAGAACCGCGCCCTTGGCCTCTGGCGGTTTCGTTTCAACGTTCCTCGATATCACCGAGCGCAAAAATCACCAGGCGATGATCGCGCAGCTCGCTCACCACGATAGCCTCACTGGGTTGCCTAACAGGCTGCTTTTTCAAGATCGCATCGGGATGGGACTTGGGCGCGTTGAGCGCGGCGAAACGTTGGCTCTCCTCTGCCTCGATCTCGACCGCTTCAAATCCGTCAATGATACGCTCGGCCATCCCGTTGGTGATGAATTGCTGAAAGCCGTGGCCGCGCGGCTCCGTTGCAATACGCGCGCTATGGATACCGTGGCCCGTCTTGGCGGCGATGAATTCGCCATCGTTCTGACTGGTATTAAGTCGTTGGCTAACATCGAGACCATTGCGCGCCGGATCATCGCTGCCATCTCCGCGCCTTATGAAATCGGCAAGCACGCTGTCTCCATTGGCGCCAGCATCGGCATCGCGCTCGCGCCCAACGATGGCAACACCGCCGATCAACTCCTCAAGAATGCCGATCTCGCGCTCTACCGGGCGAAGAAAAAAGGCCGCGGCACATTCTCGTTCTTCGAACAGAAGATGCACGACCGGATGCAGACCAAGCGGATCATCGAGACGGGTTTGCGCTCGGCGCTGGCCAACGATGACCTGCATCTGCATTACCAGCCGATCATCAATATCGCCGACCGCTCGACGGTTTCGTGCGAGGCGCTCATCCGCTGGTCACACGCGACACGAGGGCTGATATCGGCGGCCGACTTCATCCCCGTCGCCGAAGAAAGCGGGTTGATCGGCCAGATCGGCGAATGGGTGTTGAGCAAAGCCTGCACCGACGCCAAGGCTTGGCCCGAGAACGTTTCGGTTTCGGTGAATGTTTCGCCGGCCCAATTCCGCGGGCAGAATTTCGAAGCGACTGTCATCCGCTGCTTGAACGGCCTGTGCCCATCCCGGCTCGTTCTAGAGATTACGGAATCCCTGCTGATGCAAAACAGCGAGGCAACCGCGCAAACACTGCAGCGCTTGCGCTCGCTCGGCATACGCTTTGCGTTAGACGATTTCGGCACCGGATTTTCATCGTTGAGCTACCTGCAGAGTTTCCCGTTCGACAAAATCAAAATCGACCGGTCGTTCGTGTCGGCAACGACCAACAAAGAGCGCTCGGCGACGCTCCGGCGCGCGATTGCGCAACTGGGCCATAACCTCGGCATGACCACCGTTGCCGAGGGCGTCGAGACCGCCGAACAGCTGGCTCAAGTGCAAATGGAAGGCTGTGTCGAGGCACAAGGATTTCTGTTTTCCAAAGCTGTGCCACCACACGAGCTGACAGCATTTTTCCACAGTGGATTTTAGATCGTTGCGAGCGCCGCCGCGCGCGCGTCAGCGCGAACGCCGAAATTCAGGCGACTGAACGCGAAACCTTATCGCGTCTGATGACGTTGTTGCCGCACAACTCATTGTGGAAAGGACGGCCCATGAAAACCGAGCCCTATTTGTTCTTTGATGGTCACGCGGAAGAGGCAATCGAATTTTACAAAAAGACACTTGGCGCACAGGTTGTTCAACTGATGCGCTTTGAGGAAAACCCCGAGCCCGAGGAGCCTGGAATGCGGCCTGCGGGGACCCAGAAAAAGGTTATGCACGCGCAGATCAAAATTGGCGACACGACCATCATGATGTCTGACGGGCGGTGCCTCGGCAGCCCGACATTCAAAGGGTTTGGACTATCGTTGTCGGTGCCAACCGAATCGGAAGCCGCGCACTTATTCTCGGAGCTAGGCGCCGGCGGACAAGTTCAAATGCCAATGGCGAAGACATTTTTCGCGCCAGCATTTGGCATGGTCGCCGATAAGTTCGGCGTATCATGGATGGTCATGGCGGATAGCAAAAGCAGATAGCCAGAGACGATAGCCAGGGCCGATAACAAGAGATAGAATATGATCTTCTCGTTTCATCGAGGAGGTTGCTATGTTCAAGTCCATCGTTTTGCTCGCGTTAGCCGCGATCGCGGCCGTGCTGATTTACGCGGCCAGCAAGCCCGATACGTTTCGCGTCGAGCGGACCGTCAGCATCAAAGCGCCGCCTGAGAAAATTTTCGCCCTCCTCAACGATTATCACAACTGGCCGTCGTGGTCGCCCTACGAGAGGCTGGACCCGGCGATGACGCGCACATACTCAGGCGCCGCGAGCGGCAAGGGTTCGATCTACGCATGGGAAGGCAACAGCAATATCGGCAAGGGCCGCATGGAGATTTTGGAGTCCACGACGCCGTCGAAGCTTGGCATCAAGCTCGATTTCCTTAAGCCGTTCGAAGCCCATAACATCGCCGATTTTACACTCGAACCCAGAGGCGATCATACCGACGTAGCGTGGGCCATGCATGGACCTCTGCCTTACACCGCCAAGGTCATGCATACTTTTATCAACATGGACAAAATGGTCGGCGGCCAATTCGCGGAAGGGCCTCGCAAACCTCAAAGCGGCGGCGGAGAAGTGAAACATGTTGACTGTGCGCAAGGCGGCCGACCGGGGCGAAGCAAATTTCGGCTGGCTCGACAGCCGCCACACATTTTCGTTTGGCGAATATCATGACCCTTCCCACATGGGATTTGGGCCCTGCGCGTCATCAACGATGATCGTGTTGCGGGTGGCGGCGGCTTCCCCAGCCACGCCCACGCCGACATGGAAATCGTAACTTACGTTTTGGAAGGTGCGCTGGAACACAAAGACAGTATTGGCACCGGCTCGGTCATCAAACCCGGCGACGTGCAGCGGATGTCAGCCGGCACTGGTATCCGCCACAGCGAGTTCAACGCTTCGAAAACCGAGCCCGTGCACTTTCTGCAGATTTGGATCATGCCTGAAAAGCGCGGCCTGCCGCCGGGTTACGAGCAGAAGACGATCCCGGCTGAGCAAAGGCGCGGCGAACTGCGCCTGATCGGTTCGCGCGATGGACGCGATAGCACTGTCACCATCCATCAAGACGTGGCCATTTACGCAGCGACCCTTGGGCCTGCCGACAGCGCCTCTCATAACCTCGGTGACAAACGCGCAGCCTGGGTGCAAATCGCTTCCGGGCAAGCGACGATCAACGGCATCGAGGTATCCGCTGGCGACGGCATCGCCATTGTAGGCGAACCTGCGATCCACATTTCGCGCGCATCTGCCGGCACGGAACTTCTGCTGTTCGAAATGGCCGCCTAAGTAAATGCGCGGATGGGCGAATGAGCGAAACAGAAAAATACCAGCCGGCCTGTAAGCCGGGTTCTGTTTGGGCCGCATTGCTTGCCGCCCGCGACGGCCATTCATCTGGGACGCCTGTTGCCAAGCCAGTGCCTATTGTGCCGACGATACCAGCGATGCTATGGTACATCCTTGTGATAACAGAGCATTCGCCCAACGCGTGACGCATCCAACCGCCGCCAGCTACCAGCCTGATATCGACGGGCTGCGGGCTATCGCGGTGGTGGGTGTTGTGGGCTATCACACCTCGCCACGCCTGGTGCCGGGAGGGTTCGCAGGCGTTGATATATTCTTTGTTATATCGGGCTTCTTGATCTCAAGTATCATTCTGCGGGAAATCAGCGAGGGCAGATTCTCGCTCATTGACTTTTTTGCCCGCCGCGTTCGCCGCCTTTTTCCAGCGTTGATTACGGTCCTCGCGGCCACCATCGCTATCGGTTGGTATGTACTGTTGCCACATGAATTCCAGGCACTTGGCAAACACATCTGCGCCAGTGCGGTTTATTTGCTTAATTTCACACTCAAGAGCGAGGGTGGCTATTTCGACGTTTCAGGGGACGAGAAGCCGCTGCTCCACCTTTGGTCGCTGTCGGTCGAGGAGCAGTTCTACCTAGGTCACAGACTCATTAAACCCCATCCAGATTCGGATTGCAGCCAGCTTCACCGAAGCGAGGAAGTTGGCGTCGTGCTTGTCGTAGCGGGTTGCAATGGCGCGGTAGTGCTTGATCCGATTGAAGAACCGCTCGACCTT
>JANLPU010000022.1:0-27567 GCA_031367425.1 Hyphomicrobium sp.
CTGATCGAGCGGTTCTTTAATAAGCTGAAGCAGTTCCGCCGGATCGCGACCCGATACGACAAGCTTGGGGCCACGTTCTTCGCCTTCATCCAGCTTGCGGCTGTAAGGATCTGGTTGCGGTCAATTGAGTCCACGGCCTAGAGAAGAAGATTGAAAGCGCAATGATTGATGCAGAACTTTTTAAAGATAACGACTTTCACGTCAGCATTCGTCCGGTACAATATGGCCCCATCAACATAACGGTATCCGGAGCTGTTTTCCTTACTGGGCGTTTTCTAATTAATAAGATTGAAGATGGCGATAAAGGCGAAAAAGCCCTTACAAAATTTGGGGACAATCCCGTAGAACGATATATCAGTGCCGCACTGCGTGCCGCTGGCGGTGTGCGACCGGACGCTGATCTTTCCGAGATCATACTTATCCGTCAAGGCCAAAAAAAAAAGCTTGATTGGAGAGGCGCAATAATTGGCAGCGCTGTTGATGACGTGGCATTGGAGGAAGGCGATCAAATCCACGTGACAGAGTCCCCGTGCTTCCAATCCGCGTTGGTGCGCCCTTCGCAAATAACCCCCCCGGGAATTCGTGTATTCCAGTCAAACCTAACGGTACCCGCGTCGTCGAATGCAACATCAGCAATAGGGGCTCAATCGAACAGTTTGCCGTACGGTACTCGCTTATTGGCAGGTCTTGTGGCCACCAACTGCGTAGGTGGCTCACTTGCGACGAACGCTTCTCGCTACGGAATTTTGATCAGCCGCAATCCGAAGACTCGCAAAACTGAAGTGATACAGAGATCGATTGAAAAGCTAGTTCTGAGCGCCGACCGCGACGCTATTAATCCATATTTGATGCCGGACGACGCAATTGCATGTTATGATAGCGCTGCCACAGATGCTCACGAAATTGCGAACCTTTTGCAAGCTCTGGCGATGTCAGCAGTTTCGGTTAAAGCAGCGGCGCCCTGGTAGAAACGCCAGACGAGCCCGCCACGAAACAATTCAATATAAGTTAAGTTGATGACAAGAGTGTCGCAACCTTTGGCGTTGTGCTGAGTCCGGCGGCAACTAGTGTTCCAAGCCTAACAGATGATTCCCAAGGCGCCGCAAATCAGTCAGTCTGGGGCGATGAGGCGAGATGATTTCTGCATGTACGTGAGCCCGTCGAGCCGGGCTGGTTTGGCGGTTCTGATTGGCGGCCGCAACACGCCGTCGAAAGTGGTGTCGCGCGCTGAGATCGTGCTGGCGACGGCCGATGGGCGCGGCACCAACGAGATCATGCGGCGCACGGGCAAGTCGAAGCCCTGCGTATGGCGCTGGCAGGAGCGCTACATCGAGGAAGGCGTTGACGGTCTCAGGCGTGACAAGACGCGCCCGTCCCGCAAGCCGCCTTTGCCGGAAAAAGTGAAGCTCAAGGTGTTGGCGAAGACGGCGAACACGTCGCCGCCAAACGCCACGCACTGGAGCCGGGCGAGCATGGCGTAAGCCACCGGCATCAGCCCGTCGGCGGTGGTGCGCATCTGGTTGCGAAATTCAAGATCTCGAACGATCCGCAGTTCGAGGAAAAAGTCACGGATGTTGTCGGCCTATATATGAGCCCGCCAGACCGGGCACTGGTTCTGTGCATCGACGAGAAAAGCCAGATTCAAGCGCTCGACCGCACACAGCCGGGCTTGCCGTTGAAGCGTGGCCGGGCTGAGACGATGACCCACGACTACAAGCGCCACGGCACGACAACGCTGTTCGCGGCCCTTGATATCAAGAGCGGCCTCGTGATCGGCGAATGTCAGCCGCGCCACCGCGCCAAGGAGTTCATCAGCTTTCTGAAACCGATCGACCGGGCGGTGCTCCGGCATCTCGACGTCCATCTCGTGCTCGACAACTACGGGACGCACAAGACGGCTGACGTTGTTCAACGCCGACTTGAACCTGACCCGGGTTCGGCGTTGTCGCCGATTTGAAACTGACCCACTGCGCTTTACGGCATCGTTCCCTTAGCTAAGGGAACGATGCCGTTCAAACCTTTTCTTCTTTTGTCGCTTTCCCCTTGGACGCTGGGGAGACAGCTGCCGAAGCCGATGCCGACTGCGGTCGTGCCAGGATACCGGCGCGGTGCTTGTCTTTGAGGCGATAACTTTCGCCGGAAATCTGCACGACGGTCGCGTGGTGCAGCACGCGGTCGAGCATGGCCGCCGTCAGCACGGCATCGCTGGCGAAGGCTTCATCCCAGCTGCCGAACGCCAAGTTCGATGTCAAGATCAGCGAACCTTTTTCATAGCGGCGTGCGATGACCTGGAAGATCAAGTTAGCCTGCTCGCGTCCGAATGGCAGATAGCCAATCTCATCGATGATCAGCAGTTTCGGCGACGCCACGATGCGGTGCATCACCTCTTTGATCCGCCCCTGCCGATGCGCCGCCTCCAGTGTGATGATCAAGTCAGCTGCGGTTGTGAACCGCACCTTCCAGGTTTTCTGCGCGGCCAATAATCCGAAGGCGATAGCCAGATGCGTTTTACCGGTGCCGCTTGGCCCCAGCAGAACGATATTCTCCGCGCGCTCGACGAAGCCCAGTGCGGCCAGCTCCTGGAGCTGCTGGCGCGGCGCACCGGTGGCAAAGGCGAAGTCGTAAACTTCCAGCGTTTTGAGCGCCGGGAAGCCAGCCATCCGGGTCAGCATCTCGCGCGATCTGATGTGTCGGGCGTCGCGCTCGGAGCGCACAACATCTTCCAGGAAGTCAGCGTAACTGGCGTCTTTCCGCGTCGCCGCTGTCTGCGCAATCGGGCCATAGAGATCCGGCACCGCCAGCAGTCTGAGTTCGGTCGCCAACGTGGTGATGCGTTCGTGCTGAAGATTACTCATGCGACCACCTCCGGCGAGGCACATTTGTTTGCGCCTTCCCGCGGGTGTTGTCGTGAGCCTCGCACATAAGAATATAGCGCGAAGCGTGATCTGTGACTGTCAGGGGATAGCAGTATCGGCCGTCGCCGAGCTTGAACTCGCCCTTGAAGTCGGCGCACCACAGATCGTTGGGCTCGGACCCGGACGAGAGCATCGTGCCTTGTGCTTTATAGCGCTTTGGGCCCATGCGGCGGACGAGGCCGTGACGGTCGAGAACGGCATGAATGGTCGATGTTGCGGGGATACGGATATCGCCGGGCAGTCGGCGGATGAGGAGTTCGCGGATCTTGCGTGCGCCCCAATGAGGTTTTTCTCGTTTTGAGCGGATGATGAGGGCTTCGACCTGCGCGGGAAGCTGGTTGGCGTAGCGCACCGGGCGGCGGGAGCGGTCGGCGAGGTCGACGGGTCCGTCGTCCTTATAGCGGGCGGAGAGCTTATAGCCGGTCTTGCGCGAGATCCCAAAGGCGCGACAGTCGTCGCTCATCGGCTCTCCCTCGAGAATGCGGGCAACGAAGCGTAGGCGTTCATCCATGACGGAGCATTCCTTCCACGGCATCGACACCCTCCTCTGGTCAAAACCAGCGAAAAGTGTCACTCATGTCTCAGAACAAAACGTCACCTATGTCTCAGGACTTACAAAAAATTTTTGCGGTTGCTTTGCAACTCTGGCATCCTCGAGCCGTGTGGATAAGTCTGCAACGGCCCAGCGGCCGGCCCTCATTGTCGAATATGCATCGACGTTGTTTGGACGCTCTCAGCGCAGTGCCTGCACAAGCGGGATGAGGGCGAAGGCAATTTGGCCGATGAGCCCGATGAGCCCTGCCGCCGATCGAAACCCAGAAAAATATTGAGCGAGCGAACGCCCAAATCCAAATATGGCAATGGCTGGTTCGGCGATCATCAAGAGCAAGAACGCCAAGCCCCCCATGAGCAGCCGAGGGAGCCACGCGTTTGGAACGTCGAACAAGCGCACGACTTGGGCGCAAACGATCCAAGAGACTCCGAGCACGATGGGCAGCTCGATTAGGACTGCGGTGAGGGTGCCAAGGCGCGGTGCTATGACTGTTACTCGAAACGCTCCGAGTGCAAACGCTGCGATAAATACAATAGCAAAATAGGCCGCTGCACTCGCCGACACGTGACCCATGTTTTATTCTCCGTTTTTTAGCTTCCCTAAGACATGAGCGTCATGGCCGTGCAGGCCGAATGGTCGTTGCGAGCAGCTCTGGGTAATCTCGTAAATTTTAACTCAGATTTCTTGGTCACAAGCAGCAATCGGACATCAAAACGCTCAACAATCCTGGCATTCGGATATTGAGCCCCCGGACCAGAGATTCTGATGCCTTTCGCCGAAGATTTCAACGTCGAGTCCGCGATGGACCGGTTGCGGCTAATCTCCACCCGCTGTGGTTTTGGCCAAGGCCGCCCGCTCACCTTAACCTCAGATGAACGGCCCGTTCCGTTGGCGCTCATGGGCGGGGCGTTAAGGTGCGATCATGACGTCGCTCTCGTGACAAGAGATTACGGCGCAGAACAATTCTCTGCTGGCACCACTGAGCCGCCGGGGCATTGGCCGACCTTATCTTTGCAACTGAAAGGAATTCACATGCGCAAATTTGCTTACTCCGCCGGTGCATTGGCGCTAGCCTTCATGATCACGCCGGCACTCGCCCATGATGACGATGGCGATAGCAACGCGAACAGCCACTCGCGCGATCATCAGGAGCACCGCAATATCCACCAGGACCAAGCTGACGAACACGCTCGCGCGCACGAAGACGGCTTTTCTAGCCGCTGGCAACATCGCGCCTATCATCGCAACGTAGCACAAGAGCATAACGAGTTTCACGAGGAGCATCCCAACACGCGTCACGACCACAGACGTTGGTGGTCGTACCGTTACTGGTAGCGCCGACAATGAAAGGCGAGACGTGCACGTAGCCAACCTTGCCGTCTTCACTTAAATTCGAATTCGCACTTCGCATAACGTAAACAGACTGAATGTGAGGATACCCATGACACGCAAAACTATCATAGCGTTGCTGACGCTGATCTCGGCCAGCGTCGTCGCGAGCGGTGCTCAAGCCCACGCCAAGCTGACGGTTGCCAGTCCGGCAGCCGACGCCGTGGTCGCTACGCCGCCGAAAGAATTGCGCATGACATTCAACGAGGGCTTGATTGCAAAATTTTCGGGCGTCGAACTGAAGAGCAAAGACGGCGCGAAGGTCGAAACCGGCGCGGCGGTGATCGATGCTGGCGACAAGAAGCAGTTGGTGGTGCCGTTACCGGCCGCACTTGCAGACGGTCTCTATACGGTCAAGTGGCATGCGGTTTCGGAAGATACGCATCACCTCGAAGGTACGTATTCCTTCACCGTTAAACACTGATGCTTGAGTGCGGCCTTATCGTTGCGCGATTCCTGCACTACGCGGCGGGAATGGCGCTCTTTGGGGTCGCACTCTTCCCGCTCTACGCTTATCCGGGCCGCACTGAAATCCAGCCCTCCCGATTTGGCGATTGGCTCGCGCCAGTGCTTTTCAAACATGCTCTTGCGACCTTTGTCTCAGCCATATTTTGGCTGGCGATTGTCATCGCCAATATGGCCGGGTCATTCAGCGCGGCCATTGATCCCGACGCCGTAAAATCAGTTCTGTTCGAAACCGTGTTCGGCCAGATATGGGGCTTGCGTATTTTGCTCGCCGCTTTGCTTGTGGTGCTCACAGGTTTCGGTGTTGCGGTCCAACCACCATTCATTGGCGGCACCGATTGCGGTTCTATCGGGTGCGCTGCTCGCGACGATGGCGGGTGCCGGCCACACGATGCACAGCGACGGAATGCAAAGGGTCCTGCACATGATTTCGGACGGCGCTCATTTATTGGCGGCCGGCGCATGGTTTGGCGGTCTCTTAGCGCTCGGCTGCGTACTCATGACAGCTTCAGATGATGCTGACTTGGTGCTGCAGCGCTTCTCGGGGATGGGGATCTGGCTGTCGCCATTCTTGTCGGATCAGGTTTGATCAACAGCTGGTACATGATCGGATCGCTCGCCAATCTCATAGCGACGCCTTACGGACAGCTGCTGCTATTCAAGCTGGGCATCTTTGGCGCAATGCTGTGTCTAGCAGGTGCGAACCGCTTCAGGCTGGTACCAGCATTGAGTAACCGTTCAAACGATGCGGCGGGGCCCATGGCAAGCCTCCGCCGCAACGTTTTAGCCGAGCAATCGCTCGGCATCGTCGTCATTCTCATCGTTAGCCTGCTGGGCACACTTGAGCCAGCGATTGGCCATTAGCTTGGCTTTGATAGCTTCGTTTCGATCAAGCCGCGATCGCGGCGATGATGTCATTCGGAATGGCATGATGGATCATGTGCCCGGTGTTTCTTTCGCAGTGATACCGGCTCTGCGGTATCGCCTCGTGTAGCCTCTTCGATTGGGCATCGGTATCGACAATTTTATCCTGCTCGCCAGCGAAGATCGCCACCGGCAACTTTAGCTCGTTATAGCGGCTCGAGAGCGCGAAAGCGCTGAACGGCATGCTAACGGTATCCGTCGCCAAGGCTTTGAGTTGCGATGGCCGCGAAGCCAACCCGACAGGATAGGCCGCTTTGAACGCCGGGCTGACGACGCGGGGTTCAAACATATGTTTCAGAGCCGACGGGGCCGTCAGTCTCGCGATGATAGGCCCAAACGTGTGCTGAATGAAGTCGCCTAAGATCGGCGTTGCCCCTGGAGCCGACAGCGCGGTGTCAGTGCGAAGGCTCGCGAAGTAATAGCCAGACAGCAAAACGAGCCTGGAAACGTTCTGTGGATGATTGAGCGCGAGAGCCAGCGCAACCAACGTGCCCCACGAATGTGCGACGATCACCGGGTTTTCTATTTTTAGAGCGGCAAACGCTTTAACGAGCAGTGCGGCTTGCTCTTCCGGTCCCCATGAACGGTCTGAAGGCCGAAGCGTGTGGCCAAAGCCAGGGCGGTCAAAAGCAATCGCGCGGTTCTTCTTTGCTGCCATGTCTAAGAGGCCGCTGGACGCCAGATCTTCGATCATGCTGCCATTGCCGTGAATGAAAACGATTGGTGGACCGCTACCTTGATCGACGTAATGGAGCCGAACGCCATCGACCTCGATGAATTTTCCTGTCGGCGGATTGTTTCTCTCCGCTTGACTTGCCAGAACCTGAGAAACGACAGCAGAGCCAGCGACGATCGCGAGGCCGACCAAAACAGTTTTAGCCGCTACCGACAGCGGTTTGTGTGTTTGGTTGTACATTTGTTAAGCCCCCTCAGGTCGCCCGCTCATCGGGCGTCGTGAACAGAGGGAACGCACGCTCTGTCGCGCCGTTCCAGCAGATGAGCTTATGCCGCAGAGACAATCGCCGCTGGAATTACAAGCAACGAGGCTAGGTCTTCTGCGCGGGAATTTCGGCATCGGCCGCGGCCTGCATTCTTGCTTCATTGCGGCGCAGATAAAGCGTGATCGCGATCAGCACGCCAACGGCAATAACCGCCATCACGATCCCGAACGGCCCGTGTACATCGTGCAGTTTATTGCCGAAAAAATAAGCAAAACCGCCAACAACCGTCGCCCAGAGGATCGCCCCTGCCGCGTTTGCGACCAAGAACTTTCCCCAAGGCATGCGATTGGCGCCAGCGAGGAACGCCGCCAAAACCCGAAGCAGGGCGACGAACCTTCCGAAGAACACGACCTTCGCGCCGTGATGGCGGAAAAGGTGTTGCCCTAGTCTGATCCGGGCCAGTGTTACCCCGATCGTGCTGCCGTATTTTTGCAGCGCCCGCGAGCCGAGTTCGCGGCCGATAAGGTATCCGAAATTGTCGCCGATGATTGCGCCAGCGGCTGCGCTGATAATGACAAGCCAGACATTGCCGCCATGACTGCCAGCGTAAAGAGAAGCGAGAATGAGCGCGGTCTCGCCTGGCAAGGGTAAACCCATGCTCTCGAGCCCCACAATGATTGCGACGGCCAAAACGCCGTAGTTGGCGATAAAATGGTTCAGCTGTTCGGGTGAGAACAACGCTTTGAACTCCTCAGCTGCCGAAATGGAGAAAATTAGAAACCGCGTGCAGAATAGTTCCTTGGCGGCCCGAACGCCAAGCGGTTATTAGTAGTGGCGGGCTAATTCGTGGGAGCGTCAGGGTTGAGCGATGAGGTTTTCTCCAGCATGGCAACCTCACTCGTCGAGGCAAAGCCCATTGTCTTGGTGACGGGTGGATCGCGCGGGATCGGTGAGGAACTCGCCTTGAAGTTCTCCCAATCGGGGCACGACGTCGCCATTCTGGCCCGATCGGCGCGAGGTCTCGAAGCATCAGCTGCGAAAATAAAAACCCAAACGGGACGCGCGATCGTCTGTATCGCCTGTGACGTCAGCGATCCGGTAACACCCGCCAAGATCGACGCGGAACTGCTGGCACGCGGTTTCTATCTTGATATTCTGGTGAACAACGCAGGCGTAGGGCTCGGCGGTGCTTTCATTGGCCATTCGTCGGCAGATCTCGAAGCGCTGATAGCGATCAACGTCGCCGCGCCATCGCGTTTGATGTCGCATGCGTTGCCTGCAATGGTGGCGCGCGGTCGCGGCGGCATCCTTAATGTTGCATCTCTTGGAGGTTATGCGCCGGGTCCCTATCAGGCTGCATATTATGCGAGCAAGTGCTACATCATCGCTCTGACCGAGGCTGTGGCTGCCGAAGCAATTGGCTCTGGCGTCCGTGTTGCTGTGGTCGCGCCGGGTCCGGTCAACACAACGTTCCACGCGAGCATGGGTGCCGATAGCGCTTTTTATCGTTACGTCATTCCGCCAATGTCAGCGGCCAGAGTTGCCGGCGCGGCGTATCGTGGATTTATCCGCGGCCAGCGGGTCATCGTTCCGGGCCTGTTGAACAAAGTCTTGCTGCTGTTTTTAAAAATTTTCCCCCATCCAATGTCCGTCCCGATCGTCGGCTGGCTTTTGAAGCCGCGAGATCGCTGAATTTTTCGAATCTTTTTTCCCAGCGTTTGCGATCTGGCAATCTTTTTGGCGTTAATTGCCCAAGGTCCCTGGAATGATGTTTCGCGTTTCTGGACGACCCCGTCGCGGCTGCGCTCCTCAGGCTTTTTCGGCTTGATCGAGGCGTGGCCGCGTCGCTATGGGCGCCACGCTGAGATGTTGCAATCTGGTTAATCCCACACGCGAGTCGATAGTTAATCGTGCTTCGGGGCCAGTCTTAATGCTACCGCCATATCCCATCAATTCAGAATTTGGGCGCGGACTTTAGACGTACTTATTGCGCTCTTGAGGCGTTTTAATTGCGCCGTCCGAGAGCCTCGTGGTGACCGATGTTGCCAACACGGTCCAAACATCAGCAACGTTTATAAACTGGACGTCCGGCACGGATACCATCAGCATTCTGGGAAGCGCGGAAGGCGATGTCATTACCGGCACAACGGCCGCGGACATTAGCGACGGCAACACCGGCAACGATATCATCAATCTCGCCAATGGATATTTCGACGTCATCACGGACTTCGCGCCAGGCTCGGTTGGCTGGACTGCGGCGGCGAGGTGAAGATGGCGAGTATCAGCCTTTCTTCACGTGATCTGCATAGCGACGGGATGGTACGTTCGCTCTGAGCGGCGGCAGGGCGTTCCTCGAAGCCGAATTAAAAACTGTCCCAAGCGCGCTCGGGGTCTGTTGCCGTCGCGTTGTTGCGTTTCATGCGGTAGTCGGCAATTCTGGGATATACGATGGCGCGGATGCGGTTCATTGCGCCGAGTGGGGCGTGTTCCACTGGGGCATGGAACGGGTTGAAGCTGAGGTTTTCGCAGGCCGCATCCCGTCCCGGAGCATCGAGGCTCTGAGCTGGAATGTCGATCCGGCCAACCCGACGAAGCGGCGTCGTCCACTCTTGCGTCGCATCGTCGAGATTGGCTGCGTTCGGCTGCTCCTGGATCAGAAGCTCGAAACAGGCGGGTGCCACGGCCAACTCGGCTACCAAGGCTTTACGCAGATAATCGGGGTCTTGAGAGATTGGTGATGCACTTGCCGCTCCACATGGCCGGGCCGCGTACTTCACCGCGCGGCCGGCGCCGAAGGCATACGGCGTCATTGAAAAGTAGTCGGTGCGCAAGGGTGACTTGATCGGGCGCGTGGCCGTGGCAAAGGCAATGCTCGCGTCTCGGAAGCGCCAATTAAATGGGTTCCAGCCGGGCAGAAAATAGGCCTTAAATTCCTTTTGACCGCCGCGCATAGCATGCACGCCAACGAAAGTGCGATAGTCTTCGATACTCGAGACGAAGAACCTCGGGTAGTTGATCATCAGGAGATCATGTGGCGGCGCGCCATGCGCAGCACTGGCCTTGCCGGGATCGGCGTCGATCAGCTCGACCGCCATACCACGTCCGTCGGGCAGACTATCGGGTCCTGGATGCAGGGCGCCGTTGGAGTAGCGTATCAAAGCCTTCAGCTCCCGGCCGGGGACAGCGAACGTGCCAACTCGCAACTCTGTCGGCAATTCCGGATCGGTCCGGAAAATCGCTTTTACACACCCATGGGCTTTGGCGTGCGCATCGCGACGGACCATTCCGCTTGCATTCTCGGGATAGGCGACAGCAAGCTCCGCCTGAGCCCCAGTTGCTATTTCCTCAATCGCCACGTCGTCGGGAACGAGGGCTGCTGGCGTTTGCAGGACAGCGGCGAGCCAAGCTCCACCTGCAATCATGACGCTCGCGAGTGCCGCCGCTTGCAGTTTCCGCATCGCGACACTCCATCAAAGGGTCTTGAGGTATTCGATCAGAGCCAAACGCTCGTCGTCGCTCAACGCGCGACCAACGACGCCTTGTGCGCCTCCATCTTCGAAGGAATGGCCTGCAGTGGAATTGCCCATGATCGGTCGGCCCGCCGCGTCGCTCGCGGCAAATAGGCTCTCTCCTTGGGCGCAAGGCTTCGAAGTATCATAGCCGACGAGCCGCGGGTCATAGTCCTTTGCTCCGAGGCAGAATTTCTGCGGCCGCTGGACCGCCGGGCGTAGCAGCAGGTCGAGCGAGGGTACAGAGCCATTGTGCAAATAGGGCGCTATAGCCCAGACGCCGTCGAGTGGACGCGCGCGGTAGGTTGTCACCGGTAATGGATTGGGGCAGTTTTTGCGTGGGCCGTACGCATTCATGCGATCCTGGGCGGAGGTATGATGGTCCTCGAACCATCGCTTGGCAATGCGGTCAACCGTTTTCATCAATGCCAAAGCGAAAGGCTGCCCCGGCCCTTGCGAGTCAGGGATCGGCGCAACACATCCCCAAACTTCGCCAAGTTCACGGTTTGGCATCATCCCTAGGCGCGACGGTAGCGCGACCGTCCGCCTCATCAGCACTTCTGCCTGCGAGGGATCGGTGCCCACCCGATTGGCGGTCACGGCGTCAAGGAGCAAGGTGGGGGACTTCGGCCCGTGTTCCCAGGCCGACGAGGTCCAGAACGCCTTGTCGGGATAGAGCCGGTCGAATTCCTTGTCGTTTATCGGACCGAGATGGCAGCCCGCACACATTTGGGCATAGAGTACGCGTCCGGCTGTTACCTTAGCCGGATCGATCGACCAAGCCGGGTCGCCGCTGAACAAGGGCCCTGGCCACTTGGGCGCGGTGAGACCGGAAAAGGCTGGCGCGGAGGTCGCGAACGGATCGGATCCACGAAGCAAATCCTCGGCCCAGATCAGATTGTCCAAGGCGACTGAGGACGAAAACATTTTGTCGCCGTCCAGGTCCACTCGCGCGCCGACTCCCAGAGCCTCGCCCACATTGCGCACCAGCGGTTGCTCGATAGAGGCATCATACTCCGCCCATTTGAACCATGGGGTGGTCCACAACGCTGGGAAACGCACGGGCGCGTCTGTGACGTGGTAATTGCCAGCCAGCTCCGGCCCACCGCCAAGACCGTTAAAGAATAACCGGTTACCAATGCGGTTGAGTGCATCGAGCCTGGAAAATCCCTCAGGCGTATTCGTCACCCCGGCGGCCGCAGCGATGGCGCTTGTCACGCGGTATGACGCGATAAGTTCAGCGAAGATCCGCTCCAGGCGGTCACGCAGCGCTTTGCGCTCATCACCGGACAGCCGCGCACCCCCAACTCGGTCCGCGAAGCGGTCGAAGCGTCCTGGGACATTAATCGTATAGAAGATCGACAGTACAATCGCCTGCTCGAGAGAATTGAAATTAAGCATGGCTGGGCCACCGTCGAAACGGATGGACTGCCCTTGATATTCGATATGGCCAGTGTGGCAGGCCGAGCAGGTGAGGCCGATCCTGTCTTGCTCCCCGGGAAACTTCGTACGAGCAAAGCCGATGGGCAGGCCAGCATCGTTTTCCGCCTCTTGCCAACCTAGTCCCGTGGACGGCGCCATGGCGGCGCTGCCACGTGTACGCCCTTTCGCATCCGGAATGAACCCGAAGCGCGCTAGATAAGCACTGTCGGACAACAACCCCGGAGCGGAGAACAGTGACAGGCGAGGTTGCTCCAGAGCCAGAAACCAGTCGTAGGCCACCGGCAGACTTTCCGTGCCCTGGCTGGCGTGGTGGAACCACGCGCTGTCCGCCTTGGTCCAATTCTGATCGAACCAGTGGACATCGCGAATAGGTTTTTCCAGCGGAAGTGCCGGCGGAAGCAGCGCGGCGACAGACGCTGGAAGAATTGGCCGCGCAATCTCGGGCCATTCCACGATGATAACGAGCGCAGTCAGAATAGTTATGAGCAGAACAAGGGCGAGCCGCTTCAAGCCGTACATTAGGATCTCGTCTGGCGTTAATAGCATCGACCATTTTTCGTGATCGCGATCACGTGCCACCTCGCAACAGAGTATGTCAAGAGCGCCTAAACGACGGCATTCAGGTGTCGGTCCAACAGCATGAATGGGAGCTATATTGCGAGCCGACTCTGCGTTGAGATGTGCAAAGGCGGCCCCAGGCGAGGCCGTCTTCGACAGCGGACCGGCACGCGATGCTATCACCGCAACTCATAGGAGCTCTTGTGCGTCTGGTGGCGGCAATCGCGCCCCCGGGCTGGCTGTTTCCTGGACAGGATCAGCTTTGGCCGCCGATCGTGCGCCAGCCTACTATCCACCGTCATGAGCGCACTCGAACAGCTAACCCTGCCCAAGGGAAGCCCGCCGGGGTCGTCGAACCGGAGTCGGCTTCTAGTAAATCATAGTGGCACTTGGTCCGTTGCTCGCACCAGAGCGGGGTGACGATAGGCATTGCCTTCTCAGTGACGTTTTCGGAATAAGTCATGCCACCGTTGGCACTCGTGTTTGCCGGCGTCCTCAGTTTTTTCGGTCTGGTGTTCGAGGCACGTCGGTATCGCTGTTTCAACGTTTGGCGCGCGCGGGCTCGCTGGATGGAGAGGCATTGCTACGTGCTCCGCCGCCCACACGAGGCATCACCTATTTTCTAGATCGCGCCAAACACAGGCAGAGATCGCACGGCTTCGCTATGGGCTAGATCGAGATTAAGTTCCAAGTCGCACGAAGGCCGACCTGCACACGTATCACTTTGTTCGCGGGTTGCGGCCGGCGTTGGGGCGAGGCGGTCCCATACGGGACCATAGTCGCACGTGTTCCACCGACCTCGGTCGCACGCAACGTCCGTCTGCGGGCATATGGCGCTGTATCCTTGTTTCATTTCCCGAAAATCATGAGGATCGCTTCACAGGGAGTTGCGCGTGTTTTGCAATCACATCCCATTTTGGAGGATCGGCCATGGCCAATTACAACACCAGTTTCGTCGTCAATGCTGCGGACTTGGCCAAAATCCTCGAACAGATCAAGATCGCTGAACGCAACGTCGCGGGCGAAGCCCTTACCGATATCATCGGTCAGGATGCCGCGCTGCTGCCGATGGGACTGCGCACAGTGGATGGCAGCTTCAACCATCTGCTTCCGGGCCAAAGTCTCGCTGGCGCCGCAGATCAGATTTTTCCCCGCCTGCTGCCACCGAGCTATATCAACGAAGGCGACGGCGACGTGATGCCGCTTGGACCTCTCGGCGGCCCGCTCGTGACGAACACGAATTACGACCCGACAATTCCAGCAGGCTTTACCTTGGGCGTCAACAATCACAGCGTCGCCGACGCCGACCCCCGGATCATCTCCAATCTCATCGTCGACCAGACGCTGACCAACAGATCGGCTTTGGTCGCAGCACTTCTGGTGAACAACGGCGGCTCTAACGGCGGCGATATCGCGGCCGCTACCGCTCAAGCCGACGTTATTTTAGCAGCACGCGCGACGGCTGCTGCCGCATCATCGCCAGGAGCCCTAGCGGCGCTGCAAGCGGCTCTCGATACTGCAACAGCGGCGAACACGACAGCCCAGGGCCAGGTCACGACGGCTCAAGGCGGCGTCACGGCCGCGCTAGGCAGCGTTGCGACAGCGCAAAGCAACGTGGCGAACCAACAAGTCCAAGGTGCGGCCGCCAACGCCGTACTCTCGCTCGAAGCCGTCGACATGAGTTTAGCGACCAACGCGTATATTGCGGCCGTCACCAGTGTTGATCCCCTCGACGACGCGCTAGCCTTGGCGACGCTGAATACGGCGATATTGGAATTGAACGCCGCACAAGCCGCCGTTACGCAGGAAGGTTTAGACCTTGCCGCAGCGACAGGCGCGCTGAGCGCAACACAGGGCGTTCTTGCTGTCGCCCAGACCGGCTTGGGCGCCGCACAGACTGCCGCCGCCGCCACCCAGCTCGCCGTCAACGTCGCACAGGCTGCCTTCGACGCCGCCTCTAACGCTGGAACGGCATTCGCCCAGCTTGTCGCCGATAGCGGCCTGGAAATCTCGCCCGACGGCTCGATCCTGATTGAGCATCGGTCGGCAGACATCGGCCTGTCACCTGCTAACAGCGCCTGGATGACATTCTTTGGCCAGTTCTTCGACCACGGCCTTGACCTCGTCACCAAGGGCGGCAATGGCACGATCTATATTCCCTTGCAGGGCGACGATCCGCTTATCGCCGGCGCCGATCATATCTTGAACACCCTCGACGATCTGCCTGCCAGTCAGCGTTTCATGGCCCTGACGCGGGCGACCCCCTTCCTTGACCCCGTGACCGGCAAGCCAACGGAATCGCAGAATACGACGACACCGTTCGTCGATCAAAATCAGACCTACACCTCGAACGCCTCGCATCAGGTTTTCCTGCGCGAGTATAAATTCTCAGTCGACTCCCCGACCGATGCCGACACCATCAACGATAGCCACGCTCTCAATACCGGCCACATGCTCAACGGCGTCAACGGCGGCATAGCAAATTGGGGTGAAGTCAAGGCCCAGGCAGTCGACAAGCTCGGGCTGACGCTGACCGACCTCGATATCAACGACGTCCCTACCTTGGCAGTCGACGCGTATGGCAAGTTCACGCCGGGCGCGAACGGCTTTGCCCAGGTCTATATCACCGTCTCAATTCAGACGACGACGCCGGGATCGGGGGGGGCACCACCTACGATAACGATCGTGCCGCAACAGACCATCCTCGTTGAAGGCGTCGCCGGTGGCCTAAACATGCGGGCTATTCCTGCGAGCTTCGTTCAAGGGGCGCTTGGCCCAGATCAAGTCTACGTCGCATCACCGCATGGCACGAGCCATGCTTTCTTGAACGATATCGCCCACACGGCCGTGCCGGTGGCAATCAACGGCGTTTTGGCGCCCGACGCCGACACCCTTATCGGCAACCCCGTTCCCAATGACGGGCAGGGGCACAATCTCCAATATGACAACGAGCTGCTCGACAAGCACTTCCTGACCGGCGATGGACGCGGCAACGAGAATATCGGCTTGAGCGCGGTTCACACGATTTTTCATTCCGAACATAACCGTCTCGTCGAAGTCAACAAAGATACCCTCATCGCAACCGGCGACGTCAATGTCGTCAATCCGTGGCTCGCCGCGGACGGCGCTGGCGTGCGCCATGCAATAACTCAAGTCGATCTGGATGCGATCAACGTCAATACGAACGCGGCCGCAAAGGCAGCGGCGATCGACGGCCTGAACTGGGACGGCGAGAGATTGTTCCAAGCCGCGCGCTTTGTCACCGAAATGCAGTATCAGCACTTGGTGTTCGAGGAATTTGCGCGCCGCGTTCAGCCGGGCGTCGATCCGTTCGTGTTCACCAACTCGGCCGATCTCGACCCTGGCATCCTCGCCGAGTTCGCGCACACCGTGTATCGCTTCGGGCACTCGATGCTGACCGACACGGTCGACCGGCTCGACAATAATCTTAAGGTCGTCGGCGATGCCGATCCCTTGAAGGCTGGAAACCAGCAGACCGGCTTGATCGCCGCGTTCCTCAACCCGCAAATGTTCACCGCTAGCGGCATCGACGACGAGGCCGCGACCGGCGCCATCATCCGCGGCATGTCGCGTCAAACAGGCAACGAGATCGACGAGTTCGTGGTTGAAGCCTTACGCAACAACCTGCTCGGTTTGCCCCTCGATCTGCCAGCGCTCAACATCGCGCGCGGCCGTGAGCAAGGTATCGCCACGCTCAACGATGCGCGCGCACAAATCTATTCCATGACGGGCGCGGCCGATGTGAAGCCCTATATAAGTTGGGTTGATTTTGCCCAGCACCTCAAGCACCCGCTGTCGGTCATCAATTTCGTCGCGGCTTACGGCACCCACGCTTCAATTCTGGCGGCCGTGACGCTTGATGAAAAGCGCGACGCGGCCTTCAAACTCGTCATGGGTGGAGCGGTCGCACCAATCGATCGGGCAGACTTCTTGAACGCAACTGGCGCATTCGCAGCCGATGGCACAGGTCCCAATAACGACAGTCTCGGCGGTCTCAATAACATTGATCTTTGGATCGGCGGTCTGGCTGAAGCGCATAATGAATTCGGCGGCCAGCTCGGAACCACCTTCAATTACATTTTCGAATATCAGATGGAGCACTTACAGAATGGCGACCGGTTCTATTACTTGAGCCGCACGCAGGGCATGAATTTGCTCAACTTGCTGGAACCAAATTCGTTCACCGACCTCGTCATGCGCAACACCGACCTGGGCGACATTCACTCGACGCACTTGCCCGGCAACCTAATGTCGGTGCCCGATCACATCTTCGAACTCGACAAAGAAGTTCGCCAAACAAACTACAGCGGCAATGCTTTGTTGGACGGCGCCGATCCTTCGGATCGTTCGTTCCTTGACCCCGTCAAAGCCGATGCGTTCGAGCAAAGCATCAACCCGATGGTGTTCCGTCAGCAAGGGACGTTGCGAACTGATGCCTTCAATAACGCTATCCTCGACGCCGAAGGCAAACAAATCTTCGACGGCGGCATCCTGAAATTCTCTGGCGGAGAACACGTCGTTCTCGGCGGCACCGAGGGCAACGATAGCCTCTATGGAAGTCGCGGCATCGACACGCTGTGGGGCGATGCCGGCAACGACTATCTCAACGCGGGCATGGAATCCGATCAGGTCTTCGGCGGCGATGGCGACGACATCATCGAAGATCCGTTCGGTGCCAACTTCCTGCGCGGCGAAGCCGGCGACGACGTTATCGCCAGCGACCAGGGCCTTACGCTGAGTTTTGGCGGCGAAGGTAACGACTTCATCATGGGCAATACGGACACCAAGGAAGTCTTTGCCGGTCCCGGCGACGACTTCGTTCTGGGCGGCAGTGCACCCGACAACCTTTTGGGCAACGAAGGCAACGATTGGATCGAGGGCGGCGAAGGCTTCGACGGCCTTTCTGGCGAAAACTCCGACCTGTTCTTCAATTCGCCGATCATCGGTCATGACATCTTGAACGGCCAAGGCAACGACACCGACTACGACGGCGAATCCGGCGACGACATCATGGTGCAGGGTTCCGGCATCCAGCGCAACAACGGCATGCTTGGGTTCGATTGGTCCATTCAAAAGGGTGACGAAACCGACGGCGTGATCGACCTTGGCATTTCACGCTTCTTGACGCAGACCGCACTGACACTGCGAGATCGCAACGACTCCGTTGAAGGTGCATCGGGCTGGAAGCACAATGACACAATCATCGGCACGAGTTCGCCGGTCGGCGCGGTCGGCGCGACAACCGGACCCGTCGGCGGGCCCGTGACGGACAGCAACCTGCTGTCTCAGAACGTCCAGCTCATCCACGGTATGGATACGTTCTTGGCATTGACCCCCGGCGCCTTGCGCGGTCAGACGGTCGATCCCACAAACGTCAACTTCGCGTCGTTGGCGAAAGACACCACCGTGTTCGATCCGCACAACGGCGGCGACATCCTGCTCGGCGGCGCCGGCAGCGATACCATCATCGGCAAGGCGGGCAACGATTTGATCGATGGCGACCGCTGGCTGAACGTCCGCATCTCCGTCCACGAGAACAAGGTTTCGGCAGGCCCGAGCCCTGAAATTGCAACGTTCGACAGCCTGACATCCCAAATCAAATGGACCGACAGCGCATTGCCTCCGTCTTGGCAAGAGTTGAAATTAAATCCCGTCACGCATCAGCTGGAAGGCACGGGGCAGACGTTATCGCTCGCGCAATTGATGCGTACCGGCGTCGTCAATCCGGGCCACCTCGAAGCCGTTCGCGAATTGATCACGGATGGCGCCTCGGCTTCCGACACCGACGTCGCCGTGTACTTTGGTACCAGAGCCGACTTCACGATCACGCATAATGCCAACGGCACGGTCACGATTACCGACAATGTCATCACGCCAATTCTTGGTGCCGACGGTGCCAGAATTCCGCTCTTGAACGATGAAGGTACGGACACACTTTCGAATGTCGAGATCGCGCGTTTTACAAACTACGACGCCGGCGGCATTCCAACCGGCACGTTCACGGACGTCGTTCTTTCGCCGCGAGCCGCCACCGGTGCCCCTCTGATCATCGACGCCAATGGCGGCACGCCAACCGAAGGTCAGGTGCTGACGCTGAACACGGCGTCGATCGCCGATCTCAATGTCATTGCCAGTCCGTTCAGTTTCCAGTGGCAAGTGGCGTCTCTCAGCACGACATCCACCGGCCTATGGACGAACATCGCCGGCGCAACTGCGGCGACGCTCACGCCAGATCAGGCGCAGGTCAATCAGATCGTCCGCGTCGCGGTCTCGTTTACCGACGGCATAGGCACCGCCGAGCAGGTGTTCTCCGCGCCAAGCCAAGGGGTCGGCGATCTCTTCAACGGCACCGGCGTCGCCGATAACCCATTGCTGACCGCCTTCGACGACGTCGCCAACGGTAACGGCGGTGCCGATATTCTCAACGGTTTGGCCGGCAACGACCAGCTCAACGGCGGCACGGGTGCCGACACGCTCAACGGCGGCGACGGCAACGACGCCCTCGATGGCGGCGCCGGCAACGATACGGCGAGTTACGCTGGTGCGACGGCGGGGGTCGCCGTATCTCTGGCGGTCGTTACAGCACAAAACACCGGCGGCGCGGGCACAGACACGCTCAGTAACATTGAAAACCTCATCGGCAGCAGCCAAAGCGACACGCTAACTGGTAACACCTTGTCCAATTCCCTCGATGGTGGCTTGGGAACCGATACTGGCGTTTTCGCAGGCTCCGTTAGCGTTGCATCGTTTGGTTTGAACGGTGCTGGTAATCTGCAGGTGACGAGTTCCCCAACCGACGTCGATACCTTGACCAGCATCGAAACTTTGCGGTTCTCAGAAGGTGTCGATCTGACCCTCGTGCAAGGCACCGGTGCTGCCAATACGTTGAGTGGTACGGCGGGTGCCGAAATCCTCCTCGGCTTCGGCGGCGCTGACATTATCAACGCTGGCGATGGCAACGACGTCATCTTCGGCGGGGCTGGCACCGACACCATTAACGCTGGCAATGGCGACGACACGATTGTTTGGAACGTCGGCGATGGCCGCGACTTCATCGATGGTGCGGCAAGTACACCGTTGGTGGGCGATAGGTTTGTGCTCAATGGCAGCACGGTGGCCGAGACGTTCCGGATCGTTGCGGTTGCCGGCGCGGTGAATTCCGCGGCACGCGCCGTATTGGTTGCCCAGTTCGGAGCGCTCAACGCGAATACGGAAGTGGTTGTGACACGTGAAGCGGTCGGAGCTGTTGAAACCCTCTTGGCCCAACTCGACAATATCGAAGAGATTACGATCAACGGTTCGGCGATCACTGTTGTTGGAGCGCCGACATCGGTCGCCGGAGACAACATCCTCATCAGCGGCAACTTCAATCCGACGAGTTTGAATTTCAACACCATCACAGTCAACGGCGGCGGCGGCAACGATGTCGTGAACGTCAACGGCATGACTTCGGCGCACCATGTGGTCCTCAACACCGGCGGCGGCAGCGATCAGTTCGTCGGTCAACGCTTCCAAGATGTGCTGAACGTCACAGCCAGCTCCCCCGCTGGCGGCACTGGGTCGGGTGATGACAATGGCGAAAATGGCGGCTCGGGCGGTTCCGGCGGCAGCGGCTCGGGCGGCTCCGGTGGCAGCGGTCAAGGCGGCGGCTCGGGGTCGGGACATCACGATGGCGATGAAACCATCACCGGCACCAAAGGCTACGATATGATCGACGCCGGTAAAGGCCACGATAAGGTATCGGCGCGTGGCGGGAACGACACCTTCGCAGCCAGCTCGGGCGACGGTGACGATAATTATCATGGCGGATCTGGTTCAGATACCTACAGCCTCGCAGCGACATCGCACGGAGCCAAGGTCAACCTGACGACCGGCCACGCTTCAAGCTCAGAAACCGGCAAAGACACCCTGGTCTCGATCGAAAACGTCATCGGCAGCTCAGGCCATGACTCTATTATTGGCGACAAGTACGCCAATAAACTGAGCGGTGGTGCTGGCAACGACAACGTGCAAGGCAAGGGCGGTGACGACGATGTTTCCGGCGGCACCGGCAACGACAAAGTTTATGGCCAGGACGGCAACGACAATCTCAAGGGCAATGCCGGCAACGATAAAATGTTCGGCGGGTCCGGTGACGACACGATCAAGGGCGGCAAAGGCGCCGACACCATCGACGGCGGTGCTGGCCACGACACGATGTCGGGCGGTGCAGGTTCAGACACGTTCGTCTTCGCGCCCGGTTTCGGCGACGACACAATCAACGACTTTGATGCCAATCCGTCGGGCGGGCAGGATTACATCGATATCCATGCTTTCGGTATCACTCAGGAAACGTTTGCTCAACATGTCTTCATCATGAGCACGGCGGACGGCACGATGGTGGCCATCGACGGCTTCGACGACACGATCCTCCTCAAGAATGTTGCCAATACTGCCAGCATTACGATCGACGATTTCAGACTATAGAATTTCCAGTCGGCTGGAGAAGTCGGGGTAGTGGCGGCGGATCGTTGGGTTCGCTGCCATTACCGTTGCGAGATGGCACGCCCCGCCTTTACCGAAATCGCATAATGCAGGCTTCAAGCCTCCAATAGATTACCTGTCGCGCAATAAGTGGATTAAACTGCCCGCAGTCCAGTTTTCGCAATGCGGGATACCCGACGATGCCGGCTCGGCCTTTTTCTCTGAGGCTCTTACTTGTGGTGGCCGGCGCCGTCACAACACTCGGGATTATGCTTCTCATCACCTGGAGCGTGGAGCAGGTCAGTTCGCGCAGCCTAACCGAACAAATCGGCCAGACAATGGAAGTTCTGGCATACCAGATTCAGGATAAAATCGACCGTACCATGGTCGAGCGTGCGCGCGATCTCAACGGCGTGGCAGAGTTGATCAAGGGTGATCCCGTTCTAGACAGCAATTCGGCAAATGCCGTCGCGAAAAAACAGCTACTCTCCAATCCAGCATTCGAATGGCTCGGCATCATAAACCGTGACATGGGGCTAGTTGGTGCTGCCGGCGATCCAAACCTTGCCCAACACGCAATCCATTCACCTTGGGTCAAAGTTCTACTGTCAGGGCCCGCCGTCACTGCTCCGGGATATCGTATACTGCCCCCTTTGAGCAGCAGCAGTGTCGTTGGTAACGCTGCGTGGCATATCGAAATGGCTGTCCCAATCCTCGACCGGCAGGGACTGACAACTCAAGTTGTCGTTGCGATCGTAAGCGGGGAATGGGCGCGTGCCACCAAGTCAATTCTATCGCATGGCGAGCAGGCATTCGAGGATGCCGAGCTCTTTGTAATTGCTGATAATGGCCAAGTGCTTCTTGGGCCGCACGATCATAGGAGCAACGAAACGAAAACCGCCGCCTTTCTGGCCGCGCAAAAGAAAAGCCACGGCTGGGTCGTCGAGACCGACGCCCAAGGTACCGAGTACGTTACCGGCTTTTCGAGTGCCAAAGCCGACCGGACTTTTGGTGATCTCGATTTACTGGTTTTAATGCGCCAGAAAGCGACGTTAGCGTTTGCCCCGCTAAGAGATCTAGAGCGGCGCATCCTCGTATTTTTTCTGCTCTTTGCCTTTCACGCCATAGTGATCCACTGGTACCTTGCCTCAACGCTTTCCTCGCCGCTGCTGGCTATCGCCAGCGCCGCCGATCGACTTCGCCACAACAGCGGATTTCAGATCCCTCGCTTAACGCAATTTGCCGAAGTGAAAACGCTCTCTGAAAGTCTCATAGCTCTGGTTGGCGATTTGAAAGATCAAAGTCGGCTTCTCGCGACCGCGAGCCACGACTTGCGGCAGCCGCTCCATGCGCTCACACTTTATAATTATATTTTGAAGCGAAGGCTTTCGGAACCCGCAGACCTAAAACTCATGGGGCAAGTCGAACAATCGCTGACCTCGCTGAAGACAATGCTTGACGCGCTGTTGCACATCGCGCGTCTGGATTCGGGTGCCGTGCCGCAGGCACTCGTGCCGGTCCGGCTGCGCGATGTCATCCAACGCATTGGCGTCGAATACAGCTTCGAGGCGGATCGCACCGGCCTGCGGTTTAATTTCTTTTGCATCGACGCGTATGTTCTGACAGACGCTGCACTTTTTGAAACGATCGTGCGCAATCTCGTCTCGAACGCATTCAAATTCACAAGTTCCGGCGGTATCGTCCTGGCAGCGCGCTCGCGCGGAAAAACCGTCCTTGTCGAGGTGTACGATACCGGACCTGGCGTCGATCCCGCGCGGCTAATTTCTATTTTCAACGAGTTTGAACGCAGCAGTGTTCAGGCCCACGGACCCAACGATGGACTTGGACTTGGGTTATCTATTGTCAGGCGGCACGCTAAGCTTGTCGGCGCAGACGTCGAGGTTCGATCGGTCGTCGGGCGCGGCTCGCGGTTCAGTATCTCGCTCGCCAAAATTGAGCCGAGTGCTGCCGAGTATGTCCGCCCGGCTCTTCGCGGACACAACATGTCACTCGCTGGTGCACGGATCATGGTTTTAGACGACAACCCGGTGGTTCTCGATGCCCTGCGCCAGGATCTTTCCGACCGGGGTGCTTTGGTCACGACATTTACAAGCGCGAAGCAGGCCACGTATGCGATGAAAACGGGGCTAGTATTTGACGTTGCGGTTCTCGATTACGATCTCGAAGACGACGTCAATGGCGTGGAATTTTACCGGCGGCGGCAGCGCGACGGCAACATGTTCGCAGCTCTTATTCTTACGGGCAGAACAGATACTCTTACCCTTTCTGAGATCCGGGACTGCGGAATTGCGTTGGCGACCAAACCCGCCAATCCCGATGAGCTCGCAGCGCAAATTGCCCAGCTGCTGGCGGCGAGCGCAAATACGAAACAATTTTTAAGTGTAGCTATTTAGAACGGTGGACCATGAAAATTGCGAAACGGGCACTCCTAGCAGACGATCACAGTCTTTACCGCGAGGGGCTGGCACTCTTGCTCAAAGAACAATTTTCCTATTCCGAAATTCTGGGGTCGGCGAGCTTGGCTGAAGCGGCCGCTGTGTTTGATCGGCAACCCAATATTGAACTGGCGCTGTTCGATCTTGCAATGCCCGGCATGGACGGTGCGCGTTCTTTAGCGCCGTTGCGCTCGCGCCACCGCCAAACCAAGTTTGCGATCGTCTCGGCATCCGAAACCAAAAACGACGTGCTTGACGCCATAGCAATTGGTCTCAACGGCTTTATTCCTAAGACGTTGCCGATCCCCGAATTCGTGGACGCGGTCAAAACCATTTTGGCTGGCCGTGTCTATGTTCCAGGCCTCATGACAGCACAGGACATTGACGGCGTGCAGCGTGCCTACCCGTCCTACTCAGGTCGCGACGAAGGTGAAAGTAATGGGGAAAAAATTGCCGCTGTTTTGACGACACGGCAAAAAGAAGTCTTGGATTGTGTAAGGCTCGGCATGTCGAACCGCGACATTGCCGAGAAGCTCGGGATCTCGACGGGAACGGTCAAAATTCATGTGGCTGCGCTGTTGACGGCACACAATTTACGCAACCGGGTTCAGCTGGTTTCGATTTGAGGTCGCGACATTATCCAACTCGCGGTCTGCAGAGGCGGACTGCTTGCGTGCACACGAGAGTCTTTCCGGTTCATGTGGAACCGTAGCCGCTGTTGCGGAGATAGTTTGCGCATTCTGTAGGCTTGAAGTGACCGAGCAAACTGCCGATGCGCTTCCAGACAGTCTCAACGGTTCGTTCGTCTGCTTTGCGGAGCAAAGTTTTGAGTTTCGCGAAGACCTGCTCGATCGGGTTTCAGATCGGGCTTGTCTGCAAGACGCGCCAGCAGCCAGTCACGTTTCTCCACGAGTTTGCGTGGCCGGTGCCCACCCATCGGTTTGGCAGCTGGCGTCCCGCTTTGGCGATTGCGGCCGCACCATTTCGTCACCGTTGAAGACACGATGCCGTTGAGGTCTGCCACCGCCTGCCGGGTCATGCCGCGCGAACCTGTGCGACAACGCGCTCTCGAAGATCAAGGGAATAGGGTCGAGCTATGCATGCTGGCCTCCGGCCCCAGCACGTAGCTTGAATCAGATCGCAAGTGATTTGGGAATCCCCGATTCCATTAAATGCGGAAAGACTTTAGCGTTTCGGAAATCGTCGCCGCCACTTGCGAACGGACCCGCGCCAGCAGCTTGGCGTAATCGGCAGGCGGCATCATCGGCTCACGTTCCGCCTGTCCGAGGTCGAGAGAGAAGGCCAGCGCCGACGGCGTCAGATTGCGGACAAAACAGGCGAATTCGGTTTTGGTTTCGCGCTTGCGCGCGCTCAACAGAAACTCAGAACTGGTGCGCATGTCGTCTTTCAAAGCCGCTGCGTCCTTGGCTGACAAGCCTCCGGCAAAGCGAATGGCGGGATTGCTCATGACGCTGGCGCGCAACCCGGGCGCTAACTGATCCAAGAATTGATGAGCGATGGTGAGACCGACATTGTACTTACGCGCCTGGATCAACAGCGTGTCGATGTTGTCGTCGAAATAATCGGCAGCTTCGTCGATGTAGACGAAGGCCGGACGGTGGTATTCTTTTTTGTCGGCGGCACGTTCTAGAGCCGCTTTCAAGATCAGCGCAATGACGTAGCGCCCAAAAATGGCGGAGGCCTCAGTTTTCAAGACATCTTTGGCGGTGTTGACCAGAATGATTTTTCCGTCTTCCAGTGCCTTCTTCATGTCGAGGGCGTTTTTGGGATGTGAGAATAAGCGCTCGAAGGTCGGGTTCGACAGAATGCCGTAGAGGCGCCGCAGAACTTGCGAGCGCGTCGCGTTATAATCGTTGGGACGCTGGCCCTTTTGTTTTGGCGCCGCAAACAAATGCTCGGTCAAGAACGTGCGTGCGGTGACCGGGAGTTGTTCGATATGCGACCAATAGGGTGTGGGTTCTTCGAGCAATTGCCGGAGCGTGTGAATGGTGGCATCGGGAATGGCGAGCATCAGTTGCGCCAAGAAACGGAATACGACCGATTGCTTCTGGGTGAGCTCCGCCCCGAGCAGCGCGCCAAAGATGTAATCGTACAGTTCGATGATGCCTGCCAACAGTTGCTCGCGTTCGCCGCGCGGCAAGCCGTTGAGGCGGTCGCGATTAACATCGAACAGATTAAGCCGCAGCGACCATTCGGTATCGGCAGGATCGAGAATGATGAGCCGGTCGTGGGCGGGATTAAACCGTTCGAGCTTGGCCAGGGTTTTCAACATGTCGCCTTGGCTGTCAATGGCGACGACGCCGGGGCGATCGGGGGCATCGAAATCGGCGAGCATCATCGCTTGCATGAGTTGGGTTTTGCCATGCCCGGTACCGGCAACGATGTGGCAATGTTCGAAGCGGTGCTGGCGTTGAATTTCCAGTGACAGCGTTTCGGAAAACAGCGGCAGGAACGGTGTGCCCGTAAGATATAGCTCCGGCAAAGAATTTAAGTCTTCCCGGCTTTCTGTCGGCATCAACGGCGAGCGGGATGTGGAGGCGCGCTCCTCTTCATTTACGCCGGTCGCCGTCCAGACGTTGGCGACAACCGTGTTGGCGAGGTGACGGTAGACATGCGATTCGATCGTCTCACTGTTGCCGATGGTCGCGATCAAACTTTCGAGCACGCAGAAGGTCTACACCTATGCCGTCGCCGGCTTTGCCCGGTATCACCACCAGTCCCCAGACAAGCTCGGGATCGAGCACATTCGCGACTACCGGCTCCACCTTCTGGCCCGCGGCCTCAAGGCGCGCTCGATCAATCCGATCGTCGGCGCCTTGCGCTTCCTCTACGGCACGACGGTCTGCAACAAGGCGCTCTCCGATCAGATCCCGTTTGCCCGTGCCGAGAACACGCTCCCGGCGGTTCTGACGCGCGACCAGGTTCTTCAGTTCTTGAAGGCTGAGCCTAATCTGATGATGCACACGATCTTCATCACGATCTACGCGGCCGGCCTGCGCATATCCGAGGTGGTCCGCCTGATGCCCGCCGACATCAATGCCAAGGCCATAGTGATCCACGTCCGTTAGGCCAAGGGTCACAAGGATCGTTACGTCATGTTGTCCGAGCAGCTTTTGCGCATTCTCCGCAACTACTGGAAGCGCAAGCGGCCAACGGGGGGCTCCTGTTCGTTGGACCGGAGCCGTTCCAGCCAATCACCACGCGCTCCGTGCAGTGGGCCTTCCGCGACGCCGCCGGCCGCGCCGGCCTCGATAAGAGCGTCACGCCTCATACGCTGTGCCACAGCTTTGCAACCCATCTGCTCAAGCAGGGCGTCGATATCCGGGTGATCCAGCATCTTCTCGGACATCGCAACATCCAGCAGCATGGGCGGCCTTGCGTTGGCCCACTGACTTGCGGAGCTGCAGCATTTCGCGTCATTACCCAATGGGACGATCCATCGAGGCCCGTCAGTTCGCGACGTCTTGATCTTCGTCGGTGCCGCCAGGAGCGTTGTCACGGCCTAACGAAAAAACTTCAGTTTGTCCGCCTTTACCGGGAAATTTGTACTGATAGGCACGCCCCAAGGGTCAATAAGTGCATCTGCTTTTTTGAGGAATGGGCCTTTCCAGCGTATTTAGCCGGCAGGAGGCTGTACCAGCGCGACAAGACCCGCTTGCTGCGGTGGAAATCCGCCGTTGTCGAGAGCATAAAGCTCAAGTGCCGTGGTAATTGCGCTGATTAGTGCACGGGCAGCACCCCGTTTGGCTTTACCGAGGTATCCCAGAACGGCTCTGTTCGGCCATTAAGTTGAAGCATCTTGAGAGTGTGATTCAGCACTCGGGAGAACGGCATGAACAGCAAAGGGTTTGAGGCACTTGTTTCGCAACTGGGTGATTTGTCGGCAGTGCAGTGCGATGCGCTGATCAC
>JANLPU010000024.1:0-6810 GCA_031367425.1 Hyphomicrobium sp.
TTCAACAACCGCCGACTACTTGGACCCATCGGAAACATCCCGCCAGCAGAGGCTGAAGAGAACTTCTTTGCACAGCGCGACGTGCTCGATATGGTCGCGTGAGATGAAGCTATAGGTCTCCGGCAAACCCGGGGCGATTCATTACGGCCAGACACTCCCTTCCACGCGACGTCTGGTTCAGCTTGCATTCAATCGCTCCGAGAGCGAACCACATGTGCTCATCGCCCAATCCATGGTCGGACGCGAAGGACTCAATCTGCACGAAAGCTGCCGGATCGTCATTCTACTCCATCTCGAATGGAACCCGGGAGTGGTAGAGCAGCAAATCGGCCGTGTCGACCGCAAGAACAGCTATTGGTCGCGTCTCCTGAAGGAGGCGGTAGATGCCGGTAGCCAGGATTTGCCGCGAATCAAAATTCGGCCTGTGATCTTTCGGGGTACGTATGACGAGCATCATTGGTTAGTGCTGTCACGGCGCTGGGACGAACAACGGTCGCAGCTTCACGGACTTATTGCGTCCGGAGAAGATCGTGAAAATCTTAGCGAAGAGGAGAGTAGGCTTCTACAGTCGCTCGAAGAAAAAAGCCCTGACTTCTGGCCAAAGCCACCGGCGCAGAGCTAAGCTCACGGCCACCGCTTATCACCACCGAAGCCGCGCCGAGACGAAGATGCATCTGGCGGGAAGTCCTTCAGGGAGTGCACCTCTGCCGTCAACAAGATCGGTCAAGTCTGCCGCGGCCTTCAGTTCGCCGAACGCCACATCCGGTAACGGCCCTGCCCGGTCACTTCGCGGATCAGCCCCCGCGTTTCCATCCAGGCAAGGTTGCGCTGAACGGCGGCGCGGCTCGAGCTCGTCACTGCCTCGGCCATCGGAGCGGATACAAGGGGCCATTCGGTCAACACTGCGCGCAAGGCGCGCGGGGTCTTTCCCGAGAGAGGGATCATCTCGGTTTCTGCCCGCGCTGACCATGCCTCGATATCATCTAGGTGCCGCATTGCGGTCAAACATGCGGTCTCTATCCCTTCGAGCCAGCGCGACAGACGGTCAGCAGACGGGCCGCCAGCGCGCAGCCCCCCTGCCCCGCCCATGGCCAGAGGCGCAAAGACTACGCCGCTCCCCTCGCTGACCACGATCCGTGCGGCCGTGACCGCTGCTTCCATCCTATCACCCTGTTGCCCGAGGCCCGCTAGGCTCCAGAGGTGAAACCCCATGCAGGCGCGCGTGATCGGGTGCAGGTCCGCGGCTTGCGCCATCAGGTCAAGCCAACCGCCCGCACGATCCGCAAAGGGCTCGGCCTCATCTGCCATGTTCTCAGGATCGCGGCGGTCGAGGAAGGCAGACAGGTCCACCTCTGGGCCTGGCCCCCCTGTCAGACGACGTACCGCCCAACCGACACGCGCGAGTGCGGCGGTGTCGTCTTGCAAGCCGGAAATGCGCATGGAGATCCAGAGCGCCAGCCGATCCGGGCCGATGCGGTCACCCGCGAACCAGCTGAGGTCGGCAGCCTCGATCAGGGCAAGCCTGTGCCGCCATCCTTCCGGGCCGCGCTTCAGCCGGTCGTCCAGCGCGCCGACGCGACCGGCCACACGAGCAAGACGCGCGGCATGACCCGCCTCTGCTTTCCGCCAATCGCCGAGGACATCGGCTTCACGCGGTTCGGCACGTGGTCCGGGCGGCAAATAATCTGGCTCCTCTTCTATCGGGCCGGGCAGGAACCAAAGATCGTCCTCGGACGACTGTTCCATCTCCTCAGCGTCTAGCAAGAGAGCATCAGTTTCATCATGAAATACGGGCGCTTGAGGCTTCATATGTGCAAAATACAATGATTTTGCATTTTACCCAAGGGTTTTGTCGGCGTACGCCGGCACATGTTATATAGCACGTGCGCGCGATTGTCTGTGAGTTCTCTCTGATTACGCTGGCTCTTTAGAAACCAAGGAGTTTCTGATGTACTGCGCCAAAGAGCACGCCCTTGCATTCGTTTACAAACGGTCGATTATTAGTGCTACTTGAAACTGTAAAAAGCCTGTTTTGATGCCTTTAATCGGCTACGCACGCGTTTCGACCGAGGATCAGACCCCCCTGCCCCAGTCGCAGGCTCTGAAATCCGCAGGCTGCGCCGAGATCCATGAAGAACAGGCATCGGGCGGAAATCGCGCGCGACCAGTGCTGGCGCGGGTCCTGGAACGGATTGGCAAGGGCGATACGCTGGTTGTTGTGCGGATCGACCGTCTGGCGCGGTCGCTATCGCATCTACTGGAAGTGATCGAGCGTCTCGAAGCCAAGGGCGCGTTCTTTCGGTCCATCGAGGACCCGATCGACACGGCCAGTCCGCAAGGCAAGTTCACACTACAGGTCTTGGGTGCTGCGGCCGAGTTCGAACGCGCGCTGATCCGCGAACGCACCAAGGCCGGGCTTGCAAGCGCGCGCACTAAGGGCCGCGTGGGCGGGAACCCTGGGCTGCGGGCCAAAGACCCCGCCGCGTTGCGCAAGGTGCGGCTGGCGCGACAGGACGGCTACATGGAGCGGCTGAACGAGACTGCACAGGACTGGGTGCCCCATGTTCGCCGCCTTCGGCCCGACATGGCGTGGGAGGACGTGCTGCGCATCGTCAATGGCCCCCTGCCTGACGCCCGGCGCTGGACGCAAAGCCGCCTCCTTCGCGCTGTGAACGCCTATGTCCGCGAAGGCTTTCTGCCCGCAACAGTGTTGGCCCGCGCCGAGCGCCGCGAAACTGACGACCGCCTGCCCGCCATCGTCGCCGCCATCAAGGGCGCGAATCCAGACGCCACCCTCCAGGCCATCTGCACCCGCCTTGAGGGGATGCGCGAGCGCACACCGCGTGGGCGGACAAGCTGGCAGCCCTCGTCCGTGAAGATGCTGCTGGAGCGGGCCGAGAGGCTTGGCTTGCTCGATTGAGCGCGGCGAGAATCGCCCATCCGATTCTGCTGGCTACTTTCTATACGCGCCCACAATATATCTTGTGGTCACCTCATCAAAGGCAACGAACTGTTGAAGTGGATTGAGAGCGCCTTCCCTCAAATCGCTGATTTTTAACGATTTTACTTCGACAGAAATACGCCCTCTCAACGCCTCTAGGCCGCTCAACGGTTTGGGGTGGATTTATCCACCATATCTGTTAAGGTCTGCAAAACAATAAACACTTGAGGGCAGTAATGAACGGGATACGGGCCTCCCAAAGATTCGATGTCATGTCCAAGCGGCTCGGTAGCCGGTTGCGTGAACATGCGCAGGAAACCTTTCCACCGGACGCCCAGAAGGGCCTTCGCCGCTTTGCGATGCGGGAAGCGGCTGAACTGCTCCGCATTAATCAGAACACCTTCCGTCATCATGTGTCAAACCTTGAAGGCTTCCCCGAAGGTATCCTCGAGGGGGGCAACCGTCGCAGCTTCTCTGCGGAGGAGATGGTCGAAGCCCAACGCGTCCTTCTCGAGACCGGCAGGATCAAGCCGGAAGAACACCCGCACAGACGATCAGGAGAGCCTTGTCAGGTCCTGACAATCTTCAACTTGAAGGGTGGGTCTGCAAAAACGTCTACTGTCGCTCATGTGGGGCAATTGCTGGGCCTGCGCGGCTACCGGGTCTTGCTAATTGACCTCGACAGCCAGGCGAGTCTGACAAATCTGTTCGGGGTTATCCCCGAGCTCGATCCGGATATGCCGACCTCCTACGATCTGATCCGGTGCGAGGGTCCACTTCCCGCATCAGAGATCATACGCAAAACGAACTTCCCGACAGTGGACCTGATCCCGGCCTCCATGGAGATCATGGAATACGAGTTCGAGGTCGCCTTGAGCTTCCGACACGGCGCCACCACGTTCCACAGCCGAATCCGGGAAGCGCTTGAGCCAGTCCTGAAACAATATGACGTGGTGATATTCGACACTCCACCGCAGCTGAACTTCTCTGTGATCTCGGCCCTCTTTGCGTCGACGGGTGTCCTGATCCCGCTGAACGCGTCAATGCTCGATGTCATGTCCCTTGCGAGTTTTCTTGGGATGGCGAGCAATCTGATGGGCGTCGTCGAGGCCCATGCCCCGGAGCATGGGCTGAACTTCGTGAGGGTTCTGATTACACGCTACGAAAACACCGACGGTCCGCAGGTTCAGATTTCGTCTCTGCTTCGGACAGTCCTCGGGAATGCCGTTCTGTCGGCCGAGTTCCTGAAATCAACAGCTGTGGGTGACGCGGCGAACACGCAACAGAGCATCTTCGAGGTTGAACCTCGCGACGTGAACCGCCGGACCTACGAGCGCGCGATCGAGTCCGTTTCTCGGGTGACCGATGAGGTCGAGCGGGAAATCCTGAAGGCATGGGGGCGCAGCCATGGCACGTAAGGTTTTCGGGGACTCACTGAAGAACGCGATGGGCAAAGTGCCGCCCTCGGACGATGATCTGGATGTGAAGCGCACGAGCCCGACTGTGGCGCGCGCGCAAGCATCCGTCCTCGAAGAGGATAAACATGCCACACGGCTGATCGACCCGACTACCGTACGGATGTCCGCGGTCATGGACCGCATCGATCCCAGCGATGGTCTGGATGAACTTGTCTCGTCGATCCGCGAGCACGGTCAAAAGGTTCCAGTGCTGGTTCGCCGAACCCAGGACGGTGCGCTTGAGATCGTCTATGGGCGCCGTCGCCTTCTCGCCTGTCGCAAACTTGGTCAAAAGGTGCGCGCCACGGTCATGGAGATGACCGACGAGGAAGCACTCATCGCACAAGGCGTGGAGAACAATGCCCGCCAGGACCCATCGTTCATCGAAAGAGCTCTGTTTGTCGCCGGGATCATTCGTGAACTTGGGAAAACCGACGAGACGCGCAAAAACGCCCAGACGATTGCGTATCGGGCACTTCAGATTGATGAATCGCTCGTTTCCCGAATGAACCGTATCGCGACGGGCATTCCGATGGAGCTGATCCAGGCTATCGGACCTGCACATGGCGTTGGTCGGCGGATATGGGAGAAGCTCTTCAGGCTGTGCGAGAAGGACGTCGCGAGGGCCCGAGAAATTGCCCGCGAAATCCCCCACAACTTACCAGGCCCGGACCGTCTCGAAGCGGCGGTTACCTTGCTGACGGCCACTAAAACCACTGCGCCCAAGGTTGATCTAGGGGAGCGCGTGAAGATTGGCCGAAAGGGCAACCGCATCACCATTGACGTAGACGATGATCTTGCCCCCCGCGTTGAGGAAGCAGTTCGGAAGCTGATCAGCGAGCTTCTTGACCGCGGTCAAGATGGCCCAGAGTGACGACCCCGTGTCTTGACCACGGTCAAGACATCAAGAGCAACGAGCAGAAAACGAAAGGAGGACCGGCTAGAAAAGGAAAGACCCCCCGAAAGCGATGCTTCCGAAGGGCCTCAATCAGTCTCGACACCTGATTGATATCCCCAAAACGAATCGATTTCAACACCGCTCGCGGTGAACGGGGAAGCTTTTTCTTCCGACGCACCATGAAACATGCATCCAGAACACCAACCGCCCTGGCGGAACGAGTAACTATGCCCCGCCCTAACCCGTATGAGCTTCTGGGCCCGGTTCGCATACTGAGGAAGGAACTTGGCCTCACGACCAATGACTTCGCCGTCCTGACCGCTCTTATCAGCTACCTACCCCGCGAAAGGCGCAGCAACACAAGCAACCATACTGACCTGACTGTCGTGTTCCCATCAAACGCGTCATTGTCCGAGCGAGCCAACGGAATCGATGAAAGAACTCTGCGTCGAAGCTTGGGCCGCCTTACCGCAGCAGAACTGATCGAACGGAAGAACTCGGCCAATGGCAAACGCTTCCCGCTCCGCTACGGAGGCGTAATCCGAGACGCGTTCGGGATCGACCTGAAACCGCTGATCCAGAACTACGACGCATTGGCGACCAGAGCATCAAAGCTCGCGGAAGAGCATGAACGCTTGCGTTCCCTTAAGGCAGAGGCACTGGCCCTACGCGCATCGCTTCTCCACACTGAGCACGTCGATGAAACACGGCTGTCCACCCTCGGGACAGTCAGGAACATCCTACGGCGAGCGACTCTTTCTGCTGACGCTGTCTTACAAATTATCGCCGGTCTCCGAGAGCTCGGCGCGAATGACCAAAAGAGCTACGGAGAGCGCCTCGGCTCAGAGCAAGCTGTAGACGACCACCGGCCTGACACCTTTTCCAACAAGTTGTCCGCCATAAACGGTCAAGATGTCCGGCACATAGAGTCCATAAAAAGAGATTTTAAGAAGATACCAAAACCGACAGCGCCGATCAATGACGGCGAACAATCATCAGTACCGTCCGTAAACCGAGACACGGAAACAATGGTCTGGGAAGACTTCACACATGTCGCTGGCTTTTTTCCCGAAGCACCAAGAACCGGAGAGGCTCTAAACCGCATTCTCTTCGACCTCGGTAGATTGCTTAGAATACGCCAAGAAAACCTGACGCGTGGCCTACAGAAAGCAGGCGCAGGAAAGCTGCTTCTCATCTTCGATTACCTGATCGCTCGAGCAGACGCGATCAAACGGCCTGACGCATATTTTGAGAAGATCCTGCGAGCATAGAACATCCGACACACTAGTCTTGACCGCGGTCAAGATGAGCCAAGAGAGGGAAAGGACTGAAGGTTGAGGGGTGACGGGAAGTGATATCGGGAGAGTGGCTTCCGGCGCCCGTCGTGGAGAATATCTGATGACGAAAGCTGTCCAGAAGATCACCCTGTCCCCGTCGCGGGACATCCCCTTCGACAAACTCGTGCTGAGCCAGTCTAATGTCCGGCGTATCAAGGCGGGCGTTTCGGTCGAGGA
>JANLPU010000029.1:0-2804 GCA_031367425.1 Hyphomicrobium sp.
CGGCAATCTAGGTGGCCACTGACGCAGTAGCGCTGCAAGGTCCGGATGGTGCGAGGGTGACCGGCGTGAGCGTATCGCTCTGCAACGTCGTCGATGGAGAGGGCATAGTCGGTGTCGTCGCCTGTCGCGACAGGCCGCGACCAGTCGCGACCGGTCGCTCCCTGTCCACTATCGATTTCAGTCTCAGTCATGGTTGAAGTGTAGCAGGTGGTTGTCGCGGGTGTGCGCGCTTATCCACACGCCTCGGTTGCAGGATCGACGAACCGACCCGCCGTTCCGTCCAGGACAACACGACATGAGGGAACGCATCGGCTCCTGCAGACACCGTGGATTCTGTTACCCCGGCGTTACCCCGACCACTTTCAGGGTAAAGATCAATTTCGCTTAAGTGCTTGATTTTATTGGCGCGCCCGGAAGGATTCGAACCTCCGACCCCCAGATTCGTAGTCTGGTGCTCTATCCAGCTGAGCTACGGGCGCTTTATCCCGGATCGCGGTGCCCAAGGGGCGCCCGACCGCCTGTAAGGGCGTTGAGAGGGCTACTCTCTAGTCGCTAGCGGCTATTCGCGCAAGGGCTTTGCCGCCGCCCTCGCGCGGGTGCGTCAATGCACGTGCCGGTCTGGCATTTCGATACGGAAAACCGCGCCTTTTGGGCTCTCGGCCAGCGTCAGCGTGCCGCCGTGCGCCTGCACAAGTTCGGCCGCGATCACGAGCCCGAGGCCGGTTCCGCCCTTCCGGGTTGAGCCCTGAAAGGCTTTGAACAGGTTTTCGCGCGCACGGGCGGGCACACCCGGCCCATTGTCCTGGACATCGACGGTAACTTTTCGGCCCTCGCGCCGGGCGGTGACGCGAATCTCGCCATCGGTTTTGCCGTCGACGCTTTCCAGCGCTTGCGCCGCGTTGCGCACCAGATTGCTCATGACGCGGAACAGATGATCGCGGTCGGCATCGATCCGCAGAGACTCGTCCATCGCGGCGACGAAGCCGATCGAGCCTTCGCGCGGCAGACCCTGGCTGTCGGCAACTTCCTCGACCAGGGGCTTGAGGCGCATCAACTCGCGCCGGGGTGCGGCCTCGGAGGCGCGTCCGAACTGCAGCGATGAATTACAAAAGCTGATGGCGCGGTCGAGCGAGGCAATGAGCTTTGGAACAAAGCGCTGCACCGTTGGATCGGGCAGATCGACAAGGCGATCCGAGATCAGCTGCGTATTGGCCAGCATGTTGCGCAAATCGTGATTGATCTTGCTGACCGCGAGACCAAGCTGCGCCAAGCGGTTTTTTTGCGCCAGAAGCCCTGAGAGTTCGGTTTGCATCTGCGCCAGTTCGCGCTCGGCCACGCCGACCTCGTCAAGGCGGCCTGACGGCGTCATGATCCGGCTTTGATCTTCGGGATCTTCGCTGAAATGCAGCATATTCTGGGTGATGCGCTTTAACGGCTGCACCAGCAGGCGGCTTAACGCGACATAGACCAGCATCGCCGTTAACATCGAAATGATCAGAGACAGCCAGAAAACATTGAGGCTATAGCGCACCATCGCGTCTCTCAGCGGCGCTTCGGGAATGACGATCTCGATCAGATCGTTGACATCGTCGCTGTCTCGGCCAACAACGCGGATGACGCGGTTGTCGCGCGTGAAAAAGACGGCAATGGCATCCTGGATTTGTTTGAGACGGGCGCCGAAGCTTGCTCCAGACGGGGCCTGATCGGGACGCAGATCGTAATGTGCATCGATCGCCAAGCCTTGCTCGACGGGAAGCACCAAACGGCGTTCGCCGTTCCGGCGGATCGCAACCGCTTTGACCTGCGCGGTGCGCAGCAACTCAGCCCGAAGTGCCGACGGCACCTGGCCGCCTGGAAACGCTTCCGACGCTAAAGCGGCCAGCTGCGCCGCCGTCAACCGCTCGGATAGCCAGCTGATGCGATAGTTCGCAATCGAGGGGAGAAAAATGAAAGTTTCCGCCATCAGCACGAACGCCGCCGTCAGCATCAGCAGCTTGGCGGGGAGCCCAAGCGACGACCAGCGCTGCCGGACCGCGCGCACGTATGGCGCATCAGCCGCTGCGGCAAGTGCCGGCCGGTTGTCAGAACTGTGAGCTTTCGCGTCCAAAATAGCGACCGGACTTTCTGTTGACCGTCTCAGCCCGCAAGATTTACCCGAGCTTGGCGAGCAGCGCGATCACTTTACGCACAAACGGGTTACTAGCGGCTGTAGCATAGTAACGGAAAGCCGCACGTTTGTTGATTTCAGAGAGGGTCGGATAGGGCGAAATCCATTCCGTCATCGCCCGGATCTTCAGGCCCTGCGAGAGTGCCAGCGACCACATTTGGATTAGTTCGCCAGCGTGCAAGCCAACGATGGAAGCGCCTAGAATGCGGCCTTTCTTGTCTGTAACGACCTTAACGTGACCGGTTGTTTCGCGTTCCGCTTGGGCCCGGTCGTTCTCGTGGTAGGGCCAACGCAAAACGTTAATTTTTCCGTGTTTGGCTTTGGCCACGGCTTCCGTCAGCCCCACGTGGGCAAGCTCGGGATCGGTGTAGGTGACCCACGGCACCGGCCGGTTGGTGGCTTTGGCGGGCAGCCGGAACAGCGCCCGCTTGATCACGATGCCGGCATGATCGTTGGCGACGTGGGTAAATTGCAAGCCGCCGGCCACGTCGCCAATGGCATAGATGCGGGGGTTGGAGGTGGTGAGACCGGCGTTGACCGTGATGCCCTTTTTGTCGAACTTGATGCCCGCCGCCTCGAGCCCGAGATCGGCCGTGTTGGGGCGGCGGCCTGCCGCAACTAGAATGTGGGTGCCATC
>JANLPU010000031.1:0-24978 GCA_031367425.1 Hyphomicrobium sp.
CTGATCGAGCGGTTCTTCAATAAGCTGAAGCAGTTCCGCCGGATCGCGACCCGATACGACAAGCTTGGGGCCACGTTCTTCGCCTTCATCCAGCTTGCGGCTGTAAGGATCTGGTTGCGGTCAATTGAGTCCACGGCCTAGTGACCCAATTCTATTTCAAAACGAACGTTCTACTGACCGCAGGCGCGGCACTTGCTGTAGCTGTGATGTCGCCGGTCGCGCGTTCGGCCGATAACGCTGCTGGCACCGCAGTGCCGAGCGCTAACGACGGTGCAACGACGGCGACGCCACCCGCGACGCCAGACGATGGCAAATCGTTGAGCCAGAAGCTCGACGAAAACAATGGCGTGCTGGTGCCGCCGGAAGCGCATATCGACGAGGGGATAAAAGTGCCGGTGCCTGATCCCAATCCCGGCACGATGCGGGTCATACCGCCACCGGGATCGCCCGGGGGCGATCCGTCGATCAAGCCGAAGTAATGCAAAGCTATCAGCCTGCGGCGTTGAGCCGATCAAAGCCAGCTGCAAGATCGGCTTTCAAATCTTCGATGTCTTCCAGGCCGATATGGAACCGTAACGCATGGCCTGCATACCTCCACTTGGTGGCCGTGCGGTAGGATGCTGGGTTGAAAGGAATGACGAGGCTTTCGTAGCCGCCCCACGAATAGCCCATGCCGAACAGTTTGAGGTCGTCGAGGAAATGACCAAGCGCCGTTTCGTGGGTATTTTTCAGGACGACCGAAAACAGCCCTGACGCGCCGACGAAGTCGCGCTTCCAAAGAGTGTGCTGGGGATGACTTGCGAGCGCTGGATGGAAGACATGGGCAACCTCCCGGCGGCCCTCCAGCCATTGCGCCATGGCGATGCCAGACTTCATATGCCGTTCAAGGCGCACGTCTAAGGTCCGCAGGCCGCGCAACGCTAGGAATGTTTCCTCTGAGCCTTGCGCGGTTCCCAAAGCCTCCTTGGCGGCATCGAGAATTTTGGCCGCGCGAGTGTTGGCAATGACAGCGCCAGCCATCGCGTCGGCATGTCCGACGACGTATTTGGTCAACGCCTCGATGACGACGTCGGCGCCGAGTGCTAGAGGTTTGGCGTAAAGCGGGCTCGCCCATGTGTTGTCAGCCAGAACCCAGATATTGCGGGCCCGGGCCGCGGCACTGAGGGCGGGCAGATCTTGCACCTCGAATGTCTGCGATCCGGGGCTTTCGACAAATACGAGCTTGGTATTCGGCCGGAATAATTTTGCAATGCCAGCGCCGACCAACGGATCGTAGTATTCCGTTTCGATGCCCATGCGCGCCAGCAGCCCATCGCACAGCGCGCGGGTTGGCTGATAAACTGTGTCGACCATGAAAATATGATCGCCGCTCTGGGCGAATGCCAACAGCGCCGTCGAGACGGCAGCCAGTCCAGATGACGTAAGCATGGCATAGGCGCCGCCGCTCAACGCGATCAATGCCGCTTCGAGCGCTCGTGTGGTCGGCGTCGCGCGCCGCCCATAGGTAAACGGCTGGCTACGGGCCTTGAGCTCTTTCAATGTCGGGAATAGTACCGTCGAACCACGATAGACGGGCGTGTTAACGAAACCGTGCTGCTCAGACGGGGCGCGGCCAAGATGCACGATCTGAGTTGCTGGACGGTCAGATGAGCCGTTATTGCCGCTAGAATTTGCCATGATTTAAGCCCGCGCGGGACGCCGCTCGTCCTCGTGGCGCATCTTGAAGCTAAGGTCAAGGACTTGACCTTCAACGCTGAGGGATGAATGTGGTGCTGGTAGAGACCCATCTGCAGCGCTTGTTGGCCAGCGCGTTTGGCTGCCCCTTTTTGGCTTGCGCTTTTGAGATCAAAAATAAAATCATGATGACCTTTGGACGTAATAAATGGCAATTTCTTTGGGGCGCATGGATCGCGCTATCGCTGATCATGCCGGCGGGCCCTTGCGCAGCCCAGCCGTCCAGGCTCGAAACGGTGCGCGCGCGCGGCTATATCAATTGCGGCGTAGGCGAAAACGCTCCTGGGTTTTCCCAAGTCAACGGGCGCGGCCAATGGAGCGGCATCGAAGTTGAATTTTGCTCGGCGCTGGCGGCTGCCGTGTTTGGCAAAAAGGACGCGGTCAAATTCCGGGCGTTGTCGGCGACGGATCGGTTCGCGGCATTGCAGAGCGGCGACATCGATATCTTGATGCGCGAGACAGCCTGGACGCTGTCGCGCGACACGGAACTCGGCGTGCGCTTCGTCGATGTGTTGTTCTACGACGGTCAAGGATTTCTCGTGCCACGCAGCCACGCCATCACTAGCGTGCTTGAGCTATCTGGCGCGTCGGTCTGCGTGCTACCGGGATCGAGCGGTGAGCGCAGCATTTCGGATTTCTTCACCACGCGAAAGATGCGTTACCAGCTCGTCCGGTCGGACCGTTGGGAAGACCTGACGAAAGCGTATGCGGCGGGGGGCTGCACGGCGCTGACGGGCGACGTCTCGCTGTTGGCGTCCGAGCGCAGTCACTTTGGCAACGCGCCCGAGCACGTCATCCTGTCTGAACTCATCACCAAAGAGCCGTTGGGACCGGCGGTAAAAGTCGGCGACGATGAATGGTTTGGCATCGTCCGCTGGAACTTGATGGCGCTGATTGCGGCTGAAGAACTTGGGCTCACAAGCAGCAATGTCGATAACATGCGAGACAGCGACGTGCTCGAACGCCGCCGCTTTCTCGGCCTTGAGGCGAACCTCGGTCAACCCCTAGGTCTGGCGCGCGACTGGGCCTATCAGATCGTCAAGCAGGTCGGCAGCTATGGCGAAATCTTTGCCAGAACGCTGGGTCCTGCCTCGCCGCTGCGCTTGGAGCGTGGTCTCAATAACCTGTGGACCAAAGGCGGCTTGATGTACGCGGCACCTTTCAGGTAGTAGGATGGCTCGGGGCTTAAGCCCGCCGTTCCCAACCGCTCTTTCATTGGAAAACCGCTCCCGTGTTAGATGTTCCCGCACCGGAAGCCATGCTTCGCGTGCTCGCGCTTTTGCTGCCCGTTTGTGTATTGGTATTATTGGTCGCGCTGGCCACAAGGAAACACTTTCGGCGGCGCGCGGGTTACAATCACCCGATGGGCATGATGAGTGTTCCCGAACCAGCCGGAACAATCACTAAATCCCGCGAACAAAAGGCAGAACCTGACAACATGCAAACCGTTCTTCCTTCAGAACAAACGTTGGAGCGTTGCCTGCAAGACCGCATTAAAGCGGCAGAGGCGACCCGGCAAAATTCCGAGCTCGCTTGGCTCTATCTGGAACTGAGCCGACAACATCACGCTGAAAACCGTGAGAAGGACGCGATCGCAGCACTTGGGTCCGCCGCCGGCATTGCCGCCAAGTACGGCCCCAAGATCGCGCACGCCGAGGCACGCCTTGAGCTTGCGGAATGGGCTCACAAGGCTGGCGACTTGATCACGGCTTGCGAGCATTGGCAGATCGCGCGCACGGTTTTGCAGGAAGATGGGCAGGCGAAGGCATCAGCGGGTGTCGATCAAAGGATGCGCGACAACGGCTGTCCGACCGATTGGGTTCTTACGGATTTTTGATTTCCAGCGACGGATTGAAGTCGCCGGAATCTGGCTGGGCGTCGCTTGTTTCCATCATCACTTCGACATCGGCCATCTCGCCGTCTTTTAACGTGAATTGCCGCTTGAAGGTACGTCCGCCAGCTTTGGCGGTGACGGTATAGCCGCCCGGCGCCAAGATGTGCGTCGGCAACGCGCCAACGCTCTCCTTGATGATCTCGCCGTCTGTGCCTTGAATGGCCCAATGCGTATCGGGCAGCGCTTCGCCGCCGGTTCGGGTCACAAGTTTGAAGGTGGCGCGCCCTGCTGTGTGTACAACGCTGGCTTCGGTGAGTTTGCCAGCCTCGACCGTGACATCGGTTTCCACTTTAGCGTTGCTGTCGCCGTAGGTCGACACGACGTGATAGATGCCCGCGTTCAACCGGATGATCAAACCCGGCCGCGCGCCCGTCATGACGGCGGTCCGGTTGGCGAACTGATCGCGGTCGTCTGAAAAGATCGAATATAAAATGGCGTTGGCGGGTGCTGGATTACCAGTCACCGTGGGCGTCACGCGCAACCCTCCCGCGTTGAGAACGAATTGTTCCGTTGCAGCATCGCCCGGTTTGATCGCGATCCGTCGTGTCAGGTTCGCCCGCCCGAACGCGGCGTTGATGGTGTAGTCGCCGGGCTGGAGTTTCAGGGACGGGCTTGCTTCTCTGTTCTCGGTGACGAGTTTCGATTTCGCGGTGGTGTCGGGGCCGGTGCTGTAGATGCGCCAAACCAAGCCTTGATCGATCTGTTTTCCTTCCGAAGTCAGCAACGCGACGAGCTTGACCTGCACGCTGCCGCTGCTGGCGCCGCCTTTAGCGTCGGCACGTTCGATCACCGTCGAATTGGACGTGCCACCTCCCTTGGTGCGGCCGGGTGCTGGCTTTTTGACTTCGACGTCGGCTTGCCACCCGGGCGTCTGGGCGGCAGCGGGTAAGGACGCCAACAACGCGATATTCAACAACGCGGCAAACATCAGCAGCCACGGCCCGCGAGCGGCCCGCGCGCGGTTAAGGCTTTGGCTAACGGGTCCGGTCAAATGCGATCTCGGCATGAAAATCTTCGGGCTACCTCATTGCAACGTTTAGAACATTCTTCGACTTCAGTTGGCACCCAGCTGAATGGCGCGCCGCTCTCCAGAACGCAGCTCAAACGCGGCTTCGGTGTGGCGATCGCGCGTTTCGAGCCGAACCGTATAGCGGCCTGGCGCCAATACGGCGTGCGGCTCAGCGGCGGTCGTGTGCCAAACCGGTTGGCCAGCAGAATCGCGGATCTCCCAGAAGACGTCGCCAGCCGAGGCTATAGTCCCTTGCGGCAGTTTCAATGCTGCCTCGGCGGCGTCAAGCTTCAACGTGATGTCGAGCGGTTTTCCAGCTTCCAGTGTGACCTCTTGCGCGGCTTTGACGTTGCGAGTGTCGAGGTTGACTGACACGCGATAGCGACCGGCCTTGAGAGACAAGTCGAGAGCTGGCAAGGCCGAGCGGGCGACTTCGTGCGGCTCGCCGTCCAGGCTGGTGACGCGATAGACGAGACCCATGCTGTCGGTTGCCGGTTGGCCGCCGATGACGCTTGAAACTTTCAATCGGCCGATCGGCAGCACCAGTACGCGTTCGACGGCGTCGCCTTGCCCAATGGCGATGCGTTGGCGCGTTTCGCTTTCGCCGGCGCGCGCCGAGACATAGTACGTTCCAGGCGGCAGCGAGAAATCGGCCTTAGGCGCATTGGAGCGCGCGATTTCGCGGCGCCCATCGGGACTATCGGGATCGTCCTCGGCCACCGTGAAGGTGACATCGTCGATGGGCTCGCCATTCTCGCGCACGGACGCTGACAACTGCAGCCGTCCGATGCCGAGCGCCAGATCGATATCAGCGTCCGCGCCTGCCGCGACACTCAACTGCCGCTGCTGTTTTGCCAGCCCCTCGGTCGCGCTGACCTGATAGGTACCTTGGGGGATGATGACCTCAGCTTGCGCAGCCCGGCTGAGATATAGAATGTTTGTCGCGCCATCTTTCTCGGACGCCACAGTGCCGATTGAGATGAGTGGCAAAGCCGCATCGCCCTCGCGTGCCGCACGCGCTTTGATCTTCAAGCGCCCAGCATTGAGGGGAACGACGACCGAAGCCGATCGGGCACCATCGAAGGTTACGGTCTGGCGGGTATGGGCAAGTCCGAGATCGGCATCGACGTCGTAGGAACCGGCCTCCAGGGTCAAAACGAGGTCTGGCGCATCGCCTTCGCGAATGAGCGCGCCGCCGGTTTTGGCGATGCGCCAATGGATGGCCGTCGACAGAGCCGGACCGCGGTCGGCGAGCGCGGCTGAGAGGCGCAACGAGGGCGTCGCGGTTGCTGCAGCCGGTGGCGCGGGCGCTGCATCTTTGTTGGCCGGTCCACTTGCGAGCGCTGGGGCATTTGGCGCCAGCATCGCGAGCTTTGTAGCCTCCTCGATGGCCGGTGCGATCGATTGCGCATCGCGCACGTCGAAATATTTGCCGCCGGTCACTTTTGCAACGCAGCTCAGTTGCGCAACTTCGTCTGGTTCGACAGCGAGGCTGATCAGATGCACAGCGACGCCTGGCGCGGTTTTCGCCAAGCCGTTCGCCGCCTCGCAGGCGTCCTGCTGACAATTGTCAGAGCCGTCCGTGATGACCAGAATGCTCGCTGGACGGGCGGCACCAATCGCCTTTGCAGTTTGCAAGAGGGCTTCGGCTATGGGCCCTTTGCCGCGCGGGTTCAGTTTTTCGACGGACCCAATGACAAGAGCGTGCTCAATCGTCGGTGCCGATATGATTTCAACGTCGCTACAATCGCCTCTGCGGCGATGACCGTACGATGTCAGACCGATGCGCGCCGTCGTTGAGCGGGCCAGGATGGGACCGAGCGCTTCGCGCACGATATCGATTTTGGCGCGCTTGTCGGCGTCGATGCGGCCCCACATCGAGCCGGACCCGTCGACCACGATCATCGTCGCGGGCGCGACTTGCGCGGACGCTGGCGCGATGGCACACACCGCGGCCCAGACGCTTAAGGCGATAAACCGGACGAAAGAGACAGCTCGCATGATGAGATACAGTTTCCGGTCAGCGGGTGGCGACTGCGCCGATTGTACCAGATTGGCTTTTGAGATAGCGAGGAGCTTGCGCCACATCCACGGGAAACACGATGGACAACCAGCTTATCGACTTTCTAGCACAACGCCGATCTGTGAAGCCTGACAAGCTGTTAGCCCCTGGACCAAGCGCCGACGAGCTGTCGCGAATATTGACCGTGGGCACGCGCGTGCCAGACCACAAGAAATTGGTGCCTTGGCGTTTCATCCTGTTTGAGGGCGACGCGCGCGCGCTAATCGGTGACGTTTTTGCGCAAGCCTGCATGCAGGAAGAGAGAGAAGCGCCATCTCATGTGCGCCTCGATATGGAGCGGGCGCGGTTTCAGCGCGCGCCGCTGGTGGTTGGCGTCATCTCCAACATCAAGCCTAAGCCCGGCGCTCCCGAATGGGAACAGATCCTGTCGGCGGGTGCAGTGTGTTTCAACGTCTGCCTTGCGGCCAATGCTTTGGGATATGGGACGTCTTGGATCACGGAGTGGGTCGCCTACAGCCCGCTCGTGCGCCAGGCTTTGCAGTTAAGCGATAGCGAGCGCGTTGCTGGTTTTGTGCACATTGGGCGGGCGGCTGAAAAACCCGAGGAACGCGAACGGCCCGTCTTGGCCGATCTCATCACGCGCTATGGCGCGCCGTGAAAAAAAACGTCCCGGCCGAAACTAGAATCTGAATTGTTCGGCCAGCACCCGTTCTTCCAGGCTGTGATCGGGATCGAACATCATGAAGAGTTCGACGTTGCGCGCTTTTTCGATTTCGACTTTCACGACCTGACGGGTCTCGAAGTGGTCGGCGACGGCTGAGACCGGCCGCTTGTCCGCCTCTTTGACCGTGATCGTGATGTGGGCCTTGTTGGGCACCAGCGCGCCGCGCCACCGGCGCGGACGAAACGGGCTGATCGGCGTCACCGCCAGCAACGGCGCGTTGATCGGCAGGATGGGGCCGTGCGCCGACAGGTTATAGGCGGTCGAGCCGGCCGGCGTTGCGATCAGCACGCCATCGCAAATGAGCTCTTCCATACGTACTTTGCCGTCGATCGCGATCTCGAGTTTGGCCGCCTGGTGGCGTTCGCGAAACAACGACACTTCGTTGATGGCGAGACCTTTATGCGCCTTGCCGTTCTGGTCGTAGGCGATCATCGACAGCGGATGGATGCGCGTGATGTCGGCGGCTTCGAGGCGTTCTTTCAAATTGTCTTCGCGGTATTCGTTCATCAGGAAGCCGACCGAGCCGCGGTTCATGCCGTAGATGGGGACTTTGTCGTTGATGAAACCGTGCAGGGTCTGCAACATCAGACCGTCGCCGCCAAGCGCCACGATGACGTCGGCATCTTCGGGCGAAATTTTACCGTAGCGGCCAACGAGCGTGCGGCGCGCGTCCTGCGCCTCTGGCATATCGCTCGCCACAAACGCGATGCGTTCGAATTTTAATTTTGGTTTTGCCATGCAAGGGTGCTCGGTGTGGCGCTTAGCAATCGGCCGGGACAACGCGTCAGAGGCAAGGACATGCAGGGCGGGTTACGATGACAGATAACGGCGAACGGATTAGTGCTTCTATAACGTCGGCTAGCCCGCACCATGTAATGCCTGCGGTCTTGGTGTATGCAACATGTCCAACTCCCGAGTTGGCAGCCGCCATCGGGCGGTCGCTGATTGAGGCCCGTTTAGCCGCATGCGTCAACATCTTGTCCGGCATGACCGCAATTTATCGCTGGCAGGGCGTGATTGAAAGCGCATCGGAGGCGGTTCTGATCGCCAAGACCACGAGCGGGCAGGCGGAGGGCGTTGTTGCCAGCATTGTCGCTCAGCACCCTTACGACGTGCCGGCCGTCATCGTGCTGCCGATACTGGGCGGCGCGCCAGTCTACTTGGACTGGATCGCATCTGAGGCATCAGGCTAAAGCGGTCGGAACACGAGTCCCCGGGGGCGACCTCTCACGATTTGCGCGTGGAAGCTCGTGCGTCTGAGGCGTGCACTCGACGCCTCATGCCCATTTTGACTGCCGGGCCTCGCGCCCCAGGTTAGTAAATTCCGCCCAGAGATTGCATCATATTGTAATGACCGCTGCCAGAGCGCGGCAGGTAGTAACGGCGCGCGCGTGGGTAGTTCGAGGCATAAGAGTTGCTGCGTTGCCGTGGCGCACGATAGACAAAAACAGGTGCCGGGGATGGTCGGTGCACTATTCGCGGTGCGTGCGCATGCGGGCGTTCTGTCTGACGGTGGGCGGTCGGCGCGGTTGGCGCTTTAACCGGACGATTTGCGCTGAACGATTTAGGCTTGGACGTCGCGGGAACGTCTGTTGAGCCAGCCTCTGGCTCGCGAACGGACTCGATTTCCTGGCCGGCTGGAATTTGCGGACGCGACGCCGCGTCCAGAGCGGCGCTAGTCGAAGGTTTATCGAGGCCGAGCTGATGTGGACCGCCGATCGCCATCATGCCGGGGAGCGCGGCGGGGCGGGCGCTGTTGGCTGTTGCCGCTGCCACGTCAGCTTTGGCTTCTTCCAACCAGGGCAGCGTCTCCATCTCGTTGGTCGCCACCGTCACGCGCTTTTGTGACAGCTCGGCGGCTTTACGTGCGAATTCCAACTTGGCATCTGAGGCGCGAGCGTCGGCGATCCGGCGCTCGACCATCGCCTTACGAGCGTCTGCAAGCTTCTGGTCTTCTGCAGCTTTGCGCTCTTGGGCAACTTTGCGTTCTTGCATGGCCGCCGCGCGTTGCGTTTCAGCCTTAAGCTCGGCTTCGCGCATTTCCGCGGCCTTCTGCTCCTCGGCGACTTTACGTTCGTCGGCTGCCTTGCGTTCGATCGCGGCGCGGCGCTGCTCTTCGCGCTGCGATTTGCGCGACGCTTGGGCGACGACAGCATTGGGAACACAACGTCCGCCATCAGATAGCGCTTGGCCGCTTGGGCATTCAGCACCACAGGCCGCTGCAACCTGACCCTGAACGAGGGTCAGCAAAATATAATCTGGCTCTTCGACAGGCAAACTGGCGTTGACGCGATCCATGAAGGCGCTCATGGCGCGTTTGGTCGTCGGCGTCCAACTGCCTGTTATTTCGCCTCCGTAACAGCCAACGCGCTTCAGCTCGCGCTGCAGATCGCGGGCGAGCTGCGAGCGCGTCTCGCTGTCGCCCGGTTTTGAAGATGACAATCGCACATCATTAGAACGCTCAGCCGTGACGACTGCCGTCCAAGTGCCCGACTGCCTGCTGGCGTCGAGCGCGACGGCATCGGCTTGAGGAATGGTCACGACCGGCGATGCAACCGGTTTCGTGGCTGCAGGCAAGCCTGAGCGGGCAACCACTGCTTTTCCCAACGATGCGATCAACGACGTTTCGGGCGCTGCGTCTTGGCGCGCCGTGCGGTCGGGAGCTGCCGAGATACGAGTGACTTCAGCGAGTTTCTCTTCGGCGTCCCGAGGAGCGGGCAAATAGGTGTACGCCCCCAACGCTGCTCCAGCGAGCAACAACATAAAGCCGCTCAACCGCTGCATGACTCGTACTCCCTCGTCGCAACCAAACACTTCATGTTCACCAGTCAATGCCTTCAAAACGCGTACCTTTCGAACTCTGTTCCAAAAGGTAGCAGTGCTGCCAAACAGTTGGTGCGCCACACTTATCTCGACCCGGTGCGCTCCGGTAGACTGTATCGCTCAGAAGCCATCATATTTTTACAGATGATAAATGAAAATCTGTTATCTGCAACCATAGAGGTAAATATTCTGGATACGTCCAATTCGTATCAAACGGGCAACACTAGTGTCCCTCTCTGTGAACAGGCGTCAGCGAATTGACGATGGCAATTTGCCAAGCCTTCTGGGGACAAGCGGTGGATAACTGCCTGCAAACTCCCTGCAAACTCTCTGCCACGTCTCTGCCAACTCGGGCGAAGATGCGCCGAGCAAGCCTGGTAAGAATGTCGCGCCGGGCGCACCGAATTTTACGCGGCCGCCCTTAGCTCAGTGATTCCCTTAACAAATAAGATCGAATCGCATAGCGTCCCGGAATGAGGGGATCCGTTTTGCGTTCCGTATCTTGCAGTCCCGTGAACTAAACGAGCGATATCCACACCTAGCAGTCGAACGGCGATAGCCGGGTTGGGATAACTCAAGTTTATACACAGTGGCGCTCGCTCTCAGCGTACCGTTCGCGAACTCGAAGTGTTGTCCGCCGGCCACCATGGGGATGGTGCCGGAGCTCACGGGCTTCAACAAGGAACGCGGGTTGGTCACGCTCGTTGTGCGTGAGAGAAGAGTGGCCGTCCTCGGGCCAAACGATCGAAATGGCCGGGTCTTTTCCTGGTACGGCGTAAAAGAACTTCGGCCCTCGCATAGGAGAGGGCAAAAAAGATGAGACACCTGTTAGGTGTGATGGGGGTTCTTGCAGCCGGCGTTCTACTCGCCGTATCAGCTGCAATGAACTGGCGATTTGGTTTCAGCCTCGGGCGAACCGAGCTTGATGGCCAAATATACGGGGCAGCGTCTGCTGCGGCCGATTGTTTGAAGGCGCTTGTGCCGTTTTTCTTCTTCGCCGCAGTTCGAAATAAAATGTGGTCTCAGGCCGTGGCATCCGTGCTCGTCTGGGTGGTCGTCACTGGCTACTCCATGACGTCAGCACTTGGGCACGCAGCGTTGAACCGCTTCGACTCAACCGGGCACCGTGCGCAAGCAGCTCAGGCCTATCAGGATCTCAGAGGAGATCTGAAGCGGCTGGAAGAGCAAGCCGGCTGGAACCCGCAGCATCGACCTTACGAGTCGGTGATGGCGGCGATCGAGAGCCATAAAGCACAAGGTGGTTGGAAGTGGTCGAACGGCTGTAAGGACGTCTCATCGAAGTCCGAACAGAAATACTGCCAAGCCTTCCATAACTTGGAAGCCGAGGCAGCCGCGGCGAAAGCCGGCACGACGGGCGATACTAAAATCGCCGAGGTCAAAGCCAGACTTGCTGACATGGAAGGCTCGCCCGCATTGTCGGAAGCCGATCCGCAAGCCAAAGTTCTGACCGAACTTGCAGCGACGTTCTTTCCCAACGTCAAGATCGACAACGTACAGATGGCTTTGACGATCTTCGTCGCGCTGCTGCTCGAAGTTGGATCTGGCTTTGGTATGTACGTCGCTTTCAGCCAATGGCGTCTCTATGACACCAAGGCACCTGCTGCACCTAGAATGGCAGCATACGAAGACACCGTTGCGGCAACGGTGGCAGCTCCAGCGCTCACGCAGGCAGCTGTTCAGGTCAAGAAGCCGCGTTCTGGAGCCAACGACAACAAGACTGTCGAGAGATCAATCGAGGTCGCTGTTATCGAAGCCAAGCCCGTTGAAGTTCGCGCAGGCGAAGTTCGCGTCGCTGAAGTTAAGGCCCAGCCAAGACGAGTTGCACCCGAGTCAGATGTCGAGCGCTACTACAAGGAGAATATCGAGACCCAAGACGGATCTGCCGTTACTGCAACACAACTCTACGAAGACTATTGTTCGTGGTGTGAGACCAAAGCCAAGGAGCCATTGGCACTGCCGAGTTTCGGCCGCCAATTCGGTGAACTGGGTGTGCGTAAAGAAAAGAACCTAGCTGGTCGCGTGCAGTATGTTGGAATTGCATTAAAGTCCGATGCGGGTATCGAGGAGGCTATGAAATCGCCCCTCTATCGAGCCGATGCAGCTTAGCGCTGCTTGTCTGAAACGGAAGGGCCCCTCGCGGGGCCCTTTTTGTTTTTGGGCTTTTTTGTTCGGGCAAGTCAGCTTCGCATCAAGGGGAATCTGTTAGCTTTCGTCATTGAAGCCGCCGCGCGGCGAATACGGGAGAACTCGATTAAAATGATCCGCAAATTCATAGTGCCGATTGCCGCCGCTTTTGCGGCTTTTTTTGTACCCGCCGCGGCGTCGGCCAAGCCCGTTGACGCCTCGACGGTCACCTGCACGGAAATGCTGGAAGTCGCTAGCACCAAAGGTGATGACGCGGCAAAAAAGGAGAGCCAGGCGCGCATCGGCCTGATGCTGATCTGGATGCAGGGCTATAAGGCGCCGGCCGATCACGGCACGGTCGCGGACGTCAAATCGATCATGGGCGGCATCGACCGCGTCGTCGACATGTGCACCAAGACGCCGAACCTCGGCTTGATGACGGTGACGGAGAAATTGTGGGCGCCCGATGCCGAGCCCTCAAAAGACGCCGTCGATTTGACGACGGTCACCTGCACGGTGTGGCTGAAAACCAACGATACGGACCGCACCGGCATGGTGATGTGGCTCTTGGGCTATCACGCAGCGGTTGCCGAAGACCCGATGTTCGAACTCGACGCGGTTGGCGAGAAGGTCAAAAGTCTGGCGACCTATTGCACCGAAAATCCGGATATGGGTCTCGTCACAGCTTCGGACAAATCGGCGGAGTAGCTCGGGCAATTGGAATCGCAATTGACGGGTCCAATCAACGGTCCTTTTATGTTTATTTGCGAGCAGGTTTATTCCTGGCAGCGTTTGCGCAAAAAGGAAGCGTCTGATATCCGGGAGGGACACCGGGGGGCACGTGCATGCGTCTTGATTGGAACGACATCAAAGCCCGCGCGGCGAAATTCGCGGATGATTGGAAAGACGCAAGCCGCGAAAAAAGCGAATCGCAAAGCTTCTACAACGCATTTTTCGAGGTGTTCGGCGTCCAGCGCCGCCGCTATGCGACCTTCGAGCACGCGGTTGATCTGCCGGGCAACAAGCGCGGCTACCTCGATGTGTTCTGGAAGGGCAAGCTACTTGTCGAACAGAAGACCGCCGGCCGCGACTTAAAGCCAGCGCGCGAACAGGCCAAAAGCTATTTTCCTGGCCTGAAGGACTACGAACTTCCGCGCTATATTCTGCTATCGGATTTCCAAAACTTCGAGCTGTACGATCTCGAAGACAATCCCGATAAGCCGCTGCGCTTCTTGCTGTCGAGTTTGCCCGATCATGTGCAGGCCTTCGGCTTCATGGTCGGCCAAGAGCGGCGCATCTTCCGCGACCAAGACCCGGTCAACGTGGTCGCGTCTGAAATGATGGGCGACCTGCACGACCAGCTTTTGCTGTCGGGCTACAAGGACCACGAACTTGAACGTTTCCTGGTTCGGCTGCTGTTTTGCCTGTTCGCCGATGACACCGGAATTTTCCAGCCGCTTGGCTTACTTGAAGACTACATTAAAGAGCGAACCGCCGAGGATGGCTCGGACTTAGGGCCAAAACTGACGCATCTGTTTCAGGTTCTCAATGAACCAGAAAGCAAACGATCCACAAAGCTTGATGCCGATCTCGCCAATTTTCCGTACATCAATGGCGACCTGTTTGGCGAGACGCTGGCGATGCCGTCGTTCAACCGAGCGATGCGCGATAAGCTGTTGGAAGCCTGTGCGTTTCACTGGCAGCATATTTCACCGGCCATCTTTGGGGCGCTGTTCCAGTCGGTCTTGAACAGAGATGAGCGGCGTAGGAGAGGCGCGCACTACACCAGCGAGAAGAACATTCTCAAAGTCATCGGGCCGCTGTTCCTGGATGATTTGAAAGCGGAGTTCGAGCGCTTGAAGGCACGGCGCGATACCGGGCGCGCCAAAGCCCTGAACGACTTCCACGCTCGCCTTGGTGCGTTGACATTTTTCGATCCGGCCTGCGGTTGCGGCAACTTTCTGGTGATCGCCTATCGCGAGTTGCGCGATCTGGAAATTGCTTTGCTGCGCGAACTGTTCCCGCAAGGGCAGCTGGTGACGGACATCGGGCTTTATACCAAGGTCAACGTCAATCAGTTTTACGGCATCGAGATTGAGGAGTTTCCGGCTCGCATTGCTGAAGTGGCGATGTGGATGATGGACCACATCATGAATGCCCGGCTGTCTGCGGCGTTTGGTGAGAGTTATCTGCGCATTCCGCTGAAGACGTCGCCGAACGTGCGCCACGGCGATGCGCTGGAGATCGACTGGGCCGACGTGCTGGCCCCCGACAAGTGCAGTTATGTGTTTGGCAATCCGCCGTTTGTTGGTCAGAGCTTTCAATCGCCTGAACAGCGCTTGCAGATGGCGCGTATCATCGGCGCCGATAGCGGCCGAGCAGGCTCTTTGGATTACGTCTGTGCATGGTTTTTGAAGGCCGGGGCGTATGTGCAGGGCACCACTTTTCCCTCTCCCCATTCTTCATGGGGAGAGGGTAAGGGTGAGGGGAGGCCGCTTACTCCGGAGTCTATTGCCGCCCCTCACCCCAACCCTCTCCCCGCGAAGGGGCGGGGAGAGGGAGCAGCTCCGCGGATAGCGTTCGTGTCCACCAACTCCATCACCCAAGGTGAGCAAGTTGCGCAGCTTTGGCCGATATTGTTTGAGCGCTATGGACTCGAAATTGCGTTCGGCCATCGCACTTTCGACTGGATGTCAGATGCGCGTGGTAAGGCCCATGTGCATTGTGTGATCATAGGTTTGACCCGGCGCGCGGATGAGCCAAAGGAGAAGCGGTTGTTTTCCTATGAAGACATTTCTGGCGATCCGGTGGAGTCGCGCCACGCGGCGCTATCGCCGTATTTGTTTGATGCTCGAAGCCTAGCCAATCGACACCTGATTGTTGTCGAACGCAACCAACCCTTTGGCAACGTCATTCGAGCTCGAATGGGTTCCAAGATCGTTGATGGCGGACACTACATTTTTGACGCGACGGAGCGCGAGACTTTTTTGCGAGTATCACCACTTGCCTCAGACCTTCTCTGCCCTCTCGTGGGCAGTGAGGAATATATCAATGGAGGCAAACGTTGGATATTGAATCTCGCTGACGTCGCGCCGGAAAGGTTGCGTCAATTTCCGGAAATCATGTCGAGAATTTCTGCGGTTCGAAACTTCAGGCTTGAAAGCAAAAAGGAAAAGACGCGAGAGCTTGCAGAAAGACCGACCGGGTTCGAGGTTACAACGATTCCAACTTCACCTTTCCTCGTCATCCCAAAAGTCAGCTCTGAGCGCCGCGACTATGTTCCAATCGGCTGGCTCGCGCCGCCGACAATACCCAGCGATCTTGTGTTTATAGTCAAAGATGCTTCGCTCGCCGATTTCGCCCTCATCACGTCACGCATGCACATGGCATGGTTACGCTACATTGGTGGGCGGTTGAAGAGTGACTACCGCTATTCCATCGGTATCGTCTACAACACGTTCCCGTGGCCCGATGCGAACGACAAGCAGCGCGAGAAAATCAGCGTACTTGCGCAGGCCGTGCTCGATGCCCGCGCCAATCATCAACCCGGCTCGACGCTTGCCGATCTCTATGACCCCGATACGATGCCGCCCGATTTGCGCAAAGCCCACACCGCGCTCGACAAGGCCGTCGATCAACTCTACCGCCGCGAACCCTTCGCCAACGACCGCGAGCGCGTCGAGCATCTGTTTGCGCTCTACGAAAAACTCAGTGCTCCGGTGCTCGTCGGCGCAAGCGCCAAGACCAAACTTAGCAAAGCCAAAACTTAGCTAAACTATCGCACGGTCATGCGGTCCCAGCCCTCCCCGCAACCTTCAGCGCGAAAGCGTAATCGAGCGCCGTTTCTTTTAGGCGTTCAAAACGGCCCGACGAGCCGCCATGCCCGGCTCCCATGTTGGTCTTCAATAGTATAAGATTTCCGCTGGTATTCACGGCACGCAATTTGGCGATCCATTTCGCCGGCTCCCAATAGGTCACGCGCGGATCGGTCAAACCGCCGACGGCGAGAATGTGGGGATAGGCTTTCGGCGCGACGTTATCGTAAGGCGAATAACTGCGGATATTGTCGAATTCCTCGCGGCTCTCGATCGGATTGCCCCATTCGTTCCACTCCGGCGGCGTCAACGGCAAATCTTTATCTAACATCGTGTTCAAGACGTCGACGAAGGGAACGTCGGCGATGATCGCGTCGAAAAGGTCTGGCGCCATGTTGGCGACGGCGCCCATCAGCATGCCCCCGGCCGAGCCGCCGTTGGCAACGATCCGGCCGCGCTTGGTCAAGCCTTGGCTGACGAGGAATTCGCCAACAGCAATGAAATCCTTAAACGTGTTGGTCTTCGATATCATTTTGCCGTTGGTGTACCAGCGATAGCCCTTGTCCTTGCCGCCGCGAATGTGGGCGATGGCGTAGATCATCCCGCGATCGACAAGCGACAGCCGCGCGGTGGCGAAGGCGGCGGGCATTGAAAGTCCATAGGCGCCGTAGCCATAAAGGAACAGCGGCGCCGAACCGTCGAGCGGGGTGTCGGCGCGATAGAGCAGGGTCACCGGCACCAGCTCGCCATCGTGAGACGGCGCGCACAATCGGCGTGTCACGTAATCTGCCGGGATGTGACCGCTTGGCACTTCCTGGCGCTTGCGCAGGGTTCGCGCCCGCGTTTCCATATCGTAATCGTAGGTCTCGGCTGGCGTCGTCATCGAGGAATAGGTGAGCCGTAGGTTCGTCGTGTCGAATTCGAAGCCCGCCGACATGCCGAGCGCATAGGCTTCCTCGTCGAATGCGATCGAATGTTCGCTGTTGTCCGACAGCCTGATGATCACGATGTGCGGCAGGCTGTCTTCGCGTTCCAGCCGCACCATGTGGTCTTTGAAAACATTGACCTCGATGATCAGGCGGCCGGGTTTGTGGGCTAAAATTTCGCGCCAGTTTTCGCGGCCCGGTGCCGCCACAGGCGCTTCGACGATGCGGAAGTCTTCCGACCGTTGCGAGTTCGTCGTGATGATCAGACGGTCGCCGTGATGCTCGATGCCGTACTGGTGGCCCTTCTCGCGCGCCGCAATGAGACGAGGTTCAGTCTTGGGGTGAGCGGCATCGATCAGATGCACTTCGCTCGTCTCATGATCGTGGATGTCAACGAGGATGAAGGCTTCGGACTGCGTCGTCGAAAGGCCGACGTAAAAGCCGATGTCCTTTTCCTCGTAGACGAGCACATCGTCAGCGACGGGCGTGCCGATCTCGTGGCGGTAGACAAAGAGCGGCCGGTGGTTGGCGTCGACGCGGACATAGAACAGCGTGCGGCTGTCGCGCGCCCATGCCATCGAGCCGCGCGTGTCTGGAATCTCGTCGTCGAGATCTTGTCCGGTGGCGAGATCGCGGATTTTGATGGTGTAGAGTTCTGAACCCTTGTCGTCGGTGGCGTAGGCCAGCAGCGTGTGATCGGGCGAATGATCGGAGCCGCCTAGGTCCCAGTATTTCTTGCCCTTGGCTTGCGCGTTGCCGTCGAGCAGAACTTGGGCGTCGTCTGGCGATCCGCCGCGCGCCGTCCGGCACATTTGCGCGTACTGGCCACCTTTGACGAAGCGGGGAAAGTATTCGTAAGGCCCGTGCGGCGTCGGCACTTGCCGGTCGTCTTCCTTGAGCCGCGCTTTCATCTCATTGAAGAGTGTTACCTGTAGCTCGGCCGTATCGGACAGTTGCTGTTCGCAATACTTGTTTTCTGCTTCGAGGTAGTCCCGGATATCGGCCGCCAGCAGCGTCGGATCGCGCATCACCTGCTGCCAGTTCTCAGCCCTTAGCCAAGCATAATCGTCAGGGGTTTCAACGCCGTGGTGGGTCGATACTGTTGCCAAGCGCTTGGCAATAGGCGGGCGGCCGTGAGGATCTTGCATCAGGGGGCTTAGGCCTTTCCGGTGAGGCTAGATTGGGGATGAGCGAACATGGGTTGCCCAAACCTCACCGTCAACTGCTCTTTAAAAAGCGGCATAGTGCAATAGTGCACAAGCAAACTGGACATGCCGCCTTGTTTTGAGGGCTCCGTTGACAATTGAAGACAAATGTCGTTTGAGCATTCAACGGCGCTTTGCTTGACTTGCGCCGACCTCAAGTGATTTTGCATTGCCGGATTTTGATTTGCAGCACTTCTAGACTTCTCGGGTCGCGACAGACACGGCCCGGAAAGCGTTGATCATCGAAGAGGGTTTGGGGATGGACGGATCTTCACCGCCAGAGCTTGTAAACATCACGGCCACGATCGTTGCAGCTTACGTCAGCAACAATTCGATCTCGTCGACCGAGCTTCCAACCTTGATCGCCGACACCCATGCCGCCCTGAGCCGGGCAGCGGGGCGCCTCGCGCCGATCGAGCGCGAAGATAGCAAGCCCAAGGTTGCGGTAAAAAAATCGGTCATGGCCGATTACATTATTTGCCTGGAAGACGGCAAGAAATTCAAATCTCTGAAGCGCCACCTGCGCACCCACTATGGCTTGTCGCCGGAAGAGTATCGCGAGAAATGGGGCCTGCCGCACGACTACCCGATGGTCGCGCCAAACTATGCGCGCGCGCGCTCGGATCTTGCCAAGAAAATGGGTCTTGGAACGCGGCGCGAGTAATTCTATCTGACCAAAGCGCGGGCTGGCTGAAGCGCGGGCTCCAACAATCCATGGGCGCTACTCAGCGCCGTTTGACGCCGCTTCTTAAAAGCTGCTGCAGGTCCGCGCTCTCTTGCCGCCACACCGCACCTAGCTGCGCGTGCCGCGCCAGATCATAAGCCCAATGCCCAGCCGTGCCGCGGCGGCGCTCTTCACGCAGAGCACGCGCGAGCCGGGCGACGATATGGCGACGGCCCGAAAGCGACAGATCGGCAATTTCAGTTGGCCACATCGGCAACAGCCGCACCAGCGTATCCATTCGCTCGCGGCCCGTCCGATCGCGAGCGATGCACATCGTCGAGGCTGGTCGAAATGGGTGAAGTTGCTTCATCACCCGATCATGCAGCGCCGGGACATCAGGGGGATAACCGCCTGATCGGCTCAGCGCGGCCAAGGCGGCATAGTAAACGGCGCCGCCGCAGTTATCCCCGCCGTTCACGATTGGATTAGGTTTCAGATGTCGAAAGCGCAATCCCATGTAGTGTTGCGATTATTGCAAGCAGATAGCGAATAACCTTACACGATTGCAGCAAAGGGTTGCCCAATGCTTCGAGACGCAGACGCTTCGTGCCATTTTGACACCGTCGAACTACCTGCGAGTTTATCGCGCCGATCGTTTTCCAATCGCAACCAAGCGCCAACGCGACTAGCTATCGAATTGGCTGTCGAGCGCGTCTTCGGCGTGCAGCGCCAAATGATCGCTCAACAAAACCGGGGCCGTGCGGCGTCAGCCCAAGCGCGCCAGGTGGCGATGTATCTGGCGCATGTCGGGTGCGGAATGACGCTCACCGAAGCCGGCTGGCTGTTCGGCCGCGACCGCACCACGGTCGCTCATGCGTGCATGGTGGTCGAAGACAAGCGCGACGATCCCATCTGGGATCAGATGCTCGATCTGCTTGAGCGCGTCGTGCCCCTCATTGCCGCACGCCCTGACGCCCGCTCTTAAACGTAAACAGAAAAGCGAATTCCAAGACATGACCGAGAAACCTTCCCGTCGCGCCAGCGCGCGCGGCAGCGACGATGCATGTCCGCAGGCCGCGCCGCAGCGCAATCTGGACGAGAGCCCGCTGGCGTGGCTGGCGCGGCGCCGCGATAAGGACGGCCAGCCGATGATCTCAGCCAGCCAGTTTAGCGCGGGCGAACAACTGCGCGCCGACTTCACGCGCTCGCAGATGGCACCGCGGATCACGTCGAACTGGTCCGGCTTCTTAAGCGGCGGCGACGGCGGCGGACGGCGTGGTCCGCCCGGACACGGTGTCGATATGGCCGATCATGTCGTGGCCTCGCGCCAACGTATCAACCAGGCGATGGCGGCAGTGGGGCCGGAGTTGGCCGGCATCCTGCTCGACGTGTGCTGCTACTTGCGCGGACTGGAAACATTGGAGAAGGCTGCAGGCTGGCCGCAGCGCTCTGGTAAGATCGTTCTGCAGATCGCTCTGCAGCGTTTGGCGCGGCACTACGGATTGGTGCGCGATGACGATGCGGCGCGCCCCACCCGCGTCCGGCATTGGGGCGGCGATGGCTATCGGCCCGAGGTTGGGGAATGAGGTTTAACGGCCGTGACGCGGCAGGCACAACGCGCACGCCTTGCGCTAAGCCCGAGTGGGCGACGGCATGCCCTTGCTCGTATCCCAATCGCTGAGATAGCTGCGCGTCAACGGAACGGTGGTCAGCGACTTGGAAATCTGGAACTGGAAATTCATCCAGTTCAAGCGCCGGTAGCCGATTTCGCACAGCTGCAGATAATATTCGAATAGCCGGCAGAACCGCTCGTCGTAAAGCGCGCGGACTTTGTCGCGATTGCCTTGAAAATTCTGATGCCACGCTTTGAGCGTGTGGGCGTAGTGCAGCCGCAAAATTTCACAATCCGTGACCCACAAGCCGGCGCGTTCGATGGCTGCGAACGTCTCCGATGGCGATGGCGCGTAGCCGCCGGGGAAAATATATTTGATCAGCCACGGCGACGTCATGCCCGGAGGCGCCATGCGCCCGATCGAGTGCAGCAGACACACGCCGTCGTCGGTCAGGAGATCGCGGATCTTTTGGAAGAACTCATCGAAATGGCTTTGGCCGACGTGCTCGAACATGCCGACGGAAACAATACGGTCATATTGTGCGGTCTCTTCGCGGTAGTCCAGCAACTTGAACGTCACCTTGTGGGCGAGACCAGCCGCTTTGGCACGCTGGTTTGAAACCTCGCATTGCTCTTCCGACAACGTGACGCCGACAACGTCCACACCGAATGTTTTGGCCATATGAAGCGCCAAGCCGCCGAAACCGGAGCCGATGTCGAGCACGCGCATTCCGGGTTTGAGCAAGGCCTTGGCGGAGACGCGCATCTTCTTGTTCAGTTGAGCCTGTTCGAGCGTGTTGTCGGTGTCCGTGAAGTAGGCGCACGAATATTGCAAATCAGCGTCGAGAAAGAGTTCGAACAAGGCCCGATTGAGATCGTAGTGAAACGCGACGTTGTCTTTCGACTGCCCCACGACGTTGTTCTTGGATGCGTTGGGCAGCACCACCGTGCCGGTGCCATGCAAGCTGGGCATGAGATTGAGCGCGAAGAAATCGAGCACGTCGTAGAGTGTGCCCTCCTCGACGGTTAAGGTGCCGTCCGTATAGGCCTCGCCCATGTAGAGATCGGGCACCACCATCATGCGCCGCAGGATTTTACGGTCTGTTATTTTGATGCTGGCTTCAGGGCCCTTTGCCGCGCCGTTGAGAACGTGGACGTTGCCGTCTGGATCGACGATCTTCAGTCGTCCCGCTTTGATATTTGCCTGAAACGCGTCCATACGCACTCCCTGATGTTACAAACGCAAGTTGCGCTGGTTCATATCACTTCGAAATCGTTGATGATGTAGCGCTCGAAATTGTCGGGCTTAACGCGGGCTTCGCTCATGGCAAAGCCGCGCACTGAAATGCCGGCTTGATGCACGGTGTTTGGGTCGCCGGAAATCAGCGGATGCCACCAAGCGAGATCGCGACCCTCGGCGACCACGCGGTAGCCGCACGTCGTTGGCAGCCACTTCGTCTGGCGAACGTTGTCGGCGTTGAGATCGCCGCAATCTGGCATCAGCGCGAAGCGGTTGGGATAGTTCGAACACCGGCACGAACCGATATCGAGCAACTTGCACGACAGGCGCGTCAGCAAGATCTCGCCGGTCTCCTCTTCTTCGAGCTTGACCAGGCAGCAGCGCCCGCACCCGTCGCAGAGTGATTCCCACTCTTTCTCATTCAGCTCTTCGAGCGTTTTGGTCTTCCAGAACGGCTTTGGCGGTCGCTTCAAAGGCCCCTCTCGCGTTGGCATGGCATCGGATGGTACATAAACACAATTTGGTCGCCTTGGGATTCGTATCGTCGTATTTGGGGTGGATGAGCTTGGGTTAGGCGATGAGCCCTTTGTCGCGATGTCACGGGCATGGGGCTTTAAAGGTTCAATAGGCGAAGCGCTTGAACGATTGGTTTTTCAAACAAGGTGGCCGCGACCGGCTGATTAACTGGCTTGGAATTGATAGCAAAATCAATTCGGCGTTGGCGGATTCGTGGTCGAGCCTCAAGGATGGCTGGAACGCCGGTACGTCGTTTTTTGCGCGCTTTCACTTGAGCGGCTGGCGACGGTTGTTGAACGAGGGCTTGTCTGAGGCGCTAACGCTGGCGACGGGCGGTTTCGTCGTGCTCTATGCCCTGGCGCTGCCGGCGTTGCTCGATTTCGACGAGAGCAAGTTTTCCACCGGCAAGTTCGCAGTCAAGTTTCTCGACCAGAACGGTAACGAGCTTGGCAAGCGCGGCATCCTGCATAATGACAGCGTGCCGCTAAAAGAGATCCCGGACGTTCTCATCAACGCGACGCTGGCGACCGAAGACCGCCGCTTCTTCGATCATTTCGGCATCGATCTGTGGGGCACCGCGCGTGCGCTTGCCACCAATATCCAAGCCAACGAAGTGGTGCAGGGCGGCTCGACGCTGACCCAGCAGCTCGCCAAGAACCTGTTCCTGTCGTCGGAGCGTTCGATCCAGCGCAAGATCAAGGAAGTGTTCCTGTCATTTTTGCTCGAGAGCCGGTTCACCAAGCGCGAAATTCTGAAAATGTATTTCGATCGCGCCTACATGGGCGGCGGCGCGTTCGGCGTCGAGGCGGCATCGCAATTCTACTTCGGCCATTCGGTGCGCGAAGTCACGATGGCTGAAGGCGCATTGATGGCTGGCCTTTTCAAAGCGCCGGCGAAGTATGCCCCGCATGTCAACTTGCCGGCGTCGCGCGCGCGCACCAACGACGTTTTGGACAACCTGATCGAGGCGGGGTTCTACACCGCCGGACAAGTGCAAGCGGCAAGGCTGTCGCCGGCGCGCACGATCGATCATTCCAATAGCGCCAGCCCCGACTGGTTCCTCGATTGGGCGTTCGATGAGGTGCAACGGCTGGCTGACGGCAAGGGGCAATACGTTCTGACCGCACGCACGACCGTCGATACAACACTGCAGAAGCGGGCGGAGGAATCCATCAACTCGGCGCTGTCTAAAGACGGCAAGTCGATGCATTTCAATTCCGGCGCCATGGTCGTGATGGAAACCGACGGCGCCGTGAAAGCGATCGTCGGCGGACCAGACTACGGCGAAAACCAGTTTAATCGCGCCACCAAAGCGCGGCGCCAGCCAGGGTCGTCGTTCAAGGTTTACGTCTATGCAACCGCCCTGGAGAACGGTTTCCACCCGGACACCCAAGTGCGCGACAGCTCGCGCAGTTGCGGACCGCGCGGATGGTCGCCGCAAAACTATGGTGGTGGTTACGGCACCGGCGAGCGGATGCCGCTCTATCATGCGCTGGCGAAGTCGTTCAACACGGTCGCCGCTGAGCTGTCGTTCACGGTGGGCCGCGAAAAAGTGGTCGAGATGACGAAGCGGCTTGGCATTGTTGGCGTCAAGAAAACGTGTTCGATGGCGCTGGGCGACGGCGGCATCACCGTGATCGAGCATGTCGGCGGCGTCGCGACCTTCGCCAACGGCGGCAGGTTGTCGAAGCCTTATGGCATCCTCGACATCACAACCTCGAAGGGCGACCTGCTCTATTCCCGTGAGCGCGATGAAGGTCCAGCGCCGCAGATCGTGTCGCGCAAAGTCGCCGAGCAAATGAACTTCATGCTGCAAAAAGTTGTGACCGAAGGCACCGGCACCGCGGCGGCGCTTGATTTCACCACCGTCGCCGGGAAAACGGGCACCTCGACGGGCCCGAAGGACGCATGGTTTGTCGGCTTCACCGGAAAATACGTGGCAGGCGTTTGGATCGGCAATGACGACAATCACCCGATGTCCGGTGGTCAAAACGGCGTCACCGGCGGCCACTTCGCGGCGCCGATCTGGCACAACTTTATGGCCGTCGCTCATAGCGACATGAACATCGCCACCATTCCTGGGCTCGAAACCCATCCGGCGCAGATCGCCGAACAGCAGCGCATTGCAGAACTGAAGAAGGCCGAAGCCGCGGCCAATGCCGCCAACGCCTCCTATTCGGCCGCGCCGCCGTCGCTGGGGGACGGGCGGCACGCGCCGAGCATCATGCCCGATCAGACGCGCGAGAGTTTAAAAAAGCTGGCCTCCGCCTTGCGGAAGGCGGGCGGGCTCGGAGACGTGCTGCCCGCGCCAGCGCCGCAAGCGCCCGGCACCCAGTTACCAGGTGCGCCGCCAGCGCCAAGTAACAGCGCGCCGCCAGTGCCAGAAACCAAAACGGACCGACGCGCGACGTTCGTGCCCGACGCCAAGGGGCCGCCACAGTACAGCCGTGCGGCACCCAGTGCCGCACCGCCGCCCGCCGCAGTGACGACGCCCCCGCCAGCCCTGGAGGCCCCGCCCCGTGGCCCTCAATGATGTGATCCAGTCTGACAAGACCGCTATGCAAAAAGCCGCGCGCGCCGCTTTCGGCATTCTGGCGCGCCTCATCGGCATAGGCCTCGCAACCATAGTCGTCCTGGCTGCCGGCATC
>JANLPU010000034.1:0-60028 GCA_031367425.1 Hyphomicrobium sp.
GGCAGCAACGGATCGATGATTGCCCACTCGGCGTCGGTGAGTTCGTAGCGACGTAGCTGTGCCATCCCAACCTCCCACGGTTGGAATCATGAATCACTGTTCGCGCCGTTTGGGAATCCGGTTTATGAGTTTATGACCTAGAGCCCGGTCTGCATATCGCGCACGAACGCGGACAATCCTAAAAGCCGTTCGCGCTTCAATCGTTCCGCGATGAGAATGGCGCTGACGGCAGCAACACTCTCTTCGAGTTCTGAATTGACGATGACATAATCATATTCCGCCCAATGGCTGATTTCGGCGGAAGCTTCCGACATGCGGCGGGCAACGACCTCGGGCGGATCTTGGGCGCGGCTGCGCAGGCGTTGCTCGAGCACCGTTCCGGACGGAGGAAGCACGAACACCCGCACCACATCGCCGGCCATTTTTTCAGAGAGCTGTTGCGCGCCTTGCCAATCGATGTCGAACAGCACGTCTTTGCCAGCCTCGATGGCAGCGACCACCGGCGCGGTTGGCGTGCCGTAGTAATTGTCGAACACGCGCGCCCACTCGAGCAGTTCGCGGCCGTCCTTCATCGCCTCGAAACGGTTCCGATCGACGAAATGATAATCGTGACCCTCGACCTCTCCGGACCGGGCTTTTCGCGTCGTCACCGAGACCGACATCGCGATGCCAGCATCTGAGGCTAGAAGTCGGCGCGCCAGCGTTGTTTTGCCAGCACCAGACGGCGACGACAGAATGTAGAGCAGGCCCCGGCGGGCGATGTTTGGAACGGTCGATCCAACGGCCGACTTTGACATGGTGTCACTCAATGTTTTGGACCTGCTCACGGAGTTGATCGATCGTACTTTTGAGCGTTAGCCCGAGCCGCGTGATATCAACCGCGTTGGCTTTGGAGCACAGCGTGTTGGCTTCTCGGTTGAATTCCTGCGCCAAGAAATCAAGCTTGCGACCGACAGCGCCGCTCTCGCATAAAATATCGTGTGCGGCGGCGACATGCGCATCGAGGCGCGCCAGTTCTTCTTCGACGTCCGCGCGCGTTGCAGCCAGCACAGCTTCCTGATGCAGGCGGTCCTTGTCGAAACCATCGCTCGTTTCCAGGATGCGGCCGATCATGTCCCGAAGACGCGTGCGGATGGCTTCAGCGCTGCGCGAGGGTGACATCCTGACGTCCGTGGCGACGCGTTTTATTTCGCTCAACTGCTCGGACAAAATCGCTTGCAGCCGAGCCCCTTCGGCGCGGCGTGCCTCAACCAGACGGTCGATGGTCTGTTCGCAGCTTTTAATCAAAGCTTGCTCGCGCGCGCCGCGAACCGCTGGTGCTTCAACGACGCTTTCGCCCGCCTCCAGTACGCCCTTGATGGCGAGGATCGTTGCGGTATCGGGGGCCGAGCCGCCCGTCAGTTCTCTCACCCGCTCCGCCGCCTTGATGACGTCGGCGAGCACGCCCTCATTGATCCGGACCGTGCCCGAACCAACCGGACGCTCGGTGGTCAACGTCAGGGTTACGCTGCCGCGTGTGACGCGCTTCGACAGAATATCCCGCGCGGCGGCCTCGACGGCATCAAAGCCCGGCGGCACGCGCAAACGCACATCGAGACCGCGGCCGTTGACGCTGCGCGCTTCCCAAACCCAGTTCAGACCCTCGGTGGAGCCATCGCCGCGCGCAAAGCCGGTCATACTTGAAATCGACATCGTGTCTGGTCCTACCGCCGGTCTTTTGGGCTCGCAGCCCTAAGTCTTTAACCGGACGCGCGGCAACTTAGCCGCTCGGCTCGCCAGAGCCAACCATCGTGTGCCAACCGTCGTGTGGAAACCGTGGTGAGCCAAGGTCTAGGGCAGACTTGCGCTAAGGACAGCGGATTATTGCTGCTTCTTGGGCTTGCGTAGCGGCAACGGCATGGTGCCAGCGCTGGCCGGGGATATGGCTGACGCTTTTTGGGTCGCAGGCGCGGTTGCGACCGCTCCGGCGGGCATTGGGTCTTCGCTGCTACCGGGTTCTGGAATAGTGCCGACATCGGGGTCTGGTTCGTTGGGCTTGCCAGCGCCCGCCGCCGTTTTTGCGCGCGCCTGTTTTTCCACGTCGCGCCATTTCTGGACGGCTGAGTTGTGATCCTTCAGCGTCTCCGTGAAGGCATGTCCGCCACTGCCGTCAGCAACAAAGTAGAGGTCGTTGCTCTTGGCCGGATTGAGGGCTGCTTCGAGTGCGGCCTTGCCTGGGTTGCAGATAGGGCCGGGCGGCAATCCGTTGATCTGATACGTGTTATATGCCGTCTTGTTGTCGATGTCGGCTCTGGTCAAGCCACGGCCCAGCGCTCCTTGGCCGCCGACGATGCCATAAGTAATGGTCGGATCGGATTGCAGGCGCATACCCTTTTTCAGCCGGTTATGAAACACAGCTGAAACGCGGTCGCGCTCATCGGGCCGACCGGTTTCCTTCTCGACGATGGAGGCGAACGTGACCACGTCTTCGGGCGTGCGGAACGGCAATTCGGTGCTGCGTTTTTCCCATAAAGCGCTCAACGCCTTTTGCATCTCGGTCTGCATCCGATCAACTAGTTCCTGACGGCCCATGCCCTTGGAGAACCGGTACGTATCTGGCAGCAGCGAACCTTCTGCTGGTACCTGGACAACATCGCCACTGAGATTTGTTTCGGCTTTCAACCGGTCGACCATTTGCTGGCTGGTCAAGCCTTCTGGCAGTGTGACCTTGTAGAGAATGGATTTGCCTTCCGACAGCGTCTCGATCACTTGCCGCATCGAGGCGTGATCTTTGACTTCGTATTCGCCGGCCTTCAGCTCCAAACTTTTGCGGACGCCGAAAAAGCTTTGGAACATGTGCCCCGCGACGAACGTCCAGCGGTTGGCAATGATGCCTTCCTTCTCGAGCCGTTCGGCAATCGCAATGCGGCCCTCGCCTTTGGGAATGACGACATTGCGCGCGGCTTCCAACGGCCCTGAGCGTTCGTATTGATTGTAGAGAATGACGCCCGTACCCGCCAGCGTCAGCATTGCAACGAGAGCGAGCGTGAAAATCCCACTGACGACGCGCACCAGCCCGGATAGCAAGCGCGACGGCTCGCGCGTTTCCAGGCCCCGCGGGCGAACCGGCGCGCGGCCAGGCTCAAGCCTCTCGGCAGGACTTCGCGCAGCGCCGGTTTTCATCCGCTGCGAGGTGTCTATTTTTTTCTTGCGATAGCTCATTGCGTCTGAACACCATTGCCCGGCCAGCACCTAAGTCAACCAGCCAGTTGGAACACGAGCTGTCGTTCTAACTCCGCCGCCATCAGACGCTTTATGGAAATTGTGGCGAAAGGACGAAATTCAAAGGCAGCCACCCGGTTTGACCAGCGTGCAAACCATTTGGCAGGCGTCAAACGCTAAGCGACGCGGCGCAACACAAGCGACGCATTCGTACCGCCAAAGCCGAACGAATTCGAAAGTACGATGTCGATTTGGCGCTTCTTGGCGGTATGCGGCACCAAATCAATCGCCGTTTTCACCGATGGATTATCGAGATTGAGCGTTGGCGGAGCAATGTTATCGCGCATGGCCAGCACCGAGTAGATCGCTTCGACCGCACCGGCCGCGCCTAGCAAATGGCCGATTGCCGATTTGGTTGAAGACATCGCCAGGCGCCCGGCGCTGTTGCCAAATAATCTTTCAACCGCCCGCAGCTCGATTTCATCGCCCATCGGCGTCGAGGTGCCGTGCGCGTTGACGTAGTCGATTTCACTTGGGTCTAAGCCGGCGCGGGCAAGCGCTGCTTTCATGCAACGGTACGCGCCATCGCCCGTTTCTGACGGCGCGGTGATGTGATAGGCGTCGCCGGACATGCCATAACCGACGACTTCGGCATAGATCGTAGCGCCGCGCGCTTTGGCGTGCTCGAGCGTTTCGAGCACGACGACGCCGGCACCCTCGCCCATCACGAAGCCATCCCGGTCGCGGTCGTAGGGGCGCGAGGCTTTCTGCGGATTGTCATTGAAATTGGTCGACAGCGCGCGGCAGGCTGCAAAGCCAGCCATTGCGATCCGGCATATCGGACTTTCCGTGCCGCCGGCAACCATGACGTCGGCATCGCCCAGCGCGACAAGCCGTGCGGCGTCGCCAATAGCGTGCGACCCCGTCGAGCACGCCGTCACGACGGCATGGTTTGGACCTTTGAGCTGATGCTTGATCGAGACATAACCGGCGGCCAGATTAATCAAGCGCCCCGGAATGAAGAATGGTGAAACCCGGCGCGGCCCTTTTTCCTTCAGCAGCAGAGACGTGTCTGCAATGCCGGACAGTCCGCCGATGCCCGAGCCGATCAGAACGCCGGCGCGCTCTTGCGCTTGGGGAGTTGTGAACTTCAGGCCGCTATCGGCAATCGCCTGATCGGCCGCCGCCATCGCATAGATGATGAAATCGTCGACCTTGCGCTGCTCTTTAGGCTCCATCCAGTCGTCCGGATTGAGCTTGCCTTCAGCGGTTGCGCCGCGCGGAATAAAGCAAGCAATCTGGGATGTAATGTCTGAGACTTCAAACTCGGTAATGCGGCGGGCACCATTGTGGCCGGCCAGCAGCGCTTTCCACGATGCCTCAACGCCGCATCCAACCGGCGTCACCAACCCCAGACCTGTAATGACTACGCGGCGCATTGTTTTATCTCGCCGTCTTGTTTGTTCATATGAACCACGGGCCGGTCAAGCCAGCCCTCAGCAGCACGTTTCTCAGCGCGCCAGAGTACAAGCACTCGCGCGCTTGAACTTCCAAAGCGCATTGCGGTTCGATTAGGCGACGCTGGCGTTTTTCTCGAGAAATTTAACGGCGTCTCCGACGGTCAGAATGTGCTCTGCGGCGTCGTCGGGAATTTCACAGCCGAATTCTTCTTCAAAGGCCATCACGAGCTCGACGGTATCCAAGCTATCGGCGCCCAGATCATCGATAAAGCTGGCGTTCTCCGTGACCTTGTCGGCCTCGACGCCCAGATGCTCGACCACGATTTTCTTCACGCGCTCTGCGACATCGCTCATTTTCGTTCTCTCGTGTCCCTGTTGAAAGTCTATGACGGCAAGTCAGTCCAATCAGATGCGAAATCCAATTGCGTCGGCACCATGTAAGGGATAACGCCACCAAATCAAGCCCGAACCGTAAAACGGCACCGGACAAAGGCGGCGCGCCCGGGCGATACGCTGGTTTGTCCCCAGGTTCCCATGTCTAACATGATGGGGTCGTTAACATGTTTGAGGGGGCCTGGCCAGCGCGGGGGCGGCCCACCGCGTGCGACAATAACGGTGTGCCGGTCCCGCAAAAACAGCCCCGCAGCGGCTTAAACCATCGCCATTCCGCCATTGATATGCAGCGTCTGCCCGGTGATATAGCCGCCCTCGTTCGACGCCAGATAGAGGCACCCGGCCGCGATATCGACCGGCGACCCGAAGCGCTGGGCCGGGATCATGTTCGAAATTTCAGATTTCTGCTTGTCGTTCAACACGTCCGTCATGGCCGTCTGGATGAAGCCTGGCGCGATGCAGTTGGCGGTGATGCCGCGCGAGGCGACTTCGCGCGCCAAGCTTTTGGTCATGCCGATCATGCCGGCTTTGGAGGCGGCATAGTTGCCCTGTCCTGGGTTGCCGAACACGCCCGAGACCGAGGCAATATTGATGATGCGGCCATAACCCGTTTTAGCGCGCACCATGTGGCGTGAGCCGGCGCGACATAGCATGAACGTCGAGGTCAGATTGACAGCGATCACATCGTCCCACTGTTCGTCTTTCATCACCATGAACAGATTGTCTTTGGTGAGCCCGGCGTTGTTGACGAGAATATCGAGACGCCCGCCCAGCGCTTTGGCGGCCTCATCGATCAACTTTCCAACCGCAACGCGGTCGGCCAAATCGCACGGCACGATGTGGACGCGGTCGCCGAGCTCTTTGGCCAAGGCTTCGAGCGCTTCGACCTTGCGGCCTGATATCGCGACCGTCGCGCCGGCTTTGTGAAAGACGCGCGCGATCTCAGCGCCCAAGCCCCCCGTCGCGCCCGTCACCAGCGCCGTCTTACCCGTCAAATCGAACATGCCCAATCCTCGCGTATTTGCGGTTTGCTGGGTACCAGCTAACCGTTGGAGTGCGAACAGGCAATGCGGCCTATGCAAAATGACCGTTAGGCCGCTTTCAGCCGCTTGAGACCTTTCATTTTGGGGCTCTTGCGGACCTGCGACAAATCTCTCTCAGCTTGCAGAGCGAGCCAAGTCTCAGCGGTCGAGCCCAGAACCATCTCCAACCGCATCGCCATTTCAGGCGTTACATCCCGCTTCAATGTAAACAACTCGTGCAAAGTCTGACGGCTAATGCCCAGCGCATCAGCCAATGTCGGCTTGGTCATCTGCAAAGCTGGAAACACATCTTCGCGCAGAATTTCGCCTGGATGTACCGGCGCAATCGACGGATGACGTTTCATCAAAATACCTCTTCGCAGGTCTAGTGAGCTGGAACCCATTAAAAGAGTAACGCCGCGTCGATGTCGGCGGGTGTGCCAATGCTCATCGCGTTCGCCGTCGTCGCCGTCCGCTTGACGAGACCGGCGAGCACTTTGCCCGCTCCGATCTCATAGAAATCCGTAATGCCGTGCGCTGCCATATAGGCCACGCACTCGCGCCAGCGCACCGTGCCGGTGACCTGCTCGACGAGCCGTCTCTTAATTTCAACAGGGTCTGAAATCGCGGTCGCCACGACGTTGGCGACAACAGGCACGATAGGCGCGTGAACCCTCACCTTGCTCAGCGCGTCCGCCATCGCGTCGGCCGCAGGTTGCATCAGCGCACAATGAAACGGGGCTGAAACCGGCAAATTCACGGCGCGGCGCACGCCATGGGCCTTGCCGATTTCAGCCACGCGGTCGATCGCGCTCTTATGCCCGGACAAAACGACCTGCGCCGGCTCGTTGTCGTTGGCAACCTGACAGACATCGCCTTGGGCGGCTTCGAGCGCGACTTTCACGGCGACGTCCATGCCGACACCCAGCAGTGCGGCCATCGCGCCTTGCCCGACGGCAACGGCTTTCTGCATCGCCTGGCCGCGCAGCTTTAACAGCCGCGCCGTATCCGATAACGAGAACGCACCAGCCGCCGCTAACGCCGAATATTCGCCAAGCGAATGCCCGGCGACGAATTTGACTTTGTCTTTGAGGATAAATCCCTTTTCAGTTTCCAGCACCCGCATCACCGCCATGGACACGGCCATCAGGGCCGGCTGGGCATTTTCCGTGAGCGTCAAAGTCTCTTTGGGGCCGTCCCACATGACGGCGGACAACTTTTGGCCCAGCGCATCGTCGACCTCGTCGAACACGGCCCGGGCGGCGGGGTAAGCCTCGGCCAAGGCCCGGCCCATGCCGACATCCTGGCTGCCCTGCCCTGGAAATACGAATGCGATCGCCATGTAAAATGCTCCCCGAACGATACATTACGGACGCAACGTCCGCTGTTTCGAGGCTTTAGGCCACTTCCTCCGCGCTGCTGTCAAGGCACCGACGACCCCAACTCTGACTAGACCTGAAGCAGGAGATCGTCCAGATCGAGCCGCTCTGTTCCCATCGAGATTGTCACCCGCATCGCGCGGCCATTCCACTTCGGGCCGGTCCCAATAGAGTTCGACGCCGTTGACCGATGCGGACGCGATTCGTCGATGGACGGCGCAGTGAGAGCGATGCTCATTATAACCTCATGCCATTTTTTTGGTGTAGAGCCCCAGCATCGGCGTCACGATCAACGCCGTCAGAGCTCCCGCGATCAGACCCACAACAGCGGAACTCAACGCGGTGGCCAGCCACGCGATAAGGTCACCGATGCCCGGCACCGCGCCTTTGATGGTTTCTGAAATCGCGTGCTGCACGTGCTCCGGGCCGGTCATGCCGAATTGGATCAAGCCGTGGATCAGAATGCCGCCACCGACCCACAGCATCGCCATCGTACCAACGAAAGCGAGACCCTTCAGAAAGGGTGGCATGCCGTAGACCAGCGCGCGGCCAAGCGGCTTGGAAATCGGACCGCCCTTTTGCGCGAGCGCGAGGCCCACGTCATCCGCTTTCACGATCAACGCGACCGCGCCGTAGACGCTGACGGTCACGATCAGCGCGACGGTTGCAAGCACGAACGCCTTCACCAGCAGATCGGGTTCGACCACGCTTGCCAGCGATAGCGCCATGATTTCCGCCGACAACACCATGTCGGTACGGATCGCGCCGTCAACCTTCGCGTCTTCCAAAGACTTGGCATCGGTTGGCGCCGTGGCAGCTGCAGCGTCCGACGCGACCGCGTGCGGGCTCAGCATGGCGTGGACTTTTTCGTAGCCCTCAAAGCAGAGGTACAATCCGCCGATCATCAAAATCGGCGTCAGCAACCACGGCGCAAATGAGGTCAGGAGCAGACCTGCTGGGAGCAGATAGATGATCTTATTCTTCAACGAGCCCCAAGCAATGCGGGCAACTATCGGCAGTTCGCGTTCGGCTGCGAGCCCAACCACGTAGCGCGGCGTTACAGCTGCATCGTCGATCACGATTCCAGCCGCTTTAGCGCTTGCCTGCGCCGCCTGCCCCGCCGCGTCATCGAGCGCGACGGCGGCGAGCTTCGTCAGTGCAACGACATCGTCAAGGAGTGCCAGCAGTCCACCGCTCATGCAAAAGTTCCTTTGTCGTGTGGCTCAATCGAGGGCCGCAGTATGATGCACGTGAATTGACCCGATCGGATGGGAAGACGCAAGCCCAGCGCGGCATTACAACGCCTCAGTGCCGCCGCTCAAAGAGCACGGCACTTTCACACGCAATCAGCCCTTCCGCCACGCCAGCACGAAGCCCGACAAAGTTGCAGCGGCCAGAATAATTGCGGCGCCGGCCAGAGGTAACGCTGCCATATGGCCGACCTTGATGAGGCTGCCGCCGAGCGCTGCTGCCGTCCCCTGGCCGATGTACATCGCCGAAGTGTTCAGGGCCACCGACGCCGACGCCAGATCCGGCGCCATCGCCGATAGCCGCGCCTGCTGCACTGAGTTCGACGAAAACGTCCCCAAACCCCACAACGCGGCCGCGCCAAGCACGAGCGGCAAGACGTTGGCAGACACTCCCCACAGGCCAAGCGCCAAGAAAATCATGATCAACGACGCCGTCACCACTTGGCCGGGGCCAATTCGGGCGACGAACCGCGACGCGATCACATTGCCAACGGTCGCCCAAACGCCAAACCAGGCAAGGATCAACGCGACCTCCGTGGGGTCAGCGGCGAGCGACGCCTTGAGCGATGGATTGAGATAGGTCAGCAAAGTGAATTGGCCCGACCCGTTTAAAATCGTGACCAATAGAACGAGCATCAGCGCTGGGTTGGTCGCAACCGCTCGCCACGATGTAACGCTGAGCGGCGCGATCTGCACGCGCGGTGGCACCGAGATCCAAACGGCGATTAACGCGATGGCCGATATCACCGCCATGATCACGAAGCCGGCAGCCCAGCCGATCGTGTGCGCGATCAAGCCGCCCATCGGCATGCCAGCGACTGTTGCCAGCGACCAACCGACAAAGGCGAGGGTGATCGCGCTCGCGCGACGGTCGGCCGACACAAGCGCACCAAGTGTGGCGGCCGCCTGGGGCGTGAAGATCGCCGCACCGATAGCGATCAGTATGCGCGTCGCGACTAGCATCTCAAAGGATGATGACAAGGCCGCCAAGGCGTGCCCGGCGATATAGAGAAGAAGCGAAAAACACAGAATCGCGCGCCGGTCGATGCCACTCGTAAAGGCCGCGATAAGCGGAGCACCCAGCGCCACGACGATCCCGCTCGCAACCATCAACATTCCAGCTGCCGGTACGGTGATTTGAAACGCGTCTGCGAGATCGGTGAGCATGCCGGCCGGCAACAAGATGCCAGTTCCAATAACGAAGTTGCCAAACAGCAGCGCCACAATCGTGCGCCGCTGCTGGCTGAGCGTCAGGTCGCGTTTGACAGCAACGTCCACCACCGGATCAAAACTTTCCGCTTATTCACCGATCGGGGATCTTTGCATGGCGTCAGGCTGACAGCCACGGGTAATCTGTGTAGCCCTCTCTGCCCGGCGTGTAGAAAGTTGCCTCGTTGGGTTTGTTCAACGGGGCACCTTGGGCGATGCGCTCGACGAGATCGGGGTTGGCTATGAATGCGCGCCCGAACGCGACAGCGTCTGCACCACCTTTTGCAATCAACGTGCAGGCCGATTGCGCGTCATAACCGCCAGCGGCGATGATCGGCCCTTTAAAAACCGAACGCGCCAAGTCGACAGGATCGGTTTCGAAATCATTAGCACTTGGCCGCATGACGTGAAGGTAGGCCAGGTTAAATGCGTTGAGTTCGCCCAGATAGTGACGATAGAGTTCGTTGGTGTCGCCTTCTTCGATTCCGTTAAAGGTGTGCCCTGGGCTGACGCGTACGCCAACACGATCATGGGGCACGCGCTTCAAAACGGCGCTAATGACCTCGAGCGGCATCGCTACCCGATTGGAGATAGAACCGCCATAGCGGTCGGTGCGCTGATTGACGTTGTTCGACAAGAACTGGTGCAACAAATAGCCGTTGGCCGAGTGAATTTCCACGCCATCAAACCCGGTCGCTATGGCTGTCTGCGCCCCGGCCGCGAACTCTTGCGCGATCTCCGCGATCTCGTGAGTGGCGAGCGCGCGCGGCACATCGTGGTCGACCATGCCCTTTTCGTCCGTGTAAATTTTGCCCGGCGCTTGGATCGCGCTGGGGGCGACAACATCGGCCGGCACGCCACGATTGAGATGGCTCGCAATCCGGCCGACGTGCCAAATCTGCAGTACGATTTTGCCGCCGTGAGCATGAACTACATCGACGACGCGCTTCCATGATGCAATTTGTTCCGGCGTGTGAATACCGGGGGTACGGGGGTATCCCATTCCCTCAAACGAGGCCTGCGTGGCGGCCGTGATGATCATTCCGGCACTCGCGCGCGGGCCATAATAGTCCGGCGCAAATTCAGCCGGCACGCCATGATCGTCGGCGCGCGACCGCGTCAGGGGTGCCATGACAATTCGATTTTTCAATGCAATTGCGCCGAGATTAGCCGGCGAAAACAGTTCACGCGAAGCCATGTTTCATTCCTCAGAAAAGAGCGATCGGTAGTCGGCACAAGCCGCTGCGAAGTGCTGCAGTTCCGGTGGATGCGCAATCAGGACGCCCACGGCTTGATAACGGTCGTGGATATATGTTGTGGGCGCAGCGTTCGATAGGCCGCAAAAGGCAGGCCAGGACTGCGGCCTAGACATAGGTCGCGGAAACATGGGCCAGATCCATGAGGCCAGAAACATGGGGCCAGATCCATCAGGCCAGAAACATGGGGCCATAACATCCGGCCATAACAGGGGGCAGAAAATGAAAGTGGCGCGAGCACGCCAGGGTCATGTCTGAGCCTTTGAAGCCGCTCGCGCCGTGATACATGGAGTTCGAAGCTCTAGGCAACGGCTTCGTTGTCGTCATCATCGCCGGCTTCTGCCAATACCAGAACGCCGTTTTCAACGTCAAAGTTGACTTCAGGACCGCCCTCATCCATGGCCCCCAGGGCGGTCACGAGATCGTCTGCGATCGGCACGATCTTGATCTGTGCCAGTTCTTCGGGCGAAGCTTCCAAAGTTTCCATTTCGGCAACGCCCGCCGTGCGGGCTTCCGCCTCGGTAGCGCCGATACCAAAGATTCCCTCGTCTGTGTAAGCAGCAAATTTCATAGATGTCTCTCCAGATTGACGAGTACCACGCGTCCTAAAGTGGCCGTCGCGTCCCGGGCGGATAACGTCATGATTCCTGTGGCGCCGTCGTGGGCACGGGGTGGAAAAAACAAAAAAATTCTCGGTTCGGGCCAACGCTTAGAAAAATTCCCAAGAATTATAGGAGGTTACAAGCACAATCGCGCTGTCAGATTAATGTCATATAGCTAATGTTATGAAGACGGAGAAAATCGGCTCCGTGATACTCGACGATCTGAGCATTATCGCGGAGCGACCGATTGTTCGATGAATTTGAAATAGAAATAATCGAAGGAAACGCAAAATGGCCACGACGAAAAAAGGCGGCGGTCTTGACGATCCTGCAAATCACGAATTGGGCGAGCATCTTAATGGCGGCGTCGGCGACGACGTGATCCATGGCCATGGTGGCAACGATGTCGAGCACGGCGGCGTCGGCGACGACAGCGTCAATGGCGATGCCGGCGACGATAAATTATTCGGCGATGACGGCGACGACAAAGTGTCCGGCGGCATCGGCAATGACACCGAACATGGCGGCGCGGGCGACGACAACGTCAAAGGTAATGACGGCGACGATCACCTGTTTGGCGATGACGGCGATGACCACGTCTCGGGCGGAGCCGGTGACGATGACGAGCACGGCGGTGCGGGTAACGACGTCGAGCACGGCGGGGCCGGCGACGACCTTATCAAGGGCGATGCCGGCGACGACAAATTGTTTGGCGACGACGGCGATGACGCCGTAGTCGGCGGAGCCGGTGAAGATTTGATCCATGGCGGCACAGGCAATGACACGCTGACCGGCGGCGCTGGTGAAGACAAGATCTTCGGCGATGCAGGCAACGACAAACTGTTCGGTGGCACTGGCGAGGATAAGCTGTTCGGCGGCGCGGGCGATGATCTGCTCGACGGCGGCAAAGGCGAAGACAAGCTGAACGGCGGATCAGGCGACGATACGTTCGTGTTTAAGGCTTTGGGTGGCGATGATGTCGTAGTTGGCTTTACGGCGGGCGGCACGGACGATCAACTCGATCTCCAGGCGACAACGCACGACTTCACGACGTTGGCAGATGTTCTGGCTCATGCCCATCAGTTCGGCGGTAATACAGTGATCGATCTCGGCGGCGGCGATAGCGTGACGCTGCATCACGTCAGCATGGCAGCTCTGACGACGGACGATTTTATCCTCTAAGAACCGAGCTTCGTAGTGGCGCGCCTGCAGTATTGCGGGTGCGCCACTAACTTAAGTTAGTGCGCCATTTGGTACCAAGTTCGCAGCCTCTGACCCTTCGCCGCATGTGATGACTTTGATTCGGCTTGTTATCACTTGATGCCGGGTCCAACGTCGCGCCTAGCGAGGCGAAAAAATGTGGAGCTCGGCATTCCTTCGGAATGCGCAATTGTCACAGAAAACCAGATCTACAAAACCCAGCGGCAATCGTTTTCTTGCTAGCTTGGCCGAAAGCGACCTTGCGTTGCTCAGACCGCACCTTCAACCTGTCGATCTGAAATTCCGGCAACGGCTGGAGCCAGCCCGCAAACAAATACATTCGGCATATTTCCTAGATTTCGGACTGGCGTCGGTTATTGCCAACGGTGGCCATGACCGGCAGGCGGAAGCCCTGATCATTGGCAATGAAGGGTTCACCGGCATCTCGCTGATTTTGGGCGTCGACCGCTCTCCCAACGAAACCGTCATGCAAGCCGCCGGTGGCGGACTGAGTATCTCGGCCGAAAATTTGCGCAACGCGTCTGAGCAAAGCAGGGTGCTGCGGTTGCGGCTTTTGTCCTTCGCGCATGTCACGCTGATCCAACTCTCACAAACAGCACTCGCCAATGCGCAAGGCAAAATTGAAGAGCGCCTATCGCGCTGGCTCTTGATGGCGCATGATCGGGTCGTCGATGACGCCATTCTATTGACGCACGAGTTTCTGGCTTTGATGCTTGGCGTGCGGCGCGCCGGCGTCACAATCGCGCTCCAAGAACTCGAAGCCTCAGCCCTCGTTTCAACGAGCCGAGGTGTCGTCAATATTCTTGACCGAACGGGTTTGGAAATACGGGCTAACGGTTTTTATGGCGTGCCGGAGAAGGAATACGATCGCCTATTGAATTAAACCGCCCACGGCGCTAAGGTACGATTTCGTACAAAGTAAAACTTTGACTTTTTTGAACTTCATTTAAATAATACATTGTGCGGAGTGCCTGTCCTGGCGGAAACATTTCTTCCGTCTCCGAAATCGGTTTGGGCAGCGGGGTACGCGGGAGGCCAAGCGCACTGCACACCCCCAAGCATTTTGCACGATGGAAGACATATAAGGTGGGCTCGGGCAAAATTTGCCTTTGCCGTGTCAAAGCAAGCCGCCAAGGAGTTCGTAGTATGAGTCTCTCCTCTCCTCAGGGTCATCGCATCTCTCTTCAGGGTCATCGCATTCTCATCGTCGAAGACGAGCCTCTGGTCGCGCTCGATCTGGCGCTGACCGTGGAATCAACGGGCGCTACGGCGGTAATGGTTCATACTTTGGAAGATGCGATCGCGATCGCGCGCGTTGAACCACTGTCTGCTGCCATCGTCGATATGAAACTTAAAAACCAATTGGCGTCGCCGTTGTGCGCGCTGCTGCAGTGTCTCGATGTGCCGTTCGTCGTCTACAGCGGCTATGACATCGCGGAGTTTAAGTATAAGAGCAGGATCATTCCCAAACCGACGCCGCCGGCAAAGAATTATCGAGACATTGATCTCGCTCAGTCGGCCGATTGTTAGATCGGGGCCCGGGCCAGAAGCAGCGCTAATCTAGCAGCGGACATCAGCCGCGCACTTCCAGATATCCACCATGATAGCCGGACAATTTTCTCAAAGCGGCGATGTCGTGAATTTTCACGCTCCCCTTATTCACCGTTAGCAACACCTCCTCGCGCAATTGTCTGAGGACGCGATTGACATGAATGGCAGTCAGGCCCAGCGCGTCCGCCAATACAAACTGGCTGAGCGGGCATTTGAATTCGGCTTCCGTCGCGAGCCCGATCAAACTTATGCGCTCGGCGAGTTCCATGAAGAAATGAGCCGTGCGTTCCAACGCCGTCCGCCGACCGATATTCACAAGATGCTCGACAACCATCGCTTCGTCGCGCGAGGCGGCCCACAGGATCGCGGCGCCGAGCCGGGGAAATTCGGCGATGCACTTCAAAAGATGCGGGCCTTCCATTGAACTGACGACAGCGTCGGTCAGAGCCGAGACGGAATGATCTGCTGTGCGCAACAACACGCTGCGCAGGCCAATGCAGTCGCCAGCTATGGGAAAAGATATAATCTGCCGACCGCCGTTCGCCAGATCCTTATAACTGCAACCCCAACCGGCATGCAGCACGAACGCTTTTTGACCCGTCTGCCCTTCATCGATCAGCAGCTTGCCACGTTTGACTGAGACCGGTTTAGACTGCATCCCGGCCAAGCATTTGAGTTCAGCGCCGGATAGCGGCAGAAATGCACTCAGCTTCGTGGCCAGAAAGCCTTCGCCGTGTTGATCATTCATTATGCGTCTCCCTGCAGTGGGAACGCCAAAAATTTGATTTCAGGCATGAGGCAGATGCGCCCACGTAAGACTTTGCGTGGAACAAGCTTAGCACTTGGCGGGTCCACACTGCATGAAATCGTACAAAACGCGAAACTTAGCTGGCGATATGCACCAGTCAGACTAAGTCTCGCTGAGAGACTATCGCGTGTGGCTGGGAGCGCGGCCAAACGTCCAAATCGGTCAAAGTGCCAATTTGCATTAGGAAAGATGGACCTGCGAGGCTTTAGCATCGCAGCCAAAGGATACACCCATGAGAGTACCGGAACGCATGTCGCAAGCAGAGGGAATGGCAGCACTGGGCATCTGCGAATCTTTGCTGCTTGCACTAACCGACCTCAAAATCATGAAAGAAGAAGACGCGCGCGATCTTCTCAACGACGTCGCTGAGACGCATGAGGAAGCAGCCTTGAACTCGTCATCGCCCGAAGCTCATACCGCCGTCGTCGCAATCATGCACCGCATCCTCGCCGGCAAGAACGGCATACGCCCGCTATTGCCCTGATTAACCTCTGGCTCGCCGGCGGGTCCCTAACTCACATCAGTGCGCTGAATTTCTCCCCCGCTCAACATAGAACGACGTTGAGTTAAGGAGACTTGAGATGGACCGCACCGGCTGGGCTGAAGCCGCCATTCGCGATCATAAAATTACTTCGTTAAGCGCGGCATCGCTCAGAGGTCGCCGCGTGCTCGTCGCCGAGGATGAGCCGATCATCGCGCTCGATCTAGCAACAACGCTGGAAGGGGCCGGGGCCGAGGTCATCGTCGTCCACACCTTGCAAAATGCGATCTCGGTGGCGCGCGTCGAGAAGCTATCCGTGGCCATTATCGACCTCCGGCTGAAAGACGAACTTTCCTACCCATTGTGCGCTCTTCTGCAATGCCGGGACATCCCATTTGCCATCTACACCGGCTACGACAGTCTCAACTGCAAATATAATCGCTGCATTATTCCAAAACCAACCGCCGCCAATTTGATCGTCGAGCGGCTGGCCATTTTGACCCGCAACAGGCCGGAAAAATCAATCGGGCATTCGTTCGCTGTGATGGGCCGATAACGATTGACCGCATAAATCTGCGGGATTTTCTCCTGAACCAGTTGAGTGCACTTGAGCTGCTGACGAAGATTGTACCGGCCAGCCGAACTTAAGGCATCACCCATGAAGAGGGACCTCCATATCGAACCTCTTGTGCAGTTGTCGGGCGACCAGATTCTATTCCGTACCGATCTCCAACCAGACCGTTTGCCCGCGGAAAAACTGGTCTCAAAATCGAACCTGATCGATCTAATCAGCGCCGCCCCGCATTTGCTGCATCATACGCATGCAGGCGATGCATTTCAAAAGTGAGTGTCATGTCTGAAATCCACCGGATCGTACGCGCCACAGCTTTCGGCCAGTCGATGGGACCGGAATTGCTCACCGAGGTCCAGCGAACTTTCGACGCGGTATGGCCCAAGGTTGCCAATCGTTTCACGGCCGGTAAAACCGATGGGGGCCGGACCGAACTCGCCAAGATTTTGTTGCAACTCTTCGACGACAAGCAGATTGACCGCAGCACGATTGCAGATGTGGCGATCAGGCTGCTCCACGAGCAGGAAGACGCGGGCGATGCTGATTTAGGGCGGCATAACGGCAGCGGTTCTGGCGGCCGCGTTAGTGGCAGGGCGGCCGAGGGCCGCGACGTCCGTTACCACTTGCCCCCACCCCTAAAGCCTGTATAACGCCCCCTTCACCCGCTCCGGTTGGAGGCTGAACGGGGGCTTGTGTTGTGTCTGCGATCCGGCAGGCCGCTCAAGAGGGTTTAACAGCCCGTCCCCCAGTGTCTTCTCCTTTGAGTACCAGATGGGCCTTTCTCGGGCTCGCAGGGCTTTGCGCCGGAGGGATGAACGCGTCGAATTCATATTCACGCGCTAACTCTAACCAGAAAGGCCAAGCGTATGCCGCTTTACGAGCATACTTTCCTGGCGCGCCAGGATTTAACTCAAGCCCAAGTCGAAGCCTTGATGAAGGAATTCCAAACCGTCATCGAAGAGGGCAAGGGCAAGGTTACGAAGCAGGAATATTGGGGCGTCAAAACCCTCGCTTTCAAGATCAAGAAGAACCGCAAAGCCCACTACGCATATTTCAATCTCGATACGCCGCCGACTGCGGTGACCGAGATGGAGCGCCGTATGGGCATCAACGCCGACGTCATGCGCTTTCTGACCGTCAAGGTCGAAGCGCACGAGGTTGAGCCGTCCGTCATGATGCGCAAGCAAGATCGTGACGAGCGCGGCGACCGCGGCGACCGTGGTGATCGCGGCGGCTTCGGCGGCGGCGGCGGCGGTCGCGGCTTTGGTGGACCGCGCGGCGATCGCGGCGGCGGTGGTGGTGGCGGTGGCGGTGGCGGTGGTTTCCGCGGCCCAGGTGGCGGCGGCGATCGCGAAGGCGGCTCGACATTCCGCCCGCGTCCGCCAGGCGACCGTCCGATGGGCGACCGTGGACCGCGTCCTCCTCGTGACGGGGACGCTCCGCGTCCTCCTCGTGACGATGCTCCACGTCCTCCTCGTGACGGGGACGCTCCGCGTCCTCCGCGCGACGATGCTCCACGTGCACCTCGTGCACCCCGCGACACAACCCCTGGCTCGGAGAGCTGACAATGGCTGAGATTCAAACTCCCGGAGTCGGCCCGCAACGCCGTCCGTTCCATCGCCGCCGCAAGACGTGCCCGTTCTCGGGCGATGCTGCGCCAAAGATCGACTACAAGGATGTTCGCACGCTCGGCCGCTACGTTTCCGAGCGCGGCAAGATCGTACCGAGCCGCATCACGGCGGTCTCCGCCAAGAAGCAGCGTGAACTGGCCCGCGCCATCAAGCGTGCCCGCTTCCTCGGCTTCCTGCCTTACGTCATCAAATAAGACCACGGCCCTCTCCCCGTCTCAGGCGGGGAGAGGTTTTGCTTTAAACTGATTTCGTTGGGTCGGAACGGGAGAGCCCGTATCTGCCTCTAACCGCCATCAGCGGGACAGCTATAAAAAATGTCGCGGAACACGATTTTCTTGAGCCTTGGGGCTGGGCTGATTTCAGCCATCGTGTTCGCTTCCGCGACGACCGGGCCGATGCTCGCGCGCTTTGCACTTTTTCTCCTGACGCCATTATCGCTCTACCTCGCCGGCTTGGGGTTAGGCCCGATCGCTGCCGCACTCGCGGGGATCGCTGCCACAGCAATCGTCGCCTTTATTGCGCAGCCCGTCGCCGCCTTGATCTATGGCGTCAGCGAAGCTCTGCCCGCCGTGCTGTTGTGCCGCCAAGCTTTGCTGGCGCGTGGTGAAGGCGAAGGCCGCGAATGGTTCCCGGTCGGCCACATGGTTGCAACCGCCGCGCTGATGGCGGGCCTCAGCGCGCTTCTCATTCTGGTGCTGATGGGCGCCGATGTCGAAGCGCTCTCGAAAGCAATGAAGACGTTTGTCGAAACGTTCGTCAAATCTGAGCTGCCGGGCTTGCCCGGAGCGCCCACCATCGCGCCAGAGCAGATCCCGCAAATCGCCGAGGTGACGTTGCGCTTGTTGCCAGGGGCGTTGGCGCTTTCGATCATGATCACGATACTTTTGAATTTGTGGATCGCGGGCCGTATCACGCTGGCCTCTGGTCGGCTCGAACGCCCCTGGCCAGACCTGTCGGCCATGACGTTGCCGTCGAGCGCTTCGTTTGTACTGGCCGCAGCACTGGCGATTTCATTTGTCGGCGGCTTTGTTGGGCTCGCAGCTGGCGCGTTCGCCGGCTCGTATTTCTTTGCCTTCGCACTGATGGGCCTGGCTGTCGCGCATTTCGTGACGCGCGGCTCGCCGTGGCGCGGCTTCACGCTCGCCGGGCTCTACGCGATGCTGTTCGTCTACAGCTTCTCGACCACTTTGATCCTCGCCTTCATCGGCTTGGGCGAAACACTCCTGGGCTATCGCGCCGCGTTTTCACGCGGACCACCACCTGGACATTCCTGACCGAACCTAACGCAACACGTAAAACTCAGCACAAAACGGAGAATTGCAATGCAAGTCATTCTACTTCAGCGCATCGGCCGCCTCGGCCAGATGGGCGATGTCGTCAACGTCAAAGACGGTTACGCGCGCAACTTCCTCCTGCCGCAGAAGAAGGCTCTGCGCGCTACGGAAGATAACAAGAAAGTTTTCGAAGGCCGCCGCTCGCAGCTCGAGGCAACCAACCTCGAACAGAAAAAAGAAGCCGAAAGCATCTCGACCCGGCTGGAAGGCAAGAACTTCGTCATCATCCGCGCCGCCGGCGACACCGGCCAGCTCTACGGCTCGGTCTCGACGCGCGACATCGCCGAGGCCATCACGGCTGGCGGCTTCACGGTCGACCGCAACCAGATCGTGCTCGACAAGCCGATCAAGGCGCTGGGCCTATCGCCGCTCCGCGTCCAGCTTCACCCCGAAGTCGTCTGCAACGTCAAAATGAACGTCGCCCGCTCCGAAGACGAAGCGACCAAGCAAGCCCGCGGCGAGAACGTCTCTGTCGTCAAGGACGAGAAAATCGAACTCGAAACATTCAATCCCGATGGCGTCTTCGAAGAAGGCGCGGCGCCCTCTGCCGATGAAGGCGACGAAGGCTAAACACCACAACCGAAACCGGCGCTGGGATCGCAATATCCCGACGCCGGTATCGGCTCTCAGGTCCGGCTTGGCGAGACAACCGCCGGTAACGGACTTCGACCTTGATTCGCTGCGTGCGGAAAAGCGAAATCATTTCGGTCTGTGCATAACGGGGACACGGATCGCGCGGCGGCCGCATACCAACGGACGGCCCACCGGAATCGGGTAGCTTGGCCGCCATGGCACATCCCGCGACCCTCCTCACCGAAAAGCTTCGTGAAGCAGCTTCCGCTACCGAACCGCTGCATTTCCGGCAGCCGCCGCACAATCTCGAAGCCGAACAGGCGCTTCTGGGTGCCGTGCTCGTCAACAACGAGGCGCTCGACCGCGTCTCGGGCTTTTTATCGCCGCAACATTTCTTCGATCCGTTGCACGGCCGGATCTACGAGACGCTGGCCGCCCTCATACACGCCGGTAAAACGGCGACGCCGACGACGGTGAAAACGTTTTTTGAAAACACCGAGCCGATCGATGCCAACATGACCGTGCCGCAATACCTTGGCCGGTTGGCGGCCAACGCGACGACGATCATCAACGCCGCCGAGTACGGCCGCACGGTTTATGATCTAGCGACCCGGCGCGCGCTCATTGTTATCGGCGAGGATCTCGTCAACACCGCTTACGACAGCACCGTCGATCAGCCGCCTAAAGTGCAAATTGAAGAAGCGGAAGGCCGTCTCTACGGCCTCGCCGAACAAAACAAATATGGCCAGGGCTTTGAGAGCTTCCACAGCGCGCTGACAACCGCGATTTCGATGGCCAACAGTGCCTTCCAGCGCGCCGGTCATTTGTCGGGCGCCTCGACGGGGCTATCCGATCTCGATAATAAGCTTGGCGGCCTGCAGCGCTCGGACTTGATCATCCTGGCCGGCCGTCCGTCGATGGGTAAAACGGCGCTCGCGACAAACATCGCTTACAACGTCGCCAAGGCCTATAAATCCGAGCGCCAGCCCGATGGCACGGACACCGTGACCGATGGCGGCAGAGTAGGCTTTTTCTCGCTGGAAATGTCGGCCGAACAGTTGGCCACCCGAATTCTGGCCGAACAATCAGAAATCAGCTCGGAGAAGATCCGGCGCGGCATGATCGATGAAACGGAATTCCGCAAACTGTCGGAAGTGGCAGCCGAGATGGCCAGCATTCCCCTATTCATCGACCAGACCGGCGGCATTACGATTGCTCAGCTGTGCGCGCGTGCCCGCAAATTGAAACGGCAGCACGGGCTCGACTTGCTCGTCGTCGATTACTTGCAGCTGCTTTCCGGTACACGCCGCGGTGACAGCAACCGGGTGCAGGAAATTACCGAGATCACCACGGGGCTGAAAGCGCTCGCCAAAGAGTTGGTCGTGCCGATCATCGCGCTGTCGCAGTTGTCACGTCAGGTTGAGAACCGCGAAGACAAGCGCCCGCAACTGTCGGATTTACGCGAATCCGGCTCGATCGAGCAGGACGCCGACGTCGTCATGTTCGTTTACCGCGAGGAATATTACGTCGAGCGCACCAAGCCCGCCGAAGGCACGGCTGAATTTTCCGAGTGGATGGCGAAAATGAGCCTCGTCACCGGCAAAGCCGAAGTCATTATCGGTAAGCAGCGGCATGGACCCGTCGGCACGGTCGAGCTATCGTTCGAGGGCCAGTTCACCCGCTTTGGAAATCTGGCACGCGATTACATGTTGCCGTCGAGGTGAACACCGCTGTGACCATGCCTTTCAAAGCCCAAACTTCGAGCAGCGCGGCCAGCAGCACCGCGAGCAACGCGGCCGCGACGGGACTGGTCTCGATCGATCTGAAGCAAATCGGGCAGAACTGGGCGAACCTGCAAGCTTTAGTCGGGCCCGCGCAGTGCGGCGCCGTCGTCAAAGCTGACGCTTACGGATTGGGCGCCGACAAAGTCATCCCAGCGCTGGTGCGCGCCGGTTGCAAAACATTTTTCATTGCGACGCCGAGCGAGGCGGAGGAAACGCGCGCGCGGGCGCCAAACGCCGTCATCTACGCGCTCGATGGTTTGGTGTCTGGCGCCGAGCGCGACTTCGCGCGTCTGGGCGTGCGCCCCATCCTCTCGACGTTCGCGCAAGTCGAAGCTTGGGACAACTACAGCCGCTCGAAGCGGCAACGGTTGCCCGCTGGGTTGCATATCGATACCGGGCTCAATCGGCTGGGCCTTGGCGCGCGCGACGCAAGACGGCTCGCCGGTGACGAAACTTTGCGCGCCAGTCTCGATCTGACATTGGTGATGAGCCATCTGGCATGTGCTGATAATCCAGCCGACGGCAAAAATCGCGACCAGCTACTGGCATTCGAAACTTTGTCGGCATTATTTCGCGGCGTGCCGCGCAGTTTGGCGGCGTCCGACGGATTGATGCTCGGCAAGCCTTACCAATTCGATCTCGTGCGGCCGGGCTATGCGCTCTATGGCGGGCAGGCGTCGCAGTCAAACCCCGCGCCCGTCACCCCGGTCGTGACGGTGACTGCTGCCATTTTATCGTTCAGCGACGTCGCGCCCGGCGAGACCGTCGGGTACTCGGCAACCTGGCGCGCCAATCGCCCAAGCCGCATCGCCACAGTTGCTGCCGGTTACGCCGATGGCGTTCCCCGCTCAGCCAGCGCGCCCGATGGACGGCCCGCTGCCCAAGTTCGGATTGCCGGCGTTCTATGCCCTATCGTCGGGCGTGTCTCGATGGACCTGATCACCGTCGACGTCACGGATCTTGGGCATCGGCTCGAGCAAGTCTCACACGCGACCCTCATCGGCCCCGGCCTCACCATCGAAGACGCGGGCTATGCCGCCGACACCATCGGCTACGAGATCTTGACCCGGCTCGGCCGCCGCTTCGAGCGCGTCTATCTCGACGACGGAGCCTAAGAAGGTTTCTGCTCAAGTCTATGTCTTTCGACATCTTCGAAGAGCCAAAGTCAGTCGTGCGTTTGCGCGCCTATGTCACGGATTTGCCACGCGAATGACGCGATCACCGGATAGTTTCCAGCGACGGAAGCGGCTCCCTTCAGCGTTATTGGAGGAAGCGGCTTCCGCTGCCCGGCCCTCCGTTCCTTGGTGCGCATTACATGTCCAGTCTGATCTCGTCTAGCAGCATCGCCCTCGTCGCGTTCGCGGCCTTGGCATCCGTGGTTGGCTCCACCGGCGCCTCTGCCCAAGGTTGGTCCGATTGGGACGGCCCGCCAGTACAGACGCCCGTCCAAACGTATGAGCAAAGCGACGAGAACGACGAGGACTGGCGCTACGAGACGCGCCGCAGACGCTATTACAACCCGCGCTATGACAATCAGCGCGAAACGACGGAGCCGCGTGCCGACCGCTACAATCGCCCGCGTGACGATGATCGCGGATATGAAGACCAGGACGACGCTACCCAACCACAACAGCGTCCGCGCTCAAAAGATACCGCCGAGCAAGGCAAACCGGAAGGTGCCGATGGCGGGCCGCGCGCCGATATTCAACCGCTAGCGCCGCCGCTGGTCGCCTTCAGCGGGCAATATACCCCGGGCTCGATCATCATCGATACAAGTGCGCGCAAGCTCTACTATGTCACCGGACCAGCAGCTGCCTACGCTTATCCAATCGGCGTCGGGCGCGAGGGCTTCTCGTGGACCGGTTCGGAGAAAGTATCGCGCATCACCGATTGGCCCGAATGGTATCCGCCCGCTGAAATGAGGCAGCGCAAGCCGGAACTGCCCGAACGCATGTTGGGCGGACTTCGCAATCCGCTCGGCGCGAAAGCCATCTATCTCGGCAACACGCTCTATCGCATTCACGGCACCAACGATCCCAAATCGATCGGCAAGGCGGAATCGTCCGGGTGCTTCCGGATGCTCAACGCCAACGTGCTGCATTTGGCGTCTCTCGTTCACGTCGGCACCTCCGTCTCTGTCGTGCGGACCTTAAATCGCAGGCCGGTGCCCGTGGCTGTGTCAGTTGCCGCGCCCCGGTCGCCGCCGCGCTGGACCGAGCCGCGCAATACGTACTCTTCGCGCTACGCCGAGCCCCGCTACCGCGAACGGCCAATCTATCGCCCGCGCTGGAGCGAGCACGAGGATCAGATTTATCCCGGCGATCTGCGCTAGCTTTTTTAGCCTTGGCGACATTCGCATCGCGCCAAGCGGCGGAATCCGCTATGGGGGCGCATGGTTAAGCCGTCCAAAACGCTCTACATCTGTCAGGCCTGCGGCGCGACCGCATCGCGCTGGGCTGGAAAGTGCATCGCGTGCAACGAGTGGAACACGCTTGTTGAGGAAACCGACGCTGGACCAGCGCCGGGTTCTGGTATCACCCGCCAAACCAAGGGCCGGATCGTCAGGCTCGAAAGCCTGAAAGGCTCGACGCAAGAAGCGCCGCGGTTCTCTACGGGTATCAGTGAGCTTGATCGCGTGACCGGCGGGGGCATTGTTCCAGGCTCGGCGCTGCTGATCGGCGGCGAGCCGGGGATCGGTAAATCAACGCTTCTCCTGCAACTGACAGCGCACCTCGCGCGCTCCGGCCGCCGTGCGCTTTATTTCTCTGGCGAAGAAGCTATCGCCCAAGTCAGGCTGCGCGCCGAGCGCTTGGATTTAGCCGACGCGCCCGTCGGCCTCGCCTCTGAGACTAATCTCTCCAATATCCTCGCAACGCTCGCTGAGGGGCCACCCGCGCACCTCGTTGTCATCGATAGTATCCAGACGCTGTGGGCAGACACACTCGATTCAGCGCCCGGCACCGTTAGCCAGGTGCGCGCAGCAACCCAATCGCTGATCCGTTACGCCAAGATGGCCGGCTGCGCCGTGCTGCTCGTCGGCCACGTCACCAAAGATGGCCAAATCGCCGGGCCGAAGGTCATCGAGCACATGGTCGACACCGTGCTATATTTCGAGGGCGACAAGGGCCACCCCTACCGCATTCTGCGCGCCGTCAAGAACAGGTTTGGCCCAACGGACGAGATCGGCGTGTTCGAAATGGTGACCGGCGGGCTGCGCGAGGTCGCCAACCCGTCTGAACTGTTTCTTGGCGACCGCAACGACCATAGTCCGGGTGCTGCCATATTCGCCGGCATCGAGGGCACAAGGCCCATCCTCGTCGAGATCCAGGCGCTCGTCGCGCCCTCAACGCTTGGCACACCCCGCCGCGCCGTAGTTGGCTGGGATGCCAATAGGTTGGCTATGCTGCTGGCGGTCCTGGAAGCCCGCTCTGGCATCTCGTTTTCGGGCCATGACGTCTATCTCAATGTCGCTGGCGGCTTAAAAATAACCGAGCCCGCGGGGGATCTCGCCGCCGCTGCCGCCCTTCTCTCGTCAATTTCCAATGTTGCCCTGCCCCGTGACGCCGTCTACTTCGGCGAAGTCTCGCTATCGGGCGCTGTCCGGGCGGCTTCGATGATGACGGCGCGTTTGAAGGAAGCGGGGAAGCTTGGCTTCAGTAGAGCCGTCGTGCCGGAATCGGGTGATGTCGATGCACCCGGTTTGAAGCTTTCACTTTCACGAATCTCACATGTAAAGACGCTTGCGGAGAGGGCTTTGGCATGCGACTGAGCCGCTTAGGGCTTGACGCGGCACTCGGACGTAACTGGGGCGTCACTTGGGCGGCGGCATGACGGACACAAGAGGGAATTCAGGTCCATGATCGGCCCACTAAGCTATCTCGATGCAGCGTTACTTGCCGTCTGCTTCATTTCCGGTTTGCTGGCGATGTATCGCGGTCTGGCGCGCGAGGTGCTGTCGATCCTGTCTTGGCTAGCCGCGGCCGCTGTCGGCGCCTGGATCTTCTTCACGAAAAAGGATCTGTCGGCGGACGTGGCCGCGCAGACCGGTCTGCCGCCTCAGATCGCTCTTGCCGTGGTCGCTCTCGTCTTAGCGCTGATCGTTCTCATCATCGTCCATTTGTTCACAGCGCGCGTCTCGGACGCGATCCTGGATAGCCGCGTGGGCATGATCGACCGGATTTTGGGCTTTGCGTTCGGCATCGCCCGAGGGTTTATTTTGATCGTCATTCCGTACATGTTTTACGAATCGTTCTTCCCCGACGAAAAAACGCACTTCCCCTGGGTCACGTCAGCCCAGTCGCTGCCGTATATCAAAAGCGCCGGGGCGACGATCAGATCTGTTTTAGTGCAATATGTGCCCTCTTCGCTGACCGCGCCGCCTGGAACGCAGGCTCCGGCCGATCAGCAGGGATATCTTAATGTTGACAGACCGTTCGTCACGCTAGCCATGGGCGCTCAGCGGTACTATATCGGGCCCGTGGACGGTGGTAATCGTCGCAACGCGTGATGTCGGGTCCGGCGCTTGCCGGTAGACTGACATTAACCCGTGCGGCAAGCACGCGGGAGCCAGCCGATGAGCGCTGACACGATCACTGCTGACACGATCACTGCTGACACGGGCACTGCTTATCCAACGGTCACCATCGACGGGCTGACGTTCAACCGGCACGGCGACGATCGCCTGCGCGAAGAATGCGGCGTGTTTGGTATCTTCAATCATCCGGATGCGGCGGCCATTACGGCGCTGGGTCTGCACGCACTCCAGCATCGTGGCCAGGAAGCTTGCGGCATCGTCGCTTATGACGGAAAGCATTTTCATTCCGAGCGCCGCATGGGCCTCGTCGGCGACAACTTCTCCAAAGCCGACGTTCTGGCGCGGCTAAAAGGCCGAATGGCTGTCGGCCATAACCGTTACTCGACGACCGGCGACGCCCTCATCCGTAACGTGCAACCGTTGTTCGCCGACATCGATACCGGCGGGTTTGCCGTCGCCCATAATGGCAACCTCACCAATGCACTCACGCTGCGCCAGGAACTCATCTCGTCCGGCGCCATCTGCCAATCGACCTCCGACACCGAAGTCATTCTGCATTTGCTGTCGCGCTCGAAAAAGCGCCGGGTTGTAGAGCGCCTCGTCGATGCGATCCGCCAGGTCGAAGGGTCCTACGCATTCGTCTGCCTCACCAACGATATGATGATCGGCGCGCGCGATCCCATCGGCATCCGGCCGCTGGTCATCGGTCGGCTTGGTGCCTCTTACGTCCTGGCTTCAGAAACCTGCGCTCTCGATATGGTCGGCGCTGAATTCCTGCGCGAAGTCGAGAACGGCGAAATCGTCGTGATCACCGACGAGGGTCTCGCCAGCCATCGGCCATTCCCACGCCGCGCCGCACGGCCGTGCATCTTCGAGTACATTTACTTCGCCCGGCCCGATAGCATGGTTGGCGGCCGCACGGTCTATGAGATCCGCAAGCAGATGGGCGTGCAGCTTGCCAAGGAGGCGCCAGCCATCAACGCCGACGTGATCGTTCCTATTCCAGACTCAGGCGTGCCAGCCGCCATTGGTTTCAGCCAGCAAAGCGGCATTCCATTCGAGCTAGGCATTATCCGAAATCATTATATCGGCCGCACCTTTATCGAACCAGAACAGCGCATTCGCCAGCTCGGCGTCAAGCTCAAGCATTCAGCCAATTCGAGCGTCATTCGCGGCAACTCGATCGTGCTCGTCGACGACAGCGTGGTGCGCGGCACGACGTCCAAGAAAATCGTGCAGATGATGTACGAAGCTGGCGCCACGGAAGTCCATATGCGGATCTCTTCACCCCCGATCACGCACCCGGATTTCTACGGCATCGATACGCCGCGCAAAAAAGACCTGCTCGCGGCCAACATGGATCTGGAAGCCATGCGCAAGTTCATGGGCGCGACGACTTTGGCATTCCTCTCGGTGGATGGCATTTATCGCGCGGTCGGCGTTGAACAGCGCGACGCGCGCAATCCACAATTCACCGATCATTGTTTTACCGGCGATTATCCAACCGTGCTCACCGATCAGCGCGGCGAATCGCTTCCAACGCAGCTGTCGCTTCTGGCCGAAGTCGGATAATCTGCGGTCAACCCCATTCCTGCGGCTATGTAGGCTTGAGGGAACTGAGCCTCATTCTTGAGTGACCTCCATGCCCGAACTCTCCCTCAAAGGCCGTATCGCGTTTATCACCGGAGCTTCGCGCGGCATTGGGCGTGCGGCGGCACTCGGCCTGGCAAAAGCTGGCGCGCACGTCATCATCACGTCGCGATCGACGCCGGCACTCGAGGCGCTCGACGATGAAATCCAGGCAGCGGGCGGTTCGGCGACGATCGTCCAACTCGATTTAAAAAAGGGCGATCGGGTCGACCAGATCGGTCCAACGTTATTTCAGCGCTGGCAGCATCTCGATATTTTCGTCGCCAACGCTGGCGTGCTCGGCCCGCTGTCGCCTCTCTCGCACGTCACGGAAGAGGGCTTTCTGCAGACCATCGAAATCAATCTCACCGCCAACTGGCGTCTGATCCGAACGCTCGCGCCGTTGTTGCAACGCTCAGACGCTGGCCGCGCGATTTTTCTATCGTCGGGCGCGGCCACCGGCAAATACGCCTATTGGGGCCCCTACGCTGCATCGAAAGCCGGTCTTGAAGCGCTGGCCAGAACATGGGCCAACGAACAGGCCAACGGCACGCTGCGGGTCAACATCATTAATCCCGGTGCCATGCGAACTCAGATGCGGGCCAAAGCATTTCCCGGCGAAGATCCCAATACGTTGCCTGAGCCCGAAAATCTCGTGCCGCTGATCCTTGAACTCGCCTCGCCCGCCTGCCAGCTCAACGGCGAGACCGTGCAGTTCCGCGATTGGCGCGGCAACAACGCGCTAATTTCAGACGCCGAGAAATAGTTGCTTCCAGCGTTAACGACGTCCGACGAAGGTCCCACGGCCTTAGGCCGAAGCGGCACCGTCGAACCGAGAGCATAATCCCTCCAGCCAGGGCACCACCATTTTGCGGTTGTTGTCGCCCCGGCGCGAGGAGCGTTCCCGTGGTCACTTATACGCGTAGTAGCACCGCCCTTGGCTCTACTCTCGGCTTAGTCGACGCATGGTTGAACGTGGTCGTGACCGCCGGGCAGATTGTCGTCACAAACTACGATGGTACTTTGACACGTATCACGGGGACCAGTTTCCAACTCGACGCGCTCAACGTGCCAACGGCCGGTACGATCACCAAGATCGAACACCTGAGTTCTACGAACATCCCCCTTGAGACGTTCGACATTGCGCCCGGCGCCTATGCGCTGACGGATTACTACGCCCAAATCTCTGGTCTTTTCGAAACAACGCTGCTGGCCGGAGCTGATATAATCAACGGCGGGTCGGGCGACGACGACCTCAACGGCTATGGCGGTAGCGATACCATTCAGGGCGGCCTTGGCGCCGACAACATCGACGGTGGCGCTGGTAACGACGTTATTTTTGGCGATGGCGGCAACGATTTTATCGTCTCCAACGATGGCCAGGGCGCCGATAACATCGACGGCGGCACCGGGCTCGATAACGCCTTCATCGATCGCTCTGGTTTGGCGACTGCGCAGATCGTAAACTTCAGCAACGCCAATGCGACTGCGACGCTGTCCGACACGACCAAAATCATCCACGTCGAGGCCATCACTTTTCACTCGGGTAGCGGCGACGACGTGGTCACCGCCTCCAACGATATCGCCGGAGATTTGGGTAACCGTCTCTACGGCGGTGCAGGCAACGACACTCTGACAGCCAGCGCACGCGGCGCTTTTCTGTCTGGCGGCGACGGCGCCGACATGTTGAACGGTGGTGTCGGCTACGATTTCATCGATGGCGGCATCGGCGACGATATCATTCAGACGGGTGGCAGCGGGCATCTCGGCCAAGACATCATAATCGGTGGCGCTGGCAACGATCAGATCACCGCCAACTTCAGCGGCAATCACACGATCTTCGGCGACGACAATGCAGACAGCTCAGGTCCCGCCGGCGATGACATCATCGACCTGTCCGCGGTCTTGGCTGGCTTCGACAACGCAATTTTCGGCGGCGGCGGCCACGACGTCATTACGGGCAGCGCCGGCAACGACGACGTAACCGGAGGCTTCGGCGACGATGTGGTCAATGGCGGCGCGGGTGTGGACATCGCGCACTTCTCCGGGGCTGCGGCCGGATACTCGATTGAACGTATCGATGGTGCGCCCAACCTTTGGCGCGTCACCGACACCAACCTTTTCAATGACGGCCAAGATACCGTCAGCAACTTCGAAACGTTCGACTTTGGCGGATTAACAAGCGTCAGCGTTGCGACTTACATCGGCGTGCTCGCAGATAGCAACGCCGCTGGCGACGTCGTGATGCAAGGTGCGGTCAACGGCGACGCAACCGGCGTGACAGCGCGTGCCATCGACGGCAGCGGTGATGCTGTCGCCTACGCTTTAATTGACAACGCTGGCGGACGCTTCCAAATCGGATCGGCAACGGGCGTCGTCACCGTTGCAGACGGCAGCCTGATCGACTTTGCCACGCAGGCGCGCCACACCATCATCGCGCAAGCCACAAGTGCCGATGGATCGTTCACGCGGAAAAGTTTTCTCGTTGGTGTTTCCACGCAATCGCCGAATGCGCCCACCGATAGCAATGCGGCAGCCAACATTGTCGCCGAAGGGGCAGCGACCGGGGCAGGCGTTGGCATCACCGTCTCGGCGATCGACCCAGGCGGACTACCGCTCACATATTCGCTGACCGATACTGCCGGTGGTCGATTTCAAATCGATTCTCAAACGGGCGTCGTCACCGTTGCCAACGGCGCGCTCATCGATTTTGAAACGCAGACCAACCACGTGATCGTGGCGAGGTCTGCGAATTCGAGCGGCACGGCGTCGTCGCAAACGTTTTCGATTGCTGTCGGCGATGTCAACGAGCGTCCAACCGCTGTGATATTGAGCGCCGCTGCCATCCTCGAAAATAACGCCGTTGGAGTGCTGGCCGGCAACCTTGACGCCCTCGATCCAGACGGCGCGACTAGCGGCTTCGCGGGACCCTTCGCATTTGCCTTGGTCGCCGGTACAGGCAGTGCCGACAATGGCTCTTTCAGTATCGTTGGCAATGAATTGCATTTTAACACGATCGCCAATTTCGAGGCCAAGTCGAGCTACAGCATACGGCTGGCAGTCACGGATCACGGCGGATTGACACTTGAGCAGCAAACGACCGTGACAATTGCCGACGTCAACGAAGCGCCAATTTCGTTCGCCGCCAGTAATATCCAACAACTGGCTGAGAACACTGCGGGTCAAACCATTCTGGCCGACCTCACCATCCTCGATCCCGATACCGACCGGCTTTTCAAAACGTACAGCTACTCTGTCGACGACTTGCGGTTTGACGTCATCGCCGAAAAGCTTGTTTTGAGAGCTAATCAAAGCATCGATTACGAAGCCGAGAAGTCCATTGCGTTGACGGTGACCGCCAACGACCCGCTGCATTCCATTGCAACGCCGGTTACGATCGCAATTACCGACGTCAACGACAACGCTCCTGTCATCACGACTGCGGCGACTGCAACGGTTGTGGAGCATACGACATTCGTCGCAGCGCTTGCCTCGACCGACGCCGATACCGTTGGCACAAACCCGGCCGTATTCTCCATCACCGGCGGCGCGGACGCCGCACTCTTTGCGATCTCTGGTTCCAACCTGGTCTTCACGTCCGGCCATGATTTTCTAACGGAAAAGCACAGTTATAACGTCGCCGTTACCGCCAGCGACGGTTTGTTGCAAACGACCAAAGCGATGACCGTCAACTTGCTGCCGACCAACCACGCACCAACGGCGCTAGCCCTCAGCAGCGCGAGCGCGAGCGAGTTTGCCCACAACGGAACGGTTGTCGGCAACTTAGCCGGGCTTGATCCTGACGCTGGCGAAACCTTCAGTTACGCCCTGCTCGACAATGGTGACGGCCGGTTCGCGCTTTCTGGCAACACTCTGACCGTCGCCAACGGTCTGCTGCTCGACTACGAACAAGCAGTCTCTCACGAGGTTAAAGTGCGGGTCACCGATCACGGCGGGTTGTCGTTCGATCAAGTTTTCAAGATCGCAGTCGGCAATGTCGATGCGGAAAACATTATGGGCGACGCCGCTAACAACACGTTTGTCGGCAGCCAGTTCAAAGACATAATCAATGGCGGTGCGGGTGACGACCGGATCACCGGCGCCTGGAGTAAAGATCTGTTGACGGGCGGCGTCGGCCGCGATGTCTTTGACTACAATGCCAAGCAAGACAGCGGTAAAACCGTCAGTTCACGCGACGTGATCACCGATTTTCTGCACGGCCAGGACGAAATCGATCTGAAAGATATCGACGCGAACTTGAAAAAGACTGGCGATCAAGCTTTTAAGTTCATCGGCCAATCAGCGTTCCATCACACGGTCGGCGAGTTGCATTTCGCGAAATTCGATAATCCCGGCAAACTTCACGATTACACGCTCGTCGAAGGCGACATCAACGGCGATGGCCACGCCGACTTCCAGATCGAACTCAAGGGTCTTATCGCTTTGTCAAAAGCAGATTTTGTTTTGTAATTGCCCAATCGAGGCGCGCGGGACTTTAGCTAAAGCTAATCTGCATGCCATCGTAAGCCGGCTCGACACCTTCCGGCAGCTCTCGCTTCAGCGTCGCATAATCGAGTTCGCTGGTCATATGCGTGAGAACCGTGCGCTTGGGCTTCAACCGCGCAACCCATTTTAGTGCATCCTTGACGGAGAAGTGGCTTTCGTGCGGCGTTCGGCGCAAGGCGTCCACCACCCACACGTCCAGCCCCTGCAGAAGCTCGACCGACGCCTCCGATAGATCCGATACATCCGGCGAATAAGCGAGGTTGGAAAACCTGTAGCCCAACGAGACAATATCGCCATGCGTTTGAAGGACAGGAACGCAGACAATCGGCCCGCCGCCGCCGCTGATCGTCACCGGCGTTTGGCCATCGATCTCGTGGGCGTTGAGAATGGGCATGTAATTGGAGCCCGCCGGCGTCTTGAAGCAGTACGCAAACCTCTCCCGCAAACTGTTGCCGGTTTTAGCATCGAAGTAGACGTCGACGCGGCGCTTTTGCGCATAGGAAACCATGCGCAGATCGTCGATGCCGTGGGTGTGGTCGGCGTGATCATGCGTATAAAGCACGCCATCGAGCGCCATGATGCGCGCGCTCAAAATCTGCGCGCGGAAATCGGGCGAGGTGTCGATCAGTACAGCGGTCTGGCCGTCCGTTGTGATCCGCTCGACCAGCGCTGAGCACCGCAAGCGACCGTTCTTGGGGTTGTTGGGATCGCACGCCCCCCAGTTCATGCCAATTCTGGGAACGCCGCCAGATGAGCCACAGCCAAGGATCGTGAAGCGGTATGTCATAAGGCTACTTGGTCTCCTGACGGCCGTTTGGCTTTGGTAAAAAGCTTGAAGAAATTCTCAGTCGTCGCGCGTGTGATCTCGTCTTCAGTGACGCCTTTGGCTTGGGCCAGTGCGCGTGCCGTGTGTACGACAAAAGCAGGCTCGTTGGTTTTCCCGCGATAGGGTTCGGGCGCGAGGAACGGCGCATCGGTTTCAACGAAAATCCGGTCGAGCGGCACTTCGCGGGCGATCGCGCGCAAGGTTTCAGATTTCTTGAAACTGATGACGCCTGAAAACGACACGTAGAGCCCCAGGTCCAGCGCGCCCATCGCGAGGTCGCGCCCTCCGGTGAAGCAGTGAAGAATGGCGGGAAAGGGCCCTCGCGCATACTCTTCCTTCAGAATGGCCAAGGTGTCGGCGTCGGCGTCGCGGGTGTGAATTTCAAGCGGCAATCCGGTTTCCCGCGCCGCCGCGATATGGCGGCGAAAGCCGTCGGCTTGGCCCTGAGGCGAGGAGTGCTTGTAATAGTAGTCGAGGCCCGCTTCGCCGATGGCGACGATCTTGGGATGCTTTGACAAACGCACGATCTCCGACACCGGAATATCGAGCTCTTCGTCCGCCTGATGAGGATGCGTGCCAACCGAGCCATAAACATTGTCGTAGCGCTCGATGACGGCGCGCACCTCCTCGAAGCGGCGGATGCGCGTTGAGATGTTGACCATCACGCCCACGCCGGCAGCTTTTGCGCGCGCGAGGACGCCGTCGAGATCGGAGCTGAATTCCGGCCTGTCGATGTGGCAATGATGATCGACCAGCATCAAGTTTTTTTACTCTCGGCTTTTGCCTTTTCGCGTTCGGCAGCTCGTTTGGCTTCTTTCGCGGCTTTGGCCTGGGCTTGCGCCTCTGCAGAATTGGACGAAGACTTCTGTGCTTCTTCTGACGGGTCGATGTAACGGGGAAAAATGCCCTGCGGCTCGGGTATCGAAGTGCCGACTTTCAATCGGTGTTTCGGACCCAAGGCTGCGAACGATCGCGCCGCCTGCGGTACCGCCAAAAAATCCAGCAACGTCGCGCCCGCTTGCGGCATCACGGGTTGTATCAAAATTGCGAATTGGCGAACGAGCTCGGCCGTTACATAGAGAATCGTCTCCATCCGCTTGGGGTCGGTCTTCTTTTTCGCCCACGGCTCCTCGGCCGCGAAATAGCGGTTAGCTTCGGCGACGACGTCCCAAACAGCATCGAGATATTTGGTAATCGCCTGGGCGTTCATATCTGCGCGCGCTGTTTTATAGATCGCGTCGCAAGCATGAAGCATCGCAGTATCGGCGTTGCTGAATGCGCCGGGCACTGGAATTTTGCCCTCGCAATTCTTGAAGATCATCGACAGCGAGCGCTGTGCGAGGTTGCCAAGATTGTTGGCGAGATCGGCATTGATACGATTGGCGATGGCTTCCGGCGAATAGTTGCCATCGTGGCCGAACGTCACTTCGCGCATGAAGAAATAACGAAGCTGTTCGCGCCCGTAAGCTTTGACGAGATCGAACGGATCGACAACGTTGCCGACCGACTTCGACATTTTCTCGCCCTTGTTCAAAACAAAGCCATGGCTGAACACGCGATGCGGCAGCGGCAACCCGGCACTCATCAAGAAGGCTGGCCAATAGATCGCGTGAAAGCGCACGATGTCTTTGCCGATGACGTGCACATCAGCCGGCCAATAGTGCACGCGCGAACGGTCGGCCTGAGAGGCATTGAGAAGGCCCGTCGCGGTGACGTAGTTGTTGAGCGCGTCGATCCACACGTACATGACGTGCCCCGGCGCACCAGGCACGGGGATGCCCCAGTCCAGCGTCGAGCGCGAGATCGACAGGTCTTCCAGACCGCTTTTGACGAAGCTGACAACCTCGTTGCGGCGCTCCGGTGGCAAGATGAAATCGGGGTTGTTGTCGTAGTGCGCGATCAGCTTATCTTGATAGGCCGACAGCCTGAAGAAGTAGGTTTCTTCCTCGGTCCACTCGACCGGCGTATTGGTCAGCGTCGCAAAACGTTTGTCCTCGCGAACCTCGGTTTCGCTTTCCTTGTAATAGGTCTCATCGCGCACCGAGTACCAGCCGCCATAGAGCTTTTTGAAAATATCGCCGGATTTTTCCATGCGCCGCCAAAGCTCGGCGCACGCATCGTAGTGGCGCTTTTCCGTCGTGCGGATGAAATCGTCGTTCGACAGTCCAAGTACTGCTGCCATCTCGATGAAGCGCGCCGCGTTACGGTCGGCGAGCGCGATCGGGCTCAAGCCTTTCTTGGCCGCCGTCTGTTTCATTTTTAAGCCGTGCTCGTCCGTGCCCGTCAGGAACAACACATCTTTGCCATCCAACCGCTCAAAGCGCGCGATCACGTCGGTCGCGATCGCCTCGTAGGCGTGGCCAATGTGGGGCACGCCGTTGGGATAGGAAATTGCCGTCGTGATGTAGAATTTATCTGCCACAGAGCCTTCGATCTTTCATTGCTGGCGGCCAGCCGATCGCGCTCAACGCTTAACGTTGCGACGCTTAAAGCCCGCGGGGTTTAAGCGCGCGCAGCCGCTTCGATCCTGGTCAAGGTGTCCAGTATCAACGCCTTGCGGTCGAGGTTGAGCGTCAACGCATCAGCCTTGTCGCGCGCCAGTGTTTCCCATAGTTGGGCGAAACTGGCAACCCGAGCCGACCCTATGACGCGGCGGGCCACCGTTAACGTGTCGGCGTTTTCTTCGCCCGTCGCCACCGCTCGCGTCAGCCGCGCCAGATAATTGAAGAGCAATTCGAAAAACAGTTCGAACTTTTGCTCAGCCGCCGCCGGTTGGAGCTCATCGGCCAACTGATGGGCGGCCTGCATCTCAAGCGAAGGCAGGCTTGCGAATAGTTTTTCAATCCGCCCCTGCAGTTGCAATCCGCCTGAGCCGCCGAGCAGGAGTGTGCGCCGGACGCTGCCACCGGCCAGTGGCGCAAGGGCTAAAAGGTCGGCATCGGCAGGCGGCGGCTTTTGTTCGGCCTCAAAAGCTTGGCGCACCGCTGATCGCATATCTTCGGCAGTCAAACCATCGAGGCTTAACTTGCGGCAGCGCGACCGGATCGTTGCCAGCAACCGCCCGGGCTCGGACGAGAGGATCAAGAATATCGTTTGGGCCGGCGGCTCTTCCAAAGATTTGAGCAGAGCGTTGGCCGCATTGACGTTTAGCTCGTCAGCGCTATCGACGATGACGACGCGCCAGCCGCCCTCTTCAGCGCTCAACGATAAGAACGCGCGCAACCGACGCACCTCGTCGACCGAAATTGCTGTTGGGAAGCGTTTTGTCTTTTGGTCATAGGCCCGCCGCAACACGAGCAGGCCTGGATGAGATAGCGCCGCCACTTGCCGCGATGCGGGCGTATCGGGTGCGGTATCGAGCGAGGCGCCAAGACGGGCGCGATCCTCGAGTTTCGACAATGCGGCGCGGGCGAACTTATAGGCAAGCGTCGCTTTGCCGATGCCTTCGCTGCCGGAAATGAGCCAGCCGTGATGCATCCGGCCGCTGACCAAACCTTCAGCTAAAATCTTTTGAGCGTGATCGTGACCGTAGAGCTTAACGGTGTGCCGGGGATGCGGAAACCCATCGAGACGATCGGCTTCTGGTGCTGCTTCGGTATCAGACAGTGCCAGCGCGCGCGCCATCACCGCACCTTGGCGAGCAGCCGGTCAGACACCGCCGACCACACGGCCGCTTCAACGCTGTCTAGCGGCAAATGACCGTCGATTAAGATGCAGCGGGCTGGCTCTTTCGTGGCTATTTCCAAGAACCCTTCGCGCAGCGTTTCGTGCGTTTCGATGCGGGCCGCGTCATAGCGCGACAACGTTCCGCGGCCGCGCGCCCGCTCTAGCCCCTCGTCGGCCGGCAGGTCGAGGATCAGGGTAAGGTTTGGGAAATCCGGTGCGACAGTATATTTTTCGATCTGGGCGATGAACTTCGGTTCGATCGAATAGAGGCGGCCCTGATAGACGCGCGTGGAATCGATGAAGCGGTCGCAGATGACCCAAGTCCCTTCATCGAGCGCCGGTCGGATCACCGACGTCATATGCTCAGCCCGCGCCGCTGCAAACAACAGGAGTTCTGTCGCTGGGTCCTGCGGCCTGTCTTTCAGAATGATCGTGCGAATATCTTCGCCAAGCAGCGTACCGCCGGGCTCGCGCGTAACGATAAAAGGGACCCCTAGTTTTTCCAGCCGATGGCCAAGCCGCAGCGCCTGGGTTGATTTGCCCGCGCCCTCGCCGCCTTCGAACGTTATGAATTTCCCGCGATTCATCTGACGATAAAACCTTGTGAAGCCGCAGCGATCTTAAAGCGCCAAGCGGCGGAGCGCCATCAGAACCAGCGTGTCAAAGCCGCGGCGCACGATCCCAGCCGGTTCAACGTCTTGGGTGGCAAATAACGGAACTTCCGTCTGCGCACTCGACGAACTCGTAACCTTGAGAACAGCCACTTTATCGCCCTTGCGCACGGGTGGTTTCAAGGGAGCCTTATAAACAATCTCGGCAGATAACTTCTGGTTGACTGGAAATTTCGGCAGCGCGATCGTGATCTCGCCCTTGCCGACAAGTGGAACATACATGATATTGCCGCCCCAAACCCGCGCTTGGCCGATGATTTCGCCATCGTCATAAATCTTCGCTTGGGCGAACGACTTGAAGCCCCAGTCCAACAGCTTGGCCGCTTCCACTTTGCGCTCTTCCGCCGTTGGATGGCCAGCCACGACCACAATCAGGCGCTTACCATCCTGCACCGCTGAGCCGACCAAGCCATAGCCCGCCTGCTCGATATGCCCGGTCTTCATACCGTCAGCGCCAATGCCTAAAAACAACAGCGGATTGCGGTTGATGAATTTGTGCCGCCGGTAATCGAATTGCTTCTGGCCGAAAACGGCATACCGGTCTGGATACTCCGTGATGATGTACCGGGCGAGCATGGCGAGTTCGCGCGCGGTCATCAGGTGGTTCTGATCGTAAAGTCCGGTGGCGTTAGCGAACGTCGACTTAGGCAGGCCGATGCGGCGCGCCTCCTCCGTCATCATCTTGGCAAAACTCGGCTCGTTGCCGCCAAGATTTTCAGCGACCGATATACAAGCGTCGTTGCCGGACTGAACGACGATGCCCTGAATGAGTTCATCGACGCGCACTTTGGTGTTGACGGGAACCATCATCGCCGATGTGCCAGATGGCGCGCCGCCGCGCCGCCAGGCATTGACGCTCATTGTGAATTCATCACTCGGGCTGACTTTGCCAGCCTTCATCGCCTTGAACAGGACGGCGAGCGTCATCAACTTGCTCAAACTCGCTGGCGGCGCCAGCTCGTCGGCGTTGCGCTGAAAGAGGATTTCACCGGTCGTGGCATCCATGAGCGCCGCGCGCGGTGCCTTGGTCGTGAAGCCCTGGCTTTCGGCGGCGCGAACCTCAGACGCTGCCATCACGAATATCAACGCTGTGCCGAGTAGCCAGGTAACCCGTGTCTTCGAAAAATCAGCAATCATCGCGCGGGCCAAAACACTTTCCGAAACAGACCAAAACCAACGATAGTGACTATCGGAGGCATGGTCTGGCGATGTCAACGGCCTCGCGCGGTCGGGCGCCCTATTCGCTGGTGATCGTGCTGCCGGCGACACCGCGAGCTTGAACCTGGGCCATCGCGGTGTGGGCCTCTTGAGCACTCATAGGTCCGATCCGCACCCGGTAAACCGAACCCCCGTTGTCGGCCAGTGCTGCAATTTCAATCGATCCAATGTTGGCCAGATCGCGCTGCAACCGTTCTGCATTCGATCGCTCGCGATACAGTCCAACTTGAACATAAGTGCGCGTCGTTCCGGACGCTGGCTGCAATCGGCCTAGCGCTGTCCGTGATGTATAGCCCGCGTGGGTCAATGGGGGGTGACTGGTCGCCAACGGCGCCACGGCGAACGGCGGCGCCGCTGAGGCTTGAGGCCTGCCAGCAAAAGCTGCCCGATAACCGGCGGGCGACCACCGCCCAGCCGTTCCGGCCGGGAAAGGCTCAGCCAGCGAGCGCGGCGCGTTGGCGGGCGGTGCACTGGCAATCCCCAACGCGCCGCCGCGAAACCACGGCTGCTCTGCCAAGTACTGATGCTCGCGCCGGTCATCGCCATTCAACGGCGCGCGGCCTGCATAGCGCACTCTGACTCTAGACGTACCCTGATGCTCGTATCCCAGAGCGCGCGCTGAGGCGTGCGATAAATCGATGACGCGGTCTTGGGCGTAAGGTCCACGGTCGTTGATGCGCACGAGGATCGTGCGGCCGGTCGCGAGATTGGTGACGTAAGCGTAGGAGGGCAAGGGCAGCGTCGGATGCGCCGCCGTCAAAGCGTTCATGTCAAAGATTTCGCCATTGGCGGTTTTGCGGCCGTGGAAATCATCGCCGTACCACGATCCGATGCCTTGCCGATCGTAACCGGGTTCCTCGCGCGGCACATACCAGCGCTCGGCGATCTTGTAGGGCACGCCTAGCTTGTAGCTGCCCCCGCCCTTGTGCGAAGGGCCGGAGACGGCCGCTGATCTGGGGCTGGAGCTGACGCCATATTTGGTGTCGAAGGTGTCTGAAGACCCAGACGATCCTGTGGTCTGAGAACACGCCGCGGCGACCGCTGCAACACTACAGGCCAGTGCCAAATGATGCGCACCACGACCCAAACACGCGCTCGACATGCCTTCAAACTCGCAAACTGAAACGCCCCACACGCCAGACGACCCTGCCTAACGCGACAGGGTGGCCGAAGCTTGCCCGAACGATGGCAGACATGGCTTAGAAACTCGTAAATGTCGTCAGAGCTTGGGACAGCTGTTAGGAAGCGCCTGAGACAGCAGCGCAAAGCGCCTTGAGGGGCGCGCGCGAAGCGTATAGGAAGGGCGCCTGGCTGGCCCGCTGACAGCGGCCTTGTCGGGAGGGATGGCCGAGTGGTTGATGGCTCTAGTCTTGAAAACTAGCGTGGGCGCAAGTCCACCGGGGGTTCGAATCCCTCTCCCTCCGCCACCTGCCTAAATCCGGGTTCATCCGAAACAGTCCGCGCAAGTCCGCAAAAGCGGGTTTTACCCCAACAAATCAAACATTTTCACGCTCCAAATAAGTGCGGACAAGCCCGCCCGTGTCCGCTGCCATCCTCCGTCAAGTGTGGTACGAAGTGTGGTACGGATCGAGAGCGGGGGCGCTGAGAGCATGGCCGGGACGGCAACGGATCGCATAGGGAAGCCTATTGCTGGCGCTCGGAGGCTGACGGCCACCTTCGTCCGCCAGAACCGCAAGCCGGGCCGCTTTGGCGACGGCAATGGCCTCTATCTGATCGTTGATCCTTCCGGTGCTTCGCGCTGGGTTTTGCGCGTTCAGGCTAGCGGCAAGAGGCGAGACGTTGGCCTTGGCGGTGTCGGGTCTGTCACGCTGGCCGAAGCCCGCGACCTCGCGCACGACGTTCGGCGCAAAGCCAAGGCCGGACACGATCCGGTTGCAGCGCGCCGGGCCGAGCGCGACGGGATGCCGACATTCGAAGCGATGGCCGAGAGCACGCACAAGGCGCGGCTCGGCACATGGCGCAATGGCAAGCACACAGCACAATGGTTGGCGACGTTGGAAGCACATGTTTTCCCCACGCTCGGAGCGTTGCCGGTCAACCGCGTTCAAAGCGGCGACGTGCTCAAGGTGCTGTTGCCGATCTGGACAGAGAAACCCGAGACCGCGCGGCGGGTGTTGCAGCGGATCGGCAACGTTCTCGACCACGCCACGGCAGCCGGCCATCGGAGCGGCGAGAACCCGTGCCGGATGGCCACGATCGGACTACCGAAGCAAGGCCGCACCGTCCGGCACTTCGCGGCTCTGCCCTACGCTGAGCTGCCCGGCTTCATCGTCAAGCTGCACGCTGCTGAAAATAGCGCCGAGACGATCCGGCATGCGCTTGAATTCCTGATCTTGACGGCCAGCCGGTCTGGCGAGGTTCGCGGCGCGCTTTGCTCAGAGTTCGACATGAAGGCAAAGCTCTGGGCCATCCCAGCGCTGCGCATGAAGGCGACACGCGAACACGTTGTTCCGCTCTCGCCTCGGGCGGTTGAGATCGTTGAAGCAGCGCGCAGGCTCGCGCCAAATAGCAAATTGTTGTTTCCGTCGCTCCGATCTGGCGACAAGCCAATGTCCGACATGACGCTGACGATGCTGCTGCGTCGGATGAAGATCGACGCCACGGCGCACGGCTTCCGAAGCTCGTTCAGAGATTGGGCCGCAGAGGAAACGAATTACCCGAGCGAGGTTGTCGAAATGGCCCTTGCTCATGCGATCGGGAACAAGGTCGAGGCCGCTTATCGGCGCGGCAAGCTGTTGGAGAAACGACGGGAACTCATGAACGCTTGGGCGGCGTTTGCGCTAGGCAAGAAATAGATGCCTCGTAAAGTAAATTTTAAAAGATTTCTTGCCGATCTGGATGCCGCAGCCTCTACCGTCGATACGCTACATCAAGACGTAATTCATACGACGGAGCGTTTTTGGAATTTTCGAGCAGTACTCGAAGCCGAACTCAATCAGCGGCTGTCTGACGAAGCTATTCTTCAAATCTTGGGCGTGCTCATTGCAATCGCAGCTGGCCCTTCGTTTCCGAAAAACGGATCGAAGGCAGCGTGGTGGCGCGACATTCTTATCGTGATGCTACGAGTGATCTTGTCAGAGAATGGTGTCTCGGTGAGCCTGAGCTATACTGATCTGGCTCAGACGAAGATCGATCGTCCCTTTGCGCGGTGCCTGTATGCTTCTTGGAGTATGCTTCCCAACAAGTGCCGCGGTAAGTCGGCAGAGGCGCTAATCGCTCGTGCACGAAGTTGGCGTTCCACTTCGGTAGTAACAAAATTCGACTGCGCTCCTTTCCGATATGCAGCAGAATCAGGCTTAGAGCTTCTCGAAATTGTCCGACGCAGCCAGCTGAATTCAATTTCGGCGGCCGATGCAATTCGAAAGCTCAGATCTAAAGTCGCATCAGGTTCTACCAAGTACCAAAAACCTACCAATCCTACCCTCCCTTCTCAGTAAAACGGCATTTACTCTCCGCACGAAACCAAATCGTTGCGAGGATGAGCAATGCGCTACGAACCAGACCAGTCTAAAAAGTTTATCGCCATTGGCGAGGTATGCCGACAGACCAGCCTAGGCAAGAGTTGCGTTTACGATCTCGTCAAGGCCGGCGAATTCCCAAAGCCGCGCCAACTCACCAAGGGCCGCGTCGCTTGGGTGCTCGAAGAGGTCCTGGCATGGGGCAATAGCCGCCCCGTTGCCACAGCCGAAATCGCAGCGTGAAGATGGCAAATGCAACCGCCACCGATGCCAGCGCCGAACGCCTTACAAACACGGGCTCGCCAGCGACCTTCAAAATTTACGTTGAACGCATCGGAGGCGGTGCCCGTCTCGATCGGTGGCGCGTCAGTCACGCTGACCTTGAGATCGTCGCGAGCACACTGGAGCCTTTCTGCGACGGGTGCCGGGCGCTTGCAGAGCTTGGCGTCACCGGCCGCGTTGAGATGTGGCACGCCGGGGCGACGTTTCCCTCTTTGCGCGGCGACATTGAGCGGTGCGCCAAGCTAACCGTGGTCGAAAGCGCAAAGGTCGGCCCTCGCTTTGGATGTTGGCGTCCCTTCGATCCGCAGCCCCGCGCTGAGATAGCGATTGCTGACTCAGCGGTGAGCGCTGGGCCGTGATCTGAGACGGGCCGCTACCCATGCGGCCACAAAGTATGTTTCGCCGTCTACGGCTGGATGCTCAGTCGAGAAAACGAAAACCGCCCCGAGGTTATCACCTGAGGCGGTTTGAATTGGTCAGTTGCGTTCGTTGCGTCGAGTTCTGCGAGAAACCAGCCGCACCGTATCAATACTCTATTCGCTATTGACGGGCAAGCGGCGGAACCGGGCACCGCACGATGTCAGACCAGAATTCGCCTAAGCGCGGACAGTATCGCGCGCCGCCCGCGGCGCAGATCACAAAACTACAAGCACTGGCGGGTCCGCTAGAAATGCCGCGCGGGTATGCCGAACCACTCGCTGCGTATTGCGACGAATACCGGCGAACTGATCAACTGCCGCGTACCGACTACGCCAAACTGACAGCGAAACCGGCCGACACGTTTCGCATGTTCCCCGCCAAATGTCGCCGCGCGCTTTCCTATGCGTCGTCAGACGCGAAGTTGGTATTTTATTCGCTCTGGGATCAGCACGAGGACAAGGGCGCGCGTGCGAACGGTCTATTGATCGCTGGCACTGATTGGTTGTGTCAAAAAATTGATCTCTTCAACCGCAACCGCATCAGCAATGCGGTGCTCGAATTAGAGGTGCGCGGTTTGGCGCGTGTGAAGCGTGGAAGAGGCGGCAACGGCGTTTCGTTCGTCAATATGTTTTTGCTGACCGCGTTCCCCGACTGCCTGGGAAACCCGCCGACAGCAGACTACGAGCGTTTAGGACTGCCAGAAACGAAGTCCACCGCGAACGATCCCGACACCGTAGCTCTAGAGGAAAGGGAGATTGCTGCGGGCTTCAAAAGGCGGATCGACGCTCAAATCGAAATCGTCCGCTACACCCGGAACGTCCGGCACAAAAATCACAACGCAAACTAGAGGCCGTGACCGATGATGACCGATACTCTGATCACGCGACCGGCAGTGAAGCATCATCCTGAGATGAAGCATCGTTCTTCTGTTCGCGATACGAATGCAACTGAAAAAATCGATCGGGCAAGCTGCAACAAAAGTCCCGGTATCCATACGATACCGCAGAGACAGGTTTGCAGTATCCAACTGATACTCCAAAGCCCACAAAACACCCCTTCGCGGTATCCATATGATACCCCAACAGGGTGCGCCCGGTATCCAGTGGATACGCATCTAATAAAATCTCAGGATGATGTGAATGCTCGCAACAGCACGGGCGGAGCGAAGCCTCAAAAGCGCAGCGCGGCACGGGCGGCATGGCAGAGCAACAGCCGAGATTGCGGATCAACAGCAGCAATAAAGAAAAAAAAGACCGTTTCTGAAATTTTTGGCCGTTGCTCTCGATTTTCGGGGCAGCCGCAATGATCCAACTCGAAATCCCCGGCCTGCCTGAACCAAACGGCCCGCCGTCGAGAAGATGCGCAATATGCCAAGAGGCCAAATTGCTCATCGAATTTTACAATGACCGGTCGCGCCGTGACGGCCTCACCCGAGAATGCCGCGCCTGCGATGCTGAGCGTCACCGAAAGCGCTGGCGGGCGATCCCCGAGAAAATGCGTGCAAAGTCACGGCAGCGGTATCAGCGGAACAACACCGCAGAGAACCGCGAGCGCAACGCCCAGCGCCGCCGGTCTGATCGTGGCAAGGCAATCAACCTTGCAGCGGTCAAGCGCTACCAGGATCGCAACCAGGAGAAGCGGGCCGCACATGCTGCCGTGAGCAAAGCCATTCGCGCTGGCATTCTTGAGCGTCCCGAGCAATGCGAACTTGCCCATCTTGGCGGATGCACCGGCCGGATTGAAATGCACCATGAAAATTATGACCGGCCGTTAGACGTTCGCGCGCTTTGCACCGAGCACCACAACGCGAGGCATCACAAGCCACGGCATTACGACAGCGAAGGGTCCCTGTTTGAGATCGAGGGGCAATCGAAGGGCGAGCAAACACCGGTTTCAGCCCGGCTGGTTTCCGACGAGGTTTCCCACGGCAGGTGGCCCATGAAGCATCGCGGTGCCAGCTTACAGGGTTACGGCCCCGCGCCTGAACAGCAAGTCCCCCTATCGCAGACCCTTTAGGTTACCCCAAGGACTCCGCAAGAGTCTCCACGGCAAGGTGTCGTGATCACATTCAGGTTGCAGACGGAGCGGTTGCAGCTTGGTTGCAGGGGTAGAGCCGATTTATAGGGCATGAAAGGCTCATGTTAAAATTTCGAAAATAGGTTTCAGCACTGGTTTCAGCGGCAGAGGCCGCCTGCGAGCATCACCTCACGCAGTTCTGAACGGCAAATGCGCATTGCTCGCCGGCCGTCAGAAGCCCTCCGGTCGGGCCTGCGTAGTTGAGCTTCGTCACCCTTCCATCGGTCAAAACGACATTAACAGTGCAATAGCGATGTGATGCTAAGACGACACCGTTGCTGAAGGATGAGGCTCGCCCGGCAGCTGAATAAGAGTTTCCAGACACGCTCGCGTTGGTTGTTGTATTGCCGGAACCAGCGATCGTGGTTTGTCCGTTTCCGGATTGATATTGCCAGACCTCGGTCTGACCCTCCGCTGACTTTAACGCCGGAGGTCCCATGCAGGCGAGAACTTGCTCTTTGCCCATACCAAGCATTTGGTCTTGAGCATCGAGAGCTATCTTGGCACGTTGCGCGGCACACCCTGACAGTGCTGCTGCCACTAAAGCCACATATACTAGCTCATCAATCAAAGCAGCGCGCCCCCCCCAGAGTGGACTTTAGCGTAGTACCTGTATAAAGCCCTCGCAACTGCTCTGAACCAAAAATCCGATGATCGAACATGGTTAGTAGTTCCTGCCACCCGTCTCGACCGACTCATCAGATTGGCCTATTCTCCCGTGATCATGGAGTGTCGCGTGGTTGTCCAGGGCGAATTCGAATTCTTGGGGCTGGCTTGCGGTTGTTTTTCTGTGGGTCCAGGTGTCTGACTTTGGGCGGCATGGCGCGCCAATCGTCAAGCTCGTACTGCTTCGCAAAACCGAAAATAACCCGTATTCTTCGCGATCCTTTTGCGGGCATCAGCAATAACGGACCTGGTCGAAAAAATCTCTGGATTACTCACCGTTGCATCGCCTAGCTTGCAGAAATGACGTCTCGCCCTTCCCAGAATTGGATGCTCGCTGGCATAGCTGCGATGAGTTTCGCTTGGCCTGCCACTCCTGTATGGGCGTGGCAACGAACGCTATTCATGCACTGCCAAACAAAATCTTCGGTGAAACTGACTGATGCCGGATCACTCGAAACCGACCCGGTGGCAAGTAATATTGAGTTCACAGTTGACGTGCTATCGGGCGCGGTCAGGCACAAATACGCCGGCAAAGCGATACAATGGATGGTACTCCGCGCGGGTGACGGCGAGAACGACACAATTTTGGTCGGACAGAGCACCGACCCAGCACGGATCCCCGATCTTGTGTTGCGCATTCGGGACTGGGCTTCGCAACCGACCATCACCTTTTGGAAGAATGTTTTGGGATCGGTTAGCTCTGGCACCTGCACCCAGCTCTGACTAGCTCGCAAACCGGTCGCTGCTGGTCGATATCGACAGCCTCATCGCCGGTCACCGTCTCAGTTCGAAATTTCTGCCTGTTGACTTGCGGTCGCAACACTCGGCAACTGCCTAATACAAATTAGGAGGCGCGAGTGATATTCGACACCCGACTAGATTATCTGATTCGACCATTCGTTGTCGCGATGCGGGGCGCGGTGATTACCATGCTGGCACTGCTCGTGTTCTGCAACTCGTCTGGCATTGATCGGATGCAGCATCCACGACCTTATTTCGGAGGAATCGGTCTCGCTTTTATTATCCATTATCTCCACGCTTGGTCCACAGTCAGAACCTACCGGCAGCACCGCAATGACCATGAAAGAGACACCAATGCTAAAGGCGAAAGGCGCCCTGACGACGTTATTGGCAACGCCACGTAGTCGCTAGGCTTGCGAGTGGCGAGGATGAGGCAGCGTTGACTGATGACGGCAAGGATAAGGCGGCGGTTAGTCTCGGCAAGCGCGGCGGCAAGTCGCGCGCTAAAGCGCTAAACTTGGATTGCGCGCGTAAGGCAGCCATCGCTGCTTTGCAGCGCTTCAATCTTCGAATTGACGCTGCCTCTTTCCGTATAAGTCTAAGCCCCAGCGCTGAGGTGCACTAGCCACTTAGATGTTGCGCACCAGCAGAACGCACCACGCCAACAAGGGGATTCGCCAAGACGCGCGCCGCACTTTTGCGCAACACTACGAGCGCAACACCCGAACGCAACACGCCGACAGGGGGGTTGCAGTTGCATGGGGGTTACAGGTCGGAATTCATGGCGGTGCCGATAACGTCAGCGGGGCGCTTTTCACCTTTGGGACCTTTAGGCATCTGATTTCTTGCCCCGGACTAGGCGCACTTCGGTTTCTGGAGGTTGTTGTAGAACCTCCACCCAATCACGATTGGCCGCTTCTGTGATGGCCACAACTAACAATGCGTCGTAGTTCGGGGAACTTGCATCAATTTCGGCATCAGTAACCACAATCAGGCAAGTACGACGGCTTATTTGCCCCGGCGCCGGTATTGCTCCTTCGACCGACAGGCCAAGAATGTTGGGGTGTGAATACAATCGGTCCTCCGCTGCTATGCGCTAAGTATAGCACGGAGTTGGAAACTCGCGAATAGGCTGCCAACAGGGTCAGAATTCAAACTGAGCCACTACCAGCTGCCTACCGTTCTAAGGTAGACAAAAAATAAATCGTATGAAGCTTGTAAAGCTAGCTTACTAGTGTTACCTTATCTGAGGATATGGGAACGATAAACCGGCTCTGGGGCAGAAAGCATATGGCGAAGTCAACAGGAGAAGTGAAGAAGGCAATCGCTTATTTGCGCACGTCCTCGGCAACGAACGTCGGTGCCGACAAGGATAGCGAGAAACGGCAGCGGGACGCGATCCAGACCTTCGCCGCTCGCACTGGGATCGCCATCGTGGACACGTTCAACGATGCGGCGGTGTCCGGGGCCGATCCTATCGAGACCCGCCCCGGTTTTGCCGCGCTACTAGACCGGATCGAGGGCAATGGCGTTCGCACCGTGATCGTCGAAGACGCTAGCCGCTTCGCCCGAGACCTCATGGTGCAGGAACTCGGCATTTTGTTGCTGATCAAACGTGGTGTGACGGTCTACGCCAGCAATGGCGAAAACCTGACTGAGACCGAAGACCCGATGAAGCGGGCCATGCGCCAGATTGCCGGCGTCTTCGCAGAACTGGAAAAGCACCGCCTTGTCGCTAAGCTCAAGGCTGCACGGGACCGGAAGCGCCGTGAAACAGGCAAGTGCGAGGGCCGGAAATCCCTTGCCGAGAGCCGACCCGACGCAGTTGCGCTGGCAAAGCGGCTGCACCGTAAGAGCCCCAAGACAGGCGAACGCCGTTCGCTTCGGACAATCGCCAAGGCCCTTGCCGATGCCGGGCACGTCAATGAGCGGGGCCAAATGTTCAATCCCAAGGCCGTCAAGAGCATGGTTGAGGGTTAAACCCGGCGTGTTTTATCGTTTGGATTTTGAGCTGCTAGCGCTAGCGGCTTGTGCGTTGGTCAAGCTTGCGCCTTGCACCCTCCCACAACAGATCCACGAGACCGCTTTGCTTGGGTTTCGATTTTACGGCCTTGACTTGCTCATCGGTAGCAAGGGCATACCCCTTGAGAATTGCCTTTAAGTCTTTTTCCGAAAAAGTCAAAAAACTCTCTCGAAAATCAACGTATTCTTGGCGAGCCGCCTGTACGATCGGATCAACCATCTTGGCAGCTTCGGCGCCCTGGAAAACCACCGTTATTCCAGCGGCATCTAGCATCCTTCGTGCGAAGGACGGGTTAGCGGTAGCCTCTTGTCGAATAATTTCGAAAATCCTTTCCAGCGCCTCGTTGGACGATAGCTTATCAGTCATTATGCCCTCGACACTTTGAGTTGAATTCTTGGAGCCACAGCATCGGCAAGCGCCAAAAGGTCCGGTAACGCGTTGCCGTATTTCTCACGCAGTGATCGGAAGCAGCCTTTTCCAGGATGCGATGCTGCGGCCTGTAACGAGGTGGCATATGGGACCGGCCTACGTATTGCGTTCAGTTGGTACAGCCCCGCTCCGATGTGATCCAGCATCTGCCGCTGGATCGGGTTTGAGGCGTGATACTGCGTAATTAGAGGGTGAACCTGCACGCCGGCTGATAAGCCGAGGTCATCGGCCAAAATAAATTTCAGGAAATCAGTCAGCGTCGAGTACGAGTTCTCCTCGAGGCTCGTTGGGGCAATGATGTGGCAGACTGAGCGGATGGCGGCCAAGCCGAGCGGCACGGGGCCAGCCGGGCAATCAAATATGATCAAGTCATAGTTGCGCTCTATTCGATTGAGCGCCGCACGCATCAGCGCCGCAATGGTCACGTCAAGCCGTTCCTTGCGTTTCAGTTGTCGCAATGCTTGTTCGAAGTCAGCCATCTCCCCGAGTAATTCGTTATTTGATGGAAGGAGATCGATCAAGCCGGTTTGACGGTCCCTCAATTCGATCAGATCACCGGCTGGGACACGATGGGGGGCAAGACGAATTTCAAGGCCTTTCGACCATTGCTTGATAACCGCGCCTAGGCCGATTTGTTGGCTACGGAGTTCGTCTTGCATCGCAATGCCGAGCATCGACTTTGTGACGCCAGCCTGTGGATCCATATCGATAACGAGAACGCGAGCACTAAATTTGAATGCCAGCCCATCGGCAAGCATCATCGTTGTGAGCGATTTACCGACACCGCCCTTAGGATTGGCAACGGCGATTTTGACGACCATTCAGCGCAACTCCTCAAGCCAAGCTAAAAGCTTGCACCGCTCGGCACTTGGAATGCGCGTTTCAATGAATTCGTCCAAAGCATCCGGTTCTGGGTTGTGCCGTCTGCCTGGCAGCCTGACAACAAAAGACTTCGGATCTTTGGGCTTTGCAAAAGTGATCAGGCCGACGCCGAAGTGGGAACAGCGCTCGAGCGTGGTTGCACAATCCTCATCGCGTTCGTCCCAGCGATCGCAGTGCCAGACGAGATGAGTAAAGTGCACAAGAGACGTGTGGTTCAAGGCCTCGTGGACCGATTGAGCATTGCACTTGCCTGCGGGCTTCACCTCAAAGCCGTGCAGTTCGAGTTGCCAGTCGAGCCCGTACTTGAGACGCGTCAGCGCGATGATGCAAAGATCGGGTTTTGACCAGATGCCCGTATTGCTTCCGCCAGCATTTGCCGTAATTGCTGAAATGTGCCGAAGATCGCCGTAGAGCGGCTTCAATCGATCACGGAAAACCAATTCCAGGTAATCATGAACCGGATCGTATAGATCGCTTTCAAGCATACGCCACGCTCAACATCGAATTGACTTCGGCACATTACGGTTCGAGCTGGACAATTGCTAGCGCATCCTGTCGGCTTGTATGGCCAATCGGCATTCCGCATCGAGCAACTGTTGCCATCAATGCCGAGCCGTCCACAGTTCTGGCACAACTCTGCCACGGGTATGGTTGCGCTTTACCAGCAGTGGGCTGATAATCCCCCTCGTCATGCGTCCTTCCTATCGGGAAACTTCACAATGAGTGTGTTCCTAAACCTCGCTGGTGTTCTTTGGTGCATTCTGGGTGCTGGCGTGTTCATCGGTTCAGCTAGTGCTATCCATGAAATTCTTGGGTGCTTAGCCGTGACTGGGCCTTCGCATCTATTCTCGGACAGCTCAGGAAAATGACCGACGAGTTGGCCCGACCGGCAGCAAACGGGTTGCGTGCCGAGAGCCCGTCCGGCCCGCCGCCCGTGCCCCTCGCGGTTGCCGTCAGGTCGCGATTTGCCGGGCCTTAATCGCAACCCCGATTGCAGAGCCGTCACGCGCTTCAATGCCCGCCTTTCGTAACAGTTTGCCGAGTGCCGGGGCTATTTCGTTGATCGGCAATGGTTCCAAGTCGGCGGCCTGGCACCATTCGAGATAGGCACCGCGCAAGTCACCGGGCGCGAGCCGCGCATCACGGTCCGGCCGCAGCATCGCAATGCCGAACCTCTCGGCCTCGGCCATCGCGTCACGTTTCACGGTCGGAGCCGACAACAACGGGCGCGGTTCGCGCTCGATTGGCGTTGCCAATGTCGCATCGATCAATCGAGGGCGCGGCGCTGCACCCATTTTGACGCCCAGCGCGATCAGTGCCGACGCCGGCAAGTTGATCGCCAGCGATAGCGCCAGCGCTTCGAAGACATCGAAGAACCATTCGGGTAATCCCGTGTTGTCCGCCAGCGGTGTTGCGCTCTGCGGCGCTGGGAGCGCGGCCAACGCTGCCTTGGCTTCCTCAATCCGTTTCGCCAGCGCCGTCGCCTGCTTCGCGTCATGCGCGCCAAGCTCTGCCCTTGCGAACTCGACTTCGCGCGCGGCGCTATCGACGGCGGATTGCAAGAGCATTCGACAATTCTCGCGGCACCCCTTCTCTGCCGACTTGTCGCGAGCGGCCTTGTCGGCTTCAATTTTTGCACGTTCGGCAGCGTCAAGCCGGGTGCGGTTTGCTGGGATCGGTTTTGTGGCTTCGGCCTTGGCGCGTTCATCAACAGCAGCCTGGCGTGTCATGGCTTGCGCGGCGATTGGTGCCCGCATCGCTTCACGCGCCGCCGTCACACGTTCAGCAGTTTGCAGCATTGCGCCAGCCTCTCCGGCCAACATGCCAAGCCCGATGACGACGGCAATCGCCACGTGACGCCCCGCAAGAGCGTGTCCGATTGATGCCGCTCCGACCGACAAGACCACGGCGAGCGCGATCAGCCCCGGTGCGCTTGCTGACGAAATACCGCCGGCTGCCGTTACCGTCATATAACCCGACGCTCCAAGCGCGATCAGCCCGGACGCGATGAAGACCCAGCGCATTATTCTCCCCCCTTGAACTTTTTCGCCTTCGCCAGCATCGCAAGCGCTTCTTCCATCAAGTCCGCAATGCTGACATTGCAATGCTTCGCAAGGTCCGAGGCCAACGCCCTGTACACTGGCGAACAACGGTAGTTGATCTGTGCCGTTCGCACTGCGCCGCGTTTCCGTTGCTTGTCTGTCAACGCCGAACGCTTTTCGGCTTTCATCCGTTTTTCAATTCGTTCCGGCTGAACACCGAAACCAGCGGCGAACATGCTGGCGAAGCTCTCGACTTCCTGTTCGTCGGTTCTATCGGTCACGGTGAACCACCTTCGCTTTCGCAGCGGCAAGGGCGGCGCTTTTAACTTCATCCCACAGAGCGTCAATCTCGGCAGCAGATGCCTTGTCCTTTTCCGGTCCCGTTTTCCCGCTCGTCATCGCGTTGATATACGGCACGCGATGCGCAACGGCTGTCTTGGCGATGGGGATTTTGTAGGTCATCAAAGTGTTGCGAGCATTCTCTCCAAGCGACTTCGAGTCGCGCGCGCTAACATCGTTGAGCACGCACATAAACGCGGCGCCGGATTGCTGGCATAGTCGAATGCAATCCTGGCTGGCCATAAGGTCCAGGCCGCTCGCACGCATCGGGATCACGACGAGATCGCAAACTTTGATTGCATCCTCTGTCACGACGAGCGAACCGGGCGGGCCGTCCAGCAGCACAAAGTCATACGGCGCATTGAGTTGCAGTGCCTCCACGGCGTCGCTTGCCCGGTCTTCGCCGGTCAACAGAGCCGGGTTATCTGGCGAGCCGCGCCGGCTGTACCAGTCCGAATAACTGCCTTGGCTATCGAGATCGACCACACAGACTAAGCCGTCACGGGATGCCCGGACGGCGAGCGCTGCGGTCAATGTCGATTTGCCGACGCCGCCTTTGCTGTTCAGAATGCCGATGACGACCATGCCTATACCCTCCTATTGCCTATGCCGTTGCCTAGGCATTCTGCCTATGCCTAGGCATGAACTTGACGCCTACACAAAATCCCCCGAGCCAATGAGATCAGCACGTTAGATCGCAAATAGTCTAGGCAGAGACCCTATTGACATAAATAAGCTAGCTTATTACTGTGTCACAGTCAACTAGTGTTCAACAGGAACCGGAGCTATCATGAACGGATTCGATGATTCGGAGATTGACGACATGGGGCCGCGTCCGGGATACAAGCAACCAAGCCGTGAAGGCCAGAAAGCCGTTGCGTTTTGGCTCGATGAAGATGTGCGGACAGCGTTTAAAATCGCCGCAGCCGAGAACGGCACCACCATGCAGGATGCTTTTGAAAGCTGGGTAATGGAGTACGCTGCCGCCCCGCTCAAACGAATCAAACGGAAACCTTAACCCCTGCGCAACATTCAAAATGTTGCGCGCCAGTCAACCTGTGAGTAACCCATGAACACGAACGATTCCAATTTGTCCCGGCGCGGCATCTTCCGTCTAGGAGGTATCGCCGGCGGTCTGCTGCTGCCCTTCGCTGGCAGCAAAGTTTTACGGCTAGCCGACAGTGCCGCAGCTGCGGCCGTTCCCGTCGTCCAGTGCGACGTGCAGGTTTCGCCGCTAGTCCAACGCTTTCGCGATGAGGCGTTGAAGTTTTTCGAATTCAAGAAGGCACACGACAATTCGTCCTTGCCTCAAAGCGCCCACACCATCCAATCTCAGATTATGGAAGAAGCCGCGAAAGCCGTCATTGCCCAGCCGGTGCGCGATTTTGGCGATCTGAGAGGTCTAGCCGAAGTTGCATGGTTGGGAGCACCCAAAGAGGAACTTTGGGAAGGCCCATTCGGCTATACCGGCAAAATCTATCACTTGAACAGCCCGCCTGTCAGGTACGGATTTGCGCCTCGGACATGGGATTGGTCGGTTGCGGCAAATGCCGCTCTGATCGAAGGCGTGCTTGAGCTTACAAATGGCAACCGCTTCGACCCAAGATTGGCACACGATGAATGGCAAGCGAAACGGAGCCACGCTGCGGCTTGATACACAGTAACTTTCAACGGAACAGTTTGTGAGTTAGAACAATGCAGATCGTAGACACAGTACAGTCGGCTATACAGTCGGCTATCGTTACGGCAATCGGCACGATCCCCGCAATAGAAGCGGAGGCTCAATCGGCTTGAACGTCCGCGCCACCTGTCGAGTGTGGTACGGAATGTGGTACGAAGGCAAAGACAGGCCAAATAAAGAATACAATTCAATTTCTTACAGCCGATCTAGGCACCCTCTCCCTCCGCCAACTCAACGACCTAAGTCGCTACGGTGACAAGACAATTTTGTTCCGCATCTGCCCTGGCCCCACCTTTGGCCCCACCGTTTGCGACTGACGAGGGCGCATCGGTGCGTGTGCCGACGGACGATATCGCCTCTCGCATAACGTTCGCTCATAGGATTTTAAGCGGAACACAACCCGTGCCGTCTACCAAGTCGTGATGAGCGGCTCGGATCGAGCGCTGAGCACGAATAATTTCGGTCGTGCGTTGCCGGCACGCGGCCGTTCGAGAACGCCGTTAGGAACCTAGCGATCGTTTGACCCCAAGACACGCGCCCGCGCGCGTTGGGTCATCAAGGTCGGTTGCGCCTGCTGTTATATTCCCATCCCCGCGTGTGAGCATAGTATCCCCGCGCGACGGTCGGCGTGGTAGCGCCGGAGGCCTGCAAGTGTCCGTTCACGGCCCTCTGACGTCGTGGGTCCCGTTGATAATCCGCCGTGGTTGCGGCAGCGACCGTTTGGATGTGCCGTTCGGATGCACGGTTCGCCCTTACGAGTTTTGGCTCCGCATTTCGGCACCGGCGGCGGTGCGACGTAACGCGGATGCAGGTAGCTTGGCGGCGGCGGCGCCCACGGCAAGCCCAGCGCCCGCGCCTGTTCATCTCAAAGCCGATGTCATCCAACACGCTCAGCGCGTCTTCGACGCACTCGAACACGCGATCCAAAGCTTGATTGACCGGATCGGTGGCGGCGGCGGCCTCCTCGGCAAGTCTTGCCGCGCGCTTCGTTGCTCGCGCCGCCTTCTGACCCAGCCTCGCAAGCATCGCTTTTGCCTCATTGGCCGACGCGAATTTGGCTGCTGCCAGCGCGTTGGGAGAGCGGTCGAAGTGGTGGCGCAACACGACCGGTTCGACACCGAGGTCGTGGGCGGCCTGCGCGACGCTGCATGTCAGCCCAGCGCGAGTGAGAAGCTCTTCCAAAGACGGTGCTTGCCGGCCGGTGTCATCGCGCATTGCCATCACGATCAACCCGCCGTGCGCAGGTTGTGAGATCGTTCATTTTGCCGCTTAGCCGGCTTGGCGCGCTCATGCGTTGCGCAGACTTGGCTTAGGCGCGCGGTGCCCTCTTCGTATCCCCGCTTGATGGCGGCGCGCGCCTCGGGGGCGTCGCTGAGGAAATCCTTCAGCACCGCGACGGGGACCCTGAAGTGGGCGGCGATCTCGTAGATTTGGCAATCGATCGAGGCCAACTCAGCGAGTGCGTCGAGCGTTGCGGCGTCTGGCTGAAGTTTCGGCGATCCCAGCGCTGGGAGAGCGGCCGCGTCATCGTCTAGCGTGTGCATGAGGGGCTCCTTTCTGACAGAAGCTGGCGCTTTGGAGCACGCGCCGTCAATCCCTGTTATCCCGATAAACTCAGCGGACGAACGTCCATCGAGGTTCTTCACTTGCTCACGACCCGGCAGAGCGGTGCGGTTTGCGAATGCCTGAAAGATGCTCAAAGCGTAGCGGTGGAAGGCCGTCGACAGACCGTCGACTGCACATCCTTCGGTGCGCTGGGCCGTCGTGTGGAACGGCCGACCAAATCCAGCCCTATAAATTTGCTGCGAGACCGAGCGCTTTGCGGTCAGCTTGAGCGTGTGCGAAGGCGGTGCCGGCTTCGTCGGCCACTCGCTTTGCATGACCCATCGCAAGGGATAGTTCAGAGACCTTTGACAGCATGTCGTCACAAAGCGTTTTTAGATCCCGCTCAACGCGGCGGCGCTCCGTCAGATGCTTACGTTCGACTGCTGCTCGCTTCGCAGGATCCACACCTTTTCCTGGAACGTATTTAAAGCCGCGCGCGACGCCGGCTCGCCAATCAACCATCGTCTTAGTACGCACGGCTCCAAAACCTGGCACGTCAGAAACGGCTGTGTGAGTGACGTCGGCTGCCGTCTCGATGTTACAGCTGTGCAGCGTAGTTTTTAGTGCGCGAGTGATACCCTTGATACCGGCTGGCGATATGAAGACGGTATCTAGATAGCTTTCCAGTTGATCAATGCGCTCGTCGTCGAGAAGCCCCTTCAATTCGGCAGAACGTTTGGCGTTGAGGCTCCGCCACTGAAGAACGGATTGTTCAGCGCTTTTACGCCGCGCATCCAATTCTTGGCCTAGTGACCGGGCTACGGTAGCCATTTGGTTGAGACGCGCTTTGGCATGCTTGGCGTGCGCCTCGGCCTCTGATAATTTGCGCTCGGCTTTGGCGAGCAGCGCTTGGCATTCATTTTCGGCGGCAGCTTTAAGCGGCTCCACATCGTTGGCCATTGCTACCGCCACGGCGTCCGCCTGCTGTGCCTGATCCAACATCGTCTTTTGCATGACGCACGCTGTTTCCAGACGTTTTCGCGTTGCTGGGTTTGCGTCGAGAGCCCTCGTCCGCAGAGTCGTTAATTTTTTTATGAGCCGCGTCCGACGACACTGCAGTAGCCCCAAAATGAAAGGAACAATCGCGACCAACATCAGCGAAAAAGCCAGGAACAGGGGAAGCGTCAGTTCTGCAGCCCGTTCGGCGTTGTAGCTGACCGCGATCAAAGTGGCCGATACCAGAAAGACCAGGGCGCTAATAATGTTTATCCCTAACGGGCCATTTAAATCCCCAATGCGTAAAAGTGCTGTCTCGACGCGCAAAATGCCGATGTTAGACTGTCCCAGCGACTGCACGATCTCGTCCGCGATCGTGTCCTGCTGACGCGCAGATGCATCAAATGTTGACGCGACCGACCTCGCGCGATCGGCTTCGAATTTTAAGGACCAGTAGCGGTCGATTTGCGAGCAAACTTCCGCCGGCAGCGATGCAGCGAGATAACCAGATGAAGCCACCGGCGCTTTTAAGTTCGGGACCGGTGGCGGAACGAGGGCGCCTAGCGCTTTCCAAATCGCTTCGACATCAACAGCCGACGCTGGGTCGTCGTCGTTCGGAATAAAGGTGAAAAGGTCGACACCACTACGTTGTTCCAACAAGCACCAAGGGCAAGACGTTTGCCCTTTCGCGAAAACGTGAGCCCGGTTCCACTGGCAGGGTCCAAGGTTGCCTTCGAGCCTTTGGAGCGCCGCAACCCACTCTGCTGCGGTCGGCCGGGTTGCTCCGCGAACAGCATCCGGTGAAAACGCCCGTTCGAAGAGCTGGGCCATCTCCCCGCCGGCACCGTGAGCTATCGATATGGTGTTAGGCGGCGGCTCCAAGCCGGTCCGCACGCAGTCGCTGCTATAGGCGTAGCGGTATTGTTGAATGGCGGCTTCGAGTTCGATCGTGCCATTGCGCGATCTGCCAGCGAAGGGATGGCGGCCCATGAAAATCAGAAGAAACAGCAAGACCGCAAGCCCAAAGGCGTCTTGTTCGGCAGTGCGCCGGACGCCGCGGAGGTTCTGCCCTTGCAATTCAGGCGGCGTGAAGTTTGGCACGCCGACATCACAGAAATGGGTTTGACGCGGGACCGTGATCTGGAAGCTATCGCAATCGATGAGCGATACCATGCCATCTCGCCCAGCCAGAAATCCGCGATCGTTGACGTCGCCGATGACGACCCCAGCGCCATGTAAATTTGCCACGGCGCGAGCGATGTTAGTTGCCACTCTGATGAGAAAGCCGAACCCGGCGTCGGGAAATTCGGCCTTGCGGCTCTTGGGGCCGTGCAAGAGATGGATTTCCTTGCGTCCTTTGACGTAGGGCATGATCAGACCGTGAGGCTTGCGGTCCGCTATTATTATATCCGTCGGCCAAGCACAGAAGTCGCTGACGCCGCTCGTGCCCATTAGCATCATCGCCTCGATCTTGGCAGCGCGCTCAGGCAGCAATGCCTGGTGATAGATTTTCGCCACCGCAATTGGATTGTCGGCGATCTCATAGACCTCGCCTTCTCCCCCAGCGCCGATACGACGTCCAAACTGAATGAGGCGGCCCGACTTGTCAGTGATCCGGCTTGCCATCCCTTCAGTCGCCCGTTTCGGTTGAGTGCGAGGCCGTCAGCGCGGGTTGGATCGGTGGTGGGTCAACGGTCGTGGCCATGACCAGAGTCAAGTCGTCGTCTGCTTTCGCTGTAATGGTTGGCGAGCGCAGATAGGCATCCAATTGGGCCGATAGCTGTGCGTCGCGGCCGACCGCCGCCGACGCCCGCAGTGGCCTGAACATTCGGCCAAAAAACGGTTGGAACGCCGACTTCGTCTTAAATTCAAGGACCAGGGGCTCGAGGCCGTCGGTAAAAGCGGCAACCTCTCGGACCGCACGCGGTCGGGCTTCAAATTGAATGTTTTTAGCCGCGGTGTCATCAGTCACGAAATAGGTCGTATTTGCATACTCGCCATGCATCGGCCAGAAAACCCATGACCACTCATGCTCCGGAGTGAGAACGACAATGGCACCGTCGCCAAGCTGTGCAAAAACCGAATGGGTTTGACTTATGACGGCAAAAAGTAACGTCGCAGCATAGTCGCGCATCTCACTTTCTGCTTCACCAGCTTTTTCGGCTATGTGTTCTCGAATGCCGTTCAACCAATCTCGAGCTGTGGCGATATCAATTTCGCAAACCCGTCGATCCGCGATGAGCCAAGCTTCGGCCTGCTCTATGACGCATCCGGTCGCCAAGGCTGAACCCATCGCCCCGGCTTTGGCGCTCCCAGCGCCGTCTGAGACAGCAACGATGAGCACAGGGCCTTCAACGCCATCGACTACTCGCGTGCCATAGGCGTCTTGGCAACCGCCGCCGGACCGCACATGAGACGTGCCGGTGACCGACGTAGCGGCGAACCGCCAACGCGGCGCGGAGCCCATTAGAGTTCCGTCCAACCTGTCGGAGGAGGTAGCTGCAGTGTGACTGTGTTCGGGCTTGACCGCGAGGCCGTGCCCAAGGAGTTCGAAAGCCAAAGGAACAACTCCCGGAACTTAAGGCCGGCGAGCTTCACAGGCGGACGAGGACTAATCTTGCTGAGGGTCGCCATATCTGCGCCTTCGACGCCAACAGCAAAAAATGCGAATTTCTTGTGCTCGACGCCTAACTTGATTGCCTGTACGGCCCTGGTAATGTCATCGGTAGGTGCGCCATCTGTGATCAGAAAAATCCAAGGACGATTGTATTGGACACCGTGCGCCTGATAGACCTGCTTGCGTTCTTCGACCAAGCGGATGCCCTGGGCGATGGCAGCGCCCATGGGCGTATCGCCGTTAATGGTCAGATGGGGCGGATGGAATTGGTCGGCTGTCTGAAAGTTGCTAATGACCTGAGCTGGACCAAAGGTCACAATGGCTACCTCAACGCGTTTGGCCGCGAGGCTATCGGCCATCAAATCAGTCTTGAACGCGGCGAGACCGGCGTTCAGCTGCGCGATCGGTTCGCCTTGCATCGACCCAGAGGTGTCGAGCAGAAGCACGCACGGGCAACGCTGTTCAGGATTTTCTGCAAATTCTTGGCCACCGCTAAACACGTTTGCGCTGGGGTCGTACGGAACTTGCCGATAATCCGTCATGTGATCCTGCCCTCTTCATGGTTAGGTGACGCTTGTTGGCGAGCTGCCCCGCCAGATGCCCGTGCTCGTGTCTATACAGAGTGCATAGTTGTATCCAGCGCGGCACGTTTCACGAACGTGAAACCGGTTGCAACATCTGGGGACAACTTCAGTTTTTGAGTTAAAGGCTGCCACGTTTCGTCTTGCCTCCAGGTTCCGTGACCAAGGCGATCTATGAGCGTTGTAACGTCTGCTGACGATTTGACAAATCGGTTAGTCCGGACAACTAAACGACGGCGGTTGGCTGCGTTACAAGGGGAAATATAGATGTTCGTTTTGCTAGCGCTCGTCGCTCCGATGCTTTGGGCTCTTCTAGGCCGTGGACTCAATTGACCGCAACCAGATCCTTACAGCCGCAAGCTGGATGAAGGCGAAGAACGTGGCCCCAAGCTTGTCGTATCGGGTCGCGATCCGGCGGAACTGCTTCAGCTTATTGAAGAACCGCTCGATCAG
>JANLPU010000039.1:0-5299 GCA_031367425.1 Hyphomicrobium sp.
ATCAACGCCGAGGTCGGCGACGGGCGGCATCTCGGCATGATCGGCGGGCACGCGGATTTCTCGCGCGGCTGCATGCGGTCGAAGGGCGGGCGCGGCATCGTCGCCATGGAGTCGACGGCGAAGGGCGGCACGCGCTCGCGCATCGTCTCGCGGCTCGGCGATGGCGTCGTGACAACCTCACGAGCGGATGCCGACATCGTCGTCACCGAGCACGGCGTCGCGGAATTGCGCGGGCGTACGGTTTCGGAGCGGGCGAAAGCGCTGATTGCGATCGCACAACCGGGGTTCCGGCGGGAGCTGGCGCGGGCAGCCGAGCGGTTGGTGTAGGGGGCGGGCGGGGGGAAGCGTCCTCTCGGCGGTTTCGACCAGACCCGTCGCCTCGACTTGAGAATTACGCGCATGTTATATTTTCGGCCAATGAGGCGTTGAAAACATAACGCACAAGTGATATATGGGGGGGACTTAAAGCAATGGGAACGTGTCGTGTCTGACTTCTTAGTTGAAGTGGGCAAGGGCGGAGAGATGCGCATCGTGCGCGATTTGAGGAGAATGGCGTCTGATGGTCACATGTATCGTGGCAACACCAGACCGCTCGGCCATGGCATCTTTGAGCTGAAGGTCACTCATGACGGAAAGGCGTTCAGGTTGATGTATGTCCACCACGGTGGAACGGCAGTCTTCCTTGTTTGTTTCGAAAAAAAGACCCAGAAGACGCCAAAAGGCAAGCTTGAGTTGGCACAGAAAAGGTACGCGTCGCTGCTTAAGCAGGAGGTAAATCTTGGTAACCTTAAATTCCATTGACCTTTGTCTCTCAGAGCGTCTGAAAGACATCGAATACAGGCGCGAATGGTTTCGGGCAGAGCTCGAAGCAAAAGTGCCTGAGCTTTTCCGAGATTTGCGTGAGTTGCGAGGTTGGACTCAAGCCGAGTTGGCCGATAAATCCGAAATGAAACAATCAGCCATTTCCAGGTTCGAGGTGTCCACAGACGCCGTTTGGAAGCTTGAGACGCTTCTTAAGCTTGCTGACGCGCTAGATGCTCAACTATCGATTAGCCTTGAACCGTCGGAGCGGGTCTTGGAGAGATACGCACGCGAATTAACCCCCGGCGCTGCATCTGCCGTATCAGCACTCAATTCTATCTTGGAGCCCGTGTCCAGCAACCGGAGTCTTGCCGCCAATACCGCGCTCGGCTCCGGGACTCACTGGGCTGTTCGCGATAGATCAAGCAGCGAAAAGCAACACCAACGTCAAAAAAAGAATCAGACGCGCCTAGTTGAGGAAGATCATCAATGGAGTTGATAGCAGTTGAGCAAAGCCGATTGGTCAGCCTCTTCCTGACTCGCCGTCTGGCAGGGCAGCTTTACATGCCTACTGCGAGTGCCGCTTTCGTGGAGCGATATCGATTTGCGCAACACCCAAGCTCTATTGAGGACCTATCGGCGGAACCAATTCGATTTGGTCACGGCATTTTTCGTGATGCAGCTATCGGTGAATTTAACATCTATTCGGACGGTGTGATGATTGCTTCGCATTCACCGACGGACTTATTGGACGCGTTTCTCGCGGACGTCTTGGATTGGGCGAATGTGTCGCTCGGTCTTGATAGAATTGAAACGCATTCAATTTCGCGGATTTATGAAAGTCACGTCTGCATCCACTCAAATCGGGATTTTTTGAAAGTGCTGCGACCGCTGGAGGATTTAGCGAAACTTGTGACTACGGGCTTGAAGAAATGTTCTAAGTTTCAAGCTGATTTTATACCAGTGGGATTTACATTTGCGGCAGATCACACAAGTATTGCGGGGCTTAAACCAGCGCCATTCAAGCTGGAACGACGACCGGGAGTTGAATTTTCACGGCAGCTCTTCATCTCCACAGCACCACTGCCGACCAAAGATCATCTGGTGGTCCTGCAGCGCTTGGAGACAATGAGCACTTAACATCTGGCCGCCCAATGTGGGGTTCTTCTCCACTCGATTTGCGCATCACGCCAAATCTGCTTAGACCGCGCGGTAAAAGGGGAGGTTCTGCTTGGCCGCCGATCAACGACAGTTGCTGTTGCAGCTTTACGAGGCGGCCGTCGCGGCGGCACATCCAGACGTGTGCCTGAAGGGGCATTTTCCCGCGATCCCCGAGGGCGGGCGGTTGATCATCCTCGGTGCCGGCAAGGCGGCGGCAGCGATGGCGGTTGCGGCCGAGCGGCACTATCAGGCAGAGGGCGTGCTCGACCGGGTCAGCGGCGTGCTGACCGCGCCGCACGGCTACGCGGCGACACTTGGTGCCAAAGGGCCGAAGCATCTCGATTTCATCGAGGGGCGACATCCGACACCGGACGAAGCAAGCGAACGCGCGGCGGCGGCGGCGCTGGCCATGGCGGCGTCGGCGAAACCAGAGGACTTGGTGCTTGTGCTGCTGTCGGGCGGTGCCTCGGCGCTGTGGGCGGCACCTGCGTCAGGGATCGACCTCGCGGCCAAGACGGCGCTGACGCGCGGGCTGCTCAAGTCGGGCGCCGACATCCACGAGATGAATACGGTGCGCCGGCATCTGTCGCGCATCAAGGGCGGAAGACTGGCGAAGGCAGCGGGTGGCGCGCGGCTGCTGACGCTGGCGATATCCGATGTTCCCGGCGACGACCCGGCGACGATCGGCTCCGGCCCGACCGTGCCCGATCCGACGACGCTGGCCGATGCGCAGGCAACAATCGCCAAACGGCGTGAGCGCATGACGGCGCTCGGCCTCCCGGTGCCGGATACAATCGAGCGAGCATTGGCTGACGCGGCCAACGAGACGCCGAAGCCTGGAGACGCCGTGTTCGCGCGCTCGGAGTACCGGATCGTGGCAACACCGAAAAAGTCGCTGGAGGACGCGTGCGCTCTGGCGCGTGCGCGTGGCTACGAGGTGGTCAATCTCGGTGATGCGGTGACCGGCGAGGCGCGCGAGGTGGCGCTGGCACACGCGAAACTGGCGCTGGACGCAAGGGCCAAGGGGCGGCGCCTCGCCATCATCAGCGGCGGCGAGCTCGAGGTTACCGTTCGCAACCGGTCTGGTCGCGGCGGGCGGAGCCAGGAGTACGCGCTGGCGCTGGCGTTGGCCATCAAGTACTCGGCGGGGATTGCCGCAATCGCGGCAGACACGGACGGCATCGACGGGGGCGAGGGGAAGGTCTCCGACGCGGCCGGCGCGACAGTTTCAACGAAAACCGTGGGGGCAGGGGCCACCCGCCATCTCGACGCCCAGAAATTCCTGGATGACAATGACGCGACGACCTACTTCGAGTCGATCGGCGCGCTCGTGCTGCGAGGGCCGACGCACACGAACGTCAACGACTTCCGCGCAATTCTGGTTGGTGAATAGGGATATGAGGCCGAGGGGGACGAACCGGGGACACGTGAGGAGGCTGGTGCTGCCAACGGCCGCGCTGACCCTCGGGTTGTTGTTGCCCACTGTGGCGCACGCCGATCTGAAGTTGTGCAACGCGACGTCGAGCCGGATCGGCATCGCGATCGGCTACCAGGACGGCAAGGGCTGGGCGACCGAGGGCTGGTGGAACGTCTCGTCGCAGACGTGCGAGACGCTGCTCAAGGGTACCCTGGCGAGCCGGTTCTACTACGTGCATGCGGTCGACTATGACCGCGGCGGTGAATGGGCCGGCACGAACGCTATGTGCACCACCGACAAGACATTCACGATCCGTGGCAACCAGGATTGCCCGAAGCGCGGCTACAAGCGCACCGGGTTCTTCGAGGTTGATACGAACGATGCCAAGGACTGGACGATCCGGCTGACGGACCCGGGCGAGGGCGGAGCTGCTGGCGGAGCGGTGACGCGGCCGAATTAGGGTGCTGGTAGGTCGGAGTGAACCCGCCCGAAGGCCGATAGAAGGCCCATTGGCGTTCCGGTGAGGTCCAAAAGTCCCGCGCATGCGAGCTGGCGACAAGTTGTCGGACCTCCCGGGATCGGCGCTGCAATTGCCGGCTACGCCTTGGCCCGCTCGCTCCGACGTATTACACGCATGCAACAGCGGAGGCGCTCAATCCGCTCAAATCCCTTGGCCGTCGACTTCGCGTTTTAGTTCTTCGTAGATGGCCTTGGCGCCAGGGGCGTGCGGGTGCACGTCCATCAATTGCTTCATGACGCCGTACGCACCCTTCTTGTTGCCGGTGTCACGCCAGATCTGCGCCAAGCCTTCGAGCGCCTTGTAGTGGTTGGGATCGAGCGCCAGGACGCGCCTGAGATCGCCGACGGCGGCATCGTAATTATTGCGCACATAGTGAAAATAGGCGCGCTGGTTGAACGCTTCAGCGTAGTCAGGCGCCAACGAAACCGCGCGGTCCAGCAGCGTCTGTGCCAGCTCCGGCTTGTTCTTCTTGAGGGCCGCATTCGAGCGTTCGATCAGCAGGTCGATGGTGTCGCTGCCGGAGTGCGACCAGAGCCGCTCAATCTGGCCGGCAAATTTCTTGGCGGATGCTTCGTCGTCGGCTGTCGACAGCTGGGCGTAGAGATCGCTCAGCATCTTGGCCTTCTCATCGGCCGTCTGCGGCTTGTTGGCGAGCGACGAGCGTAGCTTTGCCGACGTCTTGCCGTCGGCGCCCGGCTCGGCCGGTGCAGCCTCGGCCTTGGGGTCGACTTTCGGTTCGGACTTCGGGGCTGGCTTGCCGTTGTCGAGCCGCGGCTGGTTCCTGGGTTGGTCCTTGCCGGGTTCATCGGGCGGTTTTCCGGACTGAGAGAAGGCGGATCCCGCTGTCAAGGCAGCAACGCAGAGCATCACCAAAGCGCCTTTGGAGGCGCTGGCGGCGGCGGAACGGACGGCGTGGCGTTTTGTCATGGCCAGATGATACTGCGCCAGAATGATGGCGTCAAAACGCCATTGCGCAAAACCAGCAAGGACCGGGCATGTCCGCCCGGTCGGCAATCAGCCCTGGCGGGCCTTGAAACGCCGGTTCGTCTTGTTGATGACGTAAACGCGGCCCTTACGGCGGACCAAGCGGTTGTCGCGATGACGGCCGCGCAGCGATTTCAACGAGTTCCTGACTTTCATTGCATCCACCAGCTCGATAAGGCGCCGCAGACAACGCCCAGTTCCCGTCTCCCTCCGGAAACGGCCGAGCCAGCCCAACGATGCGCTGAAAAGTTGCGCACCATAAGCGCGGCCAGGGGAAGGTGTCAACTTTTTGGTGGCGCGTTTTGGTTGCGCCTTCGGATGCCCACTGCGCATCCGGCGCGTTTTGGTTGCGCCTTCGGATGCCCACTGCGCATCCGGCGCGTTTTGGTTGCGCCTTCGGATGCCCACTGCGCATC